>NZ_JBIAQL010000005.1:380942-691300 GCF_042889045.1 Streptomyces sp. NPDC002701
CGCGCGGGGCGGGGGGGGGGGGGGGCGGCGGGGGGGGGGGGCGGCCCGCGGCCCCCCCCCCCCCGGTTGTGGGGGGGGGCGGCGCCCCCGCCCCCCGCCCCCCCCCCCGCCCCCCCCGACCACGCACCCGCTGATCCCCGCCCCGGAGGGCAAGCAGGGTCAGGCGGGTACGCCGACCCGCTTGCCCTCCGCCTCGGCGAGCCGCACGGCGCGCGTCCGCGCCCCGAACACCGCCAGAACGACCGCCCCCACCATCCACGTCCCCGCGATGAAGCAGAAGACGGCCCGATACCCCTGCCCGGTGTACAGCGCCGCCACGATCAACGGCCCGGCGGCGTTCGACAACCGCCCCAGCCCGTACGACACACTCGTGCCCAACGACCGCGCCCGCGTGTCGAACAGCTCGGGCGAGTACGCGTACGCGAGCGCCGTGTAGCCTCGCTCGAACAGGTTCACCAGGAAGCCGAACACGATGATGAGCACCGGGTCGAAGGTGAGCCCGTACAGCAGCCCGCACACCGCGATGACCGTGCCGAAGCCCACCAGGCACCACTTCCGCTCGAACCGGTCGGTGACCAGCGACGCCAGATAGCAGCCGAGCGGCGCGCCGACGGTGGTGAGGGCCACGTAGAAGACGGACTTCTCGACGCTGAAGCCCTCCTTGGCCAGCAGGGTGGGCGCCCAGCTGGAGTAGCCGAAGAAGCCGATGGTCTGCGTCATCCACAGCACGGACAGCAGCAGTGTCGGGAACAGGTACTTCTTCCGCAGGAGCAGCCGCAGCGGCGCCTTCGTCGACGGCGTCCCGACGACCGGCGGCGCCGGCTCGGGCAGGGGTCCCTTCTCGGCCGCGACGTCCGCCTCGATCTCCCGCAGGACGGCGTCCGCGGCGGCGTGCTCACCCCGGCTCTCCAGCCAGCGGGGCGACTCCTTGAGACGGCCGGCGAAGAGGACGAGCAGGATGCCCAGGGACCCCCACAGGTAGACCAGCCGCCACGACCAGTCGTTGAGCGGGACGACCGCGCTGGCGATGAGGTTGGTGACGGGCGTGCCGCAGATGCCGATGGCGATGGCGTACGCCTGGTACTTGCCGCGGATCGCCGACGGGTACATCTCGTTGACGTAGACGACGCCCACGACGGTCATCGCCGACAGGCCCGCCGAGGTCAGCACCCGGAACACGCCGAGCGAGACGAGATCCCAGGAGAACACCGCCGCGAACGAGGAGAGGCCGAAGAACAGCGTCGTCCACAGCAGCGCCCGTCTGCGGCCCCACCGGTCGGCGATGGACCCGGCGACGATCGCCCCGACGAACATGCCGACGAACGAGAGCGAGGTGACGTAGGCGACCTGGTCGACCGTCAGACCCCACAGCTTGATCAGCTTGGGCGCGGTGGTGGCGAAGCTGTTGATGTCCGCGAACTCGAAGAAGTACGCGAAGGCGACGGCGAGCAGGGTGACCTTGTGGAACCGGGAGACCGGCAGCCTGTCCAGCCGGTTCAGCGCGTTGGCCTGTTGCATGTCAGAAGTCCTCGCCGGGCCAGTACAGGCCCATCGGGTTGGCGACCAGGAGCTTGTGCCGCTGCTCGGCGGTGACCGCCACGTGCGGTACGTGGTCGACGAGCAGGCCGTCGTCCGGCATGTGGTCGGTGAGGTTGGGGTGCGGCCAGTCCGTGCCCCACAGCACCCGGTCGGGGAACTCCGCCACGACGCGGCGGCCGAAGGGGACGACGTCCGTGTAGGCGTGGCGCTCGCCGTGCAGGGCGGCCGGGCCGGTGACGGTCAGGCGCTCGGGGCAACTCACCTTCACCCAGACGTCGTTGGCGTCGACGAAGCGCAGGAAGCGGGTGAACTGCGGCCCGTCCACCGGCTGTGTCACGTCCGGCCGCCCCATGTGGTCCACGACCAGGGGCACGGGCAACGACCCGAAGAAGCCCTCCAGTTCGGGCAGGTCGACGCTCTCGAAGTACAGGACGACGTGCCAGCCCAGCGGGGCGACCTTCCTGGCGATGATGAGCAAGTCGTCGGCGGGCGAGGTGTCCACCAGACGGCGTACGAAGTTGAAGCGCACCCCGCGCACGCCCGCCGCGTCCAGGGCGAGGAGTTCGCTCTCCGCGATGTCGGGGCGGACCGTCGCGACGCCCCGCGCCCGGCCGCCGGCCGACCGGACGGCGTCGACCATGGCGCTGTTGTCGGCGCCGTGACAGGTGGCCTGCACGATGACGTTGCGCGCCACGCCCAGGTGGTCGCGGAGCGCGAACAGGTCCTCCTTGCCGCCGTCACAGGGCGTGTACTTCCGCTCGGGCGCGAAGGGGAACTCCGCCTGCGGCCCGAAGACGTGGCAGTGCGCGTCGACGGTCCCGGGCGGCAGCCGGAACGCGGGCGCGGACGGACCGGTGTACCAGTCCAGCCAGCCGGGCGTCCTGGGAGCGAGGGGGGCCGCGGGGGAAGGGGTGCTCACGCGGCTCACCGCCCCTGACGCTTCAGGAGGGCGTCCAGACGCGGATACACCGCTCGGGCGTTGTGCTCCTGGACCGCCGCCAGGTCGTCCGGGGAGAGGCGCGCGGCCTCGGCGTACCGGCGGGTGTCGTCGAAGTGGTGTCCGGTGCACGGGTCGATGTCGCGGACCGCGCCGATCATCTCCGAGGCGAACAGGATGTTGCGGGCCGGGACCACGTCGTAGAGGAGGTCCGAGCCGGCCTGGTGGTAGACGCAGGTGTCGAAGGAGACGTTGCCGAGGACGTGTTCCTCCAGCGGCGGCTTGCCGAGCGCCATCGCCAGGCCGCGGAACCGGCCCCAGTGGTAGGGGACAGCCCCGCCGCCGTGCGGGATGACGAGGCGCAGGGCCGGGAAGTCGGCGAACAGGTCGCCCTGGACCAGCTGCATGAACGCCGTGGTGTCGGCGTTGAGGTAGTGCGCGCCGGTGGTGTGGAAGGCGGGGTTGACGCTCGTACTGACGTGGATCATCGCCGGGACGTCGTACTCCACCATCTTCTCGTAGAGCGGGTACCAGGAGCGGTCGGTGAGCGGCGGGGCCGTCCAGTGGCCGCCGGAGGGGTCGGGGTTCAGGTTCACCGCGACCGCCCCGTACTCCTCCACGCAGCGGGTGAGTTCCGGTATGCAGGTGGCCGGGTCGACGCCGGGCGACTGCGGGAGCATCGCGGCGGGCACGAACCGCTCCGGGTACAGCCGGGAGACGCGGAAGCAGAGTTCGTTGCACAGGGCGGCCCAGGCCGCGGAGGTCGCGAAGTCCCCCACGTGGTGGGCCATGAACGAGGCGCGCGGCGAGAAGACCGTCACGTCGATGCCGCGCTCGTCCATCAGCCGCACCTGGTGCGGCTCGACGCTCTCGCGCAGTTCGTCGTCGCCGATGCGCAGGTCCGCGGGGGAGGGGGCGGCCGACGGGTCGGTCAGGGAGGCGGTCTGCCGGTCGCGCCAGGCCGCCAGGGCCGGCGGGGCGGTCGTGTAGTGACCGTGACAGTCGATGATCATTTACGGCGTCCTTCACAGGCTGCTGCTCTGCTGCTGGGTGCCGTGCAGCCTCACTCCGTCCCGCACCGCCGCACGAGAGGGCCGGACACAGAACTAACGTCCCCTTAACACTCCGGCGGGTGCGCGGCCGGTGTGGTCTACATTCGGTTTCGTGACTACCGGGAGTGGCGGCGGCCGGACCGCGGCGACGACCGGGAAGCCGCGGAGGACGGGGGCCGAGGGAGGTGGACGGGATGCAGGTACTGCTGGCCGAGGACGACGACGGCGTGGCCGCGGCGCTCGTCGAGGTCCTGTACGACCACGGTCACGTGACCCGTCGGGTCCGCTACGGCAGGGATGTCCTCACCTACCACCGCAGCTCCGACCTGCTCCTTCTCGATCTGGGCCTGCCCGACACCGACGGTCTGGACGTGCTGCGCGCCCTGCGGGCGGTGAGCGACATACCGGTGGTGGTGCTCACCGCACGCGGCGACGAGCGCTCGGTGGTGCGCGGGCTGCGCCTCGGCGCCGACGACTACCTCGTCAAGCCGGTACGCCTCGCCGAACTGCTCGCCCGCATCGACGCCGTCACCCGGCGTAACACCGCGCAGCACGCTACCGCCGGAAGGACCGCCGCACGGACCGCACGGACCGTGCGTGCCGGTGACGTCGAGGTGGACCTCGACGCGCGCCGGGTCCGGGTCGCCGGGGCGGAGGTCGAGCTGACCACCAAGGAGTTCGACATCCTCGCCGTACTGGCGGGACGGGCGGGCACGGCGGTCAGCCGCGAGCAGGTCCTGGACGAGGTGTGGGGCGACGCCCACCACGCCGTGTCCCGCTCCCTGGACGTCCACCTCACCCAGCTGCGCGCCAAACTGCGCCGCCCCGGCCTGCTCACGACGATCCGGGGCTTCGGCTACCGCTTCGGGGCCGGCCGGGACGGCCAAGGCCCCCGGGACTGAGGAGCCGACGCGTGCGCACCAGGGTCCAGGCCGCGCTGCTGCTGTTCGTCGTGATCGCGGTGGCCGCGTTCGCCGTACCGCTGCTGCTGTTCACCGCGTCCGACCGCACCCAGCAGCTGGTCCTCGCCCGCAGCGCCGACCTCGACCGCTTCGCCGCCCTCATGGACCAGGCGGCGGCGACCGGCGACACCTCGGCCGTCGCCGCCGAGGCCCGCCGCTACACCCAGCTGTACGGGGAACCGCTCGTCGTCACCGACACGCGCCGCAGGCCCGTCGTCCAGACCGGCGGCATGCGGGCCGTCGACCCCGCCGTCGCGCGGCTGCTCGACGCGGCCCTGCGCAACCAGACCGCGCGCCCCTCCCGCGCGCTGCGGCCCTGGTCACGGGGGCACCGGATGTTCGCGGAGCCGGCCGGCACCGGGACCCGGGTCTCCGGGGCCGTGGTGCTGCGGGCCTCGGTGGGGACCGCGTCGGAGGAGATCACCCGGCGCTGGGCCGCCGTCCTCGCGGGGGCCGCGCTGGTCGCCGTCGCCTGCACGGTCCTCGCCCGGGCCGCGACGGGGTGGGTGGTCAGCCCGCTGCGCCGCCTGGACCGGGCCGTCGGGCAGCTCGCCGCCGGGCTCCCGCCCGAGCGGACCGAGCAGACCGGGGCCGCGGGGCCGCCGGAACTGCGCCAGCTGGCGATCGGCTTCAACCGTATGGCCCGTACGGTCACCGCCGCCCTGGAGCAGCAGCGCAGGCTCGTCGCCGACACGTCCCACCAGATGCGCAACCCGATGGCGGCGCTCCGGCTGCGCGTCGACGCCCTGCACCCGCACCTGGCCCCCTCCGGCGAGCGTACGTACACGGGCGTGACCACCGAACTCGACCGCCTGGAGACCCTCCTCGACGACCTGCTCGCCCTCGCCACCGCGGAACACCGGGCCGGGGAACTGGCCGTGACCGACGGTTCGGACGTCCGCTGCGACGCGGCGGCGGTGGCCGCCGAGCGGCACCGCCTGTGGGAACCGGTCGCCGAACGCGCCGGCGCCCGTCTGACCCTCGGGACCGGCCCGGCCGCATCCCCTGTCCCGGTCCCGGCCGCCTGCACGGACCGCGAACTCGCGCAGGTCGCGGACATCCTCCTGGACAATGCCATCAAGTACGCGGGCGAGGGCGCCGCCATCTCCCTCCACTGCACCACCGCCGAGGGCCGCGCCGACGGCGGACCCGCGGTCCTCGCGGTCCTCACGGTGACGGACGACGGCCCCGGCCTCGGCCCGCAGGAACTGGCCCTGGCCACCACACGATTCTGGCGCGCGGGCCGCCAGCGCCGGAACGGCACCTCGGGCACGGGCCTGGGCCTGGCCATCGCCGAACAGCTCCTGGCGGGCCGGGGCGGCCACCTGGAGCTGAGCACGGCGCGACCGCGAGGGCTGAGGGCGCGGGCGGTGGTGCCGGCGCCAGGACCGCCGCCGGGAGAGCCCGGAGCGGCCGGCGCCGGGCACCGGGACGGGGGAGGTGCCGCACGATGACCCGCCCCGGCCCTCGCCAGAACCAGCAGAACCAGCACGGCCAGCAGCAGAGCCAGCACAGCCGGTGGAGCCAAGAGAGTAAGCAGGGTCAGCACGGCCGGCAGGGCCAGCACAGCCAGCCGCCCCCGCCTTCCCGGCCGCGCCCGCTCCCCGTTCCCGCTCACGCCCCCGTCCCCGTCGACCGCCGTGCGCTTCTCCACGCCGCGCTCGGCACGGCGGCCGTCGCCGTCCTCGGTGGCGCGCTCACCGCCGACGCCTCCCGGACGCGTCCCGGACCCAGCGGTGTCCTGCGCGTCGCGACCGGTGAACCGACCGCCTTCTACGAAGCCTTCGGCCGCCTCCTGACGGCGGAGATCGAGAGGGCGTACCCCCGCCTGAGCTGCCGCGTCCGCACCACCGCGGGCAGCCTCACCAACATCGGACTGCTCCGCGACCGCCGCGCCGACCTCGCCCTCGTCCTCACCGACACCGCGCTGGCCGCACAGGGCACCGACCTCTTCCCGCGGCCGGTGCCCCTGCGCGCGATCGGCCGGGTGTACGAGACCTACCTGCAGTTCGTCGTCCGGGCGGACTCACCCGTGCGCGAGGTGTCCGAGCTGGGCGGCCACACCGTCTCGCTCGGTGCGACCGGATCGGGCGCGGCCGTGCTCGGCGAGCGGATCCTGCACGCCGCGGGTCTGTCCCCCGGCACCGACGTCCCCGTACTCCACCTCCCGCCGGCCGACGCGGCCGACGCGATGCGGGCGGGCTCGATCGAGGCCCTGATCGTCGCGGGCGGCGTACCGCTGCCGGTCCTGACCGGCCTCGACGACGGCCCCGGGCTGCGGTTCCTGCCGCTGGCCGGGCTGCTGCCGCGCCTCGGCGGCCGGGACGGCCTGGCCGGCTCCGGCCTGGAGGAGGTGTCCCTGCCGCAGGGCGCGTACCGGTCGGCGGGCGGGGTCGCCACCATCGGCGTCTCCAACCTGCTGGTGTGCCGTCCCGACCTGCCGCGCGCGGTCGCCGAGGCGGTGACCCGCCTGCTGGCCCGGCGCGCGAGCGCCCTGGTCCCGGACAACGCGGTCGGCACCCAGTTCCTGGACGTCGGCAGCCTGATCGGCACGGGCGGCATCGCCCTGCACCCGGGGGCGGCGGAGGCGTACCGCGCGCTGCACGGCTGACCGGCGCCCGAAGATCGAAAATCGGGCGTCGTTGTCACTGGCATGCCATACGCTGCGTCTTCGGCCGCGTCGACGCACCGTCGACGGTGCGGGGGAGCGCGCGGCCGGTTCATCCATGCCCGGCCGTACCGGGCATCTCTGTGGGGGGTCACCATCACTGTGCGCAGGCGCAGCATGTCGATCGCGACGGCACTCGCGGTCGTCCTCGGTTCCGCGGCCCTGGCGGCGGGAACGGCGGGGCCGGCCTCGGCCGACTCCGCGAAGACACTTCCGGTGGCGTCCGTGGGGGACATCGTCGTGGACGGCGCCCATCAGCGGGTCTACGTCTCCGATCCCACCGGCGGCAAGATCGTCGTCACCGACTACACGGGTGCCGTCAGGGCGACCCTGACCGGGCTCCAGGGCGTGACGGGCCTCGCGCTGTCCGCCGACTCCGGGCAGGTGTACGCGGCCGTGAAGAGCGGCAACCGCATCGTCTCGGTGGAGACGGGCACGTACACCCAGACCGCGAGCTACCCGGTGGGCGCGCCGCCCGGGGACCTGGAAGTGGTGGACGGTTGGGTCTGGTTCGCCCACGGCACCGACTTCGGCTCGCTCGACGTCTCGGGCGCCGAGCCCGTCGTGCACCTCGCCCAGCGAGGGGACGTCGGCTTCTCCGGCGCCTACGGCATGTTCCTGGCCTCCGACCCGGCCGTCCCCGGCGTCCTCGTGGCCGGCAACGGCGGTGCCCTCGCCGTGTACGACGTCTCGGCCGACGGCGCCGCGCTGCGGGTCAAGGGCGGTATGGACACCGCCGTGAAGCAGATCGACCTGACGCCCGACGGCGGCCAGGTCCTCACCTCCTGGGGCAGCCCCGAGTACGGCTACGGCATCGGCGCCTACGCGGCCACCGACCTCGCCGAGCAGACCGGCTACCCCATCGACGCCTACCCGAACGCGGTGCGGGTCGCGCCCGACGGCAGTGTCGCGGCCGGCAGCGACTCCGTGTACGACCCGGACGTCCACATCCACCGGCCCGGTGAGCAGGTGCCGGTGCGGGAGTACGACTTCCCCAACACCGGCAACAGCAGCGGCTCCGACCCCCTCGTGGACGGCGCCCTGGCGTGGGCGCCGGACAGCAGCAGGGTCTTCGCCGTCTCGGTGAACACCTACGGCACGTACACGCTGCGCGCCCTGACCGACCCCACCAAGGAACTGCCCGCGCTCAAGGTGTCGGCGCCCGCGAAGTCGGACCGGGCCAAGAAGCTCACCGTCACGGGCGGGCTGACGTCGAGGACCGCCCTCGCCGCGGGCACGTCCCTGAGCGTGACCCGTACGGACGTCGAGTCCCCGCAGGGCAAGGCGCTGACCGCCGTCAGGACGAAGGCGGACGGCAGCTTCTCCTTCACGGACACCCCGCCCGCCGGCGGCAAGGTGACCTACAAGGTCTCCTACGCGGGCGACGCCACACACGCGGCCGCCGCCGGCTCCGACACGGTGGAGGTCTCGCGCAAGGCGACCGCCCTGAGCCTCACCAACAACGGCAAGGTGTACGCGTACGGCAAGGACGTCTCCTTCACCGCGCACCTCGGGACGACGTACAAGAACCGTACCGTCGCGATCTACGCGGATCCCTTCGGCTCCGACAAGGCGAAGAAGCTGCTGAAGACGGCGAAGGTCAACTCCAGGGGCGACCTGTCGGCGACCGTCGACATGACCCGTGACACCACCGTCACCGCGGTCTTCGCCGGCGACGCCCGCTCCGCCGCGAAGACCGCGACGTCGACGGCGTACGCCCGGGTGAAGGTCTCCACCGTCGTCTCCAAGCACTACAAGACGGCGAAGATCGGCTCCACGACGTACTCCTGGTTCCGCAAGAACACCGACCCGGTGTTCACCACGTCGATGAACCACTACACCGGCCGCAAGCAGCGCTTCCAGCTGCAGGTGTACTACCAGGGCTCCTGGTACGACTCGGGCTCCGAGTACTTCGCCGTCGGCACGAACGGCAAGTCGGTCGTGAGGCTGGAGGCCCCGGGCGAGTCCGGCATCCGGGCCCGGATGCGCTCGTCGTACATCAACGGTTCCTCCGGCGACACGGTCAACTCCACGACGCACGGCGCCTGGAAGTACGTCACCTTCACCAACTGACCGGCTCACGCGTCACAGGTGCGGAACCTCGTGCCGGTACGGCCCCGACTCCAGGGGGCCGTACCGGCACGGCCGTTTCCGGAGACGGCCGTTTCCGGAGACGGCCGTGCTGGGGTGGGCCTCCCGGCTTGGGCCCGAGATTGGGCCCACAACTTGGCCCCCCGGCTTGGGCATCCCCGCGACGGCGGAGCGAACAGCGGGCAGGATGGCCCCATGACAAAGTCGTCCGTACGACCGGTCCGCCGTGACTCCGCTCGTTCCAGTCTGCTGTCGTTGTGGTCGCAGGACTCCGTGCTGTCGATCGGCTCGGTGGGTTCGGTGCTGTCGATCGGCTCGGTCGGTTCGGCCCTGTCGGTCGGCTCGATCGGAAGCGCCCTGTCGGTGGGCTCGATCGGCTCCTCCCTGTCCCTGATCTCGACCGGCTCATGGCTGAGTACGGGATCACTGTTCTCCGCCCAGTCACGCTGGTCGGTACTGTCCTGGCGCTCCTCAGGAGGCTTCCTGGCGGTGGGCGCGGCAACGGGAGGCGCCCTGCTCCTGGCCAGGCTGCTCCACCAGACCGGTGCGGGCACCTCCCGCCCCTGACCGCGGCTCAGCGCACCGGGAACCCGAACGAGTAGCCCTGCTCCTTGAGCCGGGGCAGGATCCGGCTCAGCGCCTCGACGGTCTGGGAACGGTCGCCACCCGCGTCGTGGAAGAGGAGCGTCGGCCCGTTGGGCAGCTCCCGCTCGACGGTGGCGACGATGGCGTCCGTGCCCGGGCCCTCGAAATCCTTGGTGTCCACGTTCCAGCCCAGCGGACGCATACCGCGGGAGGCGGCGAGCTCGCGGCTGTACGGGGTGAAGGCACCGCCGGGGGCCCGGTAGTACATCGGCCGTACGCCCCCGGACGCCTCGGTGATCATGCGCTCGGCGTCGAGGATCTCCTGCGACTGGTATGCCTCGGGCTTCTTGTCCATGGTGGTGTCGTGCGACACCGAGTGGTCGCACAGCCGGTGCCCGGCCGCGACCACCTCCTTCACGAGGTCCGGATGGGCCTGCGCCTGCGTCCCCACCATGCAGAACGTGGCCTTCACCCCGTACTCCCGCAGCACGTCCAGCACTTGGGGGGTCCACACCGGGGTGGGGCCGTCGTCGATGGTGATGTTGACGCCGCGCGGCCCCTTGTCCGAGGCGTGGGCGATGGTCACCGCGACCGGCTCGACGTCACCGCCGGGCGTCGCCGACGCGGCCGCCTTCGGCGACGAGCCCACGGGACCGGCCGTCGCGGTCCACACCGAGGCACCGGAGGCGGCCAGCACCACCCCGACCGCCGCACCGAGCACCTTGCCGTACCAGCCCCGCCCGCCGCCGTGCTGTGCCATGTCCGCCCGCTCTCCCGCAGTTCCTCGCCGATTCCCGGGTCGACTCGCGACCACCAGGAGGGACGAGGGACGGCGGCCGAGGGATGCGCCCGTTACGGACCGAGGACAAGGCCGAAGTGATTCACACACAACTCGACGACTGCGGGGCCCGGCTGGGAGATCGCCGAGGGATCGGCGCGCTCTTCGGAGCGCGGCACATCCGGAACCGGTCAACGAGAAGGCCGACCGTGCCCGATCGCAGACCTGTTCCCGAGAACGACCCGGCATGACCGCGCAACCCCCCTCGATAAACTGGCACTTCGTCGTACCTTCGGGGAGGGCGGTCTCGCGCCCGAAAGGCTTCACGGGCCGGGAGTTGCACATGGGCGTGCAGGGCGTGCTTGGTACGAGGTGTGCAGGAGGGGCATGAGCGAGGCTGAGATCACCCGTCGGGGAATCCATCTCGCGGCCATGGCGAACCAAGTCTGGGACGAGCCTCCTTTTTCACAGACGTTCGAGGGGACGGGGCGTACGCCGACCAAGACTGACGTCCGTGACGCGGTCGCCGACACGGCCCGCCGCGAGACGGATCCCGGAACCACCGCGTGATCATCGTCATCGCGGACACGTCCGGACTCTCTGGCCTCAGCGCAGTCCGTCCGAGTCCGCTACGACGCGCTCGACCTGGACCTAGCCGACGCGGTGAACGTGGCGCTCGCCGGCGCGACGTCCGGGCCGTACGGCCGTTGGGCCGCCGCAGGCGTTACGGGTACTGTCAATAAGACGCCATTTCAGTTGGTGTGATCTTGCGGCAGTCTGAGGTGATGACTGCTGCGCTTGTCGAACGATTGGCGCCAGAAGAGCTGTGGGAGTTGTTCCAGCTGGTGGTCCCGCCGGCTCCGGAACGCCCGCAAGGCGGAGGGCACCGCCGGCGGGGCGACCGTGAGGTGCTGGCCGCGATCATCTTCGTAGCCACTTCGGGCTGCACCTGGAACCAACTGCCGCCGGGTTTAGGGCTGTCGGGTGTGACGGCGTTCCGCCGGTTCACCGTGTGGACCGAGGCCCGGGTATGGGCCAAGCTCCACCGTCTGGTCCTGGACGAACTCGGCTCACAGGGCAAGCTGGACTGGTCGCGGTGCGCAATCGACTCCGTCAGCGTTCGAGCCCTCAAAGGGGGCGGCTGACGGGACCGAATCCGACTGACCGCGCCAAAGCCGGATCGAAAATCCACCTCATCGTCGACCGCAATGGCCTGCCGCTGTCGATCGGCATCTCCGCCGCCAACCTCCACGACAGCCAGGCCCTCATCCCGCTGGTCCGCGGCATTGCACCCATCCGCTCACCTCACGGACCCCGCCGGCGACGCCCCGGCAAGCTGCACGCAGACAAGGGCTACGACTACCGGCACCTGCGGCGATGGCTGTCACAGCGAGGCATCCAGCACCGCATCGCCCGCAAGGGCATCGAGTCGTCCCGGCGGCTGGGCCGGCACCGCTGGGTCGTCGAGCGGACCGTGTCCTGGATGTCCGGCTGCCGACGCCTCCACCGCCGCTACGAACGCAAGCCAGAACACTTCCTCGCCTTCACCGCCATCGCCGCAACCCTCATATGCCACCGCAGACTCGCCAACTGAAATGGTGTCTAAACAAGCCCCGGGCCGATGACCTGGGGCTTCGATGTGGAGCGGGTGACGAGAATCGAACTCGCACTCTCAGCTTGGGAAGCTGCTGGCTTTTGAGGGCGGTCCTGTTATTGACCTGGGCAAACGCTCGTGGTGTGCCCTCGGCGGGTTCGGCTCTCTTCACCATGGTTCCCCGCTGCTCCCCGCTCGATCTGGTGCGCTTGTGGTGCGGGGGCGAGCGGAGCACGGTCGAAGAGCGCCACATTCACAGGCATGGTTGTCAGTGGTCGTGGCTAGGGTCTTGGACGCGCGGTCGGTTTCCGAGGTGTCCAGCTCTGTAGAGCAGCTGCATCCCCGGTTCTGTCTGGGGGCGGTCCGAGGGATCCTTTGGGCCTAACCAACGGTCGGGCTTCGTCGATGGCCAAGAGTGAGACCTGTCAGCGCCGGCCGCGCACCAATCACTGCTGCTTGTGGACTGTGGGTGCACGCTTTCCAACTGTGGTGGTAGTCCCGGGGGCTCGAACGGGGCCGTTCACCTGAGTTCACGGACGGCCAGTTGTCTGGGCAGCTACCGCCTCCGGTCCCGTCTGAACGGCCTTGCACGGCGCTGAATGAGACGGATTCTGAGACGGGCGGCGGAACCAGGCTAACTAGCATCTTCGCTGTTGGAGGGGGAGTCATGGCACTGGCCGCAAGCGATCACACCGGATCGTTGTCGACGGCACAACCTACAGCTGGCGGCTGCGAGGCCGGCCGACCTACCTCCAGGTCCTGGTCGCCGTGCACGTTCGCGGTCGAGCCTGCGGCACCCAGGGGACGACGCTGGTGGTCACCACCGACCAGCCGCCGCCTCGATCACTTCCTCGGCTTCATACCTTTCGAACTGACCCCATCCGGGCAATAGTTGGTGCTCGACGACAGTCAGCCACGACGATGGTTCAAACGACCGACCGGGTGCGCGTATGCCTCGCTGCACTCCCACTGGCGTCAGCCACGCCTGTGCTGTTGACAGGGCATGTGGCTACGGCTGACCCATGAAGGCACCTCGGGAGGGTCCGCCCCTGAAGACTCGCGGCGGTGCGGAGGTTTGCCGATCAGCCTGCGCCCTCGGGCGATGAACTCTAAGATGATGTGACACAGATCACAAGGAGGGGTTATGGAGCTGGCGCTTGCTCTGGTCGTGGGGATTGATGCCTACAAAGATCGGTGGCCGAAGCTCTCATGTTCCGTCCATGATGCCGATCAGGTGGCAGCTGTCCTTGAGATGGAGGAATACGGGTTCCATGTGACGCTTCTGCAAAATGATGAAGCTACAAAGACTAATATTTTTAGATGGCTGATTGATGCCAAAAACTCTGGTGCTGACAAAATTCTCTTCTACTTTTCCGGCCATGGGGCATCTACGGAACTAGGGCACTATATTGTCACATACGACAATCGGGACTTTGATGAAGGTGTACCGCTCCCTGACATCCTTCGAATCTTGGAGCCAAGTGAGGCCCAAGAATCTCAAGTCTTCGTACTCCTTGATTGTTGCCACTCCGGAGGAGCCGTAACAGGGCGCAATGGCTCTGTTATGCGCGTTTCCGAGTTGCTAAATTCAGAGATTCTAGAGGTGGTGAGGCAAGTCGGGTCCTCTTCAGCTGTAGTTGCTGCTTGCTCTGAAAATCAAAGCGCCTGGGAGACTAATAACCTAGGTCATGGAATTTTCACATACTATCTTCTTTATGCACTGACTGGAGCCGCAGCAGATCACACGGGCAGCGTGACTGGTCACAGTATCTACGAGGTGATCTCACGCGAAATGTCGAAAGGTGGATCGAATCAGCTGCCTATTTTTGGGGGCCAGGTTCGCGGACGCCTCTTGGTTGGCACTGGATTCACACCCGAACTCGGACCTCCTCCCCCCGAGGCAGACTATGAGCGCTATGAGCTGGAAGCTCAGGATTTTTTGGACTCCTATAATAGACTTAAGTCCGGCTTTGATATCAACACTTGGCGTACTAGTGGGCACTATGCGTCATGTCGCAGACTAGAGAATATTTCGAAGTGGTTCGATGAGAAGGACATAGTTCCAGGCCTATCCACCCGACTAACGTACCAGCAGGCGCGCGACACATTGACGCGTTATCAGACCGAGCTGGGGCTGATCGAAACTGGCACGAAGACGAGAGAGGGCATCGTCACAAAGCAGATTGGGGCTGGAGGGTTCGGATCTGTTTTTAAGGTGGAAGACAAAGAAGGTGAAGGTTCCATCTACGCCTATAAGGTTTATCATCCACATGAACTGCATGACCGTGAGAAAGTGAAGCGGTTCCGGAACGGCTATGACGCCATGCAGCTACTAGCTCACCCCCAGATCGTTAGAGTGCATCGGTACAGCGATTGCCCGACGGGATTCGTAATGGACTATGTCGATGGCAGCAATTTGCGAGAGTTGCAGCCGGGTACTTTTCTGTCCCCCTCGGAAATTATCTCAATCCTGTTGAAGTCTGCCGAGGCTATCGAACATGCACATTCGCACAGCGTGATTCACCGTGACATTAAGCCAGAGAATATTGTCTGCCGATATACGGATGATGGGGAGTATCTCCCCTATCTCACTGACTTTGATCTGGCTTGGTTCAGTACTCAGACCCAGAGGGCTACTAAGAGCGCGATGGGAGTTGTGTACTATGCCGCTCCCGAGCAATACATTGCATTTGATCCAAAGGCGGCTTACAGTAGAGAGCCAACCCTCGATGTTTTTTCTTTCGGGCAGCTTCTATCGTTCTGCTTCGTCAATTTAGATCCAGATCCGATCAACGTAGCCGGAAACGCCGGGAAACTTAATAGTGCTGTCAAGGGTTCCTGTTCCAACGAATCGGCCTCCAAGCTCATGAAGCTATATGAGGAATGCGTAAGCTTTGATCGGCATCAACGCATCCAGGACTTTTCTGAAGTGATCGGGCGTCTGGGGGATATTCACAACGACCTCCAGCATACGGAGTTGGACGCCAAAATCACTACTGCTCAATATGCCAAAGAACTCGCCTTTCAGATTACTCGAAAGGCGCAGCGGCAGGAAGAGATAACCTCCTTTCTCAGTGCGTCGGGGGCCTGGGAGGCTTCCATCGAGTGGCGAGAAAAGCTTGCCGGTCGCGAGTATCGTCCTCTACTGATATTGCGCCTCGCGCCAACTAGCCGCGTATCTCTCGAAAATGTCAAAAATGAAAGAATGCGAAAGATTCTTAATAGGCGAGTTGATCAGGCCATACAGCCCTATAGAAATAGGGCTACTCGACATCCTGGGCAGCGCGGAATTTATGAAGTTTTCGTTGAGTGGTTTCCGGGCCGGATGACGCGCAGTGACTCTTCGCAACTCGCTGAAATGCTGCGCAGAGTCTTCGGCGCTCTCGAAAGTTAGGATCTTCATATCGGGCCAGGTCGGGCGCAACGACTTCGGGCTGGAACTGATTTTGCGCGATCCCCAAAGTGGCTCCTTGCAGCCATGGAGTTGACCGCCCCGGCCACGACGTACCCCTTCTCTGGCATCAGGTGGCTGCATGCTTTGAGCGCGGCACGGGCGCCGGCCGGGCTGGAGCGGGGCGGAGACAGGAGTGCAGGCCCGGCCGGGGGCCGGGCCGCGCGCGGTGAGCGGAGCGAGCTGCTTTGAACCCGTAAAGAAAGTTGTTACTCAGGCTTCGGCTGGGGCTCGTTGGCTGTGATCTTGCGGCTTTGTGCTGCGGCCCGTTGCAGGGCCTGGGCCACCTGGTCTGCGCTGTCGGGGGACAGCAGGATCTCTTGTGTCCAGAGGATCGACAGCCTGATGTCGCCGTTCAGCAGGTTGGCGGCGACGTCGACCTCAGTGCCGTTGCCCGTCACTTCCTGCGCGTTCAGAGCAGGATCGCTGCTGAACGCGCTCATGCTGTGGGCTGAAGGCCGTTGGTCGCGATGCGCCACAAGGGCGCCGTGTATTGCTCGGGGCGGCTGCTGATGAGGAGTCGGCGCAAGTCCTCGCGCTGAGAGGCGTTGAGGTTCAGGACTTCGGTGAGGTGGCAGAACGTCGTGTGGGTGACTCCGCGGCGCCTCGCCTCATTATCGAACTCGTCGAGTTCGGCCAACACGGATTGTGGGTCCAGATCCGCGGGCGGCTGGTCCTTGAGCCATGCGGCCTTGTTGCGCTCGTAGTCGATCTCCGAGTAGCCGCAGATTTCGCGGCTGTGTGCCTCGGCTTCGTCGAGGGTCTCAGTCGCCATGACGGCGCGAGCCAACTGGTTGCGGGTGACGGCGTCGTCCAGGTCGACCTCGTGGACGGTCGGGCCTTCGTGCGTGAGGGGGATGGGGAAGCCGGCGTCTCGGACTTCGCAGGTTCCGCGGATTCCTCGGGCGGTTGCGGCGAGCATTCCCGTGACCTCGGAAGGGTGCCACTCCAGGATCGAGCCGACCGGTTCCACGTCCTCCGTGGTGAAGGTGTGGATGAGGGCGCCGAGCAGACCCCGCAGATCGGCAAGAGGGAGTTCGCCGTCCAGTCCGGGGCCCGCGACCAGTAGGCGGGCGGGCGCGTTCACCTGGCAGCACGCTGCGAGCGTGAGCGCGTCCGCGAGCGGGCTCTTCAGTGTCGGCTCGTCGCCGCGGGCGAGGATGTCGCCTCCCACGTCGAGCAGGTCGATCGACTCCGGCGACAGCTGGGTGATCAGCTCTTCGAGCTGGCGCGTGACGCCCCCGGCGCCGTGGTGCGGGTCGATGAGGGCGAAGGTGTGCGGGAGCTCTGCCGCGAGACGGGGGAGTGTGGATCCCGCTGGTGCGATCGGGCGGGCGTCCGCCGGCACTGTCCAGACTGCCGGGGTGAGCTGGTGGAGGCCGGTGAAGTTGTCAGGTCCTCGGGGGCCCGGCACCGGATCGACGAGGAGGCGGTCCCACGCGTACGTGAGGATCACCGCCCGGTCCTCGTCGCCGTAGAGGGCGGTGTGAAGCATCGCGGCGGCGACAGCGTCGCCCCCTCCTCCTGCTGCGACGATCAACCGCGTCATGCGGTCAGCGTACGGGGTGGGGGATTGACCACGCATGAAAGAACCCCCGGGTCCATGACCTGGGGGTTCTGCGTGGAGCGGGTGACGAGAATCGAACTCGCACTCTCAGCTTGGGAAGCTGATGTTCTACCACTAAACTACACCCGCGTGAGACGCCGGAAACGAGTGGTTCGTGCCGGTGTCGGAAACGCGGATTCACCATACCTCATGGCGGGCCCCCGGTGCTGAAGCCGTGGGGTCCGAGCTTGTTCCGTGGTGGTTCCGGGGGGTGGACGGGGCTGCGGGGCGCAGGAGTTGAGGCGTACGGTGGAGGGGTGCGAGAGGGGCCCGGCGGGATCGGAGTGCCGCCTGCGGGCCCGTCCCTTTCATCCCGTAATGTGGCTTCCTCGTCAGTCAGACGCGGCTCCTGGGGAAGGGACTCTGAGGACTTGATGGAACGCAGCACCGTCGTCCGTTGTGCCGAAGGGCACGTGTTCAGCACCGCATCGCTTCCGATGCAGCAGGCCGAGCGGCTCGGGCCTGGCCGGCTCATCCGTTGCCCCCGTTGCGCCCGGCTCCGCAACGTCGTACCGGTGGAGCTGGAGAAGCACTGAGGTGGCCGGGGTGCGCCCCGCCACCGCCTGTCCGTACGCCCGCGGGCCCGCCACGACGACCGGATGGTGGCGGGCCCGCGGGCTCTGCGTATCCTCGGGACGTGCTTCTCTCTGACAAGGACATCCGGGCCGAGATCGACGCCGGGCGCGTACGGATCGATCCCTACGACGCCTCCATGGTGCAGCCCTCCAGCATCGACGTGCGGCTCGACCGCTACTTCCGGGTGTTCGAGAACCACCGCTACCCGCACATCGATCCCTCCGTCGAGCAGGCCGATCTCACGCGGCTCGTGGAGCCCGAGGGCGACGAGCCGTTCATCCTGCACCCCGGGGAGTTCGTCCTCGCCAGTACCTACGAGGTCGTCTCGCTTCCCGACGATCTCGCCTCCCGGCTCGAGGGCAAGAGCTCGCTCGGGCGGCTCGGGCTCGTCACACACTCCACGGCCGGGTTCATCGACCCCGGGTTCTCCGGGCACGTGACCCTGGAGCTGTCCAACCTCGCGACGCTCCCCATCAAGCTCTGGCCTGGGATGAAGATCGGGCAGCTGTGCATGTTCCAGCTCAGCTCGTCGGCCGAGTTCCCCTACGGCAGCGACCGGTACGGGTCCCGCTACCAGGGGCAGCGCGGCCCGACCGCCTCGCGTTCCTTCCTCAACTTCCACCGGACCCAGGTATGAGCGACGTGCGCGAGAACCTCAGCTACGAGCGTTTCGGCACGGCCGTCCGCGAGCTCGCCCAGACCATCGCCGACGACGGGTACGAGCCCGACATCGTGCTCAGCATCGCCCGCGGCGGCGTCTTCGTGGCCGGCGGACTCGCCTACGCCCTGGACTGCAAGAACATCCACCTCGTGAACGTGGAGTTCTACACGGGCGTCGGGACCACGCTCGACATGCCGGTCATGCTGGCGCCGGTCCCGGACACCATCGACTTCTCCGACAAGAAGGTGCTGATCACGGACGACGTGGCCGACACCGGCAAGACGCTGAAGCTCGTGCACGACTTCTGCGTGGACGCCGTCGCCGAGGTCCGCTCCGCCGTCATCTACGAGAAGTCGCAGTCACTGGTGAAGTGCGAGTACGTGTGGAAGCGCACCGACGACTGGATCAACTTTCCGTGGAGTGTTCTGCCGCCGGTGCACAGGTCGGGGGAAGCGGCCAAGGAGAACAGAGAGGCGCTGTAGACCGCTTCAGCGGCCGCTCAGGACGGCGGTCCCTGTTCCACCGGGATCCACAGCTCCGCGTCCGCCTCCGTGGCGTCCGGGGAGAGCTGGGTGCGGAGGATCTCCGGGCCCGGCCTGCTCCGGTACGGGTTGGACGGGAACCACTGGGTGAACACGTCCCGCCACAGGTGCTGGAGCGCCTGCGGGAACGGGCCCGAGTTCTCGAAGACGGCCCACGTGCCGGCCGGGACGGTGAGTCCGTCCAAGTCCTCCGGGGCGGCCGAACCCGTCACCACGCCGTGGTAGTAGTCCAGTTCGGTGCCCTCCGCGCGGCTCGGGTCGAGGTTGTCGCTCACCCCCACGATTCCCTTGGGCTCCTGGTCGGAGAGGGCGCCGACGCGGCGCAGTGTCTCCTGGTCGATGCCCCGGATGAACCGTGCGATCTCCGGGTTGACCCCCTCGTGGACGAGCGGGACACGGATCCTCCTGCCGACCACCCGGAATGCTTCCTTCTCCACGATCCGGTATCGCATGCTGCTGTTCCCTTCGACGACGAGACGGAAGGACAGGCGAGGCTGGGCGGTCAGCACGGCTCCGGTGCGGCGGGCCTCGCCCGGGCCCACGCCGTGCATGGCCCGGAACGCCCTCGCGAACGCCTCCCCCGAGCCGTAGCCGTACCGCACCGCGATCTCCAGCAGCGTCCGCTCCCCGGCCAGTACCTCGGCGCCCGCGACGGTGAGCCGCCTGCGCCGGACGTACTCGGACAGCGGGAGCCCCGCCAGTGCGGAGAACAGCCGCCGGAAGTGGTACTCCGACGTCCTCGCGATCCGTGCCAGCTCGGTCACCTCGAACCGCTCGTCGAGACGCGACTCGATGTGCTCCAGGGCCTCGTTCAACCGCTCCAGCGACTCGGCCAACCCGCTCTCCTTCCCTTGCGTCCACCACGTTAGGAACGGCGTACCGTGCCGGACCCGACATCCCGTGCCCGGTTCGGTCGGGTGCGGGTGGCCCGTGGCCCCGTGCGCAGTGGCCCGGTGCGCAGTGGTGTCCTACGCGCAGGCCACCGTGATGCGCTGGACCTCGTTGTTGCCGAAGCCGCCGCGGTTCCAGGGCTGGGTGAGGGGCTGGACCGTGCCCTCGGCGTCCGTGGCGCGGGCCGTCAGGACGTGCCGGCCCGGTTCCGCGGTCCAGGTCGTGTGCCAGTGGCGCCAGGACCAGGAGTGTTCGCCCGGCGGGGCGAGTCCGGCGTCCTGCCATGACGTGCCGTCGTCCGTGCTGACCTCGACCCTCGTGACCGGGGCGCGGCCCGACCAGGCCCGGCCCTCCAGACGTACGGGACCGGGGCGTACGACGCGGGTGCGGGACATGAAGTCCGGGAAGCCGGGCGGGATCATCAGCGCGCGCGGGGCGATACGGGTGATCGGTTCGCCGGGCTCGTCGGGGGACTGCCGGTAGCGGTAGGCCACCGCCTGCTGGCAGCCGGTGAACGGGGTGTCGGTGAGCGTGATGTCGGTCAGCCACTTCACGCTCGCCATGCCGTACCAGGCGGGGACGATCAGGCGCAGCGGGTGACCGTGCTGCGGCGGGAGGGGGGCGCCGTTCATCTCGTACGCCACCAGGACCTCCGGATCGGCGGCGGTCGCGTCCGCGAGGGACAGGCTGCGGCGGTAGTCCTGTTCGACGCCGCGTTCCACCCCGTGGTCGGCTCCCGTGAAGACCGCCTCGACGGCGTCCGGCCGTACGCCCGCCTCCGCGAGCAGCGTCCGCAGGGGTACGCCCGTCCAGTCCGCCGTGCCGACCGCCTCGACCAGCCAGGGCTGGCTCACGGGCCGTGGGGTGAGCCGGGCCCGGCCGTTGCCCGCGCACTCCATCGTCACGCGGTGGGTGACCTTCGGGAGGGAGCGCAGGGCCGCCATGTCCAGCGTCAGGGGCGTACCGACGCGGCCCTGCACGGTGAGCGTCCACGTGTCGGCGTCGGCGGGCGGGATGTCGTAGTGGACGAGGATGTAGTGCAGTCCGGGCGGGGTCACGTCGTAGCGCAGGGCCTCCAGGGGGAGGCCGTGGTTGCGGGCCGCGAGGGCGAGCTCCTCGTGGCCGATCCCCTCGTCGGGGCCGGCCACGCGCCCCGGAGCGCTGATGGCGGCGAGATCCGCGGGTTCGTCGGTCACCGAGGTCGTTCCGGTGGTCCCTGTCGCCGCTCCGGTGGTCCCCGGGGTCGTTCCGGTGGTTCCTGCGGGGTGCGTGGGTTCGCCGTCCATCGCGTTCACGGCGTTCATGGGGTTCATGGGGTCCATGGTGCTCCCGCCGTCCGCGCGGGAGCAGCCCCTCGGATCTTTTCTAGAACGTGCCGAGCTTGATGATCGACAGCAGCGCGATCAGCTGGATCGCCGAGGCTGCCAGGGCCTTGGGCCACGGCAGGTCGTGCGACTTGTTGACCATCAGCGTGAACAGCGCGCCGGCCGCCACCCAGGTCACCCAGCCGAGGATCCGCACGAACGGCGCGTCGCCGCTCGCGAACATGGCGACGATCAGGCGCGGCGCGTCCGTGAGCGACATGATCAGCATGGAGAGGCCGACCGTGGGCTGCCAGGCGCCGTCGCCGCCGAGCTGGCGGGCGAGGGTGTGGGTGACCACGCCGAGGATGAACGCGCTGAGCACGATCGCGACCGCCGTCGTCAGGACGATGGGGACCGCGTTGGACAGCGTGGCGTTGATGGCGTCCGCGCGGGCGCCGTCGAAGCCGAAGACGGCCAGCAGGCCGTAGAGGAACGTCACGACGAGGGCCGGGCCCCACATCGTGTAGTCGCGCATCTGCAGGAAGGTCTGGTTCGGGCGCAGGACGACGCCGCTCAGCAGGTCCTTCCAGTGCAGCCGCGGGCCGACCGGGGGCGCGGCGGTGTGGCCCGCGCGGTAGGTCTCGCCCTGGCTGTACGGGTCCTCGCCGACCGAGAAGGCCGTCGTGTGACCCGGTTGGTTCGCCGCGTACGGGTCCGGGGCCTGCGGGTGGTGACCGTGGTCGCCGAAGTACTCCGGCTCGCCGTGTCCGTTCCCCTGGGGCCACCGCTGCGGGCCGTTGCCGCCGCCGTACTGGGGCGGCTGCGGGTGGGCCCCGGGCGCGGGGGGATAGCCGTACGACGGGCCGCCCCGGGGGGCCTGCTGTCCGTACGGCTGCTGCCGCGGTTGTTGCGGAGGCGCCTGCTGCGTGCGGTTGTCCCGGCCGCGTCCGATCCTGAATCCAGCCACGCCATCGAACGTACCTGGTCCTGCGGAGTCCCGTGCCGGGCCCGGGGCTTCGGGACCGGCTTTGCTGCCGACCTGTGACATCCCCTAAGGGACCTCTTGAGGGGCGCCTCAGGGGCGCCTCAGGGGTGCCGACTGCCCGGTGACCGTGTCAGCGGCTGCTCAGGGGCCGTCCGTAGGCGAGGGCGCTCTTCGGGTCGGGCAGTCCCAGCCGTGCCGGGGTGAGGGCGTAGGAACCGTCTACGCCCGCCCGCGGGAAGAGCCACAGGCCACCCGACGCGGCGTTCTCGCCGGGGGAGCCGACCGTGAGGTCCGGGGTGCCGTCGTGATCGTGGTCGCCCGTCGCCACGGCGGCGCCGAAGGCGTCACCGGGCTCCGCGGCGCCCGGGACACGCGGCGTGCCCTGGTGGTACGCGACCGCGTGGCCCTCGCCGGACGCGTCGGCCAGGCCGTTCTCCGTGCCGAACAGCAGGGTGGCCGCGCCCGCGTCCGGACGGGTGCCGATCGCCTCGCCGGGGGCGCCCGCGACCAGGTCGTCGCGGCCGTCGCCGTCGAGGTCGGCCACGGCGAGGGCCGCGCCGAAGCGGTCACCGGACTCGGCGACGCCGGGTACGCCGGCCGTGTCCTGGTTCAGGGTCTGCTTGCGGAACCCGAAGGAGCCGTTCGCGTCGGCGCCGTAGTGGATGTGGAGGCCGCCGCCCTTCGCGTACTCCTCCGGGCCGCACGGGTCGTCGATGTTCTCGTCGGCGATCTCCCGGCACTCGCCGAGCACCAGGTCGTCGTGGCCGTCGCCGTCGAAGTCGCCCGAGGCGAGGGCGGAGACACCGGCGTTGTCGGTGTTCCACACGTTGGCCAGGGCCTTCTCCGCCCGTTCCCACGCCCAGATCCGTACGTGCGACTGGGTGAACGGGTCGTTCGTCCAGTACCCCACCGCCAGGTCCTTCGCGCCGTCGCCGGTGAAGTCGCCGGTGGTCAGGACCGGGGCGCGGCCGCCCATGGGGGCGGTGACGACGGTGGCGGCGAGGCCGTCGGCGGTGCGCAGGACGACCTTGTCCCTGCCGCCGGTCACGATGTCCCTGCTGCCGTCGCCGGTCAGGTCGGCCGCGGCGACCGACAGTCCGTACGCGGCCGAGGGGGCGGGGCCGGTGACGACGTTGGAGCCGGGGCCCGGGCCGCCCTTCGCGCCGCCCACGACGGAGACCAGGCCCGCGTCCGTGCCGCGGCCGGTGACGTCCTCGCCGGGGGCGCCGACGAGGAGTTCCGCGACGCCGTCGCCGTTGAGGTCCTCCAGAACCGCGGAGGCGCCGAAGCGGTCGCCCGTCTCGGGGGTGCCGGGCACTTCGGCGGTGGACTGGGTGACGCGGATGCCGCCGTGGGCGCCCGTGCCCTTCTCGCCGCCCCACAGGACGCTGACGTAACCGGCTCTCGCCTTGCCGCCGACGGTTCCTTCGGGGACTCCCACGGCGAGGTCCGGGTAGCCGTCGGCGTTGAAGTCGCTGGTGGAGGGGGGCACTGCCGCTGCGGCTGCGTTCGTGGCTGGTGCGAGGGTGAGGAGACCACCCGTCAGGGCGGCGGCGGTTGCCGTCGCGAGGGTGAGTCGCCGGTGCTTGGGCTTGGGCATGCGGGTCCTCCTGCGGCATGCGGGGCGCCGGTGGGTGCCCGTCGTCAGTGGGTGCGTACCACTTGTGTTGGCCCGGGGTTTCCCTGGGGTTCACAGGTGGTCGGCGATCGGAAGACCCGTGGGGAGGGTGGGGGGTTGTACGTGGGGTCTCGATTTGCCTCGCCCGGGGTGAGTGCGGTGAGGATTGCCGGTGAGGTTGGTGGGGGTGGTTGGGTGGGTGCGGGTGCGTTGTGGCTGGTCGCGCAGTTCCCCGCGCCCCTACGGCCCTTCGGGCCTCGGGCCCCCGGACGCCCCACCGCCCGGCAATGCACATGCGGGCTAAGGCAGGTGTAGGGGGACGCCCAGGGCTGTTGGGGTGAGGAGTTGGGTTTGTTCTGGGGTGAAGCCTTTGGGTGTGCCCCGTAGCACCAGGAACGCGCCGCGGCGCTTTTCGTAGAGCGGTGCGAAGACGACGGCGTCGGCGTGGGCGTCGCCGTCCACGTCCAGCAGCGGGGGCCGGTGGTCGAAGGCGTTCCAGCGGTGCGGGTTGGGGGTGCCGGGCAGTCCGTCGGTCTCGGCGTCGACGGTCTGCTCGCCGTCCGCGGACGGTACGCCCCCGGATCCGCCGCGCAGCAGCGTGACCCTGCCGTCGTGGCGCCGGAAGCCCGGGGTGTTGACGACGACGTCCGGCCTCCCGTCGCCGTCGACGTCGCCGACGGCGGGCGAACTGCCGAAGTCGGTCCGCCGCTTCGCGCCGTCCGCGCCCTCGATCACCGACTTCTCGCGCCCGCCGCCCAGGCCCGACTCGGCGCCGTACAGCACGGTGAGCGCGCCGCCCGCGGCCGGCATGTCCGCGGGGGCCACCTCGAGCTGGGTGGGCAGCAGCAGGTCGTCGATGCCGTCGCCGTCCGCGTCGCCCGCGGCGGGGGTGCGGGGGCCGTCGGAGGTGCCCACGGCCTCGCTGATGGCGGGCTCGCGGGCGGGCTCGCGCACGAGTCCGTCCGGGCCGCCCTCGTAGTGGGCGACCAGGTGCGCGTCCTCGGGCGCGCTCTCGTCCTCCTCCGCGTCGAAGGCGTACGTGAGGACGACCTCCGCCTTCCCGTCGGCGTCGAAGTCGCCCGTGGTGGCCGAGACGGGCGACGCGTACCCCTGCTGCCCGAGCTCCAGCGCGATCTGCCGCTCAGGGGTGCCCGCACGGTCGAAGGGGCCGAGAAGGAGCACCCCGCCGGAGCCGCCCCGGCCGCCGTCGAGCAGGTCGGTGGCGCCGTCGCCGTCGAAGTCGGCGGCGGCCAGGGGGCGGAAGCCGGCGGGCAGGGCGAGTTCGGTCGCGGCGGCCAGGCCGCGGGCGCCGCCGAAGAGCGCGAGGGCCCCCGGCCGCGTGTCGCCCTCGCCGCGGCCGGCGACCAGGTCGGTGAAGCCGTCGCCGTCGAGGTCGGTGCGGAGCACGGAGGTGAAGGACAGCCCCTTCCCGCCCGGTGCGGTCCGCTGCGCCGAGGCGGGGTCGAGGCCGCCGGCGGAGCCGTAGACCACGACCAGCTTCTCCGCGGCCCGCGATCCGTCCTTGGACCGCGAGGTGACGACGGTCGCGAAGTCGTCGTGGCCGTCGCCGTTGAAGTCACCGGGACGGGGGTCCTCGGACGGTTTTCCGGCACTCGGCCTTCCGGCGCTTGGGTTTCCGGTGCTCGGCGTCTTCCGCCCGGCGGTGGTACTGCCTTCACCGTTGCATCCCGCGAGCAGACAGCCGCCGGTGAGCAGCGCCACGGCGACCGGCAGGAGGCGCCGGGACCCGGACGGGAAGCGCATCAGCCCTCCGCGCCGAGGAACCCGGACGTGGAGAAGGTGAGTGCGGGCTCCCGCGCGAGCAGGCCCTTCTTCGCGCCCGGGTACACGGCGACCGTGTCCTTCGTGTCCCCGCGGTAGGCGCGCACCACGAGGTCCGCCCGTGCGTCGCCGTCGAAGTCGGCCACCGCCAGGACCCGGGTGGTCCCGGGGGCGGGCGGCTGCACGGTCACCATCCCGGTCGCGGACACCCCGCCGGAACCGCTCCTGAGGATCCTGAGCTGCGAACCGCTGGAGACGAGTTCGCCCGTCCCGTCGCCGTCGAAGTCCCCGGCGTCCAGGACCGTACCGGCGACGGCGAGTTCACCGCGCTGGGTGCCCGGCACCTCGTAGCGCAGGGCCGTGGCGCGCATCGTGCCGATCGCCGCGTCGAGCCCCTTGCCCCTGCCGAACTGGCCGAAGGCGACGTCGACACCCTTCGGGAGGGCGATCGCGTCACCGGCGGGGCCGGTCGGTCCGCCCAGCACGAGGGAGGACTCGGAGGCACCGGCTCCCTCGGCCGTACGTACGAGCAGGTCGTCGTAGCCGTCGCCGTCGATGTCCACGGCCGGCGAGGTCGGGACGTTGCCCGGCGAGGCGAGCGGTGCGCCGGCCGCCTTCGGGGCCCCCTTGCGGGTGAAGGGCCCGCGCAAGTAGCTGAGTTGGCCGTCGGAGGCGTGCACGACGAGATCGTCGGTCTCGTCGCCGTTGAAGTCGCCGCACACCGGCTGGTCCGGCCAGTCGTTGCCGAAACGCGCCTGCGCGGGAATGGTCAGCTTGACCGCCTTGCCGGACAGGCCACGGGACGAGCCGAAGAGGATCTGCAGCGGCACCGGCGGCCGGCCCTGCCCGTCGTACGGCGGATCGGTCGAGACGACGAGGTCGGTGAAGCCGTCCTCGTCCAGGTCGCAGCTCGCCTCCGCGTCGAAGACGGCGGGCAGCTGGCCCTCGGTGGCGGCGGCGTGCTGGGCGGTGCTCAGCAACTGCCGGGCGCCCGGGGTGAGTCCACGGCCCGACCCGTACACGATCCCGATGCCGGCGTCGTCCCCGTGGGTGTCGCGCTTCACGAGGTCGTTGAGTACGAGGTCGCGGTGGCCGTCGCCGTTGAAGTCGCTGTCGACCTCGCTGCCCCTGCCCAGTGGTACGGGGACCCGGGCGGGGGCCTTGGCGACCGTGACGGGCTCGCGTCCGGCGGAGTCGGCGCCGTCCCCGTCGCCGCCCGGCCCGCCGCAGCCGGCGAGGAGCAGGGCGCAGCCCGCCACGGCACTCGCCACCCGAATCCCGCGCTTTTCCATGGTCACGTCAACCCCGACCGCATCGTGAGACAACAACCTGCTCATGATGCGGTGGCGAGTGGTCATAAGTCATCAGAGGTGTCCGTCTTGCGTACGAGATCGGACGACGACGGGTGAGGGCGGGGGAAACGGGATCGGGTGGTAGTGGGGGGAAAAGGCCGTACCGGGCGCCGGGCGGGGCCGGCGGACGTGGCATGGCGTGCGTTACGACCTGCTGCCGTTCGAGCGGGTGAAGAGCTCGATCTCGGCGATGGACACCTGCTTCTTGGCGTCGGCGGCGTAGGCGGAGCGCAGGGTGAACCGCACCGCGACGACCGCGCCCACCCGGAACTTGCGGCGCTGGCCGCCGGCGCTCCGGTCGAGGTTGATGATCCGGGTGCTCTTCTTTCCGTCGGCCGTGGTGATCTGCGCCTCGATGCGGTTCGGCAGGGCCGACTCCTGGAGGTGCTCCACCTTGGCCGAGACGCCGGAGGTGATGACCACGTCCAGCAGCCGGGTCGGGTTGTCGAAGCGGGCCTCGACCCACTCGCCCTCACCGGACTGCGAGACGCCGGGCCCCCACCAGGTGTTGCTCAGGCCGTCGAAGGCGAGCTGCGGGCTGTGACCGGGGTACGAGCGGGACGCCCTGACGCTGTCCGGGCCGACCGGGGCGCGCTTGGCGAAGTGGTCGCGGGTCGCGTCGACCCCGTCGCCGATGTTGACGACGAGGGTGATGATCAGGCCGAGTACGAGGGCGCCGACGACCCAGTTCATGAGGCGTCCGAAGCCGCGGCGCAGCCGGGGGCGGTCGCCCGCCCACGGGGTCTCCGCGGTGCGGAAGTCGAGCAGTCGGCGCCACCAGGTCCGCCGCTCCGGCGGACGCGGGCCGCCCGCCATCGGCATGGCGCAGCGGCCGCAGAAGTGCCGGTCGGGCCGGTTGGGGGTGCCGCACCAGGGGCACGGCGGGCCGTTCTCCGGACCCGACTCGGGGCCCGGGGCGCGGACCTGGGGGCGGTTCGCGACCGGGCGGCCCGGGAGCACGGGAGCCACGGCGGGCGCGACGGCGGCCCGGGGTTCGGGGTCGTTCACGGGGATGAGCAGGGACCTGGCCCGCTCGTCGGCGGAGGCCGAGGCAGGGGTCGCGGGGTGGTGCGGGCCGCCGGGGTGGCCGAGGGCCACCCTCGGCTCGGTGTCGGCGTCGGGCGGGAAGTCGTCGTCCCCGGCCGCGGTGCGGGGGGAGAGGGCGGAGAAGACGTCCGCGCCCGGACCGGCGGGGGCAGCCCCGGCGGCGGCACCGGCCGTGCCCGCGGCAGGCGCCCCTGCTCCGGGCGTCCCTGCTCCGGACGTCCCCGCTCCGGACGCCGCCGACGACGGTGCCGCGGACGGTGACGGTGAGGGGGACGGTGACAGCGGGGTGCTGCCGAAGCCAGCGGGCTCGGGATACGCCAGAGGTGCCGCGGCCTGCGCCGGGGCGGCCTCCGGTTGCCGGGTCCCGCCGGAACCCTGCGCGGAACCGGCTCCGGCAGCGGAACCGGCACCGCTGGCGGCACCCGTACCCGCACCCGTACCCGCACCCGCGTCCGTGTCGGCGTGCGGCCGGGAAGCGGGGTCCTGCTCGGGCCGGCCCCCGCCCACCGGGCCGCCGGTACCGCCGGTGTGACCGTCGCGCCGGTGGGGCTCGTCCCCGGCGGGGCGCCCCCCGGCCGGGGCGCCGGTCGCGGCGCGGGCGGCGGCGGGAGCGTCCTGGCCCGTGCGGGCCGTACCCGTACCTCCCGCGTTTCCGCTCGCCGCCGCGGGTACGGGGGCCGCGGCGGACCGGTCCGGGCTCCCGGCCCAGCCGAGTACCGCCCCGCAGGAGTCGCAGAAGGACTGGCCGGGCTCCGCGCGGGTGCCGCACTCGACACAGCTGCGCGCCGGCTCCCGTCCCGTGCCGGAGGTCTGGCTGGTCATCTCTCGGGAATCCTTTCGGCGGCGGTCACCTGGACCGTGTAGGGCATGTGGGCGGGGCGGGCGGCCGCCACGAGGCTGTCGAGGCGGTGTTCGTCCGCCGGGGTCGGGTCGGGCAGCCGCAGGGAGACGTGCAGGCGGGGGCGGCGGTCACCGGGAACCGGGCCGAGCGGCCGGGCGTCCCAGGAGGCGCCGCCGCTCTCGGTGATCTCCGGGGCCACGCCGAAGACGAGGCGCACCGCTTCGGACAGGCCGCGGCTGGTGCCCCGTACCCGGTGCAGGAAGGCGGCGGCGGCGACGGCGGCGCGCAGCCGGTCCTCGGGCTCGCTCCCGTCGGTCTCCGCGCCGACCCAGCCGGCCAGCCACCGGGTGAAGTCCACCGGTGCCAGGGACGGCGTGAAGTAGGAGTCCAGGTTGTCGAGGACGGCCAGGATCGGCGCGAGCACCTCGTCGAGCCCGCCGACGAACCGCTGGGCCAGCTCGTCGTCGGCGAACACGGCGGGCAGCGTCATCCCGATGGGCGAGGAGGACCCCAGCCCGTCGATGGATCCCCTCACCGGCGGTCCCCTCCGGCATGCGTCCGGTCGGTCACGGGCGGTCTCCGATCACTCGGACGCGGTGGTCGAAGGAGAAGACCAGGGACGGGGGGTCGAGGTCGATGCGGTCGGTCGCGTCGCCGCGCTTGCCGTTCAGGGGGTCGGCCGGGTGGAGCTGGACCTCGTCGACCAGTTCGACGCCGGGGACGCGCTGGAGGACGGCGAAGACCTCGCCGGACTGCACGGGGCGGCCGAAGGGCCAGCCGCGGCCGTCGGCGCCGCCGGTCAGCGGGTCGAGGTGCCGGTACAGGGCGTCGTGCGCCTGGCGGCGCACCCGGTCCGTGTCGGTGCCGCGGAACGCGTGCACCGTGGCGACCACCGTGACGCCCTGGTAGAAGGGCGGGCCGACCGCCAGCCGGGTGCCGATCAGGCGCCGTTCGTCGAGGTGGCGGGTGATGCGGCGCAACAGGTCGTCACCGGGCACCAGTTGCTCGAAGCGCAGCCGGCCACCGGGGTCCGCCACGGCCTGCGGCACCACCAGCACCCGTACCGCGTACGCCCCGTGCTCGCCCTCGTCGCCCTCCAGGCAGGTGATCCGGGCCGTCTCGGGGGCGGCCCGGCGGGCCAGCTCCTCGTAGTCGCGCAGGGTCACCGCCCGCTCCTGGGCGCGCAGGGTGATCGGCGCCCGGGTCTTCGCCTCCTCCACCGTCTCGCCGTCGACGCCGCCGCGCGCCGCCTCCCGGTTGACGACCTCGGAGACGTACGGGACGGACGTGCGCAGCACCTTGACGGCGCCGCGCGCCACGTTGCCGGCCCGGCCGCCGCCGGTGCGGTAGCGCAGCGCGCGGATGACGGCACCCTTGGGCGCCACCGACCCGTACTGGCGCAGGGTGCCGTCGGGTTCCCGTACCGCCGGGCCGAAGGCGATGTCACCGGTCGCGGCGTCGAGGGTGATGTGCCGGTCGTACGGCGTGGACGCGGCGAACGACGGAACGACCTCCCAGTCCAGCCAGCCCTCGTGCTCGGCGGTCTGCAGCAGCACCGGCGGGGTGTCGCCGACCACGGGCGCGTGGGCGAGGCGCAGCCGCTGTCCGGGCAGGCCGGTGGACTCGCCGAGCGCCTCGTCGTACACGGTCTCGGCGTGCACGGCCGAGGTCGTGCCGCCGAGCGTGAACGCCTCCACGGACCGCACGGTCGGCGAGGTCGTGTAGAAGGGCTGGCCGGGCAGCGGCTCGGTGACCCGGCAGCGCAGCCAGCCGGCCTCCTGCCCGCCGGTGCGGGACAGCGTGTGCGCGCCGGGCACGTGCAGGACGACCTCGCCCGGCCGGTTCAGACCGCCCGTGCCGTCCCGGTCGACCTCGCAGGCGACCCAGCCGTCCTCGGTCCACGCCTCCCACAGCAGCGGGGGCTGCCGCGGGTCCACGCCGACACCGTCGACGCGGCTGTCCAGCTCCAGCGCGACCGCGCAGTGCGGTACGGCGGCGCTCAGCCCGAGCAGCATGCAGTCCCCGGGCCGCGGGGACTCGGTGAAGCACAGCAGGTCCTTGCCCTCGGCGAGGTCGGCGGTCCTGTCGGTGCCGGGCTCGCCGGTGTGCTGCACCACGAGGTGACGCAACTCGCAGGACACGATCGTCAGTTCGCGCTCGGTGGCGAAGACCGCGGCCTCCTCGCTCTCCGTGCGCGTGGTGGCGACCTCGGTGCCCACCGGCAGCAGCACCGGCTCGTCCTGCGGCGCCGACAGCCAGAACGTGACGTCCGTACGGGCGGCGGAGGGCGGGAAGAGGGTGATGCCCACCAGGTCCAGGAACGCCAGGTGGTTCTTCTCCGGCACCCGGTTGAGCCGGTAGACGATCTGGTCGGCCATGTGGGCGACCGTCTCCACGAGGGTGACACCGGGGTCGGAGACGTTGTGGTCGGTCCACTCCGGGGCGCGCTGCTGGATGTAGCGCTTGGCGTCGTCGACGAACTGCTGGAAGCGGCGGTCGTCGAGGTTCGGGGAGGGCAGGGCCATCAGCGGTCGCTTTCAGGGGAGTCGCCCGGGCCGACGGCGTCGGGCTCCTCGTGGGAGGGGATGACGTAGAACGGGAACACGAGGCTGCGCGGGTTGTTGGTGCCGCGGATCGAGTAGCGGACGTCGATGAAGAGCACGCCCTGCTCGGTCTCGGCGCCCGCGGTCACCTCGACGTCGCTGACCTCGATGCGCGGCTCCCAGCGGTCGAGGCTCGTGTACACCTCGTGCTGGATACGGCCCGCGGTGGCCTCGTTGACCGGGGCGAACACCAGGTCGTGGATGGCGCAGCCGAACTCGGGGCGCATCGGCCGCTCGCCCGGCGCGGTGGCCAGGACGAGCCGGATGGCCTCCTCGATCTCGCGTTCCCCGCTGACCAGGGCGATGCCCCCGGTGGGGCCGATGCGCAGCGGGAACGCCCAGCCGGATCCGACGAACTGCTCCGCCATCAGGGGGCCACCCGCCTTCTCGTCGTCGTCACGGTCGTGCTTCTCACGGGCCTGCTTCGCACGGGCCTGCTTCTCAAGGTCACGGTCACAGTCGCGGTCACGGGATCGGGTACGGCTTCTTGTTGACCGTCACCAGGCCCATGAGGTCGATGTTGACGGCCCGCATACCGATCTGGCCGATGGTGTTGAACTGCATGGTGCCGCCGGCGCTCATCATCGCGGTGCCGACCGCCTTGAGGTTCAGGGCGCCCATCGCGTCCACGGTCACCGCGCCGCCGAGCGACTTGAGGTTGACGATCCCGCGGCCCTGGAGGGTGAGCGGCCCGCCGCTCTTGATGCTGATGCTGCGCCGGGCGCTCAGCGAGAGGTCGGTGCCCGCCTCGATCGACACCGAGGTACCGCCCGTGATGCTGACGGCGCCCTTGCTGTCCACGGTGATCTCGGTCTTGGTGCGGTCCAGGTTGATGATCAGCCTGTCGTTGCCGCTGGCCACCCGGACGCCCTGCTTGCGGCCGCCGGTCTGCTGGCTGAGCAGGTCCACCCGGTTGCCGTCCCGGTCGGACAGGGTGTGCCGCATCGCCCTCTTCTTGACCGGGTCGTGCAGCTGTACGTCCTTGACGACCGTCGGCTTGTCGATGCCGTTGTAGAGGCCGCCGATGACGAAGGGGTGGTCGAGGGCGCCCCGGTCGAAGGCGACCAGCACCTCGTCGCCGACGTCCAGCGGGAAGATCCCGCCGCCCGCCTTGCCGCCGAGCTGCACGGTCCGCGTCCAGTCGCTGACGTACGCGTCGTCCAGCCACGGGAACTGCAGCTTCACCCGGCCCTGCCTGAGCGGGTCCTGTACGTCGGTGACCAGCGCGTTGGCCACGCTCGGCAGCCGGGGCGCCGCGGCGCCGCCGCCGGACGTCAGGCCGAACAGCGAGCGCCACTGCCGGCCGCTCACGGTCACCAGGGTCTCGTAGTGACTGCCGGCGCCGAAGGTGTGCCGTACGGAGGTGACCGTGTACTTGCCCTCGAAGGGGACGCCCACGTCGGTGAGCGCGATGGCCACCCCGGGGCGCAGCACGGGATTGCCGTGCACCGTGACCTCCAGCTCGGCGAACGAGGAGGTGATGTCCTCCGCGAGGGAGGCGGCGGCGAACTTGACCTCGGGCCTGCGGTCGTACGGGATGTCGGTCTCGACCAGCTTGGCGGCCTTGAAGGCGTTGGCGGCCTTCTGCGGCGTGGTCCCGATGGCGAAGGCGGTGTTGGTGCCGGCCTTGGTGAGTTCGACGATCTTCTTCTTGGTCGGGATGTCCCAGCCGCGCGCCTCGACCTTGTCCACCTGGTCGGCGGCGCTGACGGCGGCCCGGCAGCGCAGTACGTCGACACGGCCCCGCAGCACGCGGGGGTTCGGGTCGTCGGGAGAGCTCACCGGGGGTGCCGTGGACGCCGGGTCCGGCTTGGCGAACTCGAACTTCCCCTTGGCGTCCAGGGACATCACCATCTTGTTCTCGTCGGCGAGCCGCGCGAGGAAGTCCCAGTCCGTCACGTTGGACTGGCTGATGAACTCGTAGGGCGCCCCGGTGGCCTGGATCCTCCCGATGGCGACACCGTTCATCCCGGCCAGCTTGCGGGCGAGGTCGGCGGCGGTCTGGTTGCGGTACGCGGCCACCCTGCGCACCCGCATCAGCCGGTGGCCCGGGTCGTACCCGCGGACGACGGTGAACGTGCCGGTGCCGTCGTAGTCGGTCTCCATGCCGGTGACCTCGCCGGTCAGCAGCGGGGTCCCCGCGCCCTTGCCGTCGGAGACGGGGGCGATGACCACCTTGGAGCCGAACCTGATGTTCAGCTTGCCGAGCAGTTCCCGGTCCGGGTCCCGGAAGGTGAGCCGGAACTCGCCGGGCACCCCGGCCCCGAGGTCGACCCAGCCGCCGACGAGCAGGTTGATGTAGTCGGCGGGGATCTTCTTGCCGTCGATGGTGACGTGGATGATGTTGGAGTAGGACGGTTTCGCCATCAGAGACGCACCTCCTCGACGGCGGGGAGGACGAGCTCGATGCCGGTGGGCAGGCGTGAGGGGTCGTCGATGCCGTTGGTCTCGGCGATGGCGCGCCACGCGGCCGCGTTGCCGTACTCGCGCCAGGCCAGCGACTGCAGGGAGTCGCCCGCGACGACCCGGTGCACCCGCTGCGCGGTGAGCGCGCCCGAGGTCGGGTTCTGGCCCTTCGTCTTGCTGGGGATCTCGTGCAGCGACACCTGGCAGGTGGCCCGGATCGGCACACCGGTCGTGCCGAACAGCGAGTAGGTGACGTCCACGGAACTCACGTACGAGGTGAAGCGGGCCGTGGAGAACGACCCCCACTGGAACACCACCCACGGCGGCGAGGGCTGCTTGGCGGCGATGCTCTTGGCCGTCACCTCGCAGCAGTCCAGCAGGGACTCCACGTTCTTCAGCACCACGTTGCTGGTCGGCTTGGTCGACGAGTCCAGGAAGATCTCGACCGTCATCTCGCGCGGCTCGGGCCCCATGAACTCCGGGACCGTGCCGTCGCGCACGGCCGCCGCCGGTGTGGACTTCCACTGGGCACGCCGGGACAGCTGCAACTGCGCCGGGTTGAAGTCGAAGTTGAACGTCTTGATGAGCCCGCCCGGGGTGGTGCTGGAGCCGACGGGCGGCTCGTGGATGGCGAGCGTGGCGCGCACGAGGCTCTTGCCCGCGCCGCCCTTGCTTCCCTTGGCCATGTGGTGTCCGCCCCTCAGTCCGTGAACCCGTGGTGGGTGATCTCCAGGACCTCGGTGGCCACGCTCGGGTTGGCCGGGTCCAGGGAGGGGCCCTGCCAGCTCACCGGCAGCACGTCGATCAGCCCCCAGTGGGCCACCTCCGAGCCGTCCGCGCGCAGCGCGGCGATCTGCGCGGTCGGCCGCTTGATGCCCGTGGCCACGGAGGAGATCCAGGCCGCGACCTTCGTGGTGTCGGGGGTCAGCGGCCGGGTCAGCCGGATGTTGGAGTGGGTGACGCGCGACGGGAGCTGCCAGACGAAGCCGTTGTTGCCGCCCTCCTGGCGCTGCTCGATCTCCACCGCGGACGAGAGTCCTTCGCACCCGTTGAAGTACCCGAGGCTCTCGCCGTCGATGGTCAGGGTGAAGAAGATGGTGGAGCCCGGGTCGAGATCGCGGGGCATCGGAGGCGGCCTTTCTGCGGACGTCGGTCGTGCGGGGTGGTGCGGGGTGGTTCCGGGTCGTGCGGGGTGGTGCCGGGTGGTGCCGCTTGCGGCGGCCGGTCAGCGGCGCGGGTCGCGGAGCTTGCCGATCCGCTCCCGGTCGAGCCGCAGCTCGGTACGGATCAGCCGGGTGATCCGGCCGATCAGCCGGTGCGTGAGCTCGTCGAGCTGGAAGTCGGTCAGGGAACGGGGGTCGAACTGCCCCTTGGCGACCGCGGTGTACTCGGGCGGCGGCCCGCCGGGGTCGTAGGGCGGTGGCGCGTCATGGGCGGAGCCCGATCCGGACGAGCCGTGCGACGCGCTGTGCGAGACGGCACGTGACGAGGTGCCGTGCGCCGAGACGGCGGAGACGGCCGCGGTGGTCCTCGCGGGGGACGGCGACGGCGGTGCGCCCGTCGTCCGCTGTACGGGGACGGGCGGTGCCGGACCGGGAGTCGGGGCCGGTGCCGGGGTGGGGGTCGGCGCGGCCACGGAGTGGCGCTGGACGACCGGCAGCGCGGGCACGGTCCGTGGCCGGGACAGTGGTTGCGGGGCCGTCCTGGCGGCTCCGGCGGACGGGGCGGTGCCGGGACCGGCGGCGGTTGCCGTGGCCGCGGTGGCGGCCGCGAGGAGCGGCACGGCCCGGCCGGCGGGGGCGTTCGGAGTGACGGCACGCTGTACCGCCGGTCCGCTGCCGCCGCGCGGGGGCGCCGGGCGGCGCAGCGGGACGGCCGCCGGGGGTGCCGGGCGCCCGGCGGCGGAGGGCGCCGTCGGCGTCAGGACCGGGGCGAGGGCGCGGGTGGAGGCCAGTCCCCGTACGGGAGCGGGGGGTGCGACCGGGGTCGCCGCCGCCGGGGCGGGTGTGTTCGTGACCGCGCGTTGCACCGCGGGTGCGCGCCCGCCGCTCACCGCCCTGGCGCCCCGCACGGCGAGGGTGTGGGTGGCCGGGGGCGACAGGGGTACGGCCGGCGGACGGTGGGTCTGCGTCGCCGCGGTCGGGGTCGGGAGCGGTCCGGGAGCCGGGGACACGGGAGCGGAGGTGCTCGCGGCGGGCTCACGGTCCGGTGCCTTCGCCGGGTGTGCCGTCGTCGCACGCTGGACGGGGGGCGGCCCGGCGGACCTCGAACCGCCGGAAGCGGTACGCCCGGAGAGCGGGCGCGCGTCCGCCGGAGGGGCCGCGAGGGGAGCGCCGAGCAGCGGGCGCTGCCGCGGCGCGGGTGCCGTGGCGCGCTGGACGGGAGCGGGTGCCGCCGCCGGAGGCACGGCCCCCGGCGCATTCGTGGCCGCGGGCGGCGCGGCGGGTGCGGACGGGGGCGAAGGGGTGGCCGGGGTGGAGGGGAGGGGGGCTGCCGGACCCGGACGGGCGGCCGTGGAGCCGCCGGTGGGGGACGGGTCCCCCGGGGTCGGCGCACCGAGACCCATCCGCCGCGGCGCGGTCGCGGCGGAGGCGCTGCGCTGCACCGGGTACGAGGCCGCGGCGGGCGGGGTGCCGGTCCCGGAGGGCGTGGCCGGAGTCGCCGGGTGGTGGGCGGGGCCGTTCACCGAGCCGGAAGGGTTGGAGGGGCCGGTCGTCGGAGCCACGGGGGTGCCCGTGGGTGTCGTACGCCCGTCGGATCCGGCTGTCGCGCGCTGCACGACGGCCGCGGTGGGGGCCGTTCCGGCGGCCCGGGCGGGCGTGCCCGCGGCACCGCCGGAGCGAGGCGTCGTGCCGCGCGGGCCGTCCGCCGTCCCGGCAGGGGCAGGGGCCGCTGCCGTACGGCTCGGAGCGGCCGGTGCCCGTGGGACGCCGGCCGACGGCGCACTGTCGGTACCGGCCGCCGTCGCGGCGCGCGCGGGGGTCGCTCCGCGGGAGTCGGCCGCTGCCCGCTGGACGTCGACGGGCGCCGCGCCGGCAGGGCCGACAGCCGTTCGGTGGGCGCGGGTCACGGAGGCACTGCCGCCGCGGTCGGTCGTCGGGGGGCGGACCGGTCCGGATGCCGGGGCCGAGGTGGGCGTGGGTGTCACGCCACCGGAACTGGCCCCGGCCCGCTGGACGTTGACGGCTGTCCCGCTGGAGCCGGTCACCGTGTCACCGGTCGCCGTCTTGGCGGAGCTGGTGGTGGCCGAGGCGGAGGGCGGGTTCGCGGCGGGCGTGGCCGCCGAGCCACCGGAGCTGGCCACCGCGCGCTGGACGTTGACGGCCGCGGGCCCGCCGGAGGGGGGCGCCGTGCTGCCGGGCCCGGCCTCCGTACCCGCGGAGCCGGTCGAGGTCGAGGGCGGGGTCGTGGTGGGTGTGGCCGCTGAGCTGCCGGAACTGGCCTCTGCCCGCTGGACGTTGGCGGCTGCGGGTCCGCCGGAGGGGGGCGCCGTGCTGCCGGGTCCGGCCTCCGTACCCGCGGTACCGGGTGAGGTCGAGGGCGGGGTCGTGGTGGGCGTGGCTGCCGAGCTGCCGGACCTGGCTGTCGCCCGCTGGACGTTGGCGGCTGCGGGCCTGCCGGAGGGGGGCGCCGTGCTGCCGGGCCCGGTCCCCGTACCCGTGGAGCCGGTCGTGGTCGTGGTGGGCGGTGCCGCCGTGCCACCCGAACTGGCTGCCGCCCGCTGGACGTTGGCGGGGGCCGCCCCGCCGGAGTGGCTCACCGTGGTGCCGGGACCGACCCCCGTACCGTCGGCCCCGGCACCACGGCTGCCGGTCCCGGGTGCCGTACCGCCACCCGACGCGGGCCCGACCGGCCCGGCCGGAGCGGGTCCGCCCGGTCCGCCCGGGCCGTTCGGTGCCGAGCCGCCGGAGCCGGCCGACGCCGCGACCGGACCGTTCGCCGGGGCTCGCTGGACCTCGACCCCCGCCGGACCAGGGCCCGACGCAGGCAGTCGTGCTGACGTCGGACGTGCCGCCGGCGCCGCGGAGCGCGACGGACCCGGGCTGGACGCCGGGGGACTTGCCGCCGCGGGGCCGGCGGCGGCGCGCCCGGACCCCGCGGAGTGTGACGCGGCGCGGCCCGGCGCCCCGGAGCCCGACGCCACCGAGGTACCGGCCGCCGCAGGGCCCGACACGGCAGGACCTGAGGCTGTAGGACGTACGGCCGTAGGACCTGCGGGGGCAGGACCCGGCAGGGCGCGCCCCGGTCCTCCGGGGCTCGACGGCGGCGTGGGGCCCGGTGACACGTGCCCCGGCGTCGGCGCGGAGCCGGAGGTGCCAGGGCTGGACGCGGCAGGAACGGATGCGGCGGGGCCGGACGCCCCGGTGGCGTCCGGAGCCGTACCGGCGCCCGGCGCCTCGCGTCGGGCCACCGGCAGAGCCCGCTGTACCGCGGCGGGCGTGGCGGTCGCCCTGGTCAGCGGGCTCTGCCGATGGGGTCTTGGGGGTACGGGCGTCACCCGGGGGCCCCTCGGCCGGGACGCCGTGACCGCCCGGGACGCGCGCTGGACGGGCAGCGCGTTCTGCGCGCCCTGCGCGCTGGACGCGCCCTGTGCGTCACCGGGCACGCCGCCCGGAGCGGGCTCGGGACGGTCGGGGGCCGCCACCGGCAGCGTGCGCGACGGCGGTTCGAGTCCGGGGACCGGCCCGGCGGACGTGGTCAGCGCGTTCCTGATCAGTCCGCCCGGTGCGCCGTCGAGGACCGCGTGGGACAGGGTTCCGTTGAAGGAGGGGTTCTGCCAGGTGCTCAGCCGCCCGCCGAAGCCGGAGTCCGCGACACCGGTCCGCCCCACGGCGGCCCGCTGGATCGGCGGCAGCCCCGCCCAGCCGACCACAGCGGCCGTACCGGTACCCGTACCCGTGTGCGCTCCCGCAGGAGTCGCAGGAGCGGCGGCCGGAGCCGGACCGCCGTCCCCGGCAGCCGGGCCGGGAGCGGCGGCGGCGGTCGGCGTCGCCGCCGTTCCGCCCCGCAGCCGGTCGAAGAACCCCACCGATCAGCCCTCCGCCCCGCCCCGGGTCACCAGGGACGCGATCTGTTCCGTGTAGCGGCGGCGGTCCTGGTGTTCGAGGTCCAGGATCGTCTCCAGGCTCCAGTGGAAGTGGTAGGCGACGTACGCGATCTCCTCGTGCAGCCGGTCGGTCGCGTACGTCACGATTCCCCCAGGCGGCTCCCGCCGAGTTCGACCTCGAAGGGCTCCGAGCAGTGCGGGCACTGGACGGCGGCCCGGGTGTGGCCCTCGGCGTTGACCTGCCGGTAGAAGTCCTGGAGGAACGCGAGGTCGGAGGCGAACATGTTCTCCACCACCCCGTCGTGCACCATCGCCAGTGTGCCGAGGCGGGTGATGACCCGGCCCAGCAGGACCACCGACAGATAGGCGGGGTTCTCCTGGACACGGACGTCCCGCAGCGGGATCAGCTCGTCCCGGGCGGTGGCCAGACGCATCACGCCGTCCCGGTGCACCGTGCCCGAGTCGTCGACGTAGCCGCGCGGGAGCTCGAAGGGGAACTCCGTGCGCAGCGGCTGGGCCACCGGCGCGGGGGCCGGGGCGGCGGCGGGCGCCGGAGCGGCATGCTGCTCCGGCACCGCCACCGGTTCCGGCGCCGGTGCGTCCACGACCGGGTGCGCGCCCGCCCTGGCAGCCGTACGGCGCATTACTCGATGACCAGTTCTTCGAAGACGATGGTCACGGTCTCGGTGAGCGCGGACGCCTCGCCGGCCTTCAGGGCACTGGCGTCGATCTTGCTGCACCAGGCGTTGCGCATGTTGTACCGCTTCACCGGGTTGTTCTGGTAATCCATCATGATGATGGAGGCGTTCTTGCGGGCCGTGCTCATCTGACCGGCGATCGAGTCGTTGATCCACGTCGTGAACGCCGGTGACTGGGTCATGCCGCGCACCACCGTGCACTGCCCGTCCTTCTGCACGCCGGGCATGAGACTGACCTCGGGCCTGCCCTGCGCCGAGTTCGACAGGTGCTTGATGACGTCCTGTTCGATGCTGAGGCCGTTGACCTCGGCGAGGTACTCGACCATCACGCCGTCGATCTGGAGACCGAAATTATGTGAAGTGAGAGCGTCACCCGGGCTGAGACTCATCTGTTCTCTGTCCTTCTGAGGGTTCTTGTCGGTGCTGTACGAGTGGGCGTACGGAGCGGCACGAGCGGACTACGGGGGCAGGCGGTGCCTACTCCTCCAGTTCTCCGCTGCCGCTGGAGAACTGGGCCAGCCGGAAGATCACGAACTCGGCGGGCTTGACGGGGGCGATGCCGATCTCGCAGATCACGCGCCCGAGGTCGACCGACTCCGGGGTGTTGGTCTCCTCGTCGCACTTGACGTAGAACGCCTCCTCGGGCCGCTGGCCGAAGAGCGCGCCGCTGCGCCACTCGTTGACCAGGAACGCCGAGACGTTGCGCCGGATCCGCGCCCACAGGTTGTGGTCGTTCGGCTCGAACACCACCCACTGGGTGCCGAGCAGGATCGACTCCTCCAGGTAGTTGAAGTACCGGCGGACGTTCAGGTAGCGCCAGGCCGGGTCGGAGGACATGGTGCGCGCGCCCCAGACGCGGATGCCGCGGCCCGGGAAGGCGCGGATGCAGTTGACGCCGATGGGGTTGAGCAGGTCCTGCTCACCGCGGGTGATCTGGAGCTCCAGGTCCACCGCGCCGCGTACGACCTCGTTGGCGGGCGCCTTGTGCACGCCGCGCTCGAAGTCGTTGCGGGCCCAGATGCCGGCGACGTGGCCGCTCGGCGGGGTCAGCCGGGACTGGCCGGACGCCGGGTCGAAGACCTTGATCCAGGGGTAGTACAGGGCCGCGTACTTGGAGTCGTAGCCCGCGGTCTCCTGTCGCCAGACGCGGATCTCCCGGGCGTTGAGGCTCGGCGGCGGGTCGATGACGGCGACGCGGTCGCCCATCAGCTCGCAGTGCGCGATCAGACCGAGCTGGACCGCCTTCACGGCCTCCAGGTCGATCGCGCCGCGCTGGTAGGCGGCCATCAGGTCGGGGACGGCGACCATGGAGATCTCGTCCACGGCCTCCAGGCCGCCGAAGCCGGTGCGGTCGGCGGAGTCGCCGAGGTACTGGGCCGGGCCGGGGTGCGCGTCGTCCGAGCCGGCCGGCACGGCGGGCGCGGCGGACGCCGCGGGGGCGGCCAGGGTGACGGTCTGGTTCTCCGGCCGCGCCAGCTGCGCGGTGGGCGCCGCCTCCTGCACGGTGATGAGCTTGGAGCGCTCCTTCACCTGCGTGACGACGTAGTTGCGGCCGCCCTTCTTGGCGGTCACGTCGAAGGTCTCGACCGGCTTCTCGCCGTCCTTGACGATCAGCTTGAAACGCTCGGCGGGACCCTCGCCCTCGGGGTCGGCGACCTCGACGCTGAGCGAGCCGCCCGCGACGGCGGTCACGCTGAAGGTGCCGAGCTGCTTCGGCTCGCCCGCCGGGAGCGCGGCCGGGGCCGCGGAGCCGGTGACGGCGGCCGGGGAGCCGTTCGACGACGCGCCCTCGGGGCTGCCGCCGACCCGTACGACGTAGGCCGCGCTGCCACCGTTGTTGAAGAACCCGTACACGGAGTGCGCGAGGTAGAAGCCGTCGGTGAAGGCTCCGAAGGCCGCGACGTACTGGGACCAGTTGGTCACCAGGGTCGGCTGGTTCAGCGGGCCGGTCGGGGCGAGCCCGACGAACGCCGCAACCGACGTGCCCACTCCCTCGATGGGACGCGAGCCGCTGGCCACCTCCTCGACGTATACGCCGGGTGACAGGTAGGACGGCATGCTCTGCTCTCCTCGGGATACGAGACAGGTCTCTCGTACGACCCTCACGCGCGAAGCGCGTCCGTTGAAACGTCCTGCGGTACCTGATCGGGGGCACAGTCCCTGCCCACAAGGGCAGTCCGTCGCGTCCCGGTGCCCCCGGGTCCCGCCGGTCTGCCCGTGGGACTGCCCCCACCGCTCCCCCGCCGCCCGGCCCCGTCGGGTAAGGCTGGGCGGTCAGCGGTAGATGGGGAACGCATGCGCGCGCAGGAAGCCCGGGCCGACCGGGCCGGTGGTGATGGTCGGGCACGGGTCCGCCCGGCGACGGAACGCGGTACCACCGCCGACCGGCTCCTGGCGCTCCAGAGGGCGGCCGGCAACGCGGCGGTGACCCGGGCCGTGCAGGGGGAGCAGCACCGGCACAGTTCCGCCGGGCCGGTGGTCCAGCGTGCCGTGTGGACGTTCAACGGCAGCACCAGGACGCACAACGTCGTGGGGCAGGACTCCGGCCTGTGGTACGACGACACCGGCCGGACCCGGACCTCGGCCGACCTGCGGGTCGACCCCGCGTCCGTGCACCACGGCGACAAGTACGACGACGTCACCCGGCAACTGCACAGCAGCGGGAGCGTCGCCTTCTCCCGACGGGGGACCATTCCCGACGCCGCCTATCCCGGACGCGAGACCAGGACCCGCAAGGCCGTGGTCGAGGCCCAGCAGAAGATGGCGGCCGCACTGGCCCTGCTGGACTCGGCGGGCGCCAGCCCGAACGGTCCGCTGCTGCGGGCGCTGAAGTCGGCTTTCCCAGTGTTCCAGACGGCGACTTCCCAGCAGATCGGCCAGTTCCTGCCGCGGATCGGCAAGGTGCTGCGCCGTGTCCAGGCGGGCCTGAACTCGCAGGGCGCGCAGATCGCCCTGGTCGGGCAGACCTCGCCGCTCGACCTGGGGGCGAGGGGAGCGGGCGACGCCGGGGTGGCCGGCTGGGTCGGCCCCAGCGGCCAGGACCTGCTGGCCCGGCTGAACCCGAACCACATGAAGAGCGAGGACCTTCCCCCCATGGACTCGGGGCGCTCCGGCCCGATCAATCTGCGGGAGGAGGGCGAGGTGGCCTGGTACGTCATCCACGAGGCCACGCACCGGTTCGCCGGCACGCTCGACTACCAGTACAGCTCGTACGAGCACGAGCTGCACGAGGACACCGCGCAGGGAGCCCTGGCGGCGGTCCTGGACCCGGCCGACGCGGCCGGGCAGGAGGCCGAGATGCTCGGCAGGCGCGTCGCCCGCGACCCGGACACCTACACGGGCCGGAACGAGACGGCGCGTCCGCAGCGGCAGCAGAACTGGTACGCGATGGGCCGGCGCGCGCTCATGAACGCCGACTCCTACGCGCACTTCGTCATGACGGCGACCGGATCGCCGGTCCCGAGGAGCTGACGGCCACGGCGCTGGGCCGTTCGGGCAGCGCAGCCTGCACCTGGGCCTGCTGCCGCGGGACGACCGGCTCGTTAACGTCCGAGAGTGAGCCTTTGGACTTCCCTGGAACCCGCCTCCGCGACCGTGGACCCGGGTGGTAGTACGACGGTGCGGCTGCGGTTGCGCAATACCGGTGATGTGGTGGACGAGTACCGCTTCGAGGCGGTGGGGCCGGTTGCTCCGTGGACGTCGGTGGAGCCGCAGGTGTTGCGGTTGTATCCGGGGACGACGGGGTCGGTGGACTTGACGTTCAGGCCGCCGCGTACGCCGGATGCGACGGCGGGGCCGAATGCGTATGCGGTGCGGATCTCGCCGACGGAGCATCCGGAGGCGACAACGGTTCCGGAGGGGAATCTGACGGTCACTCCGTTCACGGAGGTGCGGGCGGAGTTGGTGCCGCCGACGGTGAAGGGGCGGTTTCGGGGTCGTCCGAGGCTGGCGGTGGACAATCTCGGCAATACGAGGCTGACGGCGTCGGTGAGTGGGAGCGACAACGGTGATCAGTTGTCGTATGACATCTATCCGAGCAATGTGCAGATCGAGCCGGGTCGTGCGGCGTTCGTGAAGACGACGTTGAAGCCGCGGCAGATCATCTGGTTCGGGTCGAAGGAGGACCGGCCCTACACGCTGGCGGTGCAGCGGTCGGGGGTCGCGCCGCTGGACGTGGAGGGCACGTACGTTCAGCGGGGCTTTCTGCCGCGGTGGCTGGCGACGTTCCTGGGGGTGTTCATGGCCCTCGCGATCACGTTCGTGATGTTGTGGATCGCCTACAAACCGTCCGTCCGCAGCATGGCCACCGAAAAGCTCCAGGAAGCCGGCATCAGCACCCTGCCGCCCTCTCCCTCCCCTACCCCCGAGGCGCCGAAGGCTCCGTCCGCCGAGCCGGCGGCCTCCCAGCCCGCCGCCCCCGAGGCGTCCGGCGACAGTGGCGGAGGAGCGGGGGCCCCGCAGCCGAAGCCGAAGGAGAAGCCCAAGGGCGTCGTCCCCGCGACCGACGTCCTCCTGCGGAACACGACCACCAAGATGTGCGCCGAACTCCCGGGCCGGGACAAGGGCAAGCCGGGCGTCCTCGTGCAGCAGGCCGGCTGCACCGCGAAGACGGAGGACGACAACCAGCTCTGGGACCTGGAGGAGCGCTACCCGAAGCTGGGCCCCGGCGGCACCGTCCTCTTCCAGATCCGCAACGTCAAGGACCAGCTCTGCATGGACCTGCCGGGCTCCGGGGCACAGCCCGTCCGGACGGAGATCTCCGAGGCCGACTGCGACGGTACGACCGCCGACAACCAGCTGTGGTGGGTCGACAAGCAGGAGAGCGGCGCCTACTGGATCCGCAACTACGCCAGCAACAACAAGTGCCTGGACGTCTCCGGGTTCAGCACCGGTGGCGTCGACACGAAACTGACGCTCTACGACTGCTCCAACTCCGATGACCAGGAGTGGCTGATCATCCACCCGTCCCAGGACTGAGGCACGGGGCAGCGCGTACGCCTCTTCGGGCAGCCATCGTGCCCCGGCGCTTCCTGACCCGGCACCCGCGCGCCGTTTAACGTCCGAGAGTGAGCCTTTGGACTTCCCTGGAACCCGCCTCCGCGACCGTGGACCCGGGTGGTAGTACGACGGTGCGGCTGCGGTTGCGCAATACCGGTGATGTGGTGGACGAGTACCGCTTCGAGGCGGTGGGGCCGGTTGCTCCGTGGACGTCGGTGGAGCCGCAGGTGTTGCGGTTGTATCCGGGGACGACGGGGTCGGTGGACTTGACGTTCAGGCCGCCGCGTACGCCGGATGCGACGGCGGGTCCGAACGCGTATGCGGTGCGGATCTCGCCGACGGAGCATCCGGAGGCGACGACGGTTCCGGAGGGGAATCTGACGGTCACTCCGTTCACGGAGGTGCGGGCGGAGTTGGTGCCGCCGACGGTGAAGGGGCGGTTTCGGGGTCGTCCGAGGCTGGCGGTGGACAATCTCGGCAATACGAGGCTGACGGCGTCGGTGAGTGGGAGCGACAACGGTGATCAGTTGTCGTATGACATCTATCCGAGCAATGTGCAGATCGAGCCGGGTCGTGCGGCGTTCGTGAAGACGACGTTGAAGCCGCGGCAGATCATCTGGTTCGGGTCGAAGGAGGACCGGCCCTACACGCTGGCGGTGCAGCGGTCGGGGGTCGCGCCGCTGGACGTGGAGGGCACGTACGTTCAGCGGGGCTTTCTGCCGCGGTGGCTGGCGACGTTCCTGGGGGTGTTCATGGCCCTCGCGATCACGTTCGTGCTGTTGTGGATCGCCTACAAACCGTCCGTCCGCAGCATGGCCACCGAAAAGCTCCAGGAAGCCGGCATCAGCACCCTGCCGCCCAGCCCCACGGCGTCGCCCCCCGCACCGCCCTCTCCCACCGTCGCTGCCACGACACCCCCGGCCGCCGCACCGACGCAGTCCGCGGGCGGCGCCGGCTCGGCGGGTGGCGGGGAAGAGGAGGAGAAGGAGACGAAGGCCCCGGAGCGGACCGCGGCGACCGCCGTCCAGCAGCTGGCCGCGGAGGACCCGGGCGGACGGCACATCTGCTACCGCGCCTATGTGGCGGGCAAGGGCTGGACGGACGCCGTCTGCGACGGCGAGACGGCGGGCACGGTGGGCGAGGAGACACCGCTCAAGAGCCTCAACATCGCGGTGTCCGGCACCAAGGGCACGGCCAGCGCCGCCCTCGTCCACAACCCGGAGTCCACCGACGGCCGCGGCCACTACAACGCGCCGTGGTCGGGTGTCGCCGACGGGCTCGACAACTACATCGGCAGCACCAAGAAGGACGCCCCGAACCTGCTGGGCTTCACCATCAACGTCGACAACGGAGGCGGGGCCGTCTGCCAGACCGCGCACGTCCGGCACGCGGCGTGGCTCGGCATGGCCTGCGACGACCCCGGGGCCGGCGAGGGGTTCGTCTTCGGCGGATCGCTGGAGAACGACCGGTGGCTCGAAGCGGTCAAGTTCACGGTGTGACGGCCGCCGGCCGCACGTGACCGGCCGTCTGTCGTCCCGTCGACGCCGACGGGGTGCGGCGGGCTACCAGTTGCCCTCTCCGGGGACCAGGCGGCCCGCCTTGCGGTACTCCCGCTCGGCGCCCTCCCGCAGATCCGCCGTCGTGACGGGGGCGCCGCGCCCCGCGGCGGCGTAGGCGGCGGTGACGACCGCGCTGCGGATCGAGCCGCCGGCCAGTTCGAAGTCGCGGGCGACCGACGACGGGTCGGTGCCGTCCGCGCACGGCACCGCGGCGAGGCTGTGCCGCCACAGGGCGAGGCGCTGCCCGGAGTCCGGGAACGGGAAGTCGACCACCAGGTCCAGGCGCCGGGTGAACGCCTCGTCGATGTTGGCGCGCAGGTTGGTCGTGAGCAGGGCGATGCCGTCGAAGGACTCCAGGCGCTGGAGCAGGTAGGCGCTCTCCATGTTGGCGTACTTGTCGTGGGAGTCCTTGACCTCCGAGCGCTTGCCGAAGACCGCGTCCGCCTCGTCGAAGAGCAGGACGGCGTCCGTGCGGTCGGCCTCGGTGAAGATCCGCTCCAGGTTCTTCTCGGTCTCGCCCACGTACTTGTCGACGATCGAGGAGAGCTGGACCACATAGAGGTCGAGGCCGAGTTCGGCGGCGACCACCTCGGCCGACAGGGTCTTGCCGGTGCCCGACTCGCCCGCGAAGAGACCGAGCACACCGCGGCCCCGCCCGCCGCCGGCGCTGAGCCGCCAGTCGCCGAGGACCTGGTCGCGGTGGCGGGCGCGCAGAGCCAGTTCGTGCAGCTGCACGAGGGGCTTGTCGGGCAGCACGAGGTCCTGCCAGCCGACGTCGGGCCGGATCCGGCGGGCGTGCCGCTCCAGGCCCGAGGCGGACTGCTGCCGGGCGGCGAGCCGCAGGTGGGTGGCGGTCACCGGGGTGCCGTCGAAGACGGCGAGGCCCTCGGCGGCGTGCGCGGCGCGCAGGATGCGGTCGCCGCCGAGCCGGTAGGGGGCGACGACGGCCGCGAGGTCGAAGCCGGGCTCCTCCCGCAGGGCGGCCGACCAGGCGTCCACCGCGCCCGCCCGCTGCCGGGGAGCGTCGAGGACCAGGGGGTCGTGCTCGCACCACTGCGGGTCGTACGGACGCGGCCCGGTGAGCAGCACGGGCACCCCGGACCCGGCCAGCGCCCGGACGAGCGCGCCGGGTCTGTCGGGGAGGGCGGACGCGACGATCGCGGCGCCGCGCAGCCGGGCCTCCCGCAGGAGCTCGGGTACGCGGTCCTCGGGGCCCGTGTAGTGCAGCGCCTCGAAGCCGGCGGTCCGCAGTGCGGCGGCCGCGCCCGCGAGCCCGTCGCCCTCGCGGTGTTCGCGCAGATAGACCGTGAGGGGCGCGGCGGTGAGCCGGGCGGCCAGCCGGGCGGTGAACTCGTCGTCGTGCGACGCGGGGGCCGTGGCGAGCGGGTGGACGTGGCCGACGAGCGCGGGATCCAGGGTGTCGTCGCCGAGCAGATGGGCGACGAGCCGGTCGGGTACGCGCAACGAGCGGCTGAGGAAGGGCCGTTCGGGTTCCTCGACGCTCAGCAGGCCGAGCGCGGTCAGCGGCGCCGAGGGGTGGAAGCGGGCCCTCGCGTCCGCGAGGTGCACGGACAGTCCGCACAGGTCGAGGGCGAGCCCCGTGGTGGCCCGGCGCCTGCCGACGTCGTCGTTGAGGTATCCGTACAGCGGCTCGAAGGAGCGGTCCAGGTCGGGGGCGAGGGCGATGAGCAGGATCCGGGTGTCCAGCTCGGTGAGCCCGAGCCGTACCGCGAGCAGCTCCAGCCGGCCGGCTCCGGTGCCCTCGTCCGTCGCCCCGGTCCCGGCCTCGTCCCCGGCCCCCGTGCCGTCCCCGAACACGGAGGGGAACGGGGCCGTCGTGGGCGCCAGGAGATGGCGTACGGCCTCGTCGGAGAGGTACAGGCCGCGCAGTGGGTCGCCCGCGGTGGGATCGCCGGCGGAACGCTCGTCGACCAACTCCGCGACACGGTCGCGCAGTCGGGCCAGGCGGAGGAGGAGCGGGTCGGACGTACGGGGGGCGTGGGTGGTCACTTCTGCCGTTCTCCACTGGCGGGCGACGCGGGCGACGCCGGTGAGGCGGGCGCGGGCGGGGCCGTCGGCGAGGACTTCAGGTGCCGGGGCAGGTGCCTGCGTTCCTGCGATCCCTCCAGCGTGCCGTCGAGACCGCGTACGCGCACGCCCGCGCCCTCGGTGACCGGGGGACCGGCGTCGTACTCGGGGAAGGACGGGAAGGGGACGGTGACCACGAGGTCCAGGGACGGTTTCAGCTCGCCGCCCAGGGCCGACCAGATCTCGGCGAGGGACCGGGACTCGGTGTGCAGCCCGGCCACCGTGAGCGGCACGGACAGGCCCAGCGCGCCCAGGGCGCCCGGCAGTTCGTCCGGAGCCAGCAGTTCGCGCGGCAGCAGGGTCGCCAGCACCGCGGACAGCAGCCGGTGCTCGTCCTGCGGCTGCTTGGTCCAGGCGGTGACCAGGTACGACAGCCGGAACCAGCGGGGCGGCTGGCGGCGGCGTACGACGATGTCGCGCTCGTCACGGACGGACATCTGGCCGCGTTGGCGCCGCCGGACGTCCTCACGGATGTCGTACAGGTAGACGTTCACGGAGGGCGCGTTGCGCCGGGCCGCCCAGTCGCGGGTGGGGGCCTCGAAGGACACGTCGATGCCCGAACCGGCCAGCGCGCCACCCCCGAGCAGCCGCTTGAGGACCTCGTCCACCTCGTGGATCACCGTCGCGCTCCCGCCCTGCCGTGCCGTGTCGCCGGATGCCGGCACGGCTGACCTGCGCCGGCACCGGAACCGCCGTCCGAACCACTGTCGGAACCGATCGTGCCCTCCGGCCCCCCGCCTCCGCAGGCACGCCGGGGACGGCAGCCGGGCAGACCGTGCTGCCCGGGTGTCCGCCTCCGGCTGCCCGTTCGATCAGATGTAGCCTTCGCGCAGCGCGTGTGCCACGGCATGCGCCCGGTTGCGCAGATGCAGCCGCGTGGTGAGTCCGTGCATCACGTTCTTGACGGTCCGTTCGGAGTAGGACAGCTTGCTGGCGATCTCTCCGGTGTCGAGCCCCTCGGCGACGAGCCTCAGCACATCGACCTCACGCGGTGCGAGTCCCGAAGAAGGGGCACCGGGATGGCTGCTCGCTGTGCGGTGCAGCGAACCCACCTGGTTGAAGAGACGGCCGAGCAGGTCCGCGGGCAGGTCCCCGTCCCCGCGGGAGGCCGCGATGACGGCCTGCACCAGCCGGTGCGCGGTGGCCTCGTGGCGCCACACGATGGCCCCGACACCGCACTCGATGACGTCGAGGAGCTCGGTCTCGCGGATCACGCTCACCACGAGCACGGCACGCGCGCCCTCGCTGCGCACCAGTCTTCGCAGTCGGGAGAGCGCCGTCTCGTCCAGTGTCTCGGCGATCAGCAGGGCGACGGTGTCCGGCCCGGTCTCGGTCTCCTCGCGGAGGTCGATCACCGGGTGCTGCCGCAACTGGCTGAGCGCCCCCTCCCGGCTGATCGGATCCGAGGCGTGGACCGCCACGGGTATCCGGGACTCCGGTTCGGCCGTGCCCGGAGCCGCGGTCCCAAATGAGCTGCGCAACGGACTCCCCTATGTTCACGAGCCCGTCACCTCTGTGGCGTCCGTGACAGGCGTGCACTCATCACACTTCTGTGAGCCGTGCCGTCGGCGCAATCGTGGAGCACCACGAGACACACCACGGGAATTGCAACCACCTTGCGTATGTTCCGGTCTTGACAGTGGGTCATGTCACGCAACGGGCAACAGGAGTTCCGCCGTCCCACACAGTGGGCCGCACCACGGCCGCGAGGGAGGCAGGGATGAACACACCGCTGCTTGAGCGCCGGGAAGCCCTGGAGCTGATCGCCGCGGAGGCCGGACGTGCCCGGGCGGGCACCGGCCGGCTGGTCCTGCTGCGGGGCGCCACCGGCACGGGCCGCACCGCGCTCCTGGAGGCCGCCGCCGAGCAGGCGGCGCAGGACGGGATGCGGGTGCTGCGGGCCCGCTGCTCTCCCGACGACACCGGTCTGCCCTTCGCCGCCGTCCGCCAACTGCTGGCCCCCGCGGCGGAGTTCGCGGACACCCGTGAGGTGCCGGACGAACGCGTCCGGGGCGCCTGGCTGTGGCGGCTGCTGCGTTCGTTCACGGCCGGGGCACCGCTCCTCGTCACCGTGGACGACGTCCACCTCGCGGACGACTCCTCGCGGCGCTGGCTCGTCGACGCCGCCCGGCGGGTGGACCGATTACCGATACTGCTGGTGGTGACCGAGCGCGGTCAGTACGACATCGACGCGCCGTCGGCCGGTCTCGCCCACACGCTGTCGCCCGCGCTCGTCCGCACCCTCACCCTCGCCCCGCTGGGCGTCGACTCCGCGACGGAACTGGTCCGCGCGGACTTCGGCACGGTCCCGCAGACGTGGGTGGACGACTGCGTACGCGCGAGTGCGGGCAGCCCGCTGCTGCTGCGTGCCCTCCTGGACGACCTGCGCGGCACCCTGCCGGCCACGGTGCCCAAGGTGTCCGCCGCGCTGTACCCGGGCGGGTACCAGGCCGCGGTGTCCTGGTGGCTGGACAGCGCGGGCCCTGCGACCGCGGAGGTGGCCCGGGCGCTGGCCGCCCTGGACGACGACGCGGTCCCCGACGAGTTCGCCGACCTGCTCGGCGGTGTCGCCGACGCCGATCCCGCGCGGGTGGCGGGGTGGCTCACCGCCATGACACGGCTGGGTCTGCTGCGCCCGGGGGCCGACGGGCGGCCCCGGTACGCGCACCCCCTGCTGCGGGACGCGGTGCTGAGCGGCTGGCCCGTCCTGCGGCGCCGGGCGGCGCACCGGACGGCCGCCGAGGTGATGCTCCGGCGCGGCGAACGCGCCGAGGCCGTCGCCGGCCAGCTGCTGCGCACCGACGCGGTCGGCGAGGCGTGGGTCACCGGCGTGCTGCTGGACGCCGCCGCCATCGCCGTCCGCGACGGCCGCACCGCCGACGCCCTGCCCTTCCTGCGCCGTGCTCTGGACGAGCCGCTGCCCGACGACCGCCGGCAGCGGCTCCTCACCGAACTGGGTTCACTGGAGTACGCCACCGTGCGCTCCTCGGCCGGCATACCGCGCCTCGCCGAGGCGGTCCGGCTGCCCGGTGTCCCGCAGGACCGGGTGCGCGCGGCGGTGGCCCTGGGCACGGCACTGGCCGGCCGGGGCGAGGCCCGCGCCGCGGTCGACGTGCTGCGCTCCCTGGACCCCCAGCTGACGGGCCACCCCGACCTGGCCCGCACGGTGCACATCGCCTCCGCGCTGCTGTCCGACCACGACCACGAGATCCGGCAGGAGGTCTACCGCTGGCTGCACGACACCGCGGACCGTTCACCGGGTCTGGTCGGCACCGCGGGCCAGGCACTGCTCGTCCGGTACGAGGCGACGGCCGGCCTGCTCTCGGCGGACGCCGCGATGGACCGGATACGCGCCCTCCTCGCGGAACCCGTCGACCCGCTCGCCGAGCCCTACCTGCTGGGCACGGCCGCCGCCGTCGCCCAGTGGGCCGACGAACTGGAGGAGGCCGAACGCCTCGTCGAACGCGGTCTCGCCCGCCAGCGCCCGTCCCTGCTGCACCCGATGCACCGGGCGCTGCTGAACGTGCGGGCCGACATCGCCGCGGCCCGCGGGGACTACGCGCGGCTGCTCAGCGGCCCGGAGGCCCGGCGGCCGGCGGGAAGCCTCCAGGGCCCGGCCAACGGCCAGGCCCACGCGGTGGTCGCGCTGGTCGAGACCGGCCGGGTGCCGGAGGCCGGCCGTCTCGCGGGCGGCTTCGACCTGCGGGAGGCGCAGGACTCCTGGGAGCTGAACCGGTTCCTGTACGCGCGCGGGGTGCTCCGGGCCGCCGCCGGGGACCCGGCGGGCGCGCTCGACGACTTCCTCGAGTGCGGGCGCCGCCAGACGGCCCGCGACGTGGTGAGCCCGGTCGTCACCCCCTGGCGGACGGCGGCGGCGGAGTGCCGCCTGGCGCTCGGCCGGCCCCGCGAGGCGCTGGAGCTGGCCGAGGAGGAACTGCGGCTGGCCGAGGTGTGGGACACCCCGCGCCCGGTGGGCCGCGCCCTGCGGGTGCTCGGTCTGGCGACCGGCGGGCGGCGCGGTCTGGAACTCGCGGACCGGGCCGTACGGGTGCTGCGGGACGCCGCCGTGGAACCGGAGCTGATTCCCGCGCTGGTCGCGCAGGGCCGCCAGCTCACCGCCGCGGGGGAGCGGGCCCGCGCCCGCGACTGCCTGCGGGAGGCGGCCGAACGCGCCGAACGGCTGGGTGCCGTACGGCTGCGGGCCGCCGCCGAGGAGGCCCTGCGCGAGGGCGGGGCCCGCCGCGCCGCGACCGCGCTCACCGGCTCGGACGCGCTCACCGGCAGCGAGCGCCGTATCGCCGAGCTGGCCGCGGGCGGGCGTACGAACACGGAGATCGCGGAACTGCTGCACCTCGCGCGCCGTACCGTGGAGACGCATCTGACCAGCACGTACAAGAAGCTGGGGATACGCCGACGGGCCGACCTGCCGGCCGTGCTCGGCCGGCAGCGGCGGGACGGGTGACGGGTGACGGGGAGGTCCGATATCGCTTTGCGCGCGCCCTCGCCCGCCGCCCACACTGGGCCGGTGCTGACACGACGTGAGACCCCCGCCGACGTCCCCGCCGCGCGTGCCGTGATCGCGGCGGCCTTCGCCGGGCCGGACACCCCGGACCGGGATCCGGTCGAGGCCACCCTGCTCGACGCGCTGCGGACCTGTGACGGCTGGCTGCCGGAGCTGTCGTTCGTGGCGGCCGACGAGAAGGGGGAGGTCGCCGGGCACGTCGTCTGTACGCGCGGACACCTCGACGGCGCCCCCGTGCTAGGGCTCGGCCCGATCGGCGTACGGCCCGGCCTGCAGCGGCGCGGTACCGGCCGCGCCCTGATGCACGCGGTGCTGGGCGCCGCCGACGCCCTCGGCGAACCGCTCGTCGCCCTGCTCGGCAGCCCCGCCTACTACGGCCGCTTCGGCTTCCGCCCCGCCACCGACCTGGGCATCCGCCCGCCGGACCCGGCCTGGGGCGAGTACTTCCAGGTCCGCACCCTCACGACGTACGAACCGAGCCTGCGCGGCACGTTCAGTTACGCGAAGCCGTTCGACGACGTCTGAGCGGCGGCACGCTTTCCAGGGACGCGGGAACCGCGCGAACGGCCCCCACCGGTGGGCGGGGGCCGTTCGGCTCACCTGACTGCGCGCGTGCCTACTTGACCGGCTCGGGCTGCGGCTCGCTCTCCGCCTCGGCCGCACCCGCCGGAGGCTCCGGCAGGGTCTTCACGGAGTCGAGGAGCAGCTGGGCCACGTCCACGACCTGGACGGACTCCTTGGCCTTGCCATCGTTCTTCTTGCCGTTGACCGAGTCGGTCAGCATGACGAGGCAGAACGGGCAGGCGGTGGAGACGATGTCGGGGTTCAGCGACAGCGCCTCGTCCACGCGCTCGTTGTTGATCCGCTTGCCGATCCGCTCCTCCATCCACATCCGCGCGCCACCGGCGCCGCAGCAGAAGCCGCGCTCCTTGTGGCGGTGCATCTCCTGCTGGCGCAGGCCCGGGACGGCGGACATGATCTCGCGCGGGGGCGTGTAGATCTTGTTGTGCCGGCCCAGGTAGCAGGGGTCGTGGTAGGTGATGAGGCCCTCGACGGGGGTCACCGGGATGAGCTTGCCCTCGTCGATGAGGTGCTGGAGCAGCTGGGTGTGGTGGATGACCTCGTAGTCGCCGCCGAGCTGCGGGTACTCGTTGCCGAGGGTGTTGAGGCAGTGCGGGCAGGTGGCGACGATCTTCTTGGCCGACTTGGGCTTCGCGGACTCCGGGAGGACCTTGCCGTCGTCGTCCGTCTCCTCGCCGAAGGCGGCGTTGAGGGACATGACGTTCTCCATGCCGAGCTCCTGGAACAGGGGCTCGTTGCCGAGGCGGCGGGCGGAGTCACCGGTGCACTTCTCGTCGCCGCCCATGATGGCGAACTTCACGCCCGCCATGTGCAGCAGCTCGGCGAACGCCTTGGTGGTCTTCTTGGCCCGGTCCTCCAGGGCGCCGGCGCAGCCGACCCAGTACAGGTACTCGACCTCGGTGAGGTCCTCGATGTCCCGGCCGACGACCGGGATCTCGAAGTCGACCTCCTTGGTCCATTCGAGGCGCTGCTTCTTGGCCAGACCCCAGGGGTTGCCCTTCTTCTCCAGGTTCTTCAGCATCGTCCCGGCCTCGGACGGGAAGGCGCTCTCGATCATCACCTGGTAGCGGCGCATGTCGACGATGTGGTCGATGTGCTCGATGTCGACCGGGCACTGCTCCACGCAGGCGCCGCAGGTGGTGCAGGACCACAGGACGTCGGGGTCGATGACCCCGTTCTCCTCAAGGGTCCCGATCAGCGGCCGCTCGGCCTCCGCGAGCGCGGCGGCGGGCACGTCCTTGAGCTGCTCGGCGGTCGCCTTCTCCGTGCCCTCCATGTCCTTGCCGCCACCGGCCAGCAGGTAGGGGGCCTTGGCGTGGGCGTGGTCGCGCAGCGACATGATCAGCAGCTTGGGGGAGAGCGGCTTGCCGGTGTTCCAGGCGGGGCACTGCGACTGGCAGCGCCCGCACTCGGTGCACGTGGAGAAGTCGAGCAGACCCTTCCAGGAGAACTGCTCCACCTGGCTGACGCCGAAGACGTCGTCGTCGCCCGGGTCCGTGAAGTCGATCGGCCTGCCGCCGCTCGTCATCGGCTGCAGCGCCCCGAGCGCGGTCGCGCCGTCGGCGTTGCGCTTGAACCAGATGTTCGGGAAGGCCAGGAAGCGGTGCCAGGCGACACCCATGTTGGTGTTGAGCGAGACGACGATCATCCATACGAAGGACGTGCCGATCTTGATCGTCGCGACCAGGTAGACCAGGTTCTGCAGCGTGCCGGTGCTCAGGCCGTCGAAGGCGAGGACCAGCGGGTACGAGGCGAAGTAGCCGGCTTCGTAGTGCTCTACGTGGTGGAGGGCGCCCTCCAGGCCGCGCAGCACGTAGATGGCGAGGCCGATGGTGAGGATGACGTACTCGACGAAGTACGCCTGACCGGACTTGGAGCCCGCGAAGCGGGACTTGCGGCCGGCCCGTGAGGGCAGGTTCAGCAGCCGGATCGCCATCAGCACGGCGATGCCCAGGACCGTCATCACGCCGATGAACTCGATGTAGAGCTCGAACGGCAGGAACTCGCCGATGACCGGCAGCACCCAGTCGGCCTGGAAGAGCTGGCCGAACGCCTGGACGAGGGTCGGCGGCAGCGTCAGGAAGCCGACGGCCACGAACCAGTGGGCGAAACCGACGATGCCCCACCGGTTCATCCGGGTGTGACCGAGGAACTCCTTCACCAGCGTGACGCTGCGCTGGTACGGGTTGTCGGTGCGGGTTCCGGCGGGAACCGGCTGGCCGAGCTTGAAGTGCCGGACGAACTGGCCGATGGCGCGTGCGAGCAGCGCGACGCCGACCACGGCCAGGACCAGCGACACGATGATCGCGGCGAGTTGCATTTCGGGGCTCCTCGGGCCTGCGAGGGTCTATTACTGAGCGGTAGCTTACGCAGTCCTACGAGACTACCCATTCCTGTGCCCGCACTGTAGTCAGCGGCACGGTGATCTGCGTCGCTGAGGCCCGCCTATGGCGCGGCCCAGCCTTGTCTGCCGCCTGCGGACCGGCGGGGGCGGGCCTGTTCGTCGCCTGCGGGCCGGCGGGGGCTGATCGCGCAGTTCCCCGCGCCCCCAAAGACGAAAAGCTGGGGCGCAGCCCCGCGTTTCAGGGGCGCGGGGAACTGCGCGCTCAACCCCCACGCACCCGCACCCGACAACCGCGGGACGCGGTTTTCAGGGGCGCGGGGAACTGCGCGCTCAACCCCCACGCACCCGCACCCGACAACCGCGGGACGCGGTTTTCAGGGGCGCGGGGAACGGCGCGAACGGCCCCCGCCGGCCCGCAGATGACGCGCGACCCGCGGAGCGACCCGCAGGTCACAGCCCAACGTGCGCGTAAGCAAGAGATAAGAGTTGAGCCCCCACGACTCACCTCTGTTGACCGAGCGGCCGGCGTCGTGCACACTTGAGCCTGTTCCACTCAAGTCATTGCTGGAGGAATTGAAATGGCACGTGCGGTCGGCATCGACCTGGGCACGACTAACTCCGTCGTCAGCGTTCTGGAGGGCGGTGAGCCCACCGTCATCACCAACGCCGAGGGCGCCAGGACCACGCCGTCCGTCGTCGCCTTCGCCAAGAACGGCGAGGTGCTCGTCGGCGAGGTCGCGAAGCGCCAGGCGGTCACGAACGTGGACCGGACCATCAGGTCCGTGAAGCGTCACATGGGCACGGACTGGAAGATCGAGCTCGACGGCAAGCACTTCAACCCGCAGCAGATGAGCGCCTTCATCCTGCAGAAGCTGAAGCGCGACGCCGAGGCGTACCTGGGCGAGAAGGTGGCCGACGCGGTCATCACCGTCCCGGCGTACTTCAACGACTCCGAGCGCCAGGCGACGAAGGAGGCCGGCGAGATCGCGGGCCTGAACGTCCTGCGCATCGTGAACGAGCCGACGGCCGCCGCCCTGGCCTACGGCCTCGACAAGGACGACCAGACGATCCTCGTCTTCGACCTCGGTGGCGGCACGTTCGACGTGTCCCTCCTGGAGATCGGCGACGGCGTCGTCGAGGTGAAGGCCACCAACGGCGACAACCACCTCGGTGGTGACGACTGGGACCAGCGGGTCGTCGACTACCTGGTGAAGCAGTTCGCCTCCGGCCACGGTGTGGACCTGGGCAAGGACAAGATGGCCCTCCAGCGTCTGCGCGAGGCCGCCGAGAAGGCCAAGATCGAGCTGTCCTCCTCCACGGAGACCTCGATCAACCTCCCCTACATCACGGCCTCCGCCGAGGGCCCGCTGCACCTGGACGAGAAGCTCACCCGCGCCCAGTTCCAGCAGCTGACGGCCGACCTGCTGGAGCGCTGCAAGACGCCGTTCCACAACGTCATCAAGGACGCCGGCATCCAGCTGAGCGAGATCGACCACGTCGTCCTCGTCGGTGGCTCCACCCGCATGCCCGCCGTGGCCGAGCTCGTCAAGGAGCTGACCGGCGGCCAGGACGCCAACAAGGGCGTCAACCCGGACGAGGTCGTCGCCATCGGCGCCGCCCTGCAGGCCGGTGTCCTCAAGGGTGAGGTCAAGGACGTCCTGCTCCTCGACGTGACCCCGCTGTCCCTGGGTATCGAGACCAAGGGAGGGATCATGACGAAGCTCATCGAGCGCAACACCACGATCCCGACCAAGCGGTCCGAGATCTTCACGACGGCCGAGGACAACCAGCCGTCGGTGCAGATCCAGGTCTACCAGGGCGAGCGCGAGATCGCGGCGTACAACAAGAAGCTCGGGATGTTCGAGCTGACCGGTCTGCCGCCGGCCCCGCGCGGCGTGCCGCAGATCGAGGTCGCCTTCGACATCGACGCCAACGGCATCATGCACGTGACCGCGAAGGACCTCGGCACGGGCAAGGAGCAGAAGATGACCGTCACCGGCGGCTCCTCGCTGCCGAAGGACGAGGTCGACCGCATGCGCCAGGAGGCCGAGCAGTACGCGGACGAGGACCACCGCCGCCGCGAGGCCGCCGAGGCCCGCAACCAGGGCGAGCAGCTCGTCTACCAGACGGAGAAGTTCCTCAAGGACAACGAGGACAAGGTCCCCGGCGACGTCAAGACCGAGGTCGAGGCGGGCGTCGAGGAGCTCAAGGCCGCGCTGAAGGGCGAGGACACCGCCGAGATCCGTACGGCCACCGAGAAGGTCGCCGCCGTCTCCCAGAAGCTGGGCCAGGCGATGTACGCCGACGCCGCGGCCGCTCAGGGTGCCGCCGGCGCCGAGGCCCCGGGAGCCGGTCCGGACGCCGGTGCCAAGGCCGCGGACGACGACGTCGTCGACGCCGAGATCGTCGACGAGGACCGTGACCGCAAGGACGGTGCCGCGTGACGGAGGAGACCCCGGGCTTCGACGAGCAGCCCGACGTCCCCTCCGGCGCCACCCCTGAAGACGCCGAGCCGAAGCCTGCCCCCTCCTCCTCGGAGGACGGGGCGGCCCAGGCCGGGGACGCGGCAGCAGCAGCTCAGACAGCAGCCCAGACGGCAGGTCTGACGGCTCAGCTGGACCAGGTGCGCACGGCGCTCAACGAGCGCACGGCGGACGTCCAGCGGCTCCAGGCCGAGTACCAGAACTACCGCCGCCGGGTCGAGCGCGACCGGGTCGCCGTCAAGGAGCTCGCCGTGGCGAACCTCCTGACCGAGCTCCTGCCCGTGCTCGACGACATCGGCCGCGCGCGGGAGCACGGCGAACTGGTCGGCGGCTTCAAGTCGGTGGCCGAGTCGCTGGAGACCGTCGCGGCGAAGATGGGCCTGCAGCAGTTCGGCAAGGAGGGCGAGCCCTTCGACCCGATGATCCACGAGGCCCTGATGCACTCGTACGCGCCGGACGTCACGGAGACGACGTGCGTGGCGATTCTCCAGCCGGGGTACCGGTTCGGCGAGCGCACCATCCGCCCCGCGCGGGTGGCGGTGGCCGAGCCGCAGCCGGGCGCCCAGCCGGCCAAGGCCGACGAGGCGGAGACGGCGAACGCGCCGGCCGACGACAAGGAGAGCGGTGGCCCGGACGAGGGCTGACGTGACACAGGCCGTACGCGCGTCCGCACGCACGGAGCACGCTGAACGCGTACGTGAGAGTGACGTACGGAAGGAGGGGCGTCGAGGATGAGCACCAAGGACTTCATCGAGAAGGACTACTACAAGGTCCTCGGCGTCCCCAAGGACGCCACCGAGGCCGAGATCAAGAAGGCGTACCGGAAGCTCGCCCGCGAGTTCCACCCGGACGCCAACAAGGGGAACGCGAAGGCCGAGGAGCGCTTCAAGGAGATCTCCGAGGCGAACGACATCCTCGGGGACCCCAAGAAGCGCAAGGAGTACGACGAGGCCCGCACCCTCTTCGGCAACGGCGGCTTCCGGCCCGGTCCGGGCGCCTCGGGCGGCTCCTTCAACTTCGACCTGGGCGACCTCTTCGGAGGCGGCGCGCAGGGCGGAGCGGGAGGGGCCGGCGGTGCCGGGGGCTTCGGCGGCGGCATAGGCGACGTCTTCGGAGGGCTCTTCAACCGCGGCGGTGCGGCGGGCCCCGGCGCCCGGACGCAGCCGCGGCGCGGGCAGGACATCGACACCGAGGTCACGCTCAGTTTCACGGAGGCGGTGGACGGCGCGACCGTTCCGCTCCGGATGACCTCGCAGTCGCCGTGCAAGGCGTGTTCGGGTACCGGCGACAAGAACGGCACACCGCGCGTGTGCCCGACCTGCGTCGGCACCGGCCAGGTCGCGCGCGGTTCGGGCGGCGGCTTCTCGCTGACCGACCCGTGCCCGGACTGCAAGGGCCGCGGCCTGATCGCGGAGCACGCGTGCGCGGTGTGCAGCGGCTCGGGGCGCGCCAAGTCGTCCCGGACCATGCAGGTCCGTATCCCCGCCGGGGTGTCGGACGGCCAGCGCATCCGCCTCCGGGGCAAGGGCGCGCCGGGCGAACGGGGCGGGCCCTCGGGCGACCTGTACGTCACGGTGCACGTGGACGCCCACCCGGTCTTCGGCCGCAAGGGCGACAATCTCACCGTCACCGTGCCCGTCACCTTCACGGAGGCGGCGCTCGGCGGCGAGGTCCGCGTGCCCACGCTCGGGGGACCCCCGGTCACCCTGAAACTGCCGCCGGGCACGCCGAACGGCCGTACGATGCGCGCCCGGGGCAAGGGCGCGGTCCGCAAGGACGGCACCCGCGGGGACCTGTTGGTCACCGTCGAGGTGAGTGTCCCGGCGGACCTGACGGGGAAGGCTCGTGACGCGCTGGAGGCGTATCGCGAGGCGACCGCGGAGGAGGATCCGCGGGCGGAGCTGTTCCAGGCCGCGAAGGGAGCATGAGAATTCCATGGACGCAACCGGACGCCGTCGGCAGAACTCATTCACCGGCAGGGCCTACGAGCTGACGGAAGAAACACCGGTCTACGTCATCTCGGTCGCGGCCCAGCTCTCCGGTCTGCACCCGCAGACACTGCGTCAGTACGACCGCCTCGGCCTGGTCTCCCCGGACCGCACGGCCGGGCGGGGCCGGCGCTACTCGGCCCGCGACATCGAACTGCTGCGCACGGTCCAGCAGTTGTCGCAGGACGAGGGCATCAACCTCGCCGGCATCAAGCGCATCATCGAGCTGGAGAACCAGGTGGCCGCGCTCCAGTCCCGGGTGGCGGAGCTGCAGTCGGCCCTGGACGGCGCGGCGGCCACCATGCAGCAGCGCGAGGCGGCGGTCCACGCCTCCTACCGCCGGGACCTGGTCCCGTACCAGGAGGTCCAGCAGACGAGCGCCCTGGTGGTCTGGCGCCCGAAGCGCCCACCGACGGACTGAGCGGGCGCACGGTCACGAACGAAGGCCCGGGGTTCGGCTGCGGCGAGCCGAACCCCGGGCCTTTCGCGTACCCGCCCGCGGAAGCCCGCACCAGGCCGTCGTGGCCTCCGCACCAGGCCGTCGTGGACTTCGGAGCCGGTCGGTCCGGACCGGACTATCTGCCCAGCGTCTGCCAGACCGTGAGCGCCAGTGCCAGACACGACGTGGCCGCGGCGAGCGAAGGCAGCGGCCAACGCGTGCGCTCCAGCGCCTCGATACGTGTCTCGTGCTCGTCGAGCGTCTTGTCGGTCTGGTCGGCGCGCTGGAGGAGGAGCGCGAGATCGCCCCGCGTGGTGGCGAAGCCGACGTCGACCGAGCGACGCAGGCGCTCCAGTTCCAGGACGACCTCATCGGTCTCGGTCGCCGTCACCGGGCACCTCCCGGGAACGCCGATCCGCGTACGTCGACCGAATGACGGGTCATAAGGACACCTTCTTCTCTTTCCTGTCCTGCATGCCGCCGCATGCCGGGAGAGCCTGCGGCCTCTCCCCGTGTGTGGGAACATGTGTTCGATGATTGCGAACGAGCGGACAGGGTTGCATGTTGCGAGCGCGTACGCAAGTGGTTACGCTCCGTGGAGGCCGCGTATGGTGACGCCCCCTCAAGCCTCGCTGAACTGCGGGAAGTTGCCGAATCTCCACAGTTACGCGCGAGCGCGCACACATCTTGATGCGGGTGCGATCGATACGCTGTCCCGGCGACGAGGGGAGAGCGGACACATGGCTTCGAGCTCACGGGCCGGGGCCCGTACAGGCACAGGTGCGGGTCAGACCTACCGGGCCGCGGGACTCGATGAGTTCGCCGGCTGGATCGAGGACCTGCTGCGCGCCCGGGGCTACGACATCGACAGCCCACGCGGCGGCGGCCGTTCGAAGCTCGCCGACGACGCGGGCGTGCACCGGGCCGCCGTGAGCCGGCTGCTCCAGCGGCAGTCCATGCCCGACCTGGAGACGATGCGGCGCGTCGCGGCCGTGCTGGGCGTGCCCCTGCGGGAGATGCTCATCCGCTCGGGCCGGCTGACCGAGGACGACCTGCCGCTCGGCGGCGGTGCCCGCCCCGCCGCCGACGGCGAGGAACACCTGCGGCTCAGCCCGGAGGAAGCGGCCCGCCGGATGGGTGTCCCGCCCGACCTGCGGGACCTGTTCGCCAGGGTGGCACGGCAGTTCCTGCCGGAGGGCGGGTGACGGCGAGGTGACCGGAGCACGGCATGGATGACGTGGGAGGCGACCGTGGCGCCGAGGCGCGGCGCGTCGCCGGACTCGTGGGCGACCTGCTCGGCGTACTGGCCGACAAGGTCCGTTCGGCCGGCCCCGACGGTGTCCGGGTGCTCACCGAGGAGGAGTTGCAGCGGCACCAGCTGAGCTGGTTCCGGGCGGGCTGGGCGGAGCATGCCCGTGCGTCAGGCCAGGAGCGTCCGGTGGGCCCGGACCGGCCGCCGGCCCGTCTCCTCCCGTTCCCCGAGCGCCCCAGGGGCCACGAACACCCCCCGGACGACGGGGGCTGAGGGACCACCCGGCCGGCCCGGCCATCGGTCCCCGTCTCGGTCCCCGTCTCGGTCCCCGCGCCGGTCCCTCAGCCGGTGCGCGGGTCGACCCTGGCGTCCGCCCCCACGCGGACGTAGTGCAGCAGCACCACCCCGTTGCCGAACACGCGGGACTCGACCAGGCGCAGAGCGGCGAGCGCGTCCGTGTCCCGGAACAGGGGCCGGCCGCGCCCGATGAGCACCGGGTGGACGTAGATCGTGTACTCGTCGATCAGATCGTGGCGCCGGAACTCCGCCGCGAGCTCGGCCCCGCCGACCGCCAGGTCGCCGCCGGGCTGCTCCTTGAGCGCCCTGATCACATCGGGAGCCACCTCCCGTACGACGGTGGCGTTCCACTCGGCCCTTTCGAGCGTCCGCGAGTAGACGACCTTCGGCATGTCCCGCCAGATGGCGGCGAACTCGCGGACCACCGCGGGGGCCTCGGGATCCTGGTCGGCGGTCGGCCAGTACGCCGCCATCAGTTCGTGGGAGACGCGGCCGGTCAGGAAGCCGCCCAGCGCGCCGATGCGCTCGTTCAGGTGCTGGTGCAGTTCCTCGTCGACCAGGTGCCAGTCGATCTCGCGGTTCGGGCCCTCGAAGAACCCGTCGAGGGAGACGGACATGCTCAGGATGATCTTGCGCATCGCGGACCTCGCCGAGGAGTGAGCGGAACGGACCGGTTCGTGGGCCGCGTCAGACGGTAGCCCAGCCCGGTCGGTCCCCGTCCCGGCGCGCTCCGGGCCGTTCTGTCACCTTTCGGCCGGCCTCGGGCGCTTGTGGCCCACGGAGACGTCGTGGACTCCTACTCGGCGTATCCGCCCGACTTCGCCCCGGTCTCTTCACACGCTTCTGTTGCGATGTCGTTAGCAGTTACTTCTTGACGCCCCGGGAACCCCCGCGTTGGCTTTTTGTCACCTGGGCCCGCACTGTCGCCCTCGTCCGGAAGGCACCCGAAGTGAACCGCGCCATACGCCGTACCGCTCTTGCCATCGCCACCTCCTCCATGACCCTGACCCTTGCCGCGTGCGGCAGCGGTGACGACGGTGCAGAGGCGAGCCCCACCAAGGGCGACGACATCACGGTGGGCCTGCTGCTGCCGGAGAAGTCGAACTCCCGGTACGAGAAGTTCGACTACCCCATCATCAAGAAGAAGGTCGGCGAACTGACGAACGGCAAGGGTGAGGTCGTCTACGCCAACGCCGAACAGGACGCCGCCGTGCAGGACCGGCAGCTCGCGAAGATGGTGGACGACGGGGTCGACGTGCTGCTGCTGGACGCGGTCGACTCGCACGCCATCGCCGACGGCGTGAAGAAGGCGAAGGCCGCGGACATCCCCGTCATCGCGTACGACCGGCTGGCCGAGGGGCCGATCGACGCGTACATCTCGTTCGACAACGAGGCGGTCGGGCAGGTGCAGGGCCGGGCACTCGCCGACCAGCTCAACGGCGGCAAGTCCCAGAAGATCGTCATGATGAACGGCGCGGTGACGGACCCGAACGCGGCGCAGTTCAAGGCGGGTGCCCTCGGTGAGCTGGAGGGCAAGGTGACCGTCGCCAAGTCGTACGACACCAAGGACTGGAAGCCGGCGAACGCCCGCGCCAACATGATGGCGGCCATCTCCTCCATCGGCGCCGACAACATCGCGGGGGTGTACTCCGCCAACGACGGCATGGCGGGCGGTGTCATCGACGCGCTCAAGGCCGCGGGTGTCAGCAAGCTGCCGCCGGTCACCGGCCAGGACGCGGAACTGGACGCGGTGCAGCGCATCCTCGCGGGCGACCAGTTCATGAGCGTCTACAAGCCGTACCCCGAGGAGGCCGAGACCGCCGCCGAGATGGCCGTGGCCCGCGTCCGCGGCTTCGGCATCGAGTTCGACTCGCTCACCCCCGACAAGATCTCCAGCCCCACCCACAAGGACATCCGGGCGAACCTCGTCCAGGTCTCCCCCCTGACCCGCAGCACCATCGAGTCGACGGTCGTCCAGGACGGCATCTACTCGGCCGAGGAGATCTGCACGGCCAAGTACCGCGCCGCGTGCGAGGAACTGGGCATCAAGTAGCCCACGCTCCCGCTTCCACGCCCACGCTCCCGCTTCCACGCCCACGCTCCCGCCTCCGCCCCGCGTTCGCGCCCTCGCCACGCCTCCACGTCCCCCTCTCCCCGCGTCCCGCCGCCCCGCGGGCCCGCTCCCGCGCCCCGGGCCGAAGTTCGGCCGGTTCCGTCGGTTGGGGCGCCGCCGGCGCGGGCCCGCGGACGGTTCCGCGCCCACTGGGACGTCCGGGCCTCCCGTCCCGCGCGCCCGGCACCGCGCACGCGTCCCACCGGTCCCTGGGGACCTGACGTCGGACGCGGCACGCGGGGCGACGCCCGGACACCGGTTTCCGGCAGCTCACGCGGGCTGAGCGCACTCGGCGACGGACGCGCGCCCCCACCGGCTTCAGCTTGCTGCAACGAGTCATACGGAGGTGCGCTCAAAGGCGGATCAAGTGGTGCGATAGGGGGCATGGAAACGGGGAAGCCGTGTTGCGGAGCGGGGGGACGCCGCGCATAGTTGCGCTGCGGAAGAGGCTGGAACCGGGGGTTGGGGAGATGGCCGGGCACAGGACGGAAGCGCATCCACACGGTGCTGACCGCCTGTGCGATGCCGGGGACCGGGTCTACTCCCGGGCGGTACGACGCGGCCGGGTGTCCCGCCAGGACGCCGAATCGGTGCCCTGCCTGGTCGAGTTGGCGTTGCTGCACCCCGACCCCGACGACATGGGCTGGCTGGTGCCGACCTCGCCGCAGGAGGTCATGACGCGTCTGCTGCGGGACATGCACGAGCGCGTCAGCGCGACCCAGTCCCGTATGGGCGAGGCGGTGTCCGCCTTCGAGTGGTACGCGACCCTCGCGGGCAACGCGCGCTCGCCCTCGGAGGGAGCGGCGATCCGGGTGCTCGACGGACTGCCCCGGATCCGTGCCGCGATGGACGAGGCGACCGAGGCGTGCACCTCCGAGGTGCTGGCCGTCCAGCCGGGCGGCATCCGCCGCGAGGACGAACTCACCGAGGGACTGCACCGGGCGCTCGCGCTGTGCCGTCGCGGCGTGCGCATGCGCGACCTGTACACGCACGTGGCCCGGCACGGGCAGGGGCTGCGCAACTACATGGAGCTGATGGGCGACTCGGCCGAGGCCCGGACCCTCGACGAGGTCACCGAGCGGCTCATCGTGTTCGACCGCACGGTCGCGTTCATCCCGGCGAGCACCGACCGGACGATCGCGCTGGAGCTGCGGCATCCGGCGCTGGTGGACTACCTGGTCACCGTGTTCGAACGGTTCTGGCGCCTCGCGATCCCCCTCACCGCGCCCCTGCCGGACACGGGCATCGAGGGCATCACCCACCGCGAACGCTCCATCGCGGCGCTGCTCGCCGAGGGTCACCAGGACGCGGTGGTCGCGGAGCGCCTGGGCATCAGCGTCCGTACGTGCCGGGCGCACATCGCCCGCCTGTCGGAGACGCTGGGTGCCGCGAGCCGTACGCAGCTGGGAGTGCGGATCGCGCAGGCCGGCCTGGACGGTCCGCCGCGTTCCCCGCAGCTCCAGGCGCTCAGCGCTCCTGGTCCAGAATCCCCGACCGACCGATGAGGTAGCCGAGCTGCGCCCGGCTCTCGCTGCCGAGGGTCGAGGCGAGTTTGGCGATGTGGACGCGGGCGGTGCGGACGTTCAGACCGAGGCGTTCGGCTATGGCCGCGTCGGTGTGGCCCTCGACGAGGAGGGCGGCGACGGCACGCTGACGCGGGGTGACGCCGTTGAGGGACGGGCGCTGGACGGTGTCCGGGTACATGGGCGTGGCCAGCCGCCAGAGGCGGTCGAAGGTGGTGACGAAGTAGCCGACGAGAGCCGGATGGCGGACCTCCAGGGCGAGGGTGCCGTCCTTGTCGGCGGGGATGAAGGCGACGGCGCGGTCGGTGACGATGAGCCGGTCCGGGAGTTCGTCGAGGGAGCGGGCCTCGACGTCGCCCTTGAGCTGTTCGTAGCGGGCGGGGACGGTGAGCGAGTGACGCACCGTGTGCTGGTAGAGGGTGCGGATGCGGCCGCCGCGGTCCAGCAGGGCCTGGTCACGGTCCAGGGCGATGGCCTCGGCCGCGTGGCGGCGCTCACCGGTGTGGGTGTGGGGCTGGATCGTGAGGAGCTCACGGGACGCCCGGGCCATGGCCTCGGTGATGGCCTCGTTGATCCGCTGCGAACCGCTCAGGAGGCTGATCGCCGGTGTGTCCGCGAGCGCCGTCCGGTGGCCGTCGATCCGCATCAGCGGCTCGAACACCGCGGCCAGCCGGGCTTCGCGCCGCCGCTCGTCCGCGATGCGCTCTCCGGACGCCCGCAGCAGCCGGTGGAGGGCGAGGACCGGGGCGACGGGTTCCAGGTGGTCCGGCTCCCGGACGGCCGGGTGCAGCAGCCCCAAGTCGAGGAGGCAGGGGGCCTGTTCGGCGTCCGCGCGCGGTACGCGCCCTTCGCGCAGGGCCCGTTCGTACAGCTCCGATCCCGCCGCACACAGGTCCTCCACGTCATGTGCCGAATGTGGAGCCGTCATTCCGCGGTGTCCTGCTTCAGGATCCCCGATTCGGCTATCAGGTAGCCGAGTTGTGCCCGGCTGCCGCTGCCCAGGGCGGTGGCCAGCTTCGCTATGTGGGCGCGGCAGGTGCGTACGTTCATGCCGAGGCGGCGGGCTATGGCCTCGTCGACGTGCCCCTCCACCAGGAGTTTGGCGATCGAGTGCTGGATGTTGGTGATGCCGTCGGGGGCGGTTTCGTAGGGGGCGCCGGCGCTCAGCGGGACGGCTCGGCCCCAGATGAACTCGAAGACCTTGATCAGGTAGCGGACGAGCCCGGGGTGGCGGAGTTCCAGGGCGACCTGCTGGTCGTCGCGGGTGGGGATGAAGGCGACGGTCTCGTCGCAGATGATGAGACGTTCCACCAGCTCGTCGATGGTGCGGTACTCCACCTTGCCGTTGGAGAGCTGGGCCACGTAGGCCAGCTTCTCCTGGCTGTAGCGGGCCGTGTGCTGGTAGAGGGTCCTGATCCGCACGCCGCGTTCGGTCAGCGGCCTGTCGCGTTCCAGTCCGTGCATGAGGTTGCGTTCGGAGATGCGGTTGCTCGGCTGGATCGTGAGGACCTCGGTCTGGCACTGGGCCGTGGCCAGGTTGAGTGCCGCGTTGATCCGGTCGCCGCCCTCGAGCACCGTGATGGAGTGGGTGGGCGCTGTCGCCTGGGCGCTGAGCGCCATGAACGGCTCGAAAGCGTCGGTCAGTTCGATCGACAACCGCCGGTGCGCCGTGATTTCGCGCTCTATGGGGTTGAGCCGCTGGGCCAGCGCGACCGTCGGGGGTACCGGGCGCAACCAGCTCGCGTCGTCCGGATCGGGGTGAAGAAGGGCGAACTCCATCAAGCAGGGAGCGGACTCGACCTCCTCGCGGGCGATACGTCCCGTGCGGAGCGCATTCGCATAGAGACGCCCGCCCTCCTCACACAGCTCGGTCACCGCGTGGGGATGTGTCGGTTTATGCCTTTTCGCCATCAAATCTCCACCCCCCAGGGTCCTGAACGTGCAGGAACATGATGCATCGATTATGTGGCCATGACGTGCCCGAATGAGCCATCGTCGTACTCGACGGGGGAAGAGGGACCTTCAAGTGAGGACGAAGCCGACTATGGGTAAGAGAATGCTTCGCTCGGTGCTTGTCGCCGTCTTCTCCGTCGTGGTGGCCTTCGGAGCACTGGATGGCCTCTCCGACGCGAAGGGTGACGTTCGAGCGGACACCAGCTGGCCGGCGGCCGGCGCGAACACCGGGCCCGCCGGTCCTCCTGACACCAGTTGGCCGCTGGCGCCGGTAGACGGCAGCGTCGGGGGCTGACATGACGACTCCTCCCGACGACCGCTCCTTCCGCAGAGAGATGGCCACGGCCTATCGCTCGGGCTGGCACTTCATCGATCTGGCCACCGCCATCCCCCACAGCGGTGACTCGTTGATGGTGACCGTCTTCGGGGAGCCGGTCGTGGTGACCCGGGACGACGAGGACGACGTGCGGGCGTACCGCTGCCTGCGACGGCCCCGGGGAGCGCCGCAGCCGGTGCGGTGTGCCATCCGGTACGGAATGATCTTTGTGAACCTCGATCAGCGCGACCATCGGCTGGTCGAGCCGGCAGCCCCGGACGTACGAACCATCTCAGCCACCCCCCGCAGTGCCTGACGCGATTCCCCCGTCGTTGTAGATCGCTCAGGCGCTTCCCCCCGCAGCGGCGTCACCGTGACCTGAACACGGTGACGCCGCTGCAGTTTCCAGGCATGTTTCAGCCTGTTCCCGCTCCGCGCAAGGGCTGGAACCGGACGCGCGCCCTCATGGGCCCCCGCCGGCGTCAGGGATTTCCCATCGCCGCGGCCAGCGCGATCTCGATGACCACCCTGGACTGCTTGGGCGCCGGCGTCCTGCCGTAGCGCTCGGCGTAGCGGCGCACCGCCTCCGCGACCCGTACGGGGTCCCGGGACACCGTCGCGCGGCCCTCCAGCGTCGCCCACCGCCGCCCGTCCACCTGGCAGACCGCGGCCGCCGTCCCGTCGGGCCCCGCGGCCAGCACGTTCCGCACCTTCCTGCTGGCCCCGTCGGCGATCACCCGGGCCAGACCTGCCCCCGGTTCGTAGGTGACGCCGACCGGCACCACATGAGGGGTGCCGTCGGGACGGAGGGTGGTCAGGGTGCACAGATGGCGTTCCCGCCAGAAGCCGAGGAACGGGTCGCCGGGATCGCGCGGGTTTACGGGGTACGAGGCCATGGACGGAGCCTAGGCCGGACACGGCCCGGCGCCCGAACGGCCTCGGACGCCTCCCTGAACCCCATTGAGTGGAATAGACTCAACTTTGTGTACGTTGGTTGGGTCAGCCAACGCCGGAGTGCGGCACGCCGGAACACGAGCACGCTCATGGATACGAGCACACGCACGGGTACCAGTACGAGGAGGAGAACGCGAACGTGGACGCCGAGCTGACCAACAGGAGCCGGGACGCGATCAACGCGGCCAGCAACAGGGCCGTGTCCGAGGGCCACCCGGACCTGACCCCCGCGCACCTGCTGCTCGCGCTGCTGGCCGGGCAGGAGAACGAGAACATCACCGATCTGCTGGCCGCCGTGGAGGCCGACCCGGCCGCCGTCCGGACCGGCACCGAGCGCGTCCTGAGCGCGCTGCCCAGCGTGACCGGCTCCACCGTCGCACCGCCGCAGCCCAACCGCGAGCTGCTCGCGGTGATCGCCGACGCGTCCGAGCGGGCCAAGGAGCTCGGGGACGAGTACCTCTCCACCGAGCACATGCTCATCGGGATCGCCGCCAAGGGCGGCGCCACCGGCGACGTACTCTCCCAGCAAGGGGCCAGCGCCAAGAAGCTGCTGGACGCGTTCCAGAAGAGCAGGGGAGGGCGCCGGGTGACCACCCCGGATCCCGAGGGCCAGTACAAGGCACTCGAAAAGTTCGGTACCGACTTCACCGCCGCGGCACGGGAGGGCAAGCTCGACCCCGTCATCGGCCGTGACCAGGAGATCCGCCGCGTCGTGCAGGTGCTGTCCCGGCGCACCAAGAACAACCCCGTCCTCATCGGGGAGCCGGGCGTCGGCAAGACCGCCGTGGTGGAAGGGCTCGCCCAGCGGATCGTCAAGGGCGACGTGCCCGAGTCCCTCAAGAACAAGCGGCTCGTCTCGCTCGACCTGGGCGCGATGGTCGCGGGCGCCAAGTACCGCGGTGAGTTCGAGGAGCGGCTCAAGACCGTGCTCGCGGAGATCAAGGACTCCGACGGGCAGATCATCACCTTCATCGACGAACTGCACACCGTCGTGGGCGCGGGCGCGGGCGGGGATTCGGCCATGGACGCCGGAAACATGCTGAAGCCCATGCTCGCCCGCGGCGAACTGCGCATGGTCGGCGCCACCACCCTCGACGAGTACCGCGAGCGCATCGAGAAGGACCCCGCGCTGGAGCGCCGCTTCCAGCAGGTGCTGGTCGCCGAGCCGACCGTCGAGGACACCATCGCCATCCTGCGCGGCCTCAAGGGCCGCTACGAGGCCCACCACAAGGTCGTCATCGCGGACAGCGCGCTCGTCGCCGCGGCCACCCTCTCCGACCGGTACATCACCTCCCGCTTCCTGCCCGACAAGGCCATCGACCTCGTCGACGAGGCCGCGTCCCGGCTCCGCATGGAGATCGACTCGTCCCCCGTCGAGATCGACGAGCTCCAGCGGGTCGTCGACCGGCTGCGCATGGAGGAGCTGGCGCTCGACAAGGAGACCGACCCGGCCTCCAAGCAGCGCCTGGAGAAGCTGCGCCGCGACCTCGCCGACAAGGAGGAGGAGCTGCGCGGCCTCACCGCCCGCTGGGAGAAGGAGAAGAAGTCCCTCAACCGCGTCGGTGAGCTGAAGGAGAAGCTCGACGGACTGCGCGGCCAGGCCGAGCGGGCCCAGCGCGACGGCGACTTCGACACCGCCTCCAAGCTCCTCTACGGCGAGATCCCCGCCCTGGAGAGGGACCTGGAGGAAGCCTCCGAGGCCGAGGAGGAGGCCGCCGAACAGGAACTCATGGTCAAGGAGGAGGTCGGCCCGGACGACATCGCGGACGTGGTCGGTTCCTGGACCGGCATCCCCGCCGGCCGCCTCCTGGAGGGGGAGACGCAGAAGCTGCTGCGCATGGAGGAGGAGCTGGGCCGCCGCCTGATCGGCCAGAGCGAGGCCGTGCAGGCCGTCTCCGACGCCGTCCGCCGTACCCGCGCGGGCATCGCCGACCCGGACCGCCCGACCGGCTCGTTCCTCTTCCTCGGCCCCACCGGTGTCGGCAAGACCGAACTGGCGAAGGCCCTCGCGGACTTCCTCTTCGACGACGAGCGGGCCATGATCCGCATCGACATGTCGGAGTACGGCGAGAAGCACAGCGTGGCCCGCCTGGTCGGCGCGCCGCCCGGCTACGTCGGCTACGAGGAGGGCGGGCAGCTGACCGAAGCGGTCCGCAGGCGCCCGTACAGCGTGGTCCTGCTGGACGAGGTGGAGAAGGCGCACCCGGAGGTCTTCGACGTCCTGCTCCAGGTACTGGACGACGGCCGCCTCACCGACGGGCAGGGCCGCACGGTCGACTTCCGCAACACCATCCTGGTCCTCACCTCGAACCTGGGCAGCCAGTTCCTCATCGACCCCCTGACGAGCGAGGAGCAGAAGAAGGAGCAGGTCCTGGAGGTGGTGAGGGCCTCCTTCAAGCCGGAGTTCCTCAACCGGCTCGACGACCTCGTCGTCTTCTCGGCGCTGACCGGTCCTGAGCTGGAGCGCATCGCGAAGCTCCAGGTCGGCCGCCTCGCCAAGCGGCTCGCCGAGCGGCGGCTCACCCTGGAGGTCACCGACGCGGCGCTGGCCTGGCTGGCCCTTGAGGGCAACGACCCGGCGTACGGGGCCCGCCCGCTGCGTCGCCTCGTCCAGACCGCCATCGGCGACCGCCTCGCCAAGGAGATCCTCGCGGGCGAGGTGAAGGACGGCGACACGGTCCGCGTGGACACCTTCGACAACGGTCTGATCGTCGGCCCGGCGACAGGCAAAACGCTCTGAGCGGAATTACGTCACCGGCCGGGGCGGGGGTTGCGGGCCCCCGCCCCGGATGGGAGAGGATGGCGGAATCCGTACGAAGGGAAAATCACGGTGAGCATCGACCCGTCCTCGATTCCGAACTTCGGGGGCCAGCCAGAGCCGAACCCCGGCGGACCGGCCGGCCCCGTCGTCCCGGACCAGGACCTTGTGAAGCAGCTCCTGGACCAGATGGAGCTGAAGTACGTCGTCGACGACGAGGGTGACCTCGCGGCGCCGTGGGAGCAGTTCCGTACGTACTTCATGTTCCGCGGCGAGGGTGACCAGCAGGTCTTCTCGGTGCGGACGTTCTACGACCGGCCGCACCAGATCGAGGAGAAGCAGCGGCTCCTGGAGTCGATCGACGACTGGAACCGCCGCACGCTGTGGCCCAAGGTCTACAGCCACACGCACGACGACGGCACCGTCCGCCTGATCGGCGAGGCGCAGATGCTGATCGGCACGGGCGTCAGCCTGGAGCACTTCGTGTCGTCGACGGTCAGCTGGGTGCGGGCCGCCATCGAGTTCGACAAGTGGCTCGTCGAGCAGCTGGGTCTGGAGCAGGAGATCGACGAGGCCGAGAAGCCCGCAGAGGACGAGTAGTCCTCACAGCGGTTTGGGGGCGAGCACGACCAGGTACGCCCCGTACGCGAACGAGAGCCCGGCCAGGGCGCCGACCACCAGGGTCGCGTGCCACGGCCGGGCTCTCGCCGTCCGCGCCAGCGCGCGGGCGAGCGGCAGCAGCAGCGGGAACGCCGGAAGCAGGAACCGCGGCTTGCACTCGAAGAACCCGGCGCCGCCCGCCGCGACGAGCAGCAGCACACCCGCGTAGACCAGCAGCGGCAGGGGAGCGCGGTCCGCGACCAGCAGCCCGTACAGGAGCAGTGCCGCCGCCACGGTCGCCATCGAGACGGGGAAGACGAGCAGGTCGCCCTCCAGCAGCAGATGCCGTACGAAGCGCAGCGCGTCGAGGCCGAAGTCGAAGCGCGAGCCCCACAGCCGCTGCACCTCGAAGTACCCGCCGAGCGGATCGCCCTGCCGGTGCCCCACCCACAGCACGTACGCGCCCCAGCCGAGGGGGGCTAGCGCCGCGCCCGTCCACAGCCTGTGGGTAACTTTTCCGCGCCTCCCGCAGAACTCGTACGCCGCCGCCGCGAGGACCGCCGCCGCCACCGCGAACCCGTTCGGCCGGGCCAGCCCCGCGCCCGCCGCGAGGACGCCCGCCCACACCCACCGGCCGGTGAGGACCGCGTACAGCGCCCAGGCGGCGAAGGCGGTGAGGACCGGTTCCGTGTACGCCATCGACAGCACGACCGAGTGCGGCAGCAGGCCCCACAGGAGGACGAGGGCGGTGGCGACGGCCCGGTCGTGCAGGTGGGCCCCGATCGCGTGGATCCCGCAGGCGGCGACCCCGGCGGCCGCCCACGAGACCAGCAGACCCGCACCGGGGCCGCTGAACGGCGTGAGTTCGGTGACGGCCCGTAACAGCCCCGGATAGAGCGGGAAGAACGCCAGATCGCTCTGGACGAGCCCCGGTGGGCGCAGGGTGTGCCCGTAGCCGTGATCGGCGATCCGCAGGTACCAGAGGGAGTCCCAGGACCGCCCGAGCAGCAGCACGGGATCCCTGTCGGCCGCCCGGGCGACCAGAGCGACGACCACGGACCCCAGCACCCGGGCCACCAGAAACAGCCCGACCGCCGCCCCCGTGCCCGCGCCCGGCCCCGGGAACCGAGACCGGGCCCGGCCCTCGGCGGCGGGACACGGGAGGGCGACGGGCGCGAGGGCGCGTACGGGTGCGGGATTCACTCGGGTCACACCAGAACATTGCGGGCAAGACGAGCCGGATACGAGCACCGCACGGCCCAGCGGGTCGGCCTGTCCCACTGCTGCCCGCACAGGCGGCGACCGTGTTCCCTTCTATCTCGAGAATTCGAAGCCTACTTACGCTGCACCTTTTGGCGTTGGCGGGCACGGGCTGAGCCCTCGTCGGAAGACGGCCGAGTGGTGAGCAAAGCAGCAACCCACGCCGTCCATGCTGCTACGAGCCGGAGCAGGTCGGCTCTCTGATCAGCCGACAAGAACGGCCAAAGCAGCCACGTCGGCCTCATGAGCAAGATCATGCATATGAGGCCGATGGCGCACAGGATGGCCGTGACTGCGGCTACCGCCCGGAAGGGCAGGGCAGGAAATGAGAGCATGCGGACCTCTCCAAGTCTCATCGACACGTGCGACTGCACGGTGTTGACGGACTCGGCTCTGGGTCAGCGCATGCGCCTAGCGGGTGAGCTGTCGGACTCGGACGGCCTTCGCCCTACGGTTGCCCGGCCGCCTCCTTCGGCCTTGCTTCCGACTCGCCCCGGTGAAGAAAGGGTCCCCGCCTCCGTTGCTTGGCAATGTAAGCCGCTGGGTCGACCTCGTACAGCGTTCGTCGAGGTACGAGGAGCGCACAAAATGCTCAGGTGTCGGGCGAGTGCAAAGCACGTGGGCCGTCTGCGTCACGTGGGTCCACACCGGCCTCATCACGTGGCGGCTGATTCTTCTTTCTCGCGTTCGGCTCAGAAATCCTCGGCTCGATGTGGAGACCGGGGAGGCTGGAGGATTTGAGGCCGAGTGTCCATCCGCTCCACAGAGCGGTCATGCAGGACGAGCAGCTCCTGTACGCACTCGGGGGTGAGGAGGGCTGACATTCCCTGGCCATAGGCATGCCGACGGGATCCACCCCCGTGGGGCTGATCCCATCAAGTCCATGGTGGGTCAGAGGTCTCGTTGCCTGTCGCGTTCGATCGCCTCGCGCTCCTCACGCAGAGTGGGTTCGGGAAGTGACGAGTCGCCACGCATGTAGGCCGACAGGAGTGCGATGCAGTGACTGGTGTCGAACTCACTCAGGTACGCCTCGTGCTCAGCTTCGTATGCGTCCTGAAAGAAGGACGCGCGTACGACTTTGAGCGCATCTCGTAGGCGCATACTCAGCGTGTCTGCTCCCGGGACCAGTGCCGTGTGCAGCTCAGCTGCGTCGGCCATGGTGTAGGCCCTCCCGAGCCATTCATTCCGCTCGTCTGCCGACATCCCCATCTTCCACGTCAAGGCATGTGTCCTCAGCGCGTACAGCTCTGACAGCGCCTTGTCCGCCGTTTGCCTGCCACGGGACTCGGCCTCAACAGATCGGGCTTCTGCCCGCTCTTCTCGCGCTGTTTGTGCCTGGTGGCGCTGCTGCAGCCACCCGCCCAGCAGGGTGCCTCCGACTCCCACGACAGCGCTACCGAGTCCAATCACGCCCACCAACATCTCTGTTTCCACGGGGTTCATCATGCTGACGGGACCAATCCGGCGGGGTCGATCCCATCAAATCCTCGGAGGCTGGCCAAGACGCTCTCGGTACTGGGGCTCGACCCACGTCGCCTCTGACGCCTTCAAGGGAGCCACGGCGGTAGTACAGCTTCGCTATCCCCGCCTCGTAGAGGCCATGCATGGTGAAGAAGATCCGAGTCATCCTGTACCGCAGGTCGACAGTTGGGGATCACGCTGACGGCGAGTTCGGCTCGGCGGAGATGTTCGCGGACTCGTCCCATCCATTCCTCGTCAGGGCGGCTCTGCGTGACCGACGTATCCACAAGTTGTCCCAGTTGCAGCAGCTCGTTGATAGAGGTCTCCCCTGAGGTCAACGCTCGTTGTTCCGACCGCTCTTGCTTGCCGACCTTGGGCGCCGTACGACTGCCGTATCCACGCGCCACCCGGCGCGTCGGCGAAGCCGATGACGGCACCACCCAGACCAATGATCAGTCCCACCAGAGTCTCCGCCTGCATGACGATCAGCATGCCGATGGGATCCACCCCAGTGGGGCTGATCCCATCAAGTCCTTGCTGGCCGACTCACTGTCGTTGTTGGGGGCGGAACATCAGGACCGGAGTTGTCTGGACGAAGCCTCAGGGGCCGCCAGGGCGCTCAAGAGGAAGACCAGGCAGATCAGGAAATTCGCTTCCGGGCTCGCCGGGCCCTTGTCCGCGAGGGGTCGGTGAGCCGCCGGCCTCCTGTAAGAACCGGGGGAAAGAACTACCCGCCCACCCGCCCTCCCCGCGCAGGAAGCCCGCGTCACCCGTCCGAGTGACCGGTTTGCGGGGGCGGGATGTGGGCGGTTACGTTCGCCGCGACAACCGAAAACAGAGACGGCCCCCGCCGGGACTGGCATCCCGAACGAGGGCCTGACCAACCAGGAAGCAGTACCTTCCCGATGGCTGACCCGCAGTCTAACGCGCGCCTGCGCGCCGATGCCGGAGCTCCGACTTCCGGTGTGATCCACGTACGCACGCGCCTCAGCGCCGACTTCACCGTCCTCGCCAACGCCCTCGCCCAGCGACGCGGCAGCGCGGTCACGATCGGCGTCGCGGCGTACATCGCTTCCCTGCCCGACGGTTCCCCCGTGACCATCACCGCCCTGTGCGCGCACTTCACCGAGGGGGAGATCCTGATCTCGCGAGCGCTCAGGGAACTCGAAGCGGCCGGATACCTGGAGCGCCGCCGCGAGCGAACGCCCACCGGGCAGGTCCGCACCCGGACGTACTTCTACGACATCCCCGGCGGCGCGTCGCATACGGACGGGCCCCCTGGACCGCCCAGACCGCCCCGGCCCCGTGCGCAGACCCCCGCTGTGGAGGAGGTCCCGCCCGCGTCGGAAGCCGTGCAGGAGACGGCTCGGCCGCGCGGACAGGCCGCGGCCGGGCCACCGATCCCGCTCGCCGACGCCGACCCCCGAGCCGTCGCCGTACTCGCCGCCCTGCGCCGGGCCGACTCCCGCCTCGTGCTGTCCGAGCAGGAGGCCGCCCGCCTCGCTCCCGCCGTCACCAAGTGGCTCGCCGCAGGCATCCTGCCCACGCACATCACGGACCACCTCACCGCACGGCTCCCCGATCACTTCCTGACCCGCCCGGCCGGCCTTCTGGCCTACCGGCTCAAGGAGACTCCGCTGCCCCTGCCCGCACCGGCCGCGAGCGCGGAGTCCGCCACGCGCCAGCCGGTCGTACCCCTGCGGAACTGCGACGGCTGCGACCGGGGGTTCCGCGCGACGGAGCCCGGCCATTGCCGGGACTGCCGATCCCAGGAACTTCTCCGTGCCGCCGGCTGAGCCGACGACCAGGCGCGCGGCCCACCCGCAGCCGGAAGGCCCGATGTGGCACGATGCGAAATCCGGCGCCAAGAGGAGGTGGGGCATGGTCGACAGATTCGGAGACGGGCTTCTGACGCCCACGGAAACGGCCTCCTACCTCGAGATTCCGCAGTCGACTCTCAGCTCGTGGTTACAGAACAAGGCTGCCGGAGCGCCACTGGTCCACCAGGTCGAGCCGGTGCGGACGGGACAGCCCTCCGTGCCGTTCATCGCGGTGGCCGAGGCGCACGTCCTTCGTTCTCTGCGTTCTCTCGGCCTCCGTATGAGCGAGATCAGGGAAGCGGCAGCCGCCGTAAGGGACGCCTTCGACACCCCGTACGGGCTCGTGTCGCAGCGGATCGCGACGGACGGAGTGGACATCTTCGTCGAGCACGGTTGGGGGGATCTGCGCAGAGCCCGCGACGGCCAGGTCCCCATCCACGAAGTGGTCTCTGACCATCTTCGCTACCTCACCTGGGAACCGGGCGACGACTTTCCCTCCAGCCTGCGGCTGAGGCAGTACCCCGACTCCGTCCCCGTCGTGATCGACCCGCGATTCGGCCACGGTCTTCCCGTGGTGGCCGCCAACCGGGTCGCGGTCCGGGCCATCACCGACCTGTGGGAGGCCGGGGAGACGGTCGAGGACATCGCGTACGACTACGACATGACGCCTGAGCAGGTCGACGCGCTCTGCCGGGCAGTGGTGCATCTTGCCGCCTGAGTTCTTCCTCGACCGGAATCTGGGACGGCGGGTCGCTGAGGGGCTGAGGGCGTACGGCTGGACCGTGCACCGCATCGGGGACGTCTTTCCTGACGACGGACAGGACGTGGCCGACGAGGAGTGGATCGCACACGGTCTCGACCGGTCCTGGGTCCCGCTGTCGAAGGACGGGCGGATCAAGACCCGGGACCTGGAGATCCGGCCTGTCCTGGAGCGCGAGGCCGTGCTGTTCTACCTGGACAACCAGCAGCTTCCCAGTGCCGAGATGGTGCAGCGGCTCGTCGTGCGCCGGGACGCGATCCACCGGGTGGTCGAGAAGGGCGGACCGGCGGCATACGCAGTGCGACACGACCGTATCGAGCGCACCTGGCCCTGACGGTCGGGGTTCTCCCGTGCCTCTCCGCCGGCCCGGCTCAGCCCGCGAGCGTCTTGAGGCGGCTCACTGCCTCTTCCAGTACCGGTGTCTGCTTGCAGAACGCGAAGCGTACGAAGGGTGCTCCCGCCTCCCGGTGGTCGTAGAAGACCGCGTTCGGGATCGCGACCACGCCGGCCCGTTCCGGCAGGGCGCGGCAGAACGCGAAGCCGTCGCTCTCGCCCAGCGGCCGGATGTCGGTGGTCACGAAGTACGTCCCGGCCGGCCGGAACACGCCGAAGCCGGCCTCCGCGAGCCCCGCGCTCAGCAGGTCCCGCTTGGCCAGCATGTCCGCGCGGAACGCCTCGAAGTACGCGTCGGGCAGCGCCAGCGCCTCCGCGACGGCGTACTGGAAGGGCCCCGAGGCCACGTACGTGAGGTACTGCTTCGCCGAACGCACCGCCGCGACCAGGTCGGGCGAGGCCGTCACCCAGCCGACCTTCCAGCCGGTGAACGAGAACGTCTTGCCCGCCGAGCCGATGGTGACCGTGCGCCCGCGCATACCGGGCAGGGTCGCGAGAGGGATGTGCTCCGCCTCGTCGAACACCAGGTGTTCGTACACCTCGTCCGTGACCACCAGCAGGTCCCGCTCGACGGCCAGTTCCGCGATCGCGGTGAGCTCCGCGCGCGTGAGGACCGTGCCGCTCGGGTTGTGCGGGGTGTTGATCAGCAGCAGCCGGGTGTTGTCCGTGACCGCGTCGCGCAGCTCGTCCAGGTCGAGGTGGAAGCGCCGGTGCACGACCCCGTCGCGGGTCTCCTCGTGCGGCCGCAGGGTGACCGGCACGCGCGTGCCGCCGGCCATCGCGATGCACGCCGCGTACGAGTCGTAGTACGGCTCCAGGGCGATCACCTCGTCGCCGGGCTCCAGCAGGGCGAGCAGGGCGGCCGCGACGGCCTCCGTCGCGCCCGCCGTGACCAGCACCTCGGTGCCGGGGTCGTACGTCAGGCCGTACCGGCGCTCCTGGTGCGCGGCGATCGCCGTACGCAGCTCGGGGACGCCCGGCCCCGGCGGGTACTGGTTGCCGCGGCCGTCGCGCAGCGCCCGCACGGCCGCCTCCCGGATCTCCTCGGGCCCGTCCCGGTCGGGGAAGCCCTGGCCGAGGTTGATCGCGCCGGTGCTCAGGGCGAGGGCCGACATCTCGGCGAAGATCGTCGTGCCGAACTCGGCGAGGCGGCGGTTGAGGAGGGGACGGCGTGCGCTGGAGGTCATGGCGGCCATCCTGCGCTCAACCTCTGGAGTTGCTCAACTCCGCTTTGGGCCGTGCGGCGCGGGGGGATCACCCTCACACGCAAGAAGCAGGCAGGGGAGTACGGCAGGGATCACGACAGGAAAACAGGCGAGAAGCAGAGCCCACGGGGGGCCGCTTCGGGGGAACGGAAGGAGGGTGGCGCCATGGTCATCGGCATCATCCTGGCGTTGTTGGTCGTGGGGTTCGTGGTGGTCGTCGTCGCGCGGGCCGGATCCGCGTCGAGGCGGCCCGGCCGGCGGCGTCCGCGCCGCAACAGTGACAGCTGGTGGGCGGGCGACGGAGCGGTGGGCGGGGGCGACGGCGGTTCCTCCTCCTGCTCGTCGGGCTCGTCGGGCGGCTCCTCGTGCGGCGGCGGTTCGTCCTGCGGAGGCGGCGGCGGAGGGGGCGGCGGATGCGGCGGAGGCAGCTGACAGGGGCGGCCGACACGACCCCGCTGACAGGGACGGCCGATGCGAGGCCGCCGACACGGAGCAGCCGCACGGGGTCGTTGACGTAGAGCTGTTGACATAGAGCAGCTGACGCAGGGCTGCTGACACGGGGAGGTCGGGCTCCGGGCGCGGGACCGCGTCCGGAGCCGTCCGCAGCACGAGAGCACGAGAGCACGAGAGCACGAGCGCCCGCCGGGGCCGATTCCCGGCGGGCGCTTCGGCGTTCCGTGCCGGGGGCGTGAAGGCGCACGTGTGAGCTAAGGGCGCACTTTCCGCTTGAACAGTTGAGCTGTGGAGCCCTCGGGGGGATGGAAACCACACGAAGTTGGGTAAAAACGCTGTGGCGGACGCGCCGTTCATGATTCCCTCGTATCGCCGACGCAGACCCCGGTACACCCTTCTGACCTGGCCGACCGGGCCCGATCACCGCCCGGCGCCGCCCGGGGTGCGACGGACCGACCCCACCCTTGCGTGCAGTGGAGCCGACCCATGCTCACGACCCTCAACACCGCCTACACCGACACGCGCGCGGCCGACCTCGCCTGGGCCCTCGGACTGGAGCCGCTGCCCGCGCTCGCCACCCTCGACATCGAACTCGTGGACGCGTCACTGCAGTTGAGGCTGCTCGGCGCGTCCCACCAGGTGCTCCTGGAGGAGGAGCGGGGCAGTTGCTCGGAGACCGTCGCCTGTATCGCCGGCAGCGCCTCGCCGCTGCCGCTCGGCGTCTCCAAACGGGTGGGCGACTGGGAGTACGAGTTCGCCGCGCGCGTGGAGACGCTGTCGCACGGCTCCTTCGCGGGCCGGGCCCAGGAGTTGCTCGCGCTGGTCGCCGACCATCCGAACGGACTGGCGGGGGTCTTCCCCGGCAGTCCGCACGCCTTCACCGCGATGCTCGCGCAGCGTCACGAGGGCCATGTGCACTGGCGCACCTGGCACGCCTACCCCCAGGAGGGCCAACTGGTCGCCACCCGCACGAAGGTCGGGACGCGGGTGCCCGCACCCCTCTAGAGCACCGGAGCCTTCGGGGCTCCGAAGTCTCCAGGTCCGGCGGGGGGCCTCAAGGCTCTGGCGGCCGATGGCGGCCGATGGCGGCCGATGACGGCCGATGACGGATCCGGCGGCCCTGGTGACCCCGGAGGTTCTGGCGGCTCTAGGACAGGTAGGTGCGGTGACCGTCCTCAATCCGGCGGAAGTATGCGCGGGAGACGGTAGCTACACACGTGTGGGTGACGTGACGCAGTGGAGCGGTGACGTAGCGTTCCCTGAGTGATCGAGCCGCACGTCCCCGCCCCGCCCGGTACGGCCCCGCCGCCCCGCAGCGCGCCGGGCCCGGCGCCGCTGCCGGTCAGGCCCGCCATAGGGCGGTTCCTCGTGCTCACCGGCGTGTTCGTCTGCGCGGCCTGCGGACTCGTGTACGAACTCGAACTGGTCGCCCTCGCCTCGTACTTGCTCGGCGACTCCGTCACCCAGGCGTCCGTCGTCCTGTCCGTGATGGTCTTCGCGATGGGCATCGGCTCGCTCCTCGCCAAGAGGCTGCGCTGTCGCGCCGCGGCCGGCTTCGGTGCCGTCGAGGCGCTGCTCGCCCTGGTCGGCGGCTGCAGCGCGATGGCGCTGTACGCCGTCTTCGCCTGGACCGGCGACTGGGGCGGCGCCTGGGCCGGCGGCTCCAGTTACCTCCTCGTCGCCTTCTCCCTCGCCATCGGTCTGCTCATCGGCGCCGAGGTCCCCCTGCTGATGGAGCTGATCCAGCGCGTGCGCAGACAGGACGCGGGCGGCGCGGTGGCCGACCTGTTCGCCGCGGACTACGTGGGCGCCCTGGCCGGCGGACTCGCGTTCCCCTTCCTCCTCCTGCCCCTGCTCGGCCAGTTGACGGCGACGCTGATCACCGGCACGGTCAACGCGATCGCGGGCGGCGCCCTCGTCCTCGGCCTGTTCCGGCAGGACCTGACCCGGCGCGGCCGCCGGCTGCTCGTCGTCGCCAACCTCCTCGTGCTCGCTCTGCTCGCCTCGGCCGCCGTCCTCGTCGACGACTTCGAGCGGTCCGCGCGGCACGCGATGTACGGCAGGGACGTACGGGTGGCGATGCACACCGACGTCCAGACCATCGTCCTCACCGGCGGCACGGACGGCCGCCGGCTCGGCCTCTACCTCGACGGACAGCTCAGGGTCAGCGGCAGCGACGAGCGCCGCTACCACGCGGCGCTCGTCCACCCCGCGATGACCGGGCACCACGCGCGCGTGCTCGTCCTCGGCGGCGGCGACGGGCTCGCCGTGCGCGAGGTGCTGCGCCACCCGGACGTACGCCGCGTCGACGTCGTCGAACTCGACACGCAACTGGTGGAGTTGGCGCGCACCGATCCGGCGCTGTCCGCGCTGAACAGCGACGCGTACCGGGATCCGCGGGTGCGTGTCGTCGCCGCGGACGCGTTCGGCTGGCTGCGGCGGGCCCCGCTGGACACGTACGACGTCGTGGTGTCCGACCTGCCGGACCCGCGGAACACGGCCAGTACGAAGCTGTACTCGCTGGAGTTCTACGGGCTCGCCCGCAGGGTGCTGGCCGACGGCGGCCGGCTCGTCGTGCACGCCGGGCCCGTGGCGGCACGGCCGCGGGCCTTCTGGACCGTCGACGCGACGGTACGGGCGGCCGGGCTGTGGACCGTGCCGTACGTGGTCGGCGGGGCGCGGGTCCCGCAGGACTGGGGGTACGTGCTGGCCGCACGTTCGCGGCCGCGCCTCGGGACCGGGGCGGCGGCCGGTGCGCCACGCGTTCCGTCCCTCCAGGCGGCCGCGCGGGCCGCGGAGCGCACCCGGCCCGGGAAGCTGCAGCCCTCGACGCTCGTGCACCCGAGGTACGCCGACTGAGTCCGGGTGCCTCCGTCCGCGTGCGGATGAGGAGGAATCCTCCGCATGTACGGGTGCGGTGCGCGCGGTGCTGGGTAGGCTCGGCCGACATGGAGCATGAGGTGTTCGTTCCGGTTCCCGTCGAGCGTCTGCGCGAGGCTCTCGACGATCCCGCGCGGGTGGCCCGGGCGCTGCCCGGTCTCCAGCAGGACGCGGGGACGGCGCCCGTCTCGGGCCGCCTGAAGGTACGCGTCGGCGGGCACTCCATCACGTACCGCGGCACGCTCGGTGTCGCCGCGCGGGACGACGGCTCGTACGCGCTCGCGGCCGACGCCACGGAGGCCCGGGGATCCGGCTCGGCGAAGCTCGCCCTGGTCCTCACCCTCCGGGCTGCGGAGGGCGGCTCGACCGTCACCTTCTCCGGTACGGCCTCGGCGGACGGGCGGATCGCCGACCTGCCGCGGGACGAGGTGACGGCGGCGACGACGCGGCTGCTGACGCGGTTCGCGGAGCATCTGGCGTCGGACCCGGCGCCGGTGTCGGAGCCGGGCCCGACGCCGGAGCCGGCTCCGTCTCCCGCTCCGGAGCCGCTGCCGACGCCGGAGGAGTCCGAGTCCGGGCCGATGCCGTTCTCGGAAGGGGATTTCGCGGGCGGCTTCGAGGACGACGGCACGTCGCCGCCGGGGGCGCCGGCCGAGGCGGCGCACGCGCGGCGCACGATGATCGGGCGCAGCGCGGAGGAGGTCGACCATGCGCCGCCGCGTGGCCGGTACGCCCCCGTGCCGGCGCCGGACTCCGGGGGCACCGGGGCGGCTCTGCGCTGGGCGGCGCCCGCGGCGGCCTTCGCCCTGGCCTCGGCGATCGTGGTGGGCCGGGCCCTCCGCAAACGCCACTGACCGCTGGCGCGGGGCCGAGCGGTTTCTGCCTGCGGGTGGTGGGGTTGCCCGCGAAGTTCCCCGCGCCCCTGGAGGGCCCCGGGCCCGGGTGGTCTTTCGCCTGCGGGTGGTGGGGGTTGCTCGCGCAGTTCCCCGCGCCCCTAAAAGACCTGCCCCCCGGCGGAGAAGCGCCCTTAGGGGCGCGGGGAACTGCGCGCTCAGCCACGTGCGGCCCGCAGGCGACGAGCGTTTTTAGGGGCGCGGGGAACTGCGCGCTCAGCTACAGGCGGGCCGTAGGTGGGTGGTGTGGAGCGGAAGCGGGGCGACAACCCGTAGGGTCGACCGTGTGAGTAGCGAAGACATCACGCTGACCGCCGGCAACGGCGACGTGGAAGCAATCGTCCAGCCCGGCAACGGCGGCCGCATCGGCGGACTGAGGATCGGCGGAGCCGAACTGCTCCGCCAGGGCCCCAAGTTCGGCTGCTTCCCCATGGTCCCGTGGTGCGGCCGCACCAGGGACGGCCGCTTCCTGAACGGCGCCACCCCCCACCAACTCCCCCTCAACTCCCCACCGCACGCCATCCACGGCACCGCCCGCGACGCCACCTGGCGCACGGCCCGCCGAAGCGCCGACGAGGCCGTCATCACGTACGACCTCACCGACCCCTGGCCGTACGCGGGCCGCGTCACCCAGGCCGTCACGCTGACCGAGGACTCCCTGACGCTCACCATGTCGGTGGAGACGTACGAGGAGAGCTTCCCGGCGCAGATCGGCTGGCACCCCTGGTTCAACCGCACCCTCGGCGGCGAGGGCGCCCAGGACGTGCGCGTCGACTTCACCGCCGCCTGGCAGGAGGAGCGCGGCGACGACCACCTGCCCACCGGCCGCCGCATCGACCCGCTCCCGAGCCCCTGGGACGACTGCTTCGGCATGCCCGACGGCGTCGACGTCACCCTCACCTGGCCCGGCCGGCTGGAGCTGAACGTGGCCAGCCGCGAGCAGTGGGTCGTCGTGTACGACGAGCAGGAGGCCGCCGTGTGCGTCGAACCGCAGACCGGCCCGCCGAACGGCCTCAACACCGCACCCCGCCTGGTCACCCCCATCGAACCCCTCGAAGCCGCGACCACCTGGACCTGGCGCCGCCTCTAAGCTGACCCCCATGAGCGACGACGTGCGCGGCGAGCTGCTGCAGCAGATCAAGGACAAGGCCGTGGTGCACGGCAAGGTGACCCTCTCCTCCGGTCTGGAGGCCGACTACTACGTCGACCTGCGGCGGATCACCCTGGACGGCGAGGCCGCCCCGCTGGTCGGCCAGGTACTGCTCGACCTGACGGCGGACCTGGACTTCGACGCGGTCGGCGGCCTCACCATGGGCGCCGACCCGGTGGCCGCGGCCATGCTGCACGCCGCACGCGCGCGCGGCCGGCGCCTCGACGCGTTCGTCGTCCGCAAGGAGGCGAAGGCGCACGGCCTGCAGCGCAGGGTCGAGGGCCCGGACATCGCCGGCCGCCGCGTGCTCGTCGTCGAGGACACCTCCACCACGGGCGGCTCCCCGCTCACCGCCGTCGAGGCGGTGCGCGAGGCCGGCGCGGAGGTCGTGGGCGTCGCGACCATCGTCGACCGCGCCACCGGCGCCGCGGAGAAGATCCAGCAGGGCGCCGGCGTCCCGTACCTCTTCGCGTACTCCAAGGACGAGCTGGGCCTCGCCTGACCGGGTCCTGAAGCCGGTTCCGGTCCGGGGCCGGAGCATCCGGCGACGTCTGGGAAGATGGGGCCGACGATGACGTCGCCCCCTAGGTCAGGGCCAGGTCAGGGCCGTAAGCAGAACGCCACCCGCACATACAAGGAGCGGACAGATGCCCATCGCAACCCCCGAGGTCTACAACGAGATGCTCGACCGGGCGAAGGCAGGCAAGTTCGCCTACCCGGCCATCAACGTGACCTCGACGCAGACCCTGCACGCTGCGCTCCGCGGCTTCGCGGAGGCCGAGAGCGACGGCATCATCCAGATCTCCACCGGCGGTGCGGAGTTCCTGGGCGGCCAGCACAACAAGGACATGGTCACCGGCGCGGTGGCCCTGGCCGAGTTCGCGCACATCGTCGCCAAGAAGTACGACATCACCGTCGCGCTGCACACGGACCACTGCCCGAAGGACAAGCTCGACGGGTACGTGCGTCCGCTGATCGCGGTCTCCGAGGAGCGCGTCAAGGCCGGTCGGAACCCGCTGTTCCAGTCCCACATGTGGGACGGCTCCGCGGAGACCCTCGCCGACAACCTGACCATCGCCCAGGAACTGCTGGCCCGCGCCGCCGCCGCGAAGATCATCCTTGAGGTGGAGATCACCCCGACCGGTGGCGAGGAGGACGGCGTCTCGCACGAGATCAACGACTCCCTCTACACCACGGTCGACGACGCGATCCGTACCGTCGAGGCCCTGGGCCTGGGCGAGAAGGGCCGCTACCTGCTGGCCGCGTCCTTCGGCAACGTGCACGGCGTCTACAAGCCGGGCAACGTCGTCCTGCGCCCCGAGCTCCTGAAGGAGCTGAACGAGGGTGTGGCGGCGAAGTACGGCAAGCCGTCCCCGTTCGACTTCGTCTTCCATGGCGGCTCCGGTTCCACGGAGGACGAGATCCGCACGGCCCTGGAGAACGGCGTCGTGAAGATGAACATCGACACGGACACGCAGTACGCGTTCACGCGCCCGGTCGCCGACCACATGTTCCGCAACTACGACGGCGTCCTGAAGGTCGACGGCGAGGTCGGCAACAAGAAGACGTACGACCCCCGCACCTGGGGCAAGCTCGCCGAGGGCTCGATGGCCGCGCGCGTCACCGAGGCGTGCGGCAACCTGCGCTCCACGGGTACGAAGATCAAGTAGGCGTCGCGCAGGCGTTTTCAGCGGCGTTCTCGGCGGCGGGGTCCGGTTGTCCACAGGGAGGACCGGGCCCCGCCGTATGTCCGTATCATCCGGAGCATGGCTGTCCCACCACAGGAGTCTCCGGCGTCCGCGCAGTCGCCGGCCGTCAGGATGTCCTCCCCCGCGGGGAAGTGGATCCTGCTGACCACCGTGCTCGGATCGAGCATGGCGATGCTGGACTCCACCGTGGTGAACGTCGCGCTGCCGACGATCGGCCGCGACCTCGACGCGGACCTGGCCGGCCTGCAGTGGACCGTCAACGCCTACATGCTGACCCTGGCCGGCCTCATCCTGCTGGGCGGCTCCCTCGGTGACCGCTTCGGGCGCCGCAAGGTGTTCGTCGTCGGCGTGGTCTGGTTCGCGGCGGCGTCCCTGTTGTGCGGACTGGCGCCGAACGCGGGCGTGCTGGTCGCGGCCCGCGCCCTGCAGGGGGTCGGCGGCGCGCTGCTCACCCCCGGCTCGCTGGCCCTCATCCAGGCGTCGTTCCACCCGGACGACCGGGCGAGAGCCGTCGGCCTGTGGTCGGGTTTCGGCGGCATCGGCGCGGCGGTGGGCCCCTTCCTGGGCGGCTGGCTGGTGGACGGCCCCGGCTGGCGCTGGGTGTTCCTCCTGAACGTGCCGCTCGCACTGCTCTGTGCCCCGATCGCCCTGCGCCACGTACCGGAGTCGAAGGACGGCCGGGTGCACGGGCGCGGCTTCGACGTGCTCGGCGCCGCCCTCGGCGCGCTGGCGCTCGCCCTGGTGACGTACGCCCTCATCGAGGCGCCCGCCGGCTCGGTGCCCGTCGTCGCCGTGACGGCGGCCGCCGGTGTCGCGGCGGGCGCCGCGTTCCTCGCCGTGGAGCGGCGGCGGGCCGACCCGATGATGCCGCTCGACATCTTCGCGTCACGCCAGTTCACGGTGGTCAACCTCGTGACGGTGTGTGTGTACGCGGCCTTCGGCGGGTTCTTCTTCCTCTCCGCGGTCCAGCTCCAGGTCGTGGCCGGTTACACGGCCCTCGGTGCGGGGACGGCCCTGCTGCCGACGACGGTCCTGATGCTGCTGCTGTCGGCCCGCTCGGGCGAGCTGAGCGAGCGCCTGGGCCCGCGCATCCCGCTCACCGCGGGCCCGCTGCTGTGCGCGGCCGGGATGTTGCTGATGCTGCGGGTGGGGGAGGACGCGTCGTACGTGGCCGACGTCCTGCCCGCCGTCCTGGTGCTCGGCGTCGGCATGGTGACGCTGGTGGCGCCCCTCACCGCGACGGTGCTGGCCTCCGTGGACACCGGCCGGGCGGGGCTCGCCAGCGGCATCAACAACGCCGCCGCCCGCGCCGCCGGCCTCGTCGCGGTGGCCGCGCTGCCGCTGCTCGCCGGGATGGGGGAGGAGGCGTACCGCTCGGCGGACGCGTTCGACGCGGCGTTCCGGCGGGCGATGCCGCTCTGTGCAGGCGTCCTCGTCGTGGGCGCGCTGATCGCCTTCACGACGGTACGCAAGCCACCGCCGGGCTGCCTGCGCCCGGAGTGCCACACCCACGCAGCCGTGACATCCCCACCCCTGGAACCACCCCGCTCCACGACCACCTGAACTAGCCCCCGCGGTCCCCGCGCAGGCAGGGCGGCCCCGTAAGGGGCGCGGGGAACGGCGCGAGCAACCACACCGGACCGGCACCCGACGACGTTCCGGGGCGGGCCCCGTCAGGGGCGCGGGGAACGGCGCGAACAACCACGATCGACCGGCACCCGACGACGCTCATCAGGCGCGCAGGCGCGCAGGCGCGCAGGCACGCGGGCGCCGCGAAGCTGCGAGCACCCGCAGCCAGCGCCACGCAGCAACACCCCCCGCCCAAAACTCCGCCGCCCCTTTTCGGAGAAACCCCCCACCGCCCACCCCCGCGGCAGCGGATACCGCAGACTGGAACCCATGGCCATTCACGAGAACCTCCTCGGGGGACCGCCCCCGACCCACCTGCCCGACGACCCGGAGCCGCGCGAGCTCCTCGCGAACGGCACGGCGCCCGCCGATGTCGCCGCGAAGTACCCCACCTCCTCGCTCGCCTGGGCCCAGCTGGCCGACGAGGCGTACGAGCGCGGCAGTGTCGTCGAGTCGTACGCCTACGCCCGTACCGGCTACCACCGGGGTCTCGACTCCCTGCGGCGGGGCGGCTGGAAGGGGCACGGCCCGGTGCCGTGGGAGCACGAGCCGAACCGCGGCTTCCTGCGCGCCCTGCACGGCCTCGCCCGCGCCGCGCAGGCGATCGGCGAGCAGGAGGAGTACGAGCGCTGCTCGCAGTTCCTGAAGGACTCCTCCGAGACCGCCGCCCGGACCCTGGGCTAGCCCCACGGTCCGTGCCGCGTACGGGCAGGTCCGCCTGGTGTGACCAGGCGGACCTTGCGGTTCTGGGGCACGATTGTGGAGGATGCCGGTTGGGGACCGGGGCCCCCGTGTCGGAATTCGGCAGGGGCGGACCGCTACCCGGAGTACAGCAGGAGACAGCGATGTCCCAACAGGCTCAGCCCCACGAAGCGCCCGAGGCGAACGCGGTCCCCGAGGCGAACGCAGCCCCTGAGGCGAACGCGGCTCCGGAAGCGACCGCGGCGCACGAGGCGGCTTCGGAGCCCGAGACCCCGCATCTCGACTTCCAGGGGACGACCCCGTACGAGGACTACGTCCAGGCGGACGTCCTGACCCACCTCCAGCACACCCTCTCCGACGACCCCGGAGAGATGGTCTTCCTGGTGACCACCCAGGTCATGGAGCTGTGGTTCACCGTCATCGTGCACGAGTGGGAGACCGCGGCGAAGGCGCTGCGCGAGGACCGGGTGCCGGTGGCCGTGGCGGCCCTGAAGCGGTCGGTACGGGAGCTGGAGGCGCTCAACGCCTCCTGGAAGCCCCTCGGCCAGCTCACTCCGGCCCAGTTCAACTCGTACCGCAGCGCCCTCGGTGAGGGTTCCGGGTTCCAGTCGGCGATGTACCGGCGGATGGAGTTCCTGCTCGGCGACAAGTCCGCGTCCATGCTCGTGCCGCACCGCGGCGCGCCCCGTGTCCACGCCGAGCTGGAGAAGGCCCTGCACGAGCCGAGCCTCTACGACGAGGTCCTGCGGCTCCTCGCGCGGCGCGGGCACGCGATTCCGGCGTCGGTCGTCCAGCGGGACGTGTCGCGGCGCTACGAGCCGTCGCCGGAGGTCGAGACCGTGTGGACCGACCTGTACGCCGGTGACGAGAGCGCCGAACTCGCCCGGCTCGGCGAGGCGTTGACCGACGTCGCCGAACTCGTGTGGCGCTGGCGCAACGACCACCTCGTGGCCACCCGCCGCGCGATGGGCTCCAAGACGGGCACGGGCGGCTCGGCGGGCGTGGCCTGGCTGGAGAAGCGGGCCCGCAAGAACGTCTTCCCCGAGCTGTGGACGGCACGGTCCCATGTCTGAGCCGTTGTCCGAGGTGTTGCCCCAGGTGCCGTCCGAGGTGTCGTCCGAGCCGTACGGCGGATCGTTCGCGCGCAGGGCGGCGGAACTCGACGCCGCCGACGAACTGGCCGGGCTGCGCGCGCAGTTCGTCCTGGACGACGCGGTGTACCTGGACGGGAACTCGCTGGGCGCGCTGCCACGCTCGGTGCCCGGACGGGTCGAGGACGTCGTACGCCGGCAGTGGGGTGCGCTGCGGATCCGGTCCTGGGACGAGAGCGGCTGGTGGACGGCGCCGGAGCGGATCGGCGACCGGATCGCTCCGCTGGTGGGCGCGGCGGCGGGCCAGATCGTCGTGGGCGACTCGACCAGCGTGAACGTGTTCAAGGCGGTCGTGGGCGCGGTGCGCCTGGCCGGCGGGGGCGAGGGTGAGGGCGGGGGTGCGCGTGGTGCGGCCCGGGACGAGATCCTGGTCGACGCGACGACGTTCCCCACGGACGGCTACATCGCCGCGTCGGCGGCCCGCCTCACGGGCTGCACGCTGCGCCCGGTGGCGCCGGACGAGGTGCCGGACGCCCTGAGCGAACGTACGGCGGCGGTACTGCTGAACCACGTCGACTACCGCACGGGCCGCCTGTACGACCTGCCGTCCCTGACGTCGGCGGTCCACGCGGCGGGAGCCGTGTCGGTCTGGGACCTCTGCCACAGCGCGGGCGCCCTGCCGGTCGGCCTCGACGAACACGGCGTGGACCTGGCGGTCGGCTGCACGTACAAGTACCTGAACGGCGGCCCGGGTTCACCGGCCTACCTCTACGTCCGCCGGGAGCACCAGCACCGCTTCGACTCCCCGCTGCCGGGCTGGAACTCCCACGCCGACCCCTTCGGCATGACCCCGGACTACACCCCGGCGCCCGGTGCCCTCCGGGGCCGTGTCGGCACGCCCGACATCCTCTCCATGCTCGCCCTGGAGGCGGCCCTGGAGGTCTGGGACGACGTCTCCATCGAGGCGGTCCGCGCCAAGTCCCTGGCGTTGACGGACTTCTTCCTGGAGTGCGTGGACGCCTACGTGCCGGAGGGCGCCGTGGAGTCGGTGACTCCGTCCGCCCACGCGGAACGCGGCAGCCAGGTCGCTCTGCGGTGCGCGGGGGCGGGGCAGGTGATGCGGCGCCTGATCGAGCGCGGGGTGGTCGGCGACTTCCGGGAGCCGGATGTCCTCCGCTTCGGCTTCACCCCGCTGTACGTGGGGTTCGGGGACGTGGAGCGGGCGGCGGGGGTGCTGGCGCGGCTGCTCTGACGGCCCGGGCGTTTCTCGCCCCCGCCGCCCCTGCCCTTCCCGTCCCTTCTGGGGGCTGCGCCCCCAGACCCCCTGTCGCGCTGCGCGCTCCCGCGCAGTTCCCCGCGCCCCTAGGTACCTAGGGGCGCGGGGAACTGCGCACCGGGGGTTCGGGGGCGGAAAACCCGGCGCCGGAGGGGGTCACCCCCCGACGACGAACACCCCGCTCCGCGCCGCGGCGACCGCCGCCGCCGCGGCCCGCTCGGCCGCGGCCACGTCGGGTGCGACCCCCGCGGTCAGCCACGCGTAGTACAGCGGAGCGGAAACCGCCCGCACCACCTCCCCGGCATCCGTCCCTGCGGGCAACTCCCCCCGGGCAACCGCCTGTTCGACACACGGCGCCCACTCGGCGACCCGCACGTCGTAGAACCGCCGGAGGGCCGTCGCGGTCCGCTCGTCACAAGCGGCGGCGGCGATGACGGCCCGGAACAGGGCGCCCTGCCGGGGATCGGCCAGCGTACGCCGTACCAGCGCGGCGTTGGCGCGCAGATCGCCGAGCACGGACCCCGTCTCGGTCCGGGGCAGCGACTGCTCGGCCATGTCGCCGAGCAGATCGGCGACGAGTCCGGTGACCGACCCCCAGCGCCGGTACACGGTCGTTCTGCCGACCTCCGCCCGCCGGGCCACGTCGGCCAGGTCGAGATGGGCGAACCCCTGTTCGGCCAGCACGTCCCCGGCGGCCCGCAGGACGGCCGCACGCACCCGGGCGGTACGCCCGCCGGGCCGGACGCTGCCCGGCTCCGGCTCCGGCTCGGGGCCGGGGCCGGGGCCGGGCTCGGAACCGGGGTCGGCGGTCATGAGGGGCTCCTTCGCGAACATGGGGCGGCGTGCGGCGTGCGGCCGGCCCGCCCAGCGTAACGAGACAACAGAACCGTTAACCTCCGTCCACGCGTGACGACCGCGTGTAGACGCACGTCACCGGCCTGATACCGTCCCGCCAACGACCCGCGCCCCGGTGCACGTTGACCGGGAACCCCAGGGCAAACGAACCCGATGGACCCTTGATGGACCCCCGAGGGATCCCACAGCTCGACGAGGCCCCGGGGAACGCACACCGCACCGCTGAGAGGTTGGAGCATGCCGGACGACGCCCGCGACGCCGCGGAGAGGGAGTCGGCCTTCTCGCATCCGCCCGTCGACCCCGACGCCACCGCCGCGTACGGCGACCACCCCGACCAGGTGGTCGACTTCTACGCGCCGCGCGGCGGCGAGGAGTCGGCCCCGCTCGTCGTCGTCCTGCACGGCGGCGCCTGGCGGGCCCCGTACGACCGCCGGCACATCACCCCGTTCGCGGACTTCCTGGCCAGGCGCGGCTTCGCCGTCGCCAACGTCGAGTACCGGCGCGGCGGCACGATTCCCGCGCAGGGCGGGACGGGCCCCCTCGCGGGGCGCTGGCCCGAGACCTTCGACGACGTCGCGGCCGCGCTCGACGCGATGCCCGGACTCGTACGCGAGGCCCTCCCGGCGGCCGACGCGCGCCGCACGGTGGTCACCGGTCACTCGGCGGGCGGCCAGCTCGCCCTCTGGGCCGCCGCCCGTCATCTGCTGCCGGCCGACGCACCCTGGTTCCTGGACCGGCCCGCCCCGCTGCGCGGGGTGGTGGCACTCGCCCCGATCGCCGACTTCACGGTCGCGGAGAAGCTGAACGTCTGTCTCGGAGCCGCCCGCCAACTGCTCGGCGGCGAGGCGAGGTTCACGGAGCGGCAGCCGTACGCCGACCCGGCCCTGCTGCTCCCGACGGGGATCGCCACGACGCTGGTGCAGGGCAGGAACGACGCCGTCGTGCCGCAGGAGGTCGCCGAGGCGTACGCGGACGCGGCGGCGAAGGCCGGCGAGGTGGTGGGGCTGACGCTCCTGGAGGACGTGGGCCACTTCCCGCTGATCGACCCGGCGGCGGACGCGTGCGCGGTGGTGGCGGAGGAGATCGCACAGCTGGCCTGGTAGCCGGGCGGGGACCTGCCGGTGCGGCACGGCCGAGCCCGGTCCCGGGCGACCCGTAGTACCTGAGAGGGAGGCCGAGGGACCCTTCTCACAGGTGACGACCGCCGGCCCCGCCTGCGCCTACGGTTCGTACGTGACCGAGACGACCCAGATACAGACGACGCCGCCGGGCGGCGGCCGGCCGCGCAGCCCCGAGTTCCAGATGGCGATGGACGTGTCGCAGGGGCTGCGGCAGGACCTGTTCCACGACGCCTTCGCCGTTCGCCCGCTGCCGAGGAGGCGTACGGACGGCCTCGTCCTCCGACAGCTGCCGCCGCGGCTGCGCGAGCGGGCCACCCGCCTTCCGCACGCCCTGGTGGTGCTGGCCGGGACGATGGCGTTCCTCATCTCCCTCGCGGGCAACGGCGGCGGCGATCTGACGCAGTTCCTGACCGGCCTGCTGGCGCTGGGCACGATCTCGCTGACCCTGCTCAGGCCGGTCGGCGCCTTCTGGCTCTCCCTGGCGCTGACACCGGTGGTGGCGCTGTTCGGCAGCGACGGGGGCGGCGACTGGCCCTGGCGGCCCGGCGCCTTCGCGACCCACCTGATCGTGCTGACCGTCGTGGCGATGCGGACCAGACCGCGCACGGCGGCGTGGATGTGGGCGCTGACCGCGGTGTACGGCCTCTTCGCGGAGGTCCTCTTCGGGAGCGGCGTCTACTTCACGAACACGATGCCGTTCCTGTTCGTGAGCGCGCTGGCCCTGCTGGTCGTCACGGTGTGGCACGTACGCCGCGAGGCCGCGCAGGAGGTGACCGCGCAGCAGACGGTGACCGCGCACGAGCGCTCCAAGCGCACCCTGCTGGAGGAGCGCACGACCATCGCCCGTGAGCTGCACGACGTGGTCGCCCATCACATGTCGGTGGTCGCCATCCAGGCGGAGGCCGCGCCCTACCGCGTGGAGAACCCGCCGCCGGAGCTGGAGTACGCCTTCAAGGTGATCAGGGAGAACGCGGTCATCGCGCTCTCCGAGCTGCGCCGGGTCCTCGGTGTCGTACGGGCCGAGGACTACGAGGCCCCGGACGCCCCGCAGCCCAGGCTCGCGGACCTGGACCGCCTCCTGGAGAACGTGCGTGACGCCGGCCTCCAGGTGGACAGGACGGTCACCGGCGCGGTGCGGGAGCTGCCGCAGGGCGTGGAGCTGTCCGCCTACCGGATCGTCCAGGAGGCGCTGAGCAACAGCCTGCGCCACGCGCCCGGCGCCTCGGCCAAGGTGGAGGTCAGCTATGTGCTCGGCGGGCTCGGGCTGCGGATCGTGAACGGTCCGGCGACCGGGCTGGTCAAGCCGTCACCGGGGGCCGGGCACGGCATCACGGGCATGCGGGAGAGGGTGTCGATGCTGGACGGGGAGATGACGGCGGAGGCGACGGACGACGGGGGCTACGAGGTCGCGGTCTTCCTGCCGGTCACGGCGGCCGCGGCGGCGGAGGACCAGGCATGACCATTCGGGTGCTGATCGCCGACGACCAGATGATGGTCCGCGAAGGGTTCTCGGTGCTGCTCGGCGCGATGCCGGACATCGAGGTCGTCGGCGAGGCGGTCAACGGCCGGGAGGCGGTCGACCGGGTCAGGGAGCTCGCTCCGGACGTCGTCCTGATGGACATCCGAATGCCCGAGATGAACGGCATCGAGGCGACGCGCGCGATCGTGGCGGCGGACGGCGCGGCGAAGGTGCTCGTGCTGACGACGTTCGACCTCGACGAGTACGTGTACCAGGCGCTGCGCGCCGGGGCGTCCGGGTTCCTCCTGAAGGATGCCTCGGCCCGGCAGCTCGCGGACGGGGTGCGGGTGGTGGCGGCCGGTGAGGCGCTGCTGGCCCCCTCGGTGACGAAGCGGCTGATCACGGAGTTCTCGAAGCTGTCCGAGGAGCCCCGCCTGTCACCCACCGCGCACGCGGCCTACGGGGACCTGACGGACCGCGAGACGGAGGTGCTGGTCCTGATCGCCCAGGGCCTGTCGAACGCGGAGATAGCCACCCGCTTGGTGGTCGCCGAGTCCACCATCAAGACCCACGTGAGCCGCATCCTGGTGAAACTCGGCCTGAGAGACCGAACCCAGGCAGCAGTCTTCGCCTACGAAGCCAGACTGGTAACCCCGTCCTGACCTCCCACCCCGTTTTTAGGGGCGCGGGGAACTGCGCGCCCAGCCGAAGCGGACCCGCGCCTCAAGAACGACCCTGGTCAGACCGGGACACCCCGGCTAGCGTCCGGACATGGCAGCCACCAACCCCAGCCCCCCGAAGTCCTTCGACCCCTGGGACCACACCTTCGTGGCAAACCCGTACCCCGCGTACGCGGACCTCCGCGCACACGGAAGGGCGCACTACTACGAGCCCACCAACCAGTGGCTGGTCCCCCACCACGCGGACGTGTCGGCCCTGCTGAGAGACCGCCGCCTGGGCCGGACCTACCAGCACCGCTTCACCCACGAGGACTTCGGCCGCACCGCACCCCCACCCGAACACGAACCGTTCCACGTGCTGAACGACCACGGCATGCTCGACCTGGAGCCCCCGGACCACACGAGGATCAGACGCCTGGTGTCGAAGGCGTTCACCCCGAGGACGGTCGAGCGGCTGCGGCCGTACGTGGACCGCCTGGCGGCCGACCTGGTCGGCGACCTCGTCGCGGCGGGCGGCGGCGACCTCCTGAGGGTCGTCGCCGAACCCCTCCCGGTGGCGGTGATCGCCGAGATGCTGGGCATCCCGGAGTCCGAGCGGGCCCAGCTGCGGCCCTGGTCGGCGGACATCTGCGGAATGTACGAGCTGAGCCCGTCGCCGGAGACCGCGCGCAGGGCGGTACGGGCGTCGGTGGAGTTCACCGAGTTCCTGCGCGAGCTGATCGCCGTACGGCGCAGGGAGCCCGGCGACGACCTGATCTCGGGACTGATCGCGGCGTACGACGAGGGGGAACGGCTCAGCGAGCAGGAGATGATCTCGACGTGTGTCCTGCTGCTGAACGCGGGCCACGAGGCGACGGTCAACGCCACGGTGAACGGGTGGTGGGCGCTGTTCCGGCACCCGGAACAACTGGCGGCGCTGCGAGCGGACCGGGGCCTGGTGCCCACGGCCGTGGAGGAGCTGATGCGGTACGACACCCCGCTGCAGTTGTTCGAGCGGTGGGTGCTGGACGAGATCGAGGTCGACGGGACGGTGATCCCGCGGGGCAGCGAGGTGGCGCTGCTGTTCGGGTCCGCCAACCACGACCCGGCGGTGTTCGCCGAACCGGAGACGCTGGACCTGTCCCGCGCCGAGAACCCGCACATCTCCTTCAGCGCGGGCATCCACTACTGCATCGGTGCGCCGCTCGCCCGCATCGAGCTCGCGGCGTCCATGCGGGCCCTGCTGGACCAGGCACCGGCACTCCGCCTCGCGGCCGAGCCCGGACGCACCCCGAACTTCGTGATCCGGGGCTTGGAGGAACTCCTGGTCGAGCTCTGACGGCCCGCCGTGCCGGTGCCGAAGACGACGGGCGGAGGCGACGTGCACGGCGCCACCCCGGGCCGGCGCCTCCCATGCCCTGAGGGCCCCCATGCTCTGAGGGCCCCATGCTCTGAGGGCCCCATGCCCTGGAAGCTCCCCCTGCCCTGGGGGTTCCCCTTGCCCTGGGGCTCCCCCCTTGCCCTGGGGGCTCCATGCTCTGAGGGCTCTCCGAGCTCCGGGGGGTTCCCATGCTCTGAGGGCTCTCCGAGCTCTGGGGGGTTCCCAAGCTCTGGGGGGCTCTCCGAGCTCTGGGGGGTTCCCGAGCTCTGGGGGGTTCCCGAGCTCTGGGGGTTCTCCGAGCTCTGGGGGCTCTTCGAGCTCCGGAGGTTCCCCGAGCTCTGAGGGCTCTCCGAGCTCCGGCGCCTCCCCTGCCCCCCGGTGCCTCCCCTGCCCCCCGGTGCCTCCCCTGCCCCCCGGTGCCTCCCCTGCCCCGGGGGCTCACCCTGCCCCGGGGGCTCACCCTGCCGGGCTACCCCGGCAAGGTGAGCCCCCACGCCCCCTCCCGTACCACCCACGTCCGCGTCCGCACAGGCCCTCCCACCACCGCGTCCGCGCGGTACCGGAAGTCCGCCCCGGACACGGTGATCGTCCGGGCCACCGCCTCCATCGGCGCGGCCGACGCCCCGACGGACGCGGGCCGGACCTCCACCCGTGCCCCGCCACCACCGTCTCCCGTGGTGATCGACACCGCCGTCACGGGCTGGTCCAGATCGACGAGGGTGCGACCGTCCACCTCGATCCGCAACCGCGCGGGCCCGGGCGCGGAGGGCGTCGTCCCCCGGGCGGGACGCGCGGCGAGCGTACGGACGAGCGACTGGCAGGTGCGCAGCCAGTGAGGCTGGTGCTGCGCACCGGCCTCTCCCGCCGAACCGGACCCACCCGCTCCACCCGCCCCACCAGCTCCACCGGCCCCATGGGCTCCGTGACCGTCGGCGCCACCCGTCGGCGGAATCCGCAGCGCGCCGAGCACCACCCCGTCACTGTCGTCCACCAGCAGGTCGAGCCGCCGCTCGGACCCGTCGAGCACGGCCCTGGCCGCCGCGACGGCACCCATGGGCACCCCGAGGGCCCGCGCGAGCGACACGGACCCGTCACCCACGCCCACCGGCACCAGGGACAGCGCGCATCCGGCCAGCTCGCGCCGCCGGTGCAGGAGCGACACGGCACGCAGCAGCGCCCGGTCGTCCCCGATCACGACGGGCCGCCGCGACCCGCGCCGGGCCAGCGCCCGGGCGAATTCCTCGGGTCCGTCGGGGAGGCACACTTTCGTCGTCGCACCCGCGCTGAGCACGTCTTTCGCGATCCGTACCGCCTCACCGTCACCGTGACGGGCGACCGGGTCGATGACCACCAGGAGCTGGTCGGAAGTCGCCACCTCGGTCTTGCCTCGCTTCCTCGGGTAGCATCTTTGTGCAAGAGCCCCTTGCGCGATTGCGCCAGGGGCTTCGTCTATTCCGGGGCATCCGGTCCGACGGGCGCGGCCAAAGATGGTCGCCGACGTACGCAGCCATACCAGAAGCGGTCGCGTACGTCCCCGACCTTGGACATGCCCCACCCGGAAGGGGTGTACGCGCGTGCCCGCACTTGTGCTGCTCGGTGCTCAGTGGGGTGACGAAGGCAAGGGAAAGGCCACCGACCTGCTCGGTGGTTCCGTGGACTATGTGGTGCGCTACCAAGGCGGCAACAACGCCGGCCACACGGTGGTCGTGGGCGATCAGAAGTACGCCCTCCACCTCCTCCCTTCCGGAATCCTCTCGCCGGGGTGCACCCCGGTCATCGGTAACGGAGTCGTTGTCGACCCGTCGGTCCTGTTCTCCGAGCTGAACGGACTGAACGAGCGAGGCGTCGACACGTCCAAGCTCCTCATCAGCGGAAACGCGCACATCATCACGCCGTACAACGTGACGGTGGACAAGGTGACGGAACGCTTCCTCGGCAAGCGGAAGATCGGCACCACCGGCCGGGGCATCGGCCCGACCTACGCCGACAAGATCAACCGCGTCGGTATCCGCGTCCAGGACCTGTACGACGAGTCGATCCTGACGCAGAAGGTCGAGGCGGCCCTCGACGGCAAGAACCAGCTCCTCACCAAGGTCTTCAACCGCCGCGCCATCGAGACCGACCAGGTCGTCGAGGAACTGCTGACCTACGCGGAGAAGCTGCGCCCGTACGTCGCCGACACCGTCCTGGTGCTCAACAAGGCGCTCGACGACGACAAGGTGGTCCTCTTCGAGGGCGGCCAGGGCACGCTGCTGGACATCGATCACGGCACGTACCCCTTCGTGACGTCGTCGAACCCCACCGCGGGGGGCGCCTGCACGGGCGCGGGCGTGGGCCCGACGAAGATCAGCCGGGTCATCGGCATCCTGAAGGCGTACACGACCCGGGTCGGCGCGGGTCCGTTCCCGACCGAGCTGTTCGACGAGGACGGCGAGGCGTTGCGCCGCATCGGCCACGAGCGCGGTGTCACCACCGGCCGTGACCGTCGCTGCGGCTGGTTCGACGCGGTCATCGCCCGCTACGCGACGCGCGTCAACGGCCTGACCGACTTCTTCCTCACCAAGCTCGACGTCCTCACCGGCTGGGAGGAGATCCCGGTCTGCGTCGCCTACGAGATCGACGGCAGGCGGGTCGAGGAGCTGCCGTACTCGCAGAGCGACTTCCATCACGCGAAGCCGGTCTACGAGACGCTGCCCGGCTGGTCGGAGGACATCACGAAGGCCAAGACCTTCGCGGACCTCCCGAAGAACGCCCAGGCGTACGTGAAGGCGCTGGAGGACATGTCCGGCGCCCCGATCTCCGCCATCGGCGTGGGCCCGGGCCGCGACGAGACGATCGAGATCAACTCGTTCCTCCGGTAGGACGGTTGCAGAACCCGCGCGCCCCCGGCCGGCCTCGATCGGCCGGGGGCGTCGTGCGCACCCTGTCCGGGTGGACATAACGGGCATATCCTGAATCCGTACGCGTGCGCGTGGATCCGCGAGATCAGGAGAAGGTGAGTGCGATGCGCGTCCTGCTGAAGGCCACCCTGGACACGGAGAAGGCGAACGAGGCGATCCGGAGCGGCAAGATGCCGGAGCTGATGAAGGAGGCTCTGGACCACCTCGAACCGGAGGCGGCGTACTTCGGCCCGCTGGGCGGCCGGCGTACCGCCCTCGTGTTCCTCGACATGAAGGACAGCTCCGAGCTGCCGTCCGCCGGTGAACCGTTCTTCACCCAGTTCGGTGCGGAGGTCGAGGTCGCCCCGGTCATGAATGCCGAGGACCTCCAGAAGGGCCTGTCCCAGCTCCGCTGAGGAAGCCGGTGCAGCCGGAGAGGCCGACGGGCGGTCCCGTCGGCCCCGTCCGAGGCGACCGGCGTCCGGCGCCCTAGCTGAAGATGATCATCGAGCCCTGCGCCAGGCTCCGGGTCGCCGCCGCGTGCAGGCCCAGCCAGACGTGCCGTTCGCGGGCGAACGGGCTGGCGTCGAACGGGGCGGGGGCGGCCGGCTCCTCCAACTCCGTGGGTGCCACGGGGGGTTGGGGCGGGACCGGCGGGTTGCCGGGGTCGATGCCGATCGACGGCGCGACGAACTCCAGCTCGCGCAGCAGAGCCTGGGAGGAGCCCAGCGGGCCGCCCCCCGCGAGGAGTTCGTCGCTCGACAGCGGGTGCGGGAAGTCCACCGGGACGTACGCGCCCGCGTGGTCGTAGTGCCAGACCAGGTGGGACTGCTGGGCCGTCGAGTCGAACATCTCCAGCAGTTGCTCGTAGTCGCCGCCCAGTTCGCCGACCGGCGTCACCGGCAGCTGGCACACCTGCAACAGGTACGCGCGGCGCAGGAAGTGCAGCGCGTCGTAGTCGAAGCCCGCGACCGGCGCCACGTCGCCGGAGAGCCCCGGCATGTACGCGTACACCGGTACCGGCGGGAGTCCGGCCTCGCCGAGCACCTTGTCGTAGAGCGCGAGTTCCTCGGCGAAGGGGTTGTCGGGGGTGTGGCACAACACGTCGACGAGCGGGACCAGCCACAGGTCACAGGCCAACTGAGAGCTCCTCGTTCAGCACGGTGGTCAAGGCAGCGTAATGGGTGGGAGCACGGTCGTCCCCCCTCGTGCGGACGAGCACGGGTGAGCGGCCGGTCAGCGGGCCGGCCACCGGGCTGGTCACCGGTCCGCTTACGGGACCGGTCGCGGGGCCGGCCCGCCGGCAGCCGGGATCAGTGCTGCGCCAGCAGATCGATCAGCGCCAGCGAGTGCGCGTTGTACGCCGCGACGATCTCGTGCGCGGTCGTGGCGTCCCGGCGCGTGAGGGCGTCCACGAGATCCGTGTGCTCGGCCCACAGATGACCCCGCAGATCCTCGATCCGGCGCAGGTGCTGGACCGCGCACACCCAGGACTGGACGCGCAGCCGGTGCAGGAAGTCGGCGAGGTAGGCATTGCCGAACAGACCGCTGAGCTCGCGCCAGAAACGCAGGTCGTAACCGATGAGGATGTTCAGGTCGCCGGCGGTGGCGGCCCGCTGCGCCTCCTCGCCGCGGCGGCGCACCCCGGCGAGCGCCCCGGCGGTGCGCGGGTCGTCGGCGCGGGTGGCGAGCGCGGCGCGGGCACCCCGGGTGGTGGTGGCCGTGGCGTCCAGCAGCCCGTGGAAGATGCTCTCGGTGACCAGGGTGCGGGCCTCGATCATGCCCCGGTAGTCGTTCAGCGAGTACTCGTGGACGCGGAACCCGCGGTGCTGGTCCGCGTCCAGGAGGCCCTGGGCCGACAGATCGACCAGGGCCTCGCGGACGGGGGTCGCGGAGACGCCGTACTGCTCGGCGATCTCCTTGACCGTGAACTCCTTGCCCGGCTGGAGGCGCCCGGCCAGCACCTCGTCGCGGAGCGCGTCCGCGATCTGCTGCCGCAGGGTGCTGCGGGTCACGGCGCCATTGCCGCTGCCGGTGCCGGGCATCGTCGGTTCCCTTCCCCGATCGAATACGTACTCGCTCATGTCTACGAGCCAGTCACCTTACGCGTTCGATCCCGGGCCGACCGGTTTGTGTGACGCCCCCGCTACGACGTGTGCTCGTCGGCCACGGAGAGGGCTTCGTCGAGGGCGGCCAGGCCCTCCTTGGCCTCCGCCTCCGTGATGGTGCACGGCGGTACGACGTGGGTGCGGTTCATGTTGATGAAGGGCCACAGGCCGTGCGCCTTGGCCGCGGCGCCGAAGGCCGCCATGGGGGCGTTCGCCTCGCCCACCGGGTTGTAGGGGACGAGGGGCTCGCGGGTCTCCCGGTCCCGTACGAGCTCCAGGGCCCAGAAGACACCGGTGCCCCGCACCTCGCCGATGCTCGGGTGGCGCTCCGCGAGTTCGCGCAGCCCGGGGCCGAGGACGTCCTCGCCGATCCGGGCGGCCTGCTCGACGACGCCCTCCTCCTCCATCACGTTCAGGGTCGCGACGGCGGCGGCGCAGGCGAGCGGGTGCCCGGAGTAGGTGAGGCCGCCGGGGTAGGGGCGCCGGGCGAAGGTGTCCGCGATCGCCCCGGAGATGGCGACGCCGCCGAGCGGCACGTACCCCGAGTTGACGCCCTTCGCGAAGGTCAGCAGGTCCGGCACGACACCGGAGTGGTCGGCGGCGAACCACTTGCCGGTCCGCCCGAAACCGGCCATGACCTCGTCGAGGACGAAGACGATGCCGTACTGGTCGCAGAGCGCGCGCACGCCCTCCAGGTAACCCGGCGGCGGGATCATGATGCCCGCGGTGCCGGGGATGGTCTCCAGGATGATCGCGGCGATGGTGGCCGGACCCTCGAACGCGATGGTGTCGGCCAGGTGCTGGAGCGCGCGCTCGCACTCCTGCTGCTCGGTCTCGGCGTGGAAGGGGGAGCGGTAGAGGAAGGGCGCCCAGAAGCGCACGACCCCGGCGGTCCCGGTGTCGCTCGCCCAGCGGCGCGGTTCACCGGTGAGGTTGATCGCGGCCGCGGTGGCCCCGTGGTACGAGCGGTAGGCGCTCAGCACCTTCGGGCGGCCGGTGTGCAGCTTGGCCATCCGGGTGGCGTTCTCGACGGCCTCGGCCCCGCCGTTGGTGAAGAAGATCTTGTCCAGGTCGCCCGGTGTCCGCTGGGCGATCAGCCGCGCCGCCTCCGACCGTGCCTCGATGGCGAACGCCGGCGCGAAGGTGGTCAGCTTGCCGGCCTGCTCCTGGATCGCGGCGACGACCTTCGGGTGCTGGTAGCCGATGTTCGTGAAGACGAGCCCGCTGGTGAAGTCCAGATACCGCTTGCCTTCGTAGTCCCAGAAGTAGGACCCCTCCGCGCCCGCGACGGCGAGCGGGTCGATGAGTTCCTGCGCTGACCAGGAGTGGAACACGTGCGCGCGGTCCGCGGCCTTGACGGCGGCGCCGGCCTGGGGATTGGGCTGAGAGGTCATGCGCCCAGAGCGTAGGTGCCCGGTGAGCGGATGGGACAGCGGCGTCCTGTCTGCGGTACGGCCGGGAACGCGACAGGTTGTCGTGTGTAGGGGGCACCGGTCCGGAAATCCGGAGCTCTCCCCACGTACGGGACCCATGCGGGCCCCGGATCCCCTGGCGACCCCTATTCGCATTGACAGCATGCTGTCGAGATGACAGCATGCTCACATAAGGTGACTGGGTGCGCCGCGTGCCCGGGCCGAGCGCCACCGACCAGTGGAGGCAGAGTCATGACCCGCAAGCCCGTGGACCCAAAGCCCGTGTACCTGGCCGTCTACGACACGCTCGCCGACTGGGAGACCGGGCACACGACCGCGTATCTCGCCCGCGCCGGGCACGGGATCCGTACCGTCGGCGCGTCCGGCGACCCCGTCAGGACCATCGGCGGGCTGCGGATCCAGCCCGACCTGACACTCGACGACGTACGCCCCGAGGACGCCGCGCTGCTGATCCTGCCGGGAGCCGACCTGTGGGACACCGGCGACGAACTGGCCCCCTTCGCCCGCACGGCGCGGGAGTTCCTGGCGGCCGGCGTGCCCGTGGCGGCGATCTGCGGCGCCACCGCGGGGCTCGCCCGCGAGGGCCTGCTCGACGACCGGGCCCACACCAGCGCCGTCTCCTTCTACCTTGCGGCCACCGGCTACGCGGGCGGCGACCGGTACGTCGACACCGACGCCGTGACGGACGGGGATCTCGTCACCGCCGGGCCCACCGAACCCGTCGCGTTCGCGCGGGAGGTGCTCGGGCTGCTCGGGGTGTACGAGGGGGAGGTGCTCGACGCCTGGTACCGGTTGTTCCACGACTCGGACCCGGGGGCGTACGAGGTCCTTGAGGCGGCGGGGAAGTGAGCGGCGGGCCGGTGAGCGGTACGGACGGGGCGCGCGGGGAACGCCAGGACCTGTTCAGCCGGAGCGCGCTCGCGGTGTTCCGGCTGAACGGCCAGTTCCTGGGCGTGGCGGAGGAGTTGGCGGGACCCGCCGGGCTCACCGCCGCACGGTGGCAGGTGCTCGGTGCCGTCCTGCGGGAACCCCTGCCCGTCTCCGGGATCGCCCGCGTCATGGGCATCACCCGGCAGAGCGTGCAGCGCATCGCCGACCTGCTGGTCGAGCGGGGGCTCGCCGAGTACGTACCCAACCCCGCCCACCGCCGCGCGAAACTGCTCCGGCCGACCGGGCAGGGCCTCGACGCCGTCCGGGAGATCGACCCCGGCCACGCGGTCCTCGCCGAGCGTCTCGCACAGACGCTCGGCGAAGAGGGCCTGTCCGAGACCGTACGGGTGCTGGAGCGCCTGATCAGAGCGATGGATACGGTGACGGAACCGGTACCGGCCGTTACGGAACCGTAGACACCGCTCCCGCCACCTCCCCGTTCCGCCGCACTATCCTCGGGCTGTCGCACATGTACGGGGGAGGGCGGCGTTTCGATGGAGAAACTCGGACCTGGGGATCCGCACCGGATCGGCGCGTACCGGCTGCTGGCGAGGCTGGGCGCGGGCGGCATGGGGCAGGTGTACCTGGCGCGGTCCGACCGCGGGCGGACGGTCGCGGTCAAACTCGTCCGCCGGGAACTCGCCGAGCAGGAGGAGTTCCGCGCCCGCTTCCGCCGGGAGGTGCTGGCGGCCCGGCGGGTGGGCGGGTACTGGACGGCGCCGGTGCTCGACGCGGACACGGAGGCGGCCATCCCGTGGGTGGCCACGGGGTATGTCGCGGGACCCTCGCTGGAGGAGGTCGTCGGCCACGACCACGGCGCGCTCCCGGAGCGTTCCGTACGGATCCTCGCGGCCGGCCTCGCGCACGCGCTGCGGGACATCCACGCGGCGGGACTGATCCACCGCGACCTCAAACCGTCGAACGTCCTCGTCACGATCGACGGCCCGCGGGTCATCGACTTCGGTATCGCCCGCGCCCTGGAGACGGTCACCGACGGCGGCCTCACCCGCACCGGCGCGCTCGTCGGCTCCCCCGGCTTCATGGCACCCGAGCAGGTCCGCGGCGACCGCATCACGCCCGCGTGCGACGTCTTCTGCCTGGGCTCGGTCCTGTCCTACGCCGCCACCGGAGCCCTGCCGTTCGGCTCGGCCAACAGCGGGGTGCACGCCCTGATGTTCCGCATCGCCCAGGAGGAGCCGGACCTGGAAGGGGTCCCGGAGGGCATCGCCGACCTCGTCCGGCAGTGCCTGCGCAAGGACCCCGCCTCGCGCCCCACGCTCGGCGACATCCTGGAGCGCACGGGAGCGGAGGACACGGTCGCGGACGGCCGCAGCCGCGACCCCTGGCTGCCCGGCATGCTGGTCGCCCAACTGGGCCGCCACGCCGTGCGGTTGCTGGACACGGAGGACCCGGAGGAGCGGGGTCTGCCGGCCGGTCCGGCAGCGGAGGGGGAGGCCGCGCGGGGAGAGGGGGGATCCGCCGCCCCCGCGGTCGGGAAGGGCGCGGACGGCGCGGGCGAGGAGCCGCCGGCCCCCTCGACGGCCGCACCCCCGCCCGCCCCGGCCGCCGCCCCCACACCGGTTCCGCCGCTCCCCTCAGCCGCACCAGCCGCAGCGGCCCCGACCTCCACCCCCTCGCCCGTCCCGACACCCGCCCCCGCCGCACCCCCTCGCGCGCCCGAACACCCGCCGGCGCCCACCCCCGCCCCCGAGGCGCCCCCCGAGCACGCCCCCACTCCCGACGGCTCCGCCCCACCCCCGCCGGGCCCTCCGGGAGCCGCGCCCTTCGACCACCTCCCCACGGTGACCACGAGCGGGCCGGGGACACTCCCGCCGACACCCCCGCCCCCCGCGCACACCCCCGCCCCGGCCCCCGCCCACCCCGCCTACGGCTACCCCCAGCAGCACCCCCAGCCCGACGGCTACGGCTACCCGCCCCAACAGCAGCCCGGTGCCTGGTCGGCGGGCCCGGCCGGCTACCCGCCCTCCGCGGCCACGACCCCTCCGTACGGCCCGACCCCTCCGTACGGATCCCCGTACGGGCCGGGACTCCCGCCGCAGCCGGAGCCGCCGCGCGGGGGCGGCCGTTCCACCGCCGTGCTGATCGTCGTGGCGCTGGTCGTCGCACTCGGCGCGGGCGCGTCCGTGTACGCGCTCATGAACGGCGACGGGGACGCCCGGGCCGGCGGCGACCCGACGAAGAACCCGACGACGGGCGCGCCCACCACCCCGGGCGAGTCCACCCGGCCGCCCTCGACGCAACCGCCCACCACCGCGCGGGAGACGCCGGCGGACGGCGCGGTCCCCACCGAGTACCTCGGCACCTGGACCGCGTCCATCGACAACGACACGGGCCGCAACACCCGTCGACTCACCATCCAGCAGGGCGAGGTGGGGGACACGGTGCTGTCGCTCACGGCGGACGGCCCCGCGGGCGGCGGCACGTACCACTGCGTGTTCCGGGCGGCCCTCGCCGAGGCTCCGGGCGACGGCGGTCCCCTCCGGATCGGCCCCTCGGAGGTCACCGTCGGCGAACCGGCCACGTCCTGCTCGCCGGGTGAGGCGACGGAGCTGACCGTCCTGCCGGACGGCCGGCTGCGCCGCGTGAACACGAGCAGCGGCGACGAGCTGACGTACACGAAGCAGTAGGAGCACGACCGCCCCTGAACAACTGCTGAACTTCAGCCGTCGGCACCGCGATCCCCTCCGCCCCGCTCGTACAGTGACCGCACCGTCGAACTCCGGGAGTGGTGGGGGCACCCAGTGGAGTGGCTCAGCGCAGAGAACGTGGTGGCCGTGGGCACGGCGGCCGTCGGCATCGTGGCCTCCGGGATCATGGTCTGGTACGAGCGCCGGGTCCCGCGGAGGAAGCGGATCGGCTACCGCGTACAGATGGACAACCCGATAGGCGACGACGTCCGGCTCGGCAGGGCCAGCGTCCGGCTGGGGCTCTTCGACGAGGCGCCCGGTATGGCCGACGCGACGCTCGTCCTCCTGCGGATCGAGAACGACGGTTCGCAGAGCATCGCCGACATGGACTACACGGGCCGTGAACCGCACGGCCTCACCGCGGTGTTCACGGACCGCACGATCCGCGGGGTGTCGGTCACCCAGCCGCCCGAGACCGACCACCTCATGGACCACTTCACCCCGTCGAACGGGCTCGGCTACGAACGGAACACCCTGCGCATCCCGCGCGTCCCGCTGAACCGCGGCGAGCACTTCAAGCTGCTCGTGCTGCTGTCCGGCGGTGACGTGGGCAGCGGGATACGGCTGGTCGGCGGCATCCGCGACGGCGAGGTGCACCCCAACCGCGCCGTGCCGGTGGACGCGAAGCCGGCGCTGTTCAGCCGGGCCTCGCGACTGATCACCGGGCTGCTCACACTGTGCGTCCTCGCGCTCGCCGGCATCGTGGTGACCCGCGACGACACACCGCCGCCGATCGGCTGCGAGCGGGGCGAGCTGACCGTGACCGGTTCGACGGCGTTCGGCCCGGTGATGCGGGAACTGGCCGCCAAGTACGAGGACGACTGCGAGGGCGCGTCGATCGACGTGGACCCGCACGGCTCGACCGCCGGAGTCCAGGAACTGGCCGCGCTGGGCGGCAGGTCGGAGAACGGCTCGCCGCCGGTGATCGCCCTCTCCGACGGCCCCAAGCCGAGCGGCCTGCCGGATCTGCGCGAGACCCGGGTCGCCGTCTCGGTCTTCGTGCTCGTCGCCCACGAGGGCCTGCCGGTGAAGAACCTCTCGACCGAGGACGTACGGCGCCTCTACAGCGACAGGATCAGCAACTGGCGGCAGCTCGGCGGCCCCGACCTGGCCGTGCACCTGGTCAGCCGCGACGCCAACTCCGGTACGCGCAAGGTCTTCCAGCGTCATGTCCTGGGCCGCAACGAGGGCGCCAACTACTCCTCGGACTGCGAGAACAAGGACTATGCCGCCGCCCCGGTCATCCGCTGCGAACTCTTCTCCACCGACCAGGTCCTGAGCACGGTGGCGCGCGTACCCGGCGCCATCGGTTACAGCGAACTCAACCTCGCCACCGGCTACGAGGGCGTGCACCGCGTCACCCTCGACGGCCACGATCCCTCGGTGGAGGAGATCGAGCACGGCGACAGCGCCTACCCGTACCGGGAGATCGAGTACGCGTACACGTACGGCTCGCCGCCGGCGGACTCGCTGGTCTCCAGCTTCCTCACGTACATCAGCCGGGGCAGCGGCCAGGACGTGATCCGCACCCACGGCCACCTGCCGTGCGCGACACCGGTGGGGCAGCGTATCTGCGGTGAGGGCTGACGCCGCCCCGTGCGCGCTCCCTTGCCCAACCTTGACGCGTACACAACCATCAATCCATGCGACCCATACGACCCGCACGAGTCGAACGACCCGAACGACAGGTCCGGTCCGAGAGCCCCAGCAGAAGAACCGTGCTGGCCGTGACGGCGGCCGCCGGAGCCGCCTCGGTGGGTACGGCCGCCACCGCGACCGCCGCCGAGGCGGCCGGACCGGGCACCCGCCCGCCGGCCACCGCCCAGCCCCCGTCCCGCGAACTCCGCGCCCTCCTGCGGGAGATCGACGCGGGCCGCATCGAGGCGACCGTCCGCAAGCTCGTCTCCTTCGGGACCCGGCACACCCTCTCCACGCAGGACGACCCCGAACGCGGCATCGGCGCGGCCCGCGACTGGATCCTCGCCGAGATGCGCTCGTACGCCGCCGCGTCCGGCGGCCGGATGACGGCCGAACTCCAGTCGTACGTCCAGGAACCCGCGCCCCGCATCCCCACCGCCACCCGCATCACGAACGTGGTGGCGACCCTGCGCGGCTCGGTCACCCCGGAACGGGTGTACGTCGTCTCCGGGCACTACGACTCCCGCGTCACCGACGTCATGGACGCCACCTCCGACTCGCCGGGCGCGGACGACGACGCGTCGGGCGTGGCCGTGGCGATGGAACTGGCCCGGGTCATGGCGACCCGGCGCCCGGCCTCGACGATCGTCTTCGCGGCGGTGGCGGGGGAGGAGCAGGGCCTGTACGGGGCCGCGCACATGGCGGCGCGCTTCAAGGCCGCCGGTACGGACGTGCAGGGCATGTTCACCAACGACATCGTGGGCGCCTCACGGGCGGACGACGGAACCAGGGACCCGTACACGATCCGGCTCTTCGCGGAGGGCGTGCCGACGTCGGAGACCCCCGAACAGGCGGCGACGCGCCGCTCGGTGGGCGGCGAGAACGACTCCCCGTCACGCCAGCTGGCCCGCTTCGTACGGGACACGGCGGACAATACGGCGACCGGTATGCGGGTACGGGTCGTCTACCGCCGGGACCGTTACCGCCGGGGCGGCGACCACATCCCCTTCCTCGAACAGGGGTACGCGGCGGCCCGTTTCACCGAACCCGCCGAGGACTTCGCCCATCAGCACCAGGACGTACGGGTCGAGGACGGCAAGCAGTACGGGGACCTGCCGGAGTTCTGCGACTTCCCCTTCACGGCCCGGGTCGCCCGGGTCAACGCGGCCGCGCTCTGGACCCTCGCCCAGGCGCCGGCCGCTCCCCGGGACGCGAAGATCCTCACCGCGGCCCTCACGAACGCCACGCAGCTGGTGTGGACGCGGGGCTCCGAACCGGAGCTCGCCGGTTACGAGGTGGTCTGGCGCGAGACGACGGCTCCCGAGTGGACCCACGTCGTCCCGGTCGGAGACGTGACGTCCCACGAGGTGGATCTGTCCAAGGACAACGTCTTCTTCGGCATCCGGGCGGTCGGCCGGACGGGCCTGCGCAGCCCGGTGTCGTTCCCGTCCCCACAGACCTGAACGACCGCCTCCGCCGCCCCTTTCCTATCCGTCGATACCCCGTGCTTGAGCCCGTTCGGCGGGTGAGGACGAGCACGCAGCGCGACAGGGGGCCCGGGGGCGCAGCCCTCAGGAAGGGGACGGGTAGAGGGCGGCGGGGGCGCAAACGCCCTACCGGGGCTCGGGCGGCCGCTGCCGCGGCATGTTCGGCCGCGCCCCGGGCGGAAGCGGCGGCCGAGGCGGCACCCCGTCGCCGCGCCCACCCCCGCCCGCCCCCGCCAGCACGGCGAACGGCGGCACCCCCGCCCGGAACTCCACCATCCAGTCCGTGGTCTCCACCCGCACCAGCTCCGCCACGTCCTCGGAGAACCGCCGCAGCACACCGAGACACCGCTCGGCGGCCTCCCCGGCCGTCCCCTCGGTGGGCCCGAGAACCTCGCGCACACACTCCGACGCCCAGTCGAACTGGAGCACCTGCAACCGCCGCTGCACGGCCTGAGCCGTGGCCACATCCCGTATCCACCCGGACGTCATCCCGAAGAACCGGTCCGCCGCCACACACGCGACCGCCACCAGCAGCCCGAGATACCCGCAGGCGGCGCCCCCGTCCAGCGCCCCGGCGACATCCAGCAGCGGCAGCGCGGCCCCGGCGAGGGCCCCCACGGCGGCCCCCGCCCGCAGCGCCCGCGCGGCCCGCCGCTTCCACGCCCGGTCGGCGAGATACCAGGACGCCGTGGTCAGCGCCCCCGCCTCCACCCACCGGTACAGCTCGTGGAGCCGCTCGGCCGGTTCGCCCCAGTCGCCGAGCGGAAAGGCCCGCCCCGTCAGGTCCGCCGGCCCCGGCCCCCGGGGCGCGAGGCCCGCGGACCCGGGGCCGCCCGGACCTCGTCCGGGCTCCCGCCCGCCGGGGCCCGAGTTGTCGCCCCGACCGTCCTGGGCCGGCCCCTCGGGCTGCATGTCCGGCTGGCTCACCGACACTCCCCAATCATGACGTTGCGTGACGGTAACGTGGCGCACGGTGCATGACGCCGCACCCTTACTACCCGCCCACGGGTGGTGACGGCCCTGCTTTCCGGGCACTTCCGCCCGGACGTGGGTCTCGATGAGGCGGAGGCCGACCCGTCCTCTCACTCGAAAGAGTGCTGAAGCGACGGCCCGGTAGACCACGTAGGCTCGTGCCAAGGCGGAAAACCCGTCGGAAAGCCGTGCACGGCCGTGCCCGCGCACAACCGCACGGCAGTCCTCGCAGACGTACGGAACCAGGAGCTGATCGTGATTCCCGGTGGTGGCCAGCCCAACATGCAGCAGCTGCTCCAGCAGGCCCAGAAGATGCAGCAGGACCTCGCGAACGCCCAGGAGGAACTGGCGCGTACGGAGGTCGACGGTCAGGCGGGCGGTGGCCTGGTGAAGGCGACCGTGACGGGCTCCGGCGAACTGCGCGGCCTGGTCATCGACCCGAAGGCCGTCGACCCGGAGGACACCGAGACCCTCGCCGACCTGATCGTCGCCGCGGTCCAGGCGGCCAACGAGAACGCCCAGGCGCTCCAGCAGCAGAAGCTCGGCCCGCTGGCCCAGGGGCTGGGCGGTGGCGGCAGCGGCATCCCCGGCCTGCCGTTCTAAGTCAACCCGGCGGTCCCTTCTAAGAAGCCCGACCGCCAACTACCGTACGTACGAAGAGAGCAGGCGCGACTACGGTACGTACCGGACGGGCGGTCGAACGCCCGAGCGGTCGAGCGGGCCGTGGAGCGAACGCGGCGAGCAGAACGACAGAACGAACAGAACGAACGAGCAGGAACAGGAAGGCAATCCGTGTACGAAGGCGTGGTCCAGGACCTCATCGACGAGCTGGGGCGGCTGCCCGGCGTCGGTCCCAAGAGCGCGCAGCGGATCGCCTTCCACATCCTGCAGGCGGAGCCGACGGACGTACGCCGTCTCGCGCAGTGCCTCATGGAGGTCAAGGCGAAGGTCCGTTTCTGCGCCACCTGCGGCAACGTGGCGCAGGAGGAGCTCTGCGGCATCTGCCGCGACCCGCGCCGCGACCTCTCGGTCATCTGTGTGGTCGAGGAGCCGAAGGACGTGGTCGCGATCGAACGGACGCGTGAGTTCCGGGGCAGGTACCACGTGCTCGGCGGCGCGATCAGCCCCATCGAGGGCGTGGGCCCGGACGACCTGCGCATCAGGGAGCTGCTGGCGCGGCTCGCCGACGGAGCGGTCACCGAGCTGATCCTGGCCACGGACCCGAACCTCGAGGGCGAGGCCACGGCCACCTATCTCGCCCGCATGATCAAGCCCATGGGCCTGCGGGTCACCCGCCTGGCCAGCGGGCTCCCGGTGGGCGGCGACCTGGAGTACGCCGACGAGGTCACTCTCGGGCGCGCCTTCGAGGGAAGGCGGCTGCTGGATGTCTGAGCGACTGGTTGAATACGGAACGAAGTTCTTGACGAACTTCTCGAGGAACCAATCCGACGGAGTTCTTGAGGAAGGCCGGCTTCTAGATGTCTGACGCCACGTTGCACGCGACCGCTCCGGACCCCGACGACTTCGCGGTCCAGATCGCGGATCAGATCGAGAGCTTCCTCGTCGCCGTGACCGAGGTCGCGAGAGGCGACGAGCCCGACTCGGCCGTCCCCTTCCTGCTCCTGGAGGTCTCCCAGCTCCTGCTGGCCGGCGGGCGCCTCGGCGCGCACGAGGACATCCTCCCGGACGAGCGCTACGAGCCGGACCTGGGCCCCGAGCCGGACGTCGACGAGCTGCGCGAGCGCCTCGCCGAGATGCTCGACCCGGTCGACGTCTACTCCGAGGTCTTCGACCCGTACGAGCCCCGCAAGCCCCCGGTCCCGGCCCGGATCTCGGACGACCTGGCCGATGTCATGGCGGACCTGCGCCACGGCATGGCCCACTACCGGGCCGGCCGCACCACGGAGGCCATGTGGTGGTGGCAGTTCTCGTACTTCTCGAACTGGGGCTCCACGGCCTCGGCGACCCTGCGCGCCCTCCAGTCCCTGGTGGCGCACGTCCGTCTGAACCAGCCCCTGGAGGAGCTGGACGGCCTCGACACCGACCAGGACCTCAGCGAGGAAGCTCTCGCGGAGGCCGCGGGCCGCGTCATGGTGGAGGAGATCGCGGGTCCGCTGGGTCTGCGCCAGGTCAAGTAGCGGGCGGCCGGGGTTCCGGTCGCCGCCCGGTGTGACTAGGCGCACTTTGCGCGTGAGGTGAGTCCGGGAAGGGCAGGTGCCGTCCGGGAGCGGCCGGAGGGCCGGACCCCGGGCGCCGACCGATCGGACGACCGGAGTCCGCCGGACCCCGGTGATCAGCACGTGAGCGGGACGTCTCACGATGCGATATCACCCGGGTGGGATTCGGCTGCTCGTTAGACTGAGCCGACCGCAGTCGTGCGGTACGAGACGGACTGAGCGAGGAGCGCACGTGGGCCTTGTCGTGCAGAAGTACGGAGGTTCCTCCGTAGCCGATGCCGAGGGCATCAAGCGTGTCGCCAAGCGGATCGTCGACGCCAAGAAGAACGGCCACCAGGTCGTGGTCGTGGTGTCGGCGATGGGTGACACGACGGACGAGCTGATCGATCTCGCCGAGCAGGTATCCCCGATCCCTGCCGGGCGTGAGTTCGACATGCTGCTGACCGCGGGAGAGCGGATCTCCATGGCCCTGCTGGCGATGGCGATCAAGAACCTGGGCCACGAGGCCCAGAGCTTCACCGGCAGCCAGGCAGGCGTGATCACCGACTCCGTCCACAACAAAGCGCGCATCATCGATGTCACGCCGGGCCGCATCAGGACGGCGCTCGACGAGGGCAACATCGCGATCGTCGCCGGGTTCCAGGGCGTCAGCCAGGACAAGAAGGACATCACCACGCTGGGCCGCGGCGGTTCCGACACCACGGCCGTCGCCCTCGCCGCCGCCCTCGACGCCGAGGTCTGCGAGATCTACACGGACGTCGACGGTGTGTTCACCGCCGACCCGCGGGTGGTGAAGAAGGCCCGGAAGATCGACTGGATCTCCTCCGAGGACATGCTGGAGCTCGCCGCCTCGGGCTCCAAGGTGCTGCTGCACCGCTGCGTCGAGTACGCACGCCGTTACGACATCCCGATCCACGTCCGCTCGTCCTTCTCGGGACTGCCGGGCACCTGGGTCAGCAACGAGAATCCGCAAGGGGACGCGAAGGTGGAGCACGCCATCATCTCCGGAGTCGCGCACGACGTCTCCGAAGCCAAGATCACGGTCGTCGGCGTCCCGGACAAGCCGGGTGAGGCCGCGGTCATCTTCCGCGCCATCGCGGACGCCGAGATCAACATCGACATGATCGTGCAGAACGTCTCCGCGGCCGCCACCGGCCTCACGGACATCTCCTTCACGCTCCCCAAGGCCGAGGGCCACAAGGCCATCGAGGCCCTGGAGCGGTCGAAGACCGCGATCGGCTTCGACTCGCTGCGCTACGACGACCAGATCGGCAAGATCTCCCTGGTCGGCGCGGGCATGAAGACCAACCCGGGCGTCACCGCCTCGTTCTTCCAGGCGCTGTCCGACGCGGGCGTCAACATCGAGCTGATCTCGACCTCCGAGATCCGCATCTCGGTCGTGACCCGCCAGGACGACGTCAACGAGGCCGTGCGCGCCGTGCACACCGCCTTCGGACTGGACTCCGACAGCGACGAGGCCGTCGTCTACGGAGGCACCGGACGATGACCGTTCCCTCGTACGGAGGCGTGTGACGGTGACGGTGCCCGGGCGGCCGGCGCTCGCGGTCGTGGGCGCGACCGGAGCCGTCGGCACGGTCATGCTCCAGATCCTGTCCCAGCACGCGGACATCTGGGGCGAGATCCGCCTCATCGCCTCACCGCGCTCGGCCGGCCGCAAGCTGGCCGTACGCGGCGAACAGGTCGAGGTGGTGGCCCTGTCGGAGGAGGTCTTCGACGGGATCGACGTCGCCATGTTCGACGTACCCGACGAGGTGGCCGCGCGCTGGGCGCCGGTGGCCGCCGCCAAGGGCGCCGTCGTGGTCGACAACTCCGGCGCGTTCCGGATGGACCCCGAGGTGCCCCTCGTGGTGCCCGAGGTCAATCCGCATGCCGCGCGCGTCCGGCCGCGGGGCATCATCGCCAACCCCAACTGCACGACCCTGTCCATGATCGTGGCCCTGGGCGCGCTGCACGCGGAGTTCGGCCTGCGCGAGCTGGTGGTGTCCTCGTACCAGGCGGTGAGCGGGGCGGGACAGCGCGGCGTCGACACCCTGCGGCAGCAGCTGAAACTCGTCGCGGGTACGGAGCTGGGGACGGCCCCCGGTGACGTACGGCGGGCCGTGGGGGACAACACCGGGCCGTTCCCGGAGCCGGTGGCGCTCAACGTGGTGCCGTGGGCCGGGACCGTGCGCGAGGACGGCTGGTCCTCGGAGGAGATGAAGGTGCGGGACGAGTCCCGCAAGATCCTGGGCCTGCCGAACCTGCCCGTCGCCGTCACCTGCGTACGGGTTCCGGTCGTCACCACGCACTCGCTGACCGTCCACGCCCGTTTCCAGGGCGAGGTGACGGTGGACAGGGCGCGGGAGATCATCGCCACGGCGCCCGGGGTCGTGCTCTTCGACAACCCGGCGGCGGGGGAGTTCCCGACGCCGGCCGACGTGGTCGGTACGGACCCCACCTGGGTGGGCCGGGTGCGGCGGGCCCTCGACGACCCCACGGCACTGGAGCTCTTCGTGTGCGGCGACAACCTGCGCAAGGGCGCCGCCCTCAACACGGCACAGATCGCGGAGCTGGTGGCGGCGGAGCTGTGACCTGCGCGGAAGCCACGCGCGAGGCGCACCGGAGCCGTCGGTCGGTGAGCGATTCGCGGCCTGTCTGCGTGCTTCGGCAGGTTCGGGCAGGAAAATCTGTGGTCATGGGCTGAAACGTTTGTAGGATCTGTGTGATTTCTGTGGTTCGATCACGTTCGAAGCTGTGGTCCGGACCACTCGAAGCGAAGCCTCTGGCGTTCGAAGATTTTCCTCCCCGTTCTCCGCAACCGCGCGGAGGGCGGGGAGCGTCTTTGCGGTCGCCCTTCAGGGGCGACCGGACGCCACGTTCATATGGGGCATAGGGGATGAGCTTTTACGTATGAGGGCACTTAGCGCACTGTCTGGCATGCAGTCCGACGTAAAAGTGATGCCTGTCGCGTACAACCCCGAAGGGGGGACGCGTGTCCAACTGGCGTGGCTGAGGTACTCGAATTCACTGTTGCGGCGCGCGGCACGACCTTGCGTCCGCCCCGCCGACCCCGCACGTCCGGCGCGTCCGGCGGCGGCATGCCGGTGATCGCCCCCATGCCCGCAGCGCGGCCGACCCGCATCCCGAACCAGCGCGAGGGCACTGACGAGGCTCTGGCGGCCGGCACCACCGTCGACCATCTCACCGAGACCTACCGCGCCCACTACAGGTCGCTCCTCGGCCTCGCGGCGCTCCTCCTCGACGACACCGCGTCCTGCGAGGACGTCGTCCAGGAGGCGTTCATCCGGGTGCACTCCGCGCGCAAGCGGGTACGAGACCCGGAGAAGACGCTCGCCTACCTGCGCCAGACCGTCGTCAACCTCTCGCGCTCCGCGCTGCGTCGGCGCATCCTCGGTCTGAAGCTCCTCTCCAAGCCGATGCCCGACATGGCGAGCGCGGAGGAGGGCGCGTACGACCAGCTGGAGCGCGACGCCCTGATCAAGGCGATGAAGGGGCTCCAGAGACGCCAGCGCGAAGTCCTGGTCCTTCGGTACTTCGCGGACATGACCGAGGCGCAGGTCGCCGAGACCCTCGGCGTCTCGCTGGGCTCGGTCAAGGCGTACGGCTCGCGCGGCATAGCGGCGCTGCGGGTCGCCATGGAGGCGCCGGCATGAGTGGGTACGACGAGCGAGCACGCCACGACGAGCACGGTCGCCAACGCGACGACGAGCATGAGCAGCACGCTGGGAACGGAACTGTGAATCACGGCCCATCGGAGAACCCGGGCCCGGAAGAGTCGGGCCACGCGGACACGCAGGCGGATGCGCACGCGGACACGCGAGCGGATGTGCACGCGGATGCGGGAGGCCGCCACGACGATCCGTCGGATGCCGCGCCGGACGAGCCTGCGGCCGACTCGGCGGACCCTTCGCCGGGTGACGGCGCCCCGGCGGAGCCCACGGCCCTCCGTGAGGAGGAGTCGGACGCGGTCGCGGTTGCGGAATCGGACGCGGATGCGGAAACGGAATCGGATGCGGATGCGGACGCCGTTGTCTCCGGCGACACGTCCGGCGACACGACGTCCGGCGACAGGTCTGTCACTCCTGTTGCGTCCGCCCCCGGCGGCGAGCACGGTGCGGGCGGCGAGGGCGGGCCGGATCTGTTCGGCTCCGACGAGCTGGCCCTGCGGCGGCTGCTGCAGCAGGCCGTGGTCGAGATCGAGCCGGCCGACGGCGCGCTGGACCACCTGCGCCGCGCGGTACCGGCCAGGCGGGCCCGCAAGCGTCAGGCCGTCGTCGGCATGGCCGCCGCCGCGCTCTTCATCGGCACGGCCGTCCCCGCCCTCGTACACGTCTCGAACTCCACGGGCTCCGACGCCGACCCGTCCCTGACGGGCAACGCCTCGGCGACGCACGGCGGCGCGAACGAGGGCAAGGAAGCCTCCGCGGGCAGCGGTTCCGGCAAGGCCAAGGACTCGTCCAAGGAGTCCGACAAGGGCGACAAGAAGGACAAGACCGACAAGGGCAAGGGGAGCGAGGGCAGCACCGCCGGCGCGGCGCCGACGGTGTCCTCCGCGGGCGCTCCCCCCTGTGCGCCGACCCAGCTCACCGCGGGCGGTGGAGGCGTCAGCGCACCCGACGCCATCGGCGCGGTCTACGGCACCTTCACGATCACCAACGTCTCGGCCGCCAGCTGCACGGTCGTCGGCGGCGGTTCCGTCTCGCCGACCGCGCTGGGCGCCGCGGACCAGTCAAAGATCAACACGGCCCTGCACGGGGCGGGCGACGCGGCTTCCGCGCTGCCGGACCCGTCCACCTACCTCTCCTCGGCGGTCCTGCAGCCGGGCGGGGCGTACAACGTGCAGTTCGCCTGGGTGCCGTCGGAGACCTGCCCGACCAGCGGCGGCACCGGCGGAGGCGGGGAACCCTCGCCCGACCCGACCCCCTCGGAAAACCCCAGCGGGGGCACCGGCGGTACGGTCTCGGAGGGCACCGGCGGCGTGGACGCACAGCTCATGAAGTCCGACGGGGCCGTAGAGGGAAGCGTCAGCGTGGCCTACGTCGCCGAGGGCGGCGCACCGTCGATCTCGGCCGTCGTGCCCAACGCGTGCGCAGGAACGGTCTACCGGACCGGAGTACTGGCCGGTCTCTGACCGCGGCGAACGCGGGCGGGGGCCCGCACCCGGACCCGGCTGCCTGTCTGCAGCAAGCCGCCGGGGTCGCAGGGGCCGACGGGGCCGTCAGGCCGTGGGAGTGGACGACACCTTCGCGGTGCCGGAGTCGTCCTGGGCGGCCCCGCCCTCCGCGGAGGTCTCCTGCGTGAGACCCAGCTCCGCGTCCTGCGCGAACTCCACCTCACGCCGCAGCAGCCGGAACCACATGAAGACCACGAAGCCCGCGAAGACGAACCACTCACCGGTGTAACCGAGGTTCTGGAACGCCTTCAGGTCCAGGCCCGTGTCCGAAGGAGCCGCGGCGGGCACGGCCTTCATCCCGGCGTCGGCCTCGGCGAGCGTGATCCACGCGTCGTACATCTCGTACGGCACGAGGTTCACCAGTGACGCCGAGCTGATCGCACCGGTCTGTCCGGCGGGCAGTCCCCCGGCCGCGGGCACCCCGTTCGACCCGGGCGTCTCCGACGCCTGGAGCGCGCCGGTCACGGTGACCTCGCCGGCCGGAGCCGCCGGTACCTTCGCGGTACCGGCGTCACCGGGGAGCCAGCCCCGGACCACGGGCAGCGCCCTGGCGTCGTCGGTGCGCAGCATCGTCAGCACGTAGAAGCCGCGCCTGTCGTCCAGCTCCCGGTCCGGCACGAGCAACTGCTTCCCGTACCGGCCCGTCGCCGTGGCCTGCTTGCCCGATGTCTCCTTGTCCACCGGCAGCAGCTCCGCGAGCGGCCGGGCCGCCTGGGTCCTGGCCGCCGTGGCCTGCGCGTCGGCGTCGCGATGGTCCTGGACCCGGTCCTCGAACCGCCCCAACTGCCATGACCCCATGAACACACAGAAGGGGATGGCCAACAGCACGAAGACGTTGATCCCCCACCAGCGGGGCGTCAGCAGGAACCGGTACACGACCTCAAAGGTACGGGGCCCTCCCGGGAAGCACGGCCGAGGGGTGCCTCGGCCGGCCGCGTCCCCCTCGGTCAGCTGCCCAGGTGTCGCTCCGCGAAGTCCAGTTCCAGCCGGACCTGCTTGATCCGCTCGTCCACGACCAGCGATCCGTGCCCCGCGTCATAGCGGTACACCTCGTGGTCCGCCTCCCGCGCGGCGAGCCGGGCCACGTAGTTCTCGACCTGGCGGATCGGGCAGCGCGGATCGTTGACCCCGGCGGAGATGTAGACCGGTGCCTTCACCGCGTCGACGTACGTCAGCGGGGACGACGCCTCGAAACGCTCCGGAACCTCCTCCGGGGTGCCGCCGAGCAGCGTGCGGTCCATCGCCTTCAGGGCCTCCATCTCGTCGTGGTAGGCCGTCACGTAGTCCGCGACCGGTACCGCGGCGATACCGAGCGCCCACGCCTCGGGCTGCGTACCCAGACCGAGAAGGGTGAGGTAGCCGCCCCAGGAGCCGCCGGTGAGGATCAGCCGGTCCGGGTCGGCGTACCCGGACGAGACCGCCCACTCCCGTACGGCCTCGATGTCCTCCAGCTCGATCAGGCCGACGCGGTGCTTGAGGGCGTCCGTCCACTCCCGCCCGTATCCCGTGGATCCCCGGTAGTTGACCCGGACCACCATGTACCCGTGGTCCACCCAGGTCGCCGGGCCCGCCGCGAACGAGTCGCTGTCGTGCCAGGTCGGGCCGCCGTGGATGTCGAAGACGGTCGGAAGAGGACCCGTCGCCCCGGCCGGCCGCTGCACGAGCGCGTGGATACGGCCGCCGGGGCCCGTCACCCACACGTCCTCGACCGGCACCGACTTCGGCGCCTTCATACCGGGCGGATCGAGGACGACCTCGCCGGACGTCGAGCGGACCACCGGCGCCTCGGCGGACGACGACCACAGGTACTCCACGCTGCCGTCCGGGCGGGCCGTCGCTCCCGACACCGTGCCCCGCGGCGTCGCCACCCGTTCGAGCGCACGGGTGGCCAGGTCGAACCGCCACAGCTCGCTGCGCGCCTCGAAGCTGTTGACGACGAGCAGGGCGGAACCGTCCGGATACCACTCGGCGCTCAGGTCGCCGTCCAACTGCGAGGCCAGCGCCAGGTCCGTCTCCTCGCCGGACGCCACGTCCCACACCATCGGCTCCCAGCGCCCGCGCCGCTGGTGTCCGACGAGCAGCCGGGTGTCCCCGTCGACCGGGGCGAAGCCCAGCACCTCGAGGCCGAGCTCGGCCGTGCCGCCCTTGGTGTCGTCCAGCTCGGCCACCGCCGAACCGTCCATCCGCAGCACCCGCAGCGCGGAGTGCATCGCGTCGCCGTGCTCGGTGTGCTCGATCGCGATCAGCGAACCGTCGTGCGAGAGGTCGCCCACGCCGGCCGACTCCCGGTGCCGGTAGACCTCGACGGGCTCCTCACCGGTCCTGCTGACGTGGATCGTCGAGCCGTCCTCGTCGGTGGAGCGGCCGACGACGGCGGTCCGTCCGTCCCTGCCGAGCGCGAGCCCAGCAGGGTAGGAGGGGTCGAGCCCGGGGGCCGCGGGCTGGTCCGCGACGGCCGCGCCGCCGTCCCGGTCGCTGCCGTGACTGCCGTCGCTGCCGTCGGCGCCGGACCCGGCGAACGGCTGTCGTCTCCAGATCCCGAACTCGTCGCCGTCCTTGTCGTCGAACCACCAGATCCACTCGCCGTCGGGCGACAGCACGCCGTCCGTCGTTCCGTTGGGCCGGTCGGTGACCTGGCGCTGGGCGCCAGTCTCCCGGTCCCACGCGTACAACTCGTACGTCCCTGTCGCGTTCGACACGAACAAGGAACGGTGCGGGGCGTCCTCCGCCCAGTCGGGCAAGGACACCCGCGGCGCGCGGAAGCGCTTCTCCCAGTCGGGCATGGTCCCCTCGTGCGGGACGGCCTCGTGGCTCTCAGTCATGGCCCCATACTGCACGCACCGGAGGACATCGCGCTGACGGGCCCCTCAGCCTGTGGAAAACTCTCCCGGCGAAGCCGGACACGGCGGGAACGAGGGCGAATCACCGCAGTTCAGGACCTTTCTCGGCGGCTGTGGTCGGTCACGGTGACAGGCAGCGGTCACGGCGAGGATCGGTGGTCGCGGTGAGGACGGGTGGTCGCGGTGAGGGTCAGCGGTCGCGGTGAGGGTCAGCGGTCGGGTGCGGCGTTCCGATCCGGTCCGAGCGGGCGCCGGCCCAGCAGTTCGGCGAGACCTCGTCGGGTGGCGGCGAGGACGACACGGTCCGCGGATCCGAGCACATAGGTGGACGGCAGGTCCCACACCAGCCCCGACGGACGGCCCGGGGCCGGGGTGGCCGAGGCGGCCGCGGTGTCCAGGGCCAGGACCCGCCAAGCCCCCGCACGGAACGCCTCGGCGACGGTGCGGCCCTCCAGTTGCGGATGCCCCGCGACATCCAGGGCCGCGAAGAGCAGCACCCGGCGTTCCACGGGGATCGCCCCCAGGATCTGGCGGCCCATCATCGCTCCGGCGAAGGCGGGCGCGGCCAGATGGGAGACGCTGCGGCTGCGGGTGAGCGCGTGCGGATAGGTCGCGCGCAGGGTGCGGTAGACGGCGGTCGCGAAGTCGTCGTCGTACAGGCGCAGGACGACGCGCAGGTCGGGGCGCACCGACCTGGCGTACAGCGCGGCTTCCAGGTTGGTGGTGTCGGCGCTGGTCAGGGCGAGCAGGGCGTGCGCCCGGTGGATCTTGGCGGCCTCCAGGACGCCTTCCTGCGTGACGTCGCCGAGGACGACGGGCACGCGCAGCCGCCGCGCCAGTGCGAGTCCGCGTGCCTCCGGGTCGGCCTCGACGCACACCACGGGGATGTGGAGTTCGCGCAGGCGCGCGAGGACCCGTGTGCCGATCTTGCCGACTCCGAGCAGGACGACGTGACCGGAGAGCCCTCGGGGCGGCTTCCGCAGCGCCGACCCGCTGCGGAACGTACCGAGGCCCTCCAGGACGGCGGCGAGGAGAACGGGAAGCAGCAGCAACCCGACGAGACCGGACAGGAGTTGGAGGATCTGGCGGCCGAGGGGGTCGTCGAGTGCGGGTTCGTTGATCGCGAAGAGGTCGAGGAGCGTCAGGTAGGTGGCGTGCAGCGGGTGGGCGCCCGTGATCAGCATGGACGTGACCGCGAGCGCGACCACGCAGGCCACAAGACCGGCGAAGGACCAGCGCAGCCGCCGGGAGAACAGTCTGCCGAGGGGCAGCCCGATGGGCAGTCCACCCCGCAGGACACCGCGTCCGGCGGGCTGCGGGGGACCGGAGTACGACACGGTCTCCAGGACGACGGTGCCGCGGCCGGTCGCGGCGGCCACGGACGCCTCGTCGGGCAGCAGTCGCGGCCCCTGCTCGCCGCTGCTCTCCGAACCGTCCGCTCCGGCGGGGTCGTTGGTCGTGGCCGAGAGCAGGGCGAGCGTGCACAGCCCCGGGTCGGCGACCTGGCCGGGTCCCGGCGGCTGCCGTTCCACGGCCCGCAGCATCAGCCCGTCGGTCTGCACGACCTTGCTGGTCCCGGCCACGGCGGTGGCCGCCAGCGCGGGCGCGGCGGTGTCCGCGTCGGAGAGTACGGTCGTGGAGGCGTCGAGGAGACCGGACGCGAGGGCGTCTGCCGAGTCCCCGGACCCGGCCATGGCGAGGGCGGACGCCTGGTCGAGGAGGGCCTCGATGTGCTGGCCGAGCCGACGGTTGTAGAGCCGTATGACCAGCCGCAGGCGCGGGTTGAGCCGGCGTGCCATCAGGGCCGCGCGGATGTTGGTCTCGTCGTCGTCATGGACGAGGGCCAGCGCGGCGGCGCGCTCGACCCCGGCTTCGGCGAGAACGGCCTCGGTGAGTACGGCGGCCTCCATCACCCGTGCCGGTCGCGGCTCTTCGGAGGAGCCGGCGGAGCCGGAGGAGCCCGTGGAGCCCGAAGGGCCGGAGGAGCCGGCGGTACGGGCGGAACCGGCGGCACGACCGGACGCACCGTCGCCGGGGAGCGGTGGCACGGGTGGGGTGCCGTTGCCCGTGGCCCGGGTCATGGCGGCCGACACGCGGTCGAGCAGTGTCGAGGCGCGCGCCCGCCCGACGACCGGTGGCCGCGCGGTCCGTTCGGCGGACGGCACGACCAGCGTCACCCGCTCCCCGTAGACGCCACGCAACTCGGCCGCCAGCCGGTGCGCGAGGGCGTCGTCCCCGCACACCACCATGTGCGCGCCGCGATCGTCTGGTCCGCTGTGACTCGGAAGGCTCCCCACAACAGCACAGAGTGCCTGACCCGTACGGGTGGTTGCACAGGGGCCTGCCGTACGGGAGTTGACTGCGGGTGCGGGTGCGGGTGCGGGTGCGGGTTCGGGTTCGGAGGCGAGGGTGCCGGTCCGGAGCCGACGAGACCGGTCCGGAGCCGAGCATGCCGGTCCCGAGCCGGGACAGGAACGTCGTATGCGTCGACCCGGATGAGAAGCTGTGCCGGAACGGGCGTACTGAAGGTGGAGGGCGGTCCACCGACGCGGCCCTTCCCTACCGGAGGTACCTCTCCCGTGACCACGACCAACCAGGCCCGGCCCACGGTTACGGACCATGAGCCGCCCGAGCCGAGCGTGAACGGCGATCAAGGCGAGCGGGGTGATCGGGGCGATCAAGGCGATCGGGGCGATCGGGGCGAGCCGAAGGGCTGGCAGTTCAACTCGCCCCTCGTCCTGACCATGCTGCTGCTCGCCGGAGTGGTGCTCCAGGGCCCCGTCCGGGGGGCGTTGGCCGCGCCCGTGATGCAGAGCTGGATGACCGTGTTCGTCGCGGTGATCGTGCAGGCGCTGCCCTTCCTGGTGCTCGGCGTACTGCTGTCGGCGGTCATCGCGGTGTTCGTCCCGCCGTCGTTCTTCGCCCGGGCACTGCCGGAGCGACCCGCCCTCGCGGTGCCGGTCGCCGGTATGGCGGGAGCGGTGCTGCCGGGGTGCGAGTGCGCGTCCGTGCCGGTGGCCGGGGCGTTGGTGCGGCGGGGAGTCACACCCGCGGCGGCGCTGGCGTTCCTGCTGTCGGCGCCGGCGATCAACCCGATCGTCCTGACCGCGACCGCCGTGGCGTTTCCGGGCGAGCCGCGGATGGTCCTGGCCCGTTTCGTGGCGAGCCTGCTGGTGGCCTGTGCGATGGGCTGGCTCTGGCAACGGCTGGGCCGTACCGACTGGTTGCGCCCGCCGGCCCGCCCCGCCTCGGAGGGGCTCGGGAAGGGCGCGGCGTTCTGGGGATCGGTCCGGCACGACGTGATGCACGCGGGCGGGTTCCTGGTGGTCGGCGCGATGGCCGCGGCCACGCTCAAGGCGGTGGTCCCGGCGGGCTGGCTCGGCTACGCCGCCGGCAACCCGGTGGTGTCGGTCCTCGCCCTGGCGGTGCTGGCGGTACTCCTGTCCATCTGCTCCGAGGCGGACGCCTTCGTGGCCGCGTCCCTCACCCAGTTCTCGCTCACGGCCCGCCTGACCTTCCTGGTCGTCGGCCCGATGATCGACCTGAAACTCTTCGCGATGCAGACGGCCACGTTCGGCCGAGGATTCGCCCTGCGCTTCGCACCCGCCACCTTCACGCTGGCGGTCCTGGTGTCCTCCCTGGTCGGGGCGGTGCTCCTGTGAACCGCCAGGCACAGGCAGCCGTGCTCTTCCTCACCGGCGGGGCGATCCTGCACGCGGGGCTCACCGACCTCTACCTGCGGTACGTGAAGGCGGGGCTGAGGCCGTTGCTGCTGGCGGCGGGGGTGGTCCTGATCGCCACAGCGGTGGCGACGATCTGGTACGAACGCCGCGCCGCACACCCCGACCCCCTCACCCAGCCGTCCCCAGCTCCGCCATCTCCCCCTCATCCGTCCCTCGCCCCTCCGGCCGCGGACCCCGAACAGGCCGACGACGACGGGCGCCCGCACGCCCATACGCACCGGGAACCCCGAGTCGCCTGGCTCCTGGTCCTCCCCCTCCTGGCCCTGATCCTGGTCGCGCCGCCGGCCCTCGGCTCGTACAGCGCGATGCGCACGGGCACGGCCCTGCGGGAACAGCCGTGGGGCTTCGCGGAGTTGCCCCCGGGGGACACCGTCCGCCTGAGCCTGGTCGACTACGCGGGCCGAGCGGCCTACGACCACGGCCGCTCGCTGGAGAACCGCCGCATCAAGACGGCCGGTTTCGTGGCGGTGGGCAGCGACGGCACGCCGTACCTGGTCCGCATGGCGCTGAGTTGCTGTGCGGCGGACGGCCAGCCGGTGAAGATCGGCCTGACCGGCCGCACCCCTCCGGTCCTGCGCCCGGACACGTGGCTGGAGGTCACGGGCACGTACACCACCGAGCAGACCAGGGACCCGGTGAACGACGGGATCATCCCGTTCCTCGACATCACGGAGGCGAGGCCGGTACCGGCGCCACGGGACCCGTACGACGAGAGCTGGAACGGCTGAGGCCGGCACTCGCCGGTCCGGGCAAGCTGTCAAATCTCTGTCGATACGAGGCATGGGCGGGGGCGACGCGCCGTGCTTGAGCAAGGATGGACGAGCGACGCAGCCCCCATCCATCCCGCACTCCCCATCCTTTCTGTATGGAGGTCCGGAACGATGACCCGCAACCAAGCCCGTCCCCACCCCTCCAGGCGCGCGCTCCTGGGCGGCGCGACCCTGACCGCGCTCGCGGCGGCGACCGGTACGGGCACGGCGAACGCAGCCACCACGACGTCAGCGCCCGCCACATGGCCGACGGAGTTCCCCCTGCCCGACGGCTTCCTGCCCGAGGGCATAGCGATCGGCAGAAAGCCGTACGCGTACATGGGTTCGCGGGCGAACGGCGCGATCTTCCGCACCGACCTGCGCACGGGGAGGGGCAGGATCCTCTTCGCGGGCGCCACCGGCCTCGTAGCGGTGGGCATGAAGCTGGACCACGACGGCCTGTTGTACGTGGCAGGCAACACGGGAGTGGCCCGTACGCACGACTCCCGCACCGGAAACGTGGTGGCGACACACCAACTGTCCGAGGCCACGGGCCACTTCATCAACGACGTGACGCTGCTGGGCGACAGGGCCTGGTTCACGGACTCACGGGCGGCGGCGCTGTACGCGGTCCCACGCGGCCGGTCCGGAGCCGTACGCACGCTTCCGCTCACCGGCGACTGGGTCCAGCTCCCGGACGTGAACAACGCCAACGGCATCGTGGGTGCCCCGGACGGCCACTCCCTGATCGTGGTGAAGAGCACCCCGGGCGAGCTCTACAAGGTGAACACGCGGACGGGCCACGCCACGAGGATCACCCTGGTCGGCGCCCCGAACGTGGTGAACGGCGACGGCCTCCACCGCATCGGCCGCACCCTGTACGTGGTCCAGAACCGCCTGAACGTGATCAGCGTGTTCCACCTGGACCGCACGTCCACGACGGCCACCCTGACCGGCAGCATCACGGACCCCCGCTTCGACGTCCCCACCACAGCGGCCCGCTACGCAAACCGCCTGTACCTGGTCAACGCCCGCTTCACCACCCCTCAACTCCCGGAGACGACGTTCACGGGGGTGGCGGTCCCGATCTGACCGGGGGCATCCGGCCCACGTTTGGCCCCCAGGCGCGAGCACGAGGGAGGGCACGTACTCAGGTGAGTACGTGCCCTCTGACTTATGCCGAGGTCTGGGAGGCCGGATAGTCGGCGTCACCGGCGAGGGACACGCGCAGCGAGAAAGTGGCGGAGTCGGTCAATCTCCCCGACCACTCTCCGGGAACCACTCAGGGGCCCGACCCGCTAAGCGGATCAGGCCCCTGACTTGGTGTTTCGGCTGTCGGGGTGGCGGGATTTGAACCCACGACCTCTTCGTCCCGAACGAAGCGCGCTGCCAAGCTGCGCTACACCCCGATGTCGCTGGTGGCGGCCACTCTCGTGGTGTGCCGTGGCGACGTCGTTTACTTTAGCCCACTGGTGGCCGGAGACGAAATCCGGTTTTCGTGGGGTCGGTGACGGCGTGACCCGGGCCTGAGGTGGTCCAGGGCGACGAGCAGGACGGCCAGGCCGTAGCACGCGACGCCGAGGATGGTGACGTTGCCCAGGACCTCGACGAAGCCGTGCCGGGACACGTCGAGGAACGGGTACGGGTAGCGGGCCGGCGTTCCCGGAGGCAGGAGCAGTCCCCTGGTCACGGTGAAGGCCAGGTACATGAGCGGAAGTACCGTCCAGGCCGCCGCGCTGTGCAGGCGCAGCGCTCCCGGGCGGCTCAGCAGCAGCCAGTCCAGCGCCACCGCGACCGGGATCACCGTGTGCAGCAGGACGTTCGCCGCCGCATGCCAGCCGGTGAGGGTCTCTGCGTCGCCCGCCGTCATCGAGAACGTGGTCGTGTTGTCGGCCAGGATCAGGTGGTAGACCAGGCCCGCACCGATCGCGTACAGCAGCGTGCAGGCGGTGATCCACGGTCGTAGCGGGTGGCGGGCCGTCCAGGCCCGCCGGGCCGAGAGGGCGAACACGACGGCCACCAGGATGCTGCTCAGGACCGTGGAGTAGGTCAGGGCGCGTGACGGGCCGCCCAGGAGCGCGACGAGCGCCACGCCCGCGGCTGCCGCGAGGGCGACGAGGAGGCGGTAGGCGGCGGCCAGGGGCCGGCGTGTGCGGGGAAGCACCGCGTACGCCGGGACGACAGGGATGGCCGCAGCGGCGGCCTTGGCTGCTATGCCGGGAATCCTGGGTATGTCCGGGATGTCCGCAGGTATGGGAGCGGTCATGCCCTCACGTTAGGCAGACCGGGCAAATGGGGCTAAGTGGACTGGGCTGGATGGGTGTCGGCGCCTTGTCGTCACCGTCACCGTTCCCTCGTCGCGCCGACCTTGTCCCCGTCCCGGCCCCGGCCCCCGTCCCGGCCCCCGTCCCGGTCCCGCCGTGCTGGCCGACCCCGAACCGCTCTGCTCGCCCAGATCAACTGAGCTCACCCGGATCCGCCGCGCTCGCCCCGACCCACCGGAGCCGCCGCGCTCGCCCCCGATCCGCTACGCCGTAGCCCTCTCCGTAAGCGTCAGCAGGGTCGACTCCGGTGGGCACGCGAACCGGACCGGCGTGTACCTGCTCGTCCCGCAGCCCGCCGACACGTGCATGTAGGACGTCCGCCCGGACTCCGCCTCGGTGTGCTTGGACAGGCCCTTCACCCGCTCGGTGTCCAGGTCGCAGTTGGTGACGAGGGCACCGTAGAAGGGGATGCACAACTGCCCGCCGTGCGTGTGGCCCGCCAGGACGAGCGGGTAGCCGTCCGCGGTGAAGGCGTCCAGCGCGCGCAGGTACGGAGCGTGCACGATGCCCAGCGAGAGGTCGGCGGAGGCGGACGGGCCGCCGGCCACGCGCGCGTACCGGTCGCGCTTGACGTGCGGGTCGTCGAGCCCGGTCAGCTCGATCTCGTGACCGTCGATCTTCAACGAGCCCCGGGCGTTCGTCAGGTTCAGCCAGCCCGCCGCGTCGAACCCGTCCCGCAGTTCCTCCCACGGGTTGTGGACCACGTTCGTCGCTGGAGCGTTGCCGTTCAGCCCGTGCCGGCCCTGCACCTTCTCGTACAGGTAGCGGGCGGGATTGCGGAGTGTGGGCCCGTAGTAGTCGTTCGACCCGAAGACGTACGCCCCGGGGAACTCCATCAGCGGGCCGAGGGCGTCCATGACCTCCGGCACGCCCTCCGGGTCGGAGAGGTTGTCCCCGGTGTTGATGACGAAGTCCGGGCGCAGGCCCGCCAGCGAGCGCAGCCAGCGCTGCTTCTTGCGCTGGCCGCTCACCATGTGGATGTCGGAGACCTGGAGCACGCGCAGTGGCCGCATCCCGGGTGGCAGCACCGGGACCGTCACCCGTCGCAGACGGAACGAGCGGGCCTCGAACCCCGCCGAGTAGAGCAGACCGGCGGCGCCGGCCGCCGCAATTCCCAGGGGTACTCCGTATCGCGCGCGCATACGCCCATCGTGTCAGACCCCGGCCACCCCGAACCCCGCGGGAGGCCACCTGTGGGCCACCGAGGGGCCGGAGCCGGCTTGCACGGTAAATGCACGGGCGGCCGTCGCACCACACCTGCGACAATCACCCCATGACCACGCTCAAGTCGAAGCTGCAGGCAGACCTCAACGCCGCGATCAAGGAGCGCGACGAGCTCCGCTCCTCGACGCTCCGGCTGACCCTCGCCGCCATCCAGAAGGAAGAGGTCGCGGGTACGGAGAAGCGCGAACTCTCCGACGACGAGGTGCAGAAGGTGATCGCCAAGGAGGCGAAGAAGCGCCGCGAGGCGGCCGAGGCGTTCGCGCAGGGCGGCCGTGCCGAGTCGGCCGAGCGCGAGAAGGCGGAGGGCGTCGTCCTCGCCGAGTACCTGCCGAAGCAGCTCTCCGACGACGAGCTCCACAGCATCGTCGCGCAGGCGGTCGAGGAGGCCAAGGCGGCCGGCGCGGAGGGCCCCCGCGCCATGGGCCAGGTCATGAAGATCGTGAACCCGAAGGTGGCCGGCCTGGCCGAGGGCGGCCGCGTCGCCGCGGCGGTCAAGAAGCTCCTCGCGGGCTGAAACGGGCACGGAACCCTCCGGGCGGCGCCCGGACACGGAAATCTCCACGGGGCGCGCCCGCGCACGGAATCCTCCCGGGTCGCGCCCGGACACGTGACTCTCCCGGGTGGCGCCCGGACACGGAAGCCTCCCGAGTGGCGCCCGGACACGGCCCCCGGCGCCGCGACCGACGGACCGCGACCGCCAGAAGCGCGACCGACGGACCGCTGCCGACAAACCGCGACCGACAGAAACCGCGGCCTTACGCCGATGGGGGCGCCCCTTACTGCAAGGGGCGCCCCCATCGGCGTACCTGTGACGTTCAGGCGGTCGGTCTACGGCCAGTTGCCGCCGTTCCCGTTGCCGCCGCCGTTGTCCCCCTCGTTCCCGCCGATCGTCCACTCGTCCGGGATCGAGAACGTCGGCGTGGGGATCTGGGGCTGACCGGGACCGCCGTTGTTCCCGCCCCCATTGTCATTTCCCCGGTTGTCCCCATTACCGCCATTGCCGCCGTTGCCGCCATTGCCGCCGTCGCCGGGACCGGGACGGTTGTCGCCGTCACCGTCACCGTCACCGTTGTCGCCGTCCCCCCGGCCCTTGTCCCCCTCGGGGATGTGGACCGTGTTGAACGTCGGGGACTCCTTGCCCGCCAGGGCGCCGGTCATGGCGTCCTTCCAGATCGGTCCCGGCACCGCGCCGCCGAAGACCTTCTCGTGCCACGTCCCGCCGATGGTGATGTTGACCATCTTGACCTTCTGGGTGGCGCTGCCCACCCAGACCGCACCGGACAGGTTCGGCGTGTAGCCGACGAACCAGGCGTTCTTGCGGAAGTCCGTCGTACCGGTCTTGCCGGCGTTGGCGCGGTCGGTGAGACCGGCCTCCCGGCCCGTACCGGAGTCGACCACACCGCTGAGCAGCGTGTTGATCGTGTCCGCGGTGTTCTCCGACATCGCGCGCGAGCACGACGACTTCGGCACCTGCAGCGACTTCTTCTCACCGCCGAGCTGCTGGCTGATCGACGCGATCGCGATCGGCGTGCAGTACGTACCGCGGTTGGCGAAGGCGGCGTACGCGCTCGCCATGGTCAGCGGCGAGATACCGGTGGAGCCGAGGGTCATCGACGCGGGCCGCTCGGGCAGCTTCGTGCCGTTGCCCTGCACGACGCCCAGCTTGTCGGTCATCTCCACCACCGGACACATGCCGATGTCCTCGAGCATCTGCACGAAGTAGGTGTTGACCGACAGCTCCATCGCCTCCCGCAGGGGGTAGGGGCCGACCTCCGACTCGTCCTCGTTCTCGACCTTGGCACTCTCCGTGTTGCGCCAGGTCTTGCCGTTGCACGCCTGGACACTGTCGGGATACGGCATCTCGAACGGCGCCGGGTAGACCTGCGCGGGCGACGTGCCGCCCTCCAGGGCCGCCGCCGCCAGGAACGGCTTGAACGTCGAACCGGTCGGGAAGCCGAAGTTCGAGCCGCCCATGGAGTGGTCGACCGAGTAGTTGATCTCGGTCTCGTTCTTCCCGTAGCCGTACGGCTTCGACTGGCCCATCGCCAGGATCTTGCCGGAGCCGGGCTCGACGAGCGTCGACGCCGCCGCGACCTTGTCGGACTGGTTGACGTGATCCCGGAGCGAGGTCTGGACCGACTTCTGCGCCTGCGGGTCGAGCGTCGTACGGATCGTCAGGCCGCCCTGGTTCCACACCTTGGCCCGGGCCTTCTGCGTCTTGCCGAAGACCGGGTCGGTCAGGAACACCTCACGCACGTAGTCGCAGAAGAAGCTGGCGTCCTTGACGGCCGTGATGCAGCCGTTCTTCGGCTTGCTGACCTTCAGCCCGAGCGGCTTCTGCTTCGCCGCCGCGGCCTCCGCCTGCGAGATGTCGTGGACCTCGGCCATGCGCTGCAGCACCACGTTGCGCCGCTTCACGGCTTCGGCCTCGTCGTTGACCGGGTCGTACCGGCTCGGCGACTGGACGATGCCGGCGAGCAGCGCGGCCTCCTGCAACTCCAGGTCCTTGGCGGACTTGGAGAAGTAACGCTGGGACGCGGCCTCCACGCCGTACGCCTGCTGCCCGAAGAACGTGATGTTCAGGTAGTTCTCGAGGATCTTCTTCTTGCCGAGCTCCTCCTCGACCTGGATCGCGAACTTCAGCTCGCGGATCTTGCGGCCGAGGGTCTGCTGGGTGGCCTGGGCGACCTTGGTCGGGTCGTCGCCCGCCTCCTCGACGAAGACGTTCTTCACGTACTGCTGCGTGAGCGTCGAGGCGCCCTCCGAGACACCGCCGCTCTGCGCGTTCTTGTTGAGGGCCCGCAGGACGCCCTTGAGGTCGACCGCGCCGTGCTCGTAGAACCGCGCGTCCTCGATCGCGACGATCGCCTTCTGCAGGTACGGCGAGATGTCCTTCAGGTCGACCACCGTGCGGTCGCGCGAGTAGACCGTGGCGATCTGGCCGCCCTGGTTGTCCAGGATCGTGGTGCGCTGGCTCAGCGGCGGCCGCTTCAGGTTGGCCGGGATCTCGTCGAACCCCTCGACCGACCCCTTGGCCGCGAGACCGAGCGCGCCGAACGCCGGCACGGCGATCCCGGCCATGACGGCCCCCGCGAGCACACTGACACCGAGGAACTTGGCGGCCTGCTGCGTGGGAGACAGACCACCGCCCGAGCGCTTCTTTGGCATGAGGGCAGCCTACGTTCTCATTCGCCGGACACGCGTATAGGCGTTGGCCTAAGCTGCTCTCAACTGTCACAGCAGTAGGGCTACGTATCAATACGTCCGGCGACCCCGAATCGTCTCGGTCTTCACTCGACTTTTTGTCGAAGGCGTGCCCGAATACGCCTCATGTGTCACTTGGCGTCCGTTGTGACGCAAGTCAACTGCCCCGGTCTGCCGGGAAAGTCACGTATGTCGTCGGGTCACTCCGTTGGGTGATCTGTCGCGTACCCATAGTCCATTCGGGCCATTCAAGATTGGGCCCGATAGGGCTGGTTGACTGTGCCCACCTTCCGTAACGTCCTCAACTGGCGGCGGTGAATATGCCGCTGCCGCCGTGGGGGAGCCTCGATTCGGGAGAGGACGGCGCCGGTATGGGCTGGGTAACCGACTGGAGTGCGCAGGCGGCCTGCCGCACTACCGATCCGGATGAACTGTTCGTGCAGGGAGCAGCGCAGAACCGGGCCAAGGCGGTGTGCACCGGATGTCCGGTGCGCACGGAGTGCCTGGCCGACGCGCTGGACAACCGCGTCGAGTTCGGCGTGTGGGGAGGAATGACGGAGCGGGAGCGCCGCGCACTGCTGCGCAGGCGACCGACCGTCACCTCTTGGCGCAGGCTGCTCGAAACCGCGCGTACCGAGTACGAGCGAGGGGCCGGGATCCTGCCCCTCGACGAGGAAGAGGTGTACGAGAACTACGCAGCGGTGGGCTGACCAGCCGCTGACCGGCTCCCTTCACGCGTACAGCCGCGTACGCCGCGTGCAGTCCCGTACGCCGCGTACGCTGCCCGCGCTTCAGCTGCCCGACCGGGGCGACCGGGGGTGTCCTGACCTGGGGCCCCGTGGCCCCAGGGTGCCCAGGAGCCCCAGGGGCCCCAAGAGGCTCAGGACGCTGCGGCCGGTGAGGCTCCGGTCGCGAGCCGCTCCCCGATGTCCCGCAGGCCGGCGAGGTCGTGCACGTCGCCGGGCAGCGCGGCAACCTCCGCCACGGCCACCTCGGGGTGGCGCGCGGCGAAGCGGTCGCGTGTGCGCTGCTCGCGGGAGAGCAGCTGCATGCGCTCGGCGTGCAGCCTCAGCAGGCTCGCGGTGAGTTGTTCGACGGTGCGGTCCTCCGCGCCGGCTCCGTCTGCGCTGGTCCGGTCCGCGGCGGGGGAGCCTGCGTCGGGTGCGGGAGCCTCGGGAACGGCGGTCTCAGGAGCGGTGGTCTCAGGGACGAGGGTCTCAGGAACAGCGGTCGCGGGAGCGGGTGGTTCTGAACCAGCGGGTGATTCTGAACTGCCGTACGTGTCGGGAGAGTTACGAAGTCCAGCTTTCCCGCCCTCCTGATCCACAATGCGGGCCTCGGCAAGATTTTCCGCGGCGGCGAGAGCGCGCTCGGCGGACAGCTGGGTGGCACCGCTGCCGTGTACCCGGTTCAGCACGAGACCGGCGAGCGGCATGTTCTCGGCGGCCAGCCGCTCCACGAAGTACGCCGCCTCGCGCAGAGCGTCCCGCTCGGGGACCGCGACGACCAGAAACGCCGTACCGGGCGCCTGGAGCAGCTTGTACGTGGCGTCCGCGCGGGTCCGGAAGCCGCCGAAGGTGGTGTCCATGGCGGCCACGAACGTCTGCACGTCCTTGAGGAGCTGGCCGCCCAGCAGCTTGCCGAGGGTGCCGGTCATCATCGACATCCCGACGTTCAGGAACTTCATCCCGGCCCGGCCGCCCAGCTTCGCCGGCGCGGTCAGCAGCCGGATCAGCTTGCCGTCCAGGAACGACCCCAGCCGCTTCGGAGCGTCCAGGAAGTCGAGTGCCGAGCGTGAGGGCGGCGTGTCGACGACGATGAGGTCCCACTCGTCGCGGGCCCGCAGCTGCCCCAGCTTCTCCATCGCCATGTACTCCTGCGTGCCCGCGAAGCCCGCCGAGAGCGACTGGTAGAAGGGGTTGCCCAGGATCGCCGCCGCCCGCTCGCGGTCCGCGTGCGCCTCGACGATCTCGTCGAACGTGCGCTTCATGTCGAGCATCATCGCGTGCAGCTCGCCGCTCGCGGAGTCGTCGATGCCCTTCACCCGGCGCGGGGTGTTGTCGAGCGCGTCGATGCCCATCGACTGGGCGAGCCTGCGCGCCGGGTCGATGGTGAGGACGACGACCTTGCGGCCCCGCTCGGCGGCCCGCAGTCCCAGCGCCGCCGCGGTGGTCGTCTTGCCGACGCCACCCGAGCCGCAGCAGACCACGATGCGGGTCCCGGGGTCGTCGATCAGCGTGTCGACACCCAGGACGGAAGCGGAGTCGATCGCGCGGGCGGCGGGGTCGTGGGTGCGGGCGGAGTCGTGTGTGCGGGCCGGGTCGTGTGCGCGGGCCGGGTCCTGACTCATGAGATCCCTTGCTGACGCAGTTCCGTGGCGAGTTCGTACAGGCCCGCGAGGTCCATTCCCTCGGCGAGCAACGGGAGTTCGTGCAGGGGCAGGCCCAGGTCCTGGAGGACCGCCCGCTGCTCGCGCTCCAGCGCGTACCGCTCGGCGTACTCGTGCGCCTGGTCCAGCAGCGGGTCCACCAGGCGTTCGGCGACCCCGCCGCGGCGCGCGCCGCCGAGACCGGCGGCCGACAGCGACTTGGCGATGGCCGTACGCGGTGCCTCGCGCGCGAACTCCAGGTCGGCCTCGTCGAGGATCGCGGGCCGCACCATGTTCACGATGGTCCGTCCCACCGGCAGCCGCGCGGCACGCAGCTCCGCGATGCCGTCCGCCGTCTCCTGGACGGGCATCTCCTCCAGGAGCGTCACCAGGTGCACGGCGGTCTCGGGCGACTTGAGCACCCGCATGACGGCCTGCGCCTGATTGTGTATCGGGCCGATCTTGGCGAGCCCGGCCACCTCGTCGTTCACGTTCAGGAAGCGGGTGATCCGTCCGGTCGGCGGAGCGTCCATCACGACGTAGTCGTACGCGAACCGCCCGCGCTTGTCCTTGCGGCGTACGGCCTCGCACGCCTTGCCCGTGAGGAGCACGTCCCGCAGGCCGGGCGCGATGGTGGTGGCGAAGTCGATGGCACCCAGTTTCTTCAGGGCGCGGCCGGCGCCGCCGAGCTTGTAGAACATCTGGAGGTAGTCCAGCAGAGCAAGCTCGGGGTCGATGGCGAGGGCGTACACCTCCCCGCCACCGGGAGCGACGGCGATCCTGCGCTCCTCGTAGGGCAGCGCCTCCGTCTCGAAGAGCTGCGCGATGCCCTGTCTGCCCTCGACCTCGACCAGAAGGGTGCGCCTGCCCTCGGTCGCGAGGGCGAGCGCGAGTGCTGCGGCGACCGTGGTCTTTCCGGTACCGCCCTTGCCGCTGACGACCTGAAGCCTGCTCACGTCTTCGAGCCTAATTCCTCACCGGGTGTCACGGTGGCCGCGGGTGGGGTTGCGGCGCCTGTGGCCCCGTACCCCTCGGTCCCCGACCGGGAACCCACCGGCCCTGCCTCGCATACGGGTGCCCACGGAGCGCCTCCCCCAGTCATCGGGCGGCGCCGGTGCCCGCCGGTGCCACCCGGAGTGCGGCCGGTGCCCGTGGCCGGGCCGCCGGTGCCCGTCACCGGACGGCCGGTGCCCAGGAGGAGCGTGCCGTGCCAACGGATACAGTCGCCCTCATGACCAAGTGGGAATACGCAACCGTGCCTCTGCTCGTCCACGCCACGAAGCAGATTCTGGACACCTGGGGCGAGGACGGCTGGGAGCTCGTCCAGGTGGTGCCCGGGCCGAACAACCCCGAGCAGCTCGTCGCCTACCTGAAGCGGGAGAGGGCCGCGTGAGCGCTGTCGAGGCGAAACTGGCGGAACTGGGGCTGACCCTGCCGGGCGTCGTGCCGCCGCTGGCCGCGTACCAGCCCGCGGTGCAGTCGGGCGTGTACGTGTACACCGCCGGCCAGCTGCCGATGGTGGACGGCAAGCTGCCGGTCACCGGCAAGGTGGGCGCCGAGGTCACGCCGGAGGAGGCCAAGGAGCTGGCCCGCACCTGCGCGCTGAACGCCCTCGCGGCAGTCAAGTCCGTCGCCGGTGACCTCGACCGCATCGCGCGCGTGGTGAAGGTCGTCGGCTTCGTCGCCTCGGCCGCCGACTTCACCGGCCAGCCCGCCGTCCTGAACGGCGCGAGCGAGCTGCTGGGCGAGGTGCTCGGTGACAAGGGTGTGCACGCGCGCAGCGCGGTCGGCGTGGCGGTCCTGCCGCTCGACGCACCCGTGGAGGTCGAGATCCAGGTGGAGCTCACGGAGGCGTGAGCACGTCGAGCACGGCTTCGTCCGTCCCGCGGGGAGCCGACGTACAGGTGGGGCGCTCAGCGGCCTCTCCTGGGGACCGATTGTTGCCTCTCGAACGTCAGCGCACTCCGGGATAGCCTCCGTCCATGGCGAACGGTCAGTGGTACCCCCCGGAGTGGCCCGAGAGGATCCGCGCACTCGCGGAGGGCACGCTCACACCGGTCGTCCCCAGGAGGGCGGCCACCGTCATGCTGCTCAAGGACACCGACGCGGCCCCCGCCGTGCACATGCTGCGCAGACGCGCCTCCATGGCCTTCGCCGGAGGCGCGTACGCGTATCCCGGCGGCGGGGTGGACCCGCGGGACGACGACCACCACGTCCGCTGGGCGGGCCCCACGCGCGCGTGGTGGGCGTCCCGGCTCGGTGTCGACGAGACCTCCGCCCAGGCGATCGTCTGCGCGGCGGTCCGCGAGACCTACGAGGAGGCGGGCGTCCTGCTCGCGGGTCCGGCCCCGGACACCGTGGTCGGCGACACCACCGGGGACGACTGGGAGGCCGACCGGGCGGCCCTGGTCGCCCGCGACCTCTCCTTCGCCGAGTTCCTCGACCGCCGGGGCCTGGTCCTGCGCTCCGACCTCCTGGGCGCCTGGACGCGCTGGATCACCCCGGAGTTCGAGCCCCGCCGCTACGACACCTTCTTCTTCGTGGCCGCCCTCCCGGCGGGCCAGCGCACCCGCAACGCCTCCACGGAGGCCGACCGCACCGTCTGGATCCGCCCCGCGGACGCGATGGACGGCTACGACAAGGGCGACCTCCTGATGATGCCGCCCACCATCGCGACCCTGCGCCAGCTCGGCACGTACGCGACCGCCGCCGAGGCCCTCGCGGCGGCACCCGGGCGGGACATGACCCCCGTCCTGGCACGGGCCCGGCTGGAGGGCGGCGAGCTGGTCCTCAGCTGGCCGGGCCACGACGAGTTCACCAAACACATCCCGACCGGTGGAGCCTCCGCATGACCGACGCCGCAGCCCTGCCCGGCCAGCCACGCGGCGGGGTGCTCTCCGGCCCCGCCACCCCGCGCGCCGTCAACGTCCTCGCCCCGAACGCGTCCGCGATGACCCTGGACGGCACGAACACCTGGATCGTGGCCGAGCCCGACTCCGAACTGGCGGTGGTGATCGACCCGGGGCCCCTGGACGACGTACACCTGCGGAACGTCGTCGACACCGTCGAGAAGGCCGGCAGGCGGGTCGCCCTGACCCTGCTGACGCACGGGCACCCGGACCACGCCGAGGGCGCCGCGCGGTTCGCGGCACTGACGGGCACGAAGGTGCGGGCGCTCGACCCGGCACTGCGGCTCGGCGACGAGGGTCTGGCCGCCGGGAACGTCATCACGACGGGCGGTCTGGAGCTGCGGGTCGTACCGACGCCCGGCCACACCGCCGACTCGCTCTGCTTCCATCTGCCCGCCGACGGGGCCGTGCTGACCGGCGACACGGTCCTGGGCCGGGGTACCACGGTGGTGGCCCACCCCGACGGGCGTCTGGGCGACTACCTGGACTCCCTGCGGCGGCTCAGGTCCCTGACGGTCGACGACGGCGTGCACACGGTCCTGCCGGGCCACGGGCCCGTCCTGGAGGACGCCCAGGGGGTCGTCGAGTTCTACCTCGCCCACCGCGCCCACCGCCTGGCCCAGGTCGAGACGGCGGTCGAGGAGGGCTGTACGGACCCGTCCCAGGTCGTCGCGCACGTCTACGCGGACGTCGACCGCTCCCTGTGGCCGGCGGCGGAACTGTCGGTACGGGCGCAGCTGGACTATCTCCGCGAGCACGGGCTCATCGGGCACGCGCGGGAGTGAGCCGCCCGGAGGGGCCCGGCATCGAGGACCGGCAGGCGGCAGGCCGCAGGCGGTACGCGGCACGGGACTAGAAGGGCCCCGCCGTGTGGCGGGGCCCTTCTTGAAGAGGTGTTGCCGTACCGCTGTCGCTGTCGCTACCGCGAGCGCTTCGCGAGGCGCTCCACGTCCAGGAGGATGACCGCGCGGGCCTCCAGGCGGAGCCAGCCGCGGCCCGCGAAGTCGGCGAGCGCCTTGTTGACCGTCTCGCGGGAGGCGCCGACCAGCTGGGCCAGCTCTTCCTGGGTCAGGTCGTGTACGACGTGGATGCCCTCCTCGGACTGCACGCCGAAGCGGCGCGAGAGGTCCAGGAGCGCGCGGGCCACCCGGCCCGGCACGTCGGAGAAGACCAGGTCGGACATCTGGTCGTTGGTCTTGCGCAGTCGCCGGGCGACGGCGCGCAGCAGGGCGGCGGCCACCTCGGGCCGCGCGTTCAGCCAGGGCTGGAGGTCGCCGTGGCCGAGACCCAGCAGCTTCACCTCGGTCAGCGCGGAGGCGGTCGCCGTGCGCGGACCCGGGTCGAACAGCGACAGCTCGCCGATGAGCTCGCCGGGGCCGAGGACCGCCAGCATGTTCTCGCGGCCGTCGGGGGATGTGCGATGGAGCTTCACCTTGCCCTCGGTGACCACGTACAGGCGGTCTCCGGGGTCGCCTTCGTGAAAGAGCGCGTCACCGCGTGCGAGGGTCACCTCACTCATGGAGGCGCGGAGCTCCGCGGCCTGCTCGTCATCGAGCGCCGCGAAGAGCGGGGCGCGCCGCAGAACGTCGTCCACGAGTTCTCTCCTTGTCGACCTGCTCAGGGGATCTTGTACCCCGGTGTACCAGGGGACCGTGTTCCCCGTTTTGCTGGACGGTCCAAACAGTGTGATCAGTCACAAGTCTGCCGCACGGGCGTGTCCGGCAGTGCGGCAGGGGGCCAATTGGGGGCTGATCCATGGTGGCCGGGGCAGATGTCCGTGGTGGGCTTTAGGCTGGCCGGGTGTCCAAATCGCCGGTGAGCACAGGCCAAGGGGGCTGGGCGCGTGGGTGTACGTCGCGATTCCGCTGTGGGCGAACAGGACTCCGGTGGAGCGAAGAAAACGACAAAAGCGGCGGGGTCGAGGCCGGTGAGAAGCGCGGCCGGGGCCGCCGGGAAGGCCGTGGGGGCCGCCGCCTCGGAGATGGCCGCGGCCGCGAAGAAGGCCGCGGTGGCCAAGAAGGCCGCCGCGGCGAAGAGAACGGCCAAGAAGGCCACGCCGACAAAGAAGGCTGCCGCGGCGAAGAGAACGGCCAAGAAGGCCACGCCGACAAAGAAGGCTGCCAAAGAGGCTGCGCGGACGACGGCGAACGTGTCGGCACCGGAGAACGCGCCGGCGAGGAGGGGCGGGTCGGCCGAGAAGGCTGGATCGGTGAGGAGGGCTGCGCCCGCCAAGAAGGCCGCCGCCGTCAGAAAGTCCGCCGTCGCCGGAAAGGCTGCCGTCGTCGGAAAGGCTGCGTCGGCCGCCGAGCCGGCCGTCGGCGAAAAGGTGGCACCAGCCGACACGCCCGCCGTCTCCGGAGCGGCTGCGCCCGCCGGTGAAGCTGTCGCCGCCTCCGAGAAGGCCGCACACGGGACCGCGCCCGCCGACAGAACCGCTGCCCCCAGTAGGGCCGTACCCGCCAAGAAGACCGCGCCGGCTGCGAAGCCCCCGTCCGCCAGGAAAGCCGTGTCCGCCGAGAAAGCCGTGCCTGCCGCGCAGGCCGTACCTGCGAAGAAAGCCGCGTCCGCGAAGAAGGTCGCGTCCGTGAAGAAGAGCGCGCCTGCGAAGAAGGCCGCGTCCGTAAAGAAGAGCGCGCCTGCCAAGGCAGCCGCGTCCGCGAAGAAAGTCGCGTCCGCGAAGAAAGCCGCGGCCGGGAAGAAGGTCGCGGCGGGCAAGGGGAGCGTGGCCGCTGCGCGCGGCGGCGGTGTCGGCGAGGCCGTCGCCGCGCCGCCCCGGGACGAGTCGCACACCGCTCTCGTCCGGCGGGCCCGGCGCGTCAACCGTGAGCTCGCCGAGGTGTACCCGTACGCCCACCCCGAGCTGGACTTCGAGAACCCCTTCCAGCTGGTGGTCGCCACCGTCCTGTCGGCGCAGACGACCGACCTGAGGGTCAACCAGACGACACCCGCGCTCTTCGCGAAGTACCCCACGCCGGAGGACCTGGCGGCGGCGAACCCGGAGGAGGTCGAGGAGATCCTCCGCCCGACCGGGTTCTTCCGGGCCAAGACCAAGTCGGTGATGGGCCTCTCCAAGGCCCTGCGGGACGACTTCGGCGGCGAGGTCCCCGGCCGCCTCGAAGACCTCGTCAAGCTCCCCGGCGTCGGACGCAAGACCGCCTTCGTCGTCCTGGGGAACGCCTTCGGGCGCCCCGGCATCACCGTGGACACCCATTTCCAGCGGCTCGTACGACGCTGGCAGTGGACCGACGAGAAGGAGCCCGACAAGATCGAGGCGGCCGTCGGCGCGCTCTTCCCGAAGAGCGAGTGGACGATGCTGTCGCACCACGTGATCTTCCACGGCCGCCGTATCTGCCACGCCCGCAAACCCGCCTGCGGTGCCTGCCCCATCGCCCCGCTCTGCCCGGCGTACGGGGAGGGCGAGACGGACCCCGAGAAGGCGAAGAAGCTCCTGAAGTACGAGAAGGGCGGCTTCCCGGGCCAGCGCCTCAACCCTCCGCAGTCCTACCTGGACGCCGGCGGCATCCCCGCTCCGCCGCTCGCGGCGACCACGCCCGATTCACCCGCCCGGGGCACGGAATGACGGAACGAATCGCGGCACCGGCGGCGTTGAGATCAGCAGAACGGGGGTGGCGATGACGCACGCGAGCCATACGCACGACATACAGGACGGTGACCTGGTCCTGACCAAGGACGGCCTGCCCGGCTGGCTGGATCCGGTGGTGCGCGCCGTCGAGACGGTCGAGCCGCGCCAGTTGAGCCACTTCCTGCCGCCGGAGGACGGCGCGGGACGCCAGTCGGCGGTGCTGATCCTGTTCGGCGAGGGCGAGCGCGGCCCCGAGCTGCTGCTCATGGAGCGTGCCACCTCGCTCCGATCGCACGCCGGCCAGCCTTCCTTCCCGGGCGGCGCCCTGGACCCCGAGGACGGCGACCCGGCGGCCGACGGGCCGCTGCGGGCCGCGCTCCGCGAGGCCGAGGAGGAGACCGGGCTCGACCCCCGCGGCGTCCAGCTCTTCGGTGTGCTCCCGAAGCTCTACATCCCGGTGAGCCACTTCGTCGTCACCCCGGTCCTCGGCTGGTGGCGCGAGCCGACACCGGTCGGCGTGGTCGATCCGAACGAGACCGCGCGGGTCTTCACCGTCCCCGTGGCGGATCTCACGGACCCGGCGAACCGCGCCATGGCCGTGCACCCCAGAGGTCACACAGGTCCGGCATTCCTGGTCGAATCCGCCCTGGTGTGGGGCTTCACCGCCGGGATCATCGACCGCCTCCTCCACTACGCGAACTGGGAACGGCCCTGGGACCGGGACAAGCAGGTCCCGCTCGACTGGCGCGCATGACAGGGTGGCACCTGTGCTGTGTCTTCCCGGGATGCTCCGTGTCCCCCTGTCGCCCTGCGGCGGGCCGGTCCCCCGGCCAGGACGTGGCTACCGCAAAGTGATGAGGCGAGGCTCGAAGCAGTGAACGTGCTGGACATCCTGTTGCTGGTCGCCGCCGTGTGGTTCGCGATCGTGGGCTATCGCCAGGGGTTCGTCGTCGGCAGCTTGTCGGTGATCGGTTTTCTGGGTGGGGGCCTCGTCGCTGTCTACCTCCTGCCCGTCGTCTGGGACGCGGTGACGGACGACGCGAAGGTGGGCACGACCGCCGCCGTCGTCGCCGTGGTCGTGGTGATCGTCTGCGCCTCGGTCGGCCAGGCCCTCACCACCCATCTCGGCAACAAGCTGCGCAGGTACATCACCTGGTCGCCGGCCCGTGCCCTGGACGCCACGGGCGGCGCCCTGGTCAACGTCGTGGCGATGCTCCTCGTCGCCTGGCTGATCGGCTCGGCCCTGGCCGGCACGACCCTGCCGACGCTCGGCAAGGAGGTCCGTGGCTCCAAGGTGCTGCTCGGGGTGGCGGAGGCCCTGCCCGCCCAGGCCGACACCTGGTTCGCGGACTTCTCCTCGGTCCTCGCGCAGAACGGCTTCCCGCAGGTCTTCAGCCCGTTCTCGGACGAGCAGATCAATGAGGTGGATCCGCCCGACCCGGCGCTGGCGACCAGCCCGGTCGCCGCCCGCGCCCAGCGCTCCATCGTCAAGGTCACCGGCACCGCGCAGAGTTGCGGCAAGGTCCTCGAAGGCACCGGGTTCGTCTTCGGCCAGCGCCGGGTGATGACCAACGCCCATGTGGTGGGCGGCGTCGACGAGCCGTACGTCCAGATAGGCGGCGAGGGCAAGCGGTACGCCGCGAAGGTCGTGCTCTACGACTGGGAGCGCGACATCGCCGTACTCGACGTGGCCGAACTGCGGGCGCCCGTCCTGGAGTTCGCCACCCAGGAGGCGTCCAGGGGGGACGGCGCGATCGTCGCGGGCTTCCCGGAGAACGGCTCGTACACGATCAACGCGGCGCGGGTGCGCGGCCCCATCACCGCCAACGGCCCGGACATCTACCACCGGGGCACCGTGCAGCGGAAGGTGTACTCGCTCTTCGCGACCGTGCGACAGGGAAACTCCGGCGGCCCGCTGCTCACCCCGGACGGCAAGGTGTACGGCGTGGTGTTCGCGAAGTCCCTCGACGATCCCGACACCGGTTACGCGCTCACCGTGGACGAGGTCCAGGAGGACATCCTCAAGGGCCGCAGCGCCAACCAGCAGGTGGACAGCGACAGCTGCGCCCTCTAGATCGTTCCCGAGTGGCTCAGCCGCGGGGATGACGCAGGCGGGCCGAGACCCAGCGGGCCCGGCGCCTCAGAATGTGCGGGATTCCCAGCCGAGGGTCTGTGCCCTGCAACTGCGGGGTGCCCCTCCGATGGGAGCTCAGCCCGCCGATCGAGCGGCGGTTGCGTGCTGCGTCACTGTAGTCGTGCGTCCAGCCCATACCCCGACGTCTGCCCCCGCCCCAAGGTCGATAACCGCCCCCACGCCCCCCAATTGGCCTATGCGGCAGGCAATTGGCGTTCGTAGAACAGGCGTTCCTGTGACGTGTGTGACGCACGGTGCGACATGCCCCGGCGAGAGCCACCGGGCGGCTCTCCGGCGGGCGTCCGACCTGCGGTGCGGCGGACTCAGCGGTCCGGTTCGGGGTCCTGCAGCCAGTTCACCAGCTCGGTGGAGAACGCCACCGGATCCTCCTCGTGCGGAAAGTGCCCGAGCCCGTCGAACAGCCGCCAGCGATACGGTGCTTCGACGTACTCCCCGGACCCCGCCGCGCTCCGTGTGCGCATCACAGGGTCGAGCGAGCCGTGCAGATGCAGCGTCGGCACCCGCACCGGCCGCTTCATGCGCCGGTTGAACTGGACGCCGTCGGGACGGGCCATCGAGCGGACCATCCACCGGTAGGGCTCGACCGAGCAGTGCGCGGTCGAGGGGATGAGCATCGCCCGCCGGTACGTCTCCACGACGTCGTCCTCGGGCAGCCGCGGCCCCGACCAGTCCCGGATCAGCCGGCCGACCAGGGCGCCCCCGTCGGCGATCAGCCGGCGTTCCGGGAGCCAGGGCCGCTGAAAACCCCAGACGTACGAACCGGCCGCGGTCTGCTTCATGTCCGACAGCATCGCCGAGCGCCAGCGCCGGGGATGCGGCATCGACGAGACCACGAGCCGGCGCACCAGCTTGGGGCGCATCACGGCGGCCGTCCACGCCAGATAGCCCCCGAGGTCGTGGCCCACCAGCGCGGCGTCGGGCTCGCCGAGGGACCGGACGACCCCGGTGATGTCGAGCGCGAGGTTCGCGGGGTCGTAGCCGCGCGGGGTGCGGTCGCTGCCGCCGACGCCCCGCAGGTCCATCGCGACCGCGCGGAACCCCGCCTCGGAGAGCGCCACCAGCTGATGCCGCCAGGTCCACCAGAACTGCGGGAAGCCGTGCAGCAGCAGCACCAGTGGCCCGTCCCCCATCTCGGCGATGTGGAAGCGCGCGCCGTTCGCCGCGACATCCCGGTGGATGACCTCTTTCGCGCCGGGCACGTCGAGCCGTACGACAGAGGTGGGTTGCGCCGGTGATGTGGCGGGATCCGTCATGAGGACGAGCGTGCCACAGCCTTGGCTCCGTCACCGACCCGGTCCGCGGGGGTCACCTCACGGGGGTGCGGCTTCACGTTCTGCAGGACGGCCGCCGACTCCTTGACCGAGGCCGCGGTCTTCTGCGGGCCCTTCCCCTTCTTGGCCTTCTTCGCGAAGACCACGCCGATCAGCGCGAGCACCGCGGCGACCAGCACGTTCGCGGCGAACGACAGCAGGAAGCAGACGGCCATGTTCCAGTCGCTCCACGTGCGGATGCCGTACGCCAGTGCGAAGCTCAGCATCGGCAGGGAGAAGATCAGCACCGCGCCGGCCGCGCTGAACGCGCCACCGCCCACCGCCCCGCGCTTGACGTCGTGCTTGAGCTGCGCCTTGGCCAGTGCGATCTCGTCATGCACCAGCGCGGACATCTCGGTCGTCGCCGAGGCGAACAGCTGGCCGATGCTGCGTTCGGCGCCGACCGGGCTGCCGTCGGGTGCGCTCATCGCGTTCTCCCTGTTGTCTTGTCGCCGTTGTCTTGCGTCGTCTTGCATTGTCCTGCGTGGTGCCGTCTTCGCTCCGGCGCCGTGGGCGTCGCGCGTCCGCACCGGAGCGTACGCATCGAGCCGTGCGCGCCGGCCCGTACCCACCGGGCCGTGTGCGCCGGCCCGTACGTTTCGGACCGTGTGTGTCAGATCATGCCGGACCGCCGTGCTCCTCGCCTGCCCCGCCCGTCACTTCGGCAAGCCTCCGGTGTTCGGCGGCCTTGCGCTCGTAGATCTCGGCCATGCGCAGGTGGTAGGCCGGGTCGTCCTGCTCGTACACGTCGGGGACGCCGGAGAGGTCCTCGTCGCGCTCCTCGTCCTCCCACAACCTGCGGTACTTGGCGTTGCGCATCCTCAGCAGCACGCCCGACAGGACGGTCGCGAGGAGGGAACCCGTCAGGACGGCGGCCTTGACCCCGTCGGTGAGCGCCGGGTCGTCCGTGAAGGCGAGTTCGCCGATGAGCAGCGACACGGTGAAGCCGATGCCCGCGAGGGAGGCCACCGCGAAGACGTCCGGCCAGGCGAGGTCGTCGGAGAGCGACGCCTTCGTGAAGCGGACCGTCAGCCACGTACCACCGAAGATCCCGACCGCCTTGCCGACGACGAGACCGAGGACGACTCCGAGGGTCTCCGGCCGGCGGAACACGTCGCCGAGCGCGCCGCCCGACACCGCGACCCCGGCGCTGAGCAGTGCGAAGAGCGGTACGGCGAGGCCCGCCGAGAGCGGGCGTACGAGGTGGGCGACGCGTTCGCCGGGCGAGTGCTCCTCGTCCTCGCGGGTGGTGCAGCGCAGCATCAGGCCCATCGCGACGCCCGCGACGGTGGCATGGATGCCGCTGTTGTACATCAGGCCCCAGACGACCAGTGCGAGCGGCACGTACACGTACCAGCCGCGTACGCCCTTCCTGAGCAGCAGATGGAAGACGGCGAGGCCGGCGACGGCGCCGCCCAGCGCGGCGAAGTCCAGGTCGTCGGTGAAGAAGACCGCGATGATCAGGATCGCGAAGAGGTCGTCGACGACGGCGAGCGTGAGCAGGAAGGCGCGCAGGGCACTCGGCAGCGAGGTGCCGAGGACGGCGAGGACGGCGAGCGCGAAGGCGATGTCCGTCGCGGTGGGTACGGCCCAGCCGGCGAGCGAGCCGCCGCCGGCGACGGCGACGAGGGTGTAGACCAGCGCGGGCGCGGCCATCCCGCAGAGCGCCGCGACGACCGGGAGCGCGGCGGCCCGCGGGTCCTTGAGGTCCCCGGCGACCAGTTCGCGCTTGAGTTCGATGCCGGCGACGAAGAAGAAGACCGCGAGGAGTCCGTCGGCGGCCCAGTGTTCGACGGAGAGGTCCAGGCCGAGCGCGGCGGGTCCGACGTGGAAGTCCCGGAGGGCCTCGTAACTCTCCCTGACGGGGGTGTTCGCCCAGATCAGCGCGGCGATCGCGGCGAGGAGCAGGAGGATGCCGCCGACCGTCTCGGTGCGCAGCGCGTCCGCCACGGCGGTCCGCTCGGGCAGCGAGAGCCGTCCGAGGACTCTGCGGTCCTTGTCGGCCGGGCGGCGCCGGTCGGGGGAGGGAGAGGGGGTGGGGGTGGGGTTGGGGTTGGGCGCGGACACGGGGTCGACCTCCGGTCGGTGGGCAGGGCTGAGCACATGCCGACCAGACTTCCCGGCGCACCTTGTGGAGACTTCGGGCTCGTACAGAGCTCGGATGTTCTGTTGTCGCGTGGTGACGTGTCCAGCAGCCTACCCGCGATGAGCGAGGGGCACCCGGCGTGCCCGCCGGGTGCCCCTCGAAATCCGCGTCCGTACGCGATCCGCGTCAGTCCTCGCTGGGCGCCGCCGGGAGCTTCGTCTGGATGAGGTCCATCACCGTGGAGTCGGTGAGCGTGGTGACGTCACCGAGCTGCCGGTTCTCCGCGACGTCACGCAGCAGCCGTCGCATGATCTTCCCGGAGCGGGTCTTGGGCAGCTCGGCCACCGGCAGGATCCGCTTCGGCTTGGCGATCGGGCCGAGGGTCTTGCCGACGTGGTCGCGCAGCTCGCCCACGAGGGTCTCGGTCTCCGACGCGGAACCGCGCAGGATCACGAAGGCCACGATGGCCTGGCCGGTCGTCTCGTCGGCGGCGCCCACGACGGCCGCCTCGGCGACCGACGGGTGGGAGACCAGCGCCGACTCGACCTCGGTGGTCGAGATGTTGTGCCCGGACACGAGCATCACGTCGTCGACCCGGCCGAGCAGCCAGATGTCGCCGTCCTCGTCCTTCTTGGCGCCGTCGCCCGCGAAGTACCTGCCCTCGAAGCGCGACCAGTAGGTGTCGATGAACCGCTGGTCGTCGCCCCAGATGGTGCGCAGCATCGACGGCCACGGCTCGGTCAGGACGAGGTAACCGCCGCCGCCGTCGGGGACCTCGCGCGCCTCGTCGTCGACGACCGTCGCCGAGATGCCCGGCAGCGCCCGCTGCGCGGACCCCGGCTTGGTCTCGGTCACGCCCGGCAGCGGGGAGATCATCATCGCGCCGGTCTCGGTCTGCCACCAGGTGTCGACGATCGGGGTGCGGTCGCCGCCGATGTGCTTGCGGTACCAGATCCACGCCTCGGGGTTGATCGGCTCCCCGACGGAGCCGAGGACGCGCAGGCTCGACAGGTCGAACTTCGCGGGGATGTCGTCGCCCCACTTCATGAACGTCCGGATGGCCGTCGGCGCGGTGTAGAGGATCGTCACGCCGTACTTCTGGACGATCTCCCAGAAGCGTCCCTGGTGCGGGGTGTCGGGCGTGCCCTCGTACATCACCTGGGTCGCGCCGTTCGCCAGCGGGCCGTACGTGATGTACGAGTGCCCGGTGACCCAGCCGATGTCGGCCGTGCACCAGTAGACGTCGGTCTCCGGCTTGAGGTCGAAGACGGAGTGGTGCGTGTACGCGGCCTGCGTGAGGTAGCCGCCGGAGGTGTGCAGGATGCCCTTCGGCTTACCCGTGGTCCCCGAGGTGTAGAGGATGAACAGCGGGTGCTCGGCGTCGAACGCCTCGGGCGTGTGCTCGGCGGACTGCCCGGCCGTGATCTCGTGCCACCAGACGTCCCGGCCCTCGGTCCACGCGACGTCCTGTCCCGTACGCCGCACGACGAGCACCTTGTCCACGCCGTCGACCCGGGAGACCGCCTCGTCGACGGCCGGCTTGAGCGCGGCGGGCTTGCCGCGGCGGTAGCCGCCGTCCGAGGTGATGACCAGCTTGGCGTCGGCGTCCTGGATGCGGGTGGCGATGGCGTCGGCGGAGAAGCCGCCGAAGACCACGGAGTGCGCGGCGCCGATGCGGGCGCAGGCCAGCATGGAGACGACGGCCTCGGGGATCATCGGCAGGTAGACGGCGACCCGGTCGCCCTTCCGCACGCCCAGCTCGGTGAGGGCGTTGGCGGCCCTGGAGACCTCGTCCTTGAGCTCGGCGTAGGTGATGGCGCGGCTGTCACCGGGCTCGCCCTCGAAGTGGAGGGCGACGCGGTCGCCGTGGCCGGCCTCGACGTGCCGGTCCACGCAGTTGTACGCGACGTTGAGCTTGCCGTCCTTGAACCACTTCGCGAACGGGGGGTTCGACCAGTCCAGCGTCTCGGTCGGCTCGGTGGCCCAGGTCAGCCGGCGGGCCTGCTCGGCCCAGAAGCCGAGCCTGTCAGCCTTGGCCTGCTCGTACGCCTCCGCGGTGACGTTGGCGTTCGCGGCCAGGTCGGCGGGCGGCGCGAACCTGCGTTCTTCCTTGAGCAGGTTGGCCAGGCTTTCGTTGCTCACGACATCTCCCTTGCGGTGCTGTGCCAGGGGCGCCCGTTGTGTCCCAGGCCACAGCTCATCAGACGCGGACCCCCGGTGACAAGGGCCGTCCGTGAATTGGTTTAGACCTGTGTGCCGGATCATGCGTGCGTGTGGCCTGCCCGCGGACACGGGCGGCCACACGTTCTCACGGACGGGAGAGGGGAGCGGTTCAGGCCGGCGGACCGGGCGGGCCCGCCGGACCGGCTCAGGCCGGGGTGTCGTGCAGGGCCGTCGCCGCCACCCGGTCGAAGATCTCGCCCTCGCCGGCGTCCTGGGACGAGGCTTCGGTGAGGAGGTACGCCTGGGCCTCGCCCACGTGGAAGTACATCCCGTGCAGTTCGAGCGCGCCCTCCTCCAGTGCCCGGCCCACGGCCTCGTGCGCCCGCAGATGCTCCAGCTGCTGCACGACATTGGTGAGACAGAGCTGCTCGACGGCGTCGGCGGGCGCGCGTCCGGCGATCCGCGTCCAGGGCCGGTCCTTGGCCGCCATCCGCTCCACGCTCGGCAGCCCGTGCCGCAGCCATCGCTTCAACGGCGTCTGCGTGCCGCCCGGTTCGGTGTTCATCAGCGCCTGCATGGCCCCGCATCCGGAGTGCCCGCAGACGGTGATGGACCGCACCTGCAGCACTTCGACCGCGTACTCGATCGCGGCGGCCACCGAGTCGTCGCCGCTCTCCTCGCCGGGCGGCGGTACGAGATTGCCGACGTTGCGGACGACGAAGAGGTCCCCGGGACCGCTCGACGTGATCATCGAGGTGACCAGCCGGGAGTCGGCGCAGGTCAGGAAGAGCTGCGAGGGCCGCTGCCCCTCCCGCGCGAGGCGGGCCAGCTCACCGCGCACCAGGGGAGCGGTGTTGCGCTGGAACGAGCTGATCCCGCTCGCCAGTTGGTGCCCGCTGCGGAGTCCGCCGGGCGGCGGTGTCTCGGGGCTCTCGCAGTGGTGGTTGCGCCATGGGGTCCAGGGCCGGCAGTGGCAGTGCGATGTCTGCCCGGCTTCCTTGGTGTGTGGTTCCGCGAGCCGTGCTCCGGTGCGTCCGGTCAGCTCCACGGAGCCGCCCCGGGTGATGTGCGCGCTCTGCCAGTCGTGCAGCGACTCGTACGCCGCGTGGTCCATGAACGAGCCGTCCAGCTCGACCACCGCCTCGGCCCCCGCCGGCACCTGGTGCAGAGCCCGGCTGAGACGGGGCACGGCGAGGAACGTCAACTGCCCGCGCACCCGTACGTGGTGGACGCCGTCCGGGGCCACCTCGCGGGTGATCCGCGTCCGCGTGAGGCGGTGCAGGGCCACGCCGACGGCCATGGCGATCCCGAGGGTGACGCCTTCCAGTACGCCGAGGACGACGACGCCGAGGGTGGTGACGGCGTACACCAGTACCTCTCGGTGGCGGGTGACCGTGCGGATGTGGTGCAGGGACACCATTTGGATGCCGACGGCCATCACCAGGGAGGCCAGTGCCGCGAGCGGGATCAGCTCCAGGAGCGGGACCATCAGCAGCGCGGCCACCACCACCCAGACGCCGTGCAGCATCGTGGAGTTCCGGCTGACGGCGCCGGCCTGGACGTTCGCCGAGGTGCGTACGGCCACACCCGCGACGGGGAGCCCGCCGAGCGATCCGGAGACGATGTTGGCGGCGCCCTGCCCGAGCAGCTCGCGGTCGAGATCCGAGCGCCCCTGCTGGGCCGGTCGTCTGGCCGTGAGTTTGTCCACGGCGACGGCGCCCAGGAGCGACTGGACACTGCACACCAGTGTCGTGGTGAGCACGGCGGCGAGGAGGCCGAGCGTCGGTCCTTCGGGCAGCCCCGCCAGCGCGTGGCTCCGCCAGGACGGCAGGTCGACCTTGGGCAGGGTGAGCCCGGCGACGGCCGCCGTCGCTGTGGCCGCGGTGACGGCGACGAGCGCGGCCGGGACGGTGCGCAGCGTCCGTCCCACGCGTCCGGGCAGCCGGGGCCAGGCCAGCAGGAAGGTCAGCGTCAGGGCGCTCATCGACATCGCCGCCACCTGGGGGCTGGCCAACTGGGCGGGCAGCTGCCGGACGTTGTCGACGACCGAGCTGCTCGGGGACCCGCCCAGCACGATGTGCAGCTGGGCGACGGCGATGGTGATGCCGATACCGGCCAGCATGCCGTGCACGATCGCGGGGCTGACGGCCAGGGCGGAACGGGCCACCCGCACGAAGCCCAGGCCGAGCTGCACCAGTCCGGCGAGGACGGAGATGGCGCAGGTCGTACGCCATCCGTACTGCTGAATCAGGTCGGCGGTGACCACGGTGAGCCCGGCGGCGGGCCCGCTCACCTGGAGCGGGGCACCGCCGAGGCGCCCGGCCACGAGGCCGCCCGCCGCGGCGGCGACGAGCCCCGCCTGCAGCGGCGCTCCGGTGGCCAGGGCGATGCCGAGGGACAGCGGCAGGGCGATCAGGAAGACGGCGATCGAGGCGGACAGGTCGGCGGCGGCGACCCGGGGGAGCCGGGGGCCGCGGGGTGGTCGGCGGCCGGGCCGGGGCGGGCTGTGCGGCCGCCCTTCGTCCGGCAGGTGTGATGAGTCGTCGGTGCGGGTGGGGACGCAGGCAGGCATGGTTCCCGTCTCCTCCGGGGCTACGCGGTCGCTTGGGGCGCGGCCGTGGGTCACGGCGTACAGCGGCGGGATTTATCAACGCTCGGTAAATGAATCGTAATGGAGAGTAAAGGACGTGTGTGAAAAAGCGTCGCATATGGGTCAAAAATTCACGCCGGAGAGTGATTAATCATTTCGGTCGGCTTGTCGTACTTCTTCCTTCGCGCGGCCCTGCGATCTTGGCCTCGCCGTCTGTTTTGTCCCGATCGAAGGAAGAAGGTGGGGGAACATGGCCGCCACTCGGAGGATCACCACGGGTGCTGCCCTGGCCGCTGTCGGTGCCGCGGCGCTCGCCGGCTGCGGGATCGGGGGGCTGGGCGCCGGGAAGGGCGCTCGGGACGAGGGCGCTCGGGGTGGGAGCGCGCACGGCGCCAAGGAGGCCGTGGGCGCCCCCGCCCCCAAGCACGCGATCCGGCTGATCGGTGACGGCTCCACCGCGTTCACAGGGACGCAGCCCCGGCTGCCACGGGCCCAGCGGCTGAAGCCGGGCCAGCGGCCGCCGCAGTTCGTGGTCTTCTCCTGGGACGGCGCGGGTGAGGACAGCCAGCGGCTGTTCTCGCACTTCCGCAAGGTGGCCAGGGACAACCGGGCGACCATGACGTACTTCCTCAGCGGCGTGTACATGCTCCCTGAGGGGAAGCGCGAGCTGTACCGGCCGCCGCGGCACTCGCCCGGCCGCTCCGACATCGGCTTCAACGACAAGCGGGGCGTCCGGGCCACCGTGAAGCAGCTGCGCGGCGCCTGGCTCGAGGGCAACGAGATCGGCACGCACTTCAACGGCCACTTCTGCGGTGACGAGGGCGGAGTGGGGGAGTGGTCGGTCTCGGACTGGAAGGACGAGATCGCCCAGGCCAAGTCCTTCGTGCAGTCCTGGAAGACCAACACGGGCACGTCGAAGGGCTCCCCGCTGCCCTTCGACTACGAGAAGGAGCTCATCGGCGCGCGCACGCCCTGCCTGGAGGGGCGGAAGAACTTCATGAAGGCCGCCCGTCAGCTCGGCTTCCGCTACGACACCAGCGGCGTCAACGACCAGGTCTGGCCCAAGAAGAAGAAAGGGCTGTGGGACCTGTCGATGCAACTCGTCCCGGTCCCTGGCCGTGGGTTCGAGACGCTGACCATGGACTACAACTTCATGGTCAACCAGTCGGGCGCGACCTCCCAGGGTGATCCCGACCAGTACGAGTACTGGGGCGACCAGATGCGGGACGGCCTGCTGAAGGGCTTCTCCCGCGCGTACAAGGGGAATCGCGCGCCTTTGATCATCGGCAACCACTTCGAGTCCTGGAACGGCGGCACATACATGCGTGCCGTCGAGGAGACGATCGAGCGCGTCTGCACCAAGCGCGAGGTGCGCTGCGTCTCCTTCCGGCAGCTTGCCGACTGGCTCGACGCCCAGGACCCGAAGACCCTCGCCAAACTCCGGAAGCTGAAGGTGGGCAAGTCCCCGAAGCAGGGCTGGGCGTCGTTCCTGTCCGGCCGGCCCGCTCCGGCCCCGAAGGGGGTGCCGGGCGCGCCGGCGGTCAAGCCTTGACGCCGTCGGCGGTCAGGCCGTGATGCCGTCGGCGGTCGGGCCGTGCTCCCGCCGCGGGTTCACGCCGTGGCGGTCTCGGGCTCCCGCAGGACGAAGTCGGGGTCGACCTGGGCGGCCAGGTCGGCCCCCGTCCGTTCGTTGCCCCAGGACTGTGCGTTCTTCAGGTGGAAGTGGACCATCTGCCGTGTGTAGCGCTCCCAGTCGCGCTTCTCGTAGGTCGCGTCGACAGCTGCCTGGAGAGTGCTGAGGGCGCGGCGGTTGTCGTCCTCCAGCTGGTCGAAGCGGGGCGGACGGCCCTTCTCCATGGCGCGCACCCAGTCCGAGTGCCCGAACGTCAGCAACAGGTCGTCGCCGACCTCGTCCCGCAGGAAGTCGATGTCGTCCTGGCTCTGCACCTTGTTGCCGATGACCTTCAGAGGGACGCCGAAGTCGCGCGCGTACTCCTTGTACTGCCGGTAGACGGAGGTCCCCTTCCGGGTCGGCTCGGCGACGAGGAAGGTGAGGTCGAAGCGGGTGAACATGCCGGACGCGAAGGAGTCCGAGCCCGCCGTCATGTCGACGACGACGTACTCGCCCGGCCCGTCGACGAGGTGGTTCAGGCACAGCTCCACCGCGCCGGTCTTGGAGTGGTAACAGGCCACCCCCAGGTCGGCCTCGGTGAACGGGCCGGTGACCATCAAACGGACGGCGCCGCCGTCGAGTTCCACCGGCCGCGCACAGGCTTCGTACACCGGGTTGTCCTCGCGCACCCGCAGCAGACGGGAACCCTCGCCGGGCGGGGTGGTCTTGATCATCGTCTCGGCGGAGGTGACGCGCGGGTTGGAGCCGCGCAGGTAGTCCTTGATGAGGCTCAGGCGGTCGCCCATGGCGGGCAGGCTCCGGGCCTGCGCGTCGCTGAGGCCGAGAGCGGGGCCCAGATGCTGGTTGATGTCGGCGTCCACCGCGACGACGGGCGACCCGGTGGTCGCGAGATGGCGGACGAAGAGCGAGGACAGGGTGGTCTTGCCACTGCCGCCCTTCCCGACGAAAGCAGTTTTCATGTTCATAAAGAGTAGCGGCGAAACGGCGCCTGCGGACCGTCACGCGTGAAGAAGACCACTCGTTCGTGGGGCACGAGTCAGGTGTGCGTAGGGTCGTACTCATGAGTACGACAGGTGCGAACGCCGACCCCCTCGCGGCGCTGGGCTCGCTGCCCGGCGTGGCGGAATCCGTCGAGTCCGTGCGCAGGGCCGTGGACCGGGTCTACGGGCACCGCATCATGCGGCGCCGCAGCAACGAGATCACCGGAGAGGCCGCGCTGCGGGGCTCCCGCGGGTCCGCGGCGCTGTCCGGTGCCGACTGGGCCCTCGAAGAGGTGCGTCGCAGGACCGACTTCAGCGGTGACGACGAGGCCAGGGTGGTCGGCGCGGCCCTCAGGCTGACCGCGGAGGCGGGCGAGCTCCTCTCCATCTGGCGGCAGTCGCCCCTCCGGGTGCTGGCGAGGCTGCATCTGGTGGCCGCCGCCGACAACGGCGACGCGGTCGGACGCCCGCGCAGGGACGGGGAATCCGTCGTGGAGAGTCCGGCGGCGGCCGCCGCCGGACCGCCGCTGATCGAACTCCCGCTGCCGGACGCGGCCGAGGTCGAGGGCCGGCTCGACGGTCTGGCGCGGCTGGTCATCGCGGGCAGCTCGGCGCCCGCCCTGGTGACCGCCGCCGTGGTGCACGGCGAACTCCTCGCGCTGCGCCCCTTCGGCTCCCACAACGGCCTCGTCGCGCGCGCGGCGGAACGGATCGTCCTCATCGGCAGCGGTCTCGACCCCAAGTCGGTCTGCCCCCCGGAGGTCGGTCACGCGGAGCTGGGCCGGGCGGCCTACGCCGCCGCTCTCGACGGTTATGTCTCCGGGACCCCGGAGGGGATGGCGGCCTGGATCGCGCACTGCGGCCGAGCCGCGGAACTCGGCGCCAGGGAGTCGACGGCCGTCTGTGAGGCGCTGCAGCGGGGCGCCGCGTAGGTCCGCTCGCAGGGCGGCGCAGGTCCCGGCACAGGGTTGCGGCGGTACGGAATTCCGTACCGCCGCTGGCACGTCCACCGGGTTACCAAGCGTCCTCGGAGTGTTGCCCATCAGGTCGGGAACTGTTGCCCGTCGCCTGGTGCGGCTGGCCCGTAATCGACGGGTCGACGTCGCGTGGGTGCCCGATGTTCGTGCTCGGTCCGTGGGGCCTCGGTTGCGTTGGAAGGTCTTCCTTTCGGATGTCCTTGGTCTCGCGGGCCGTTAATCCCTTTGTACTCCTGGACGGGGGCAAGCGGAACCCCTCGCCATACTTCTTTACTTTTGCGATCAAGGGGGTCGAAAGCTGAGCGAATCGGTCGTTCCGCTCGCGGGTGCGAGGCGGGCGAGGCAGGCAGGAGTGACGGGGTGACGGAGATCCGGGGGAGGCGCCTCGTCCGGGCGGTCAGCTCACCACCGCGCGGCGCCGGCTGGCGTACCAGACGAGCCCCGCCGTGGCCGCAGCCGCTCCTATCGCCGCCGCCGCGACGATGGCCGGCCGGGGTGGTGCGGACACCCGCTGCTTGAGCCGCACCGGGTGGTTGAAGTCGAGGATGGGCCACGCGCGCGTGACGGCCTCGCGGCGCAGCGCGCGGTCCGGGTTCACCGCGTGGGGGTGGCCGACCGCGGAAAGCATCGGGATGTCGGTCGCCGAGTCGCTGTACGCGTAGCAACGTGAGAGGTCGTACCCCTCGGACGCGGCGAGCTCCTTGATGGCCTCGGCCTTCGTGGGGCCGTACGCGTAGTACTCGACCTCGCCCGTGAAGCAGCCGTCGTCGCCGACGACCATGCGGGTCGCCACCACCCGGTCCGCGCCCAGCAGCTCGCCGATCGGCTCGACGACCTCCGCCCCGGACGTGGAGACGATCACGACGTCGCGCCCGGCGATGTGGTGCTCCTCGATGAGGGACGCGGCCTCGTCGTAGATGATCGGGTCGATCAGGTCGTGCAGGGTCTCGGCGACGATCTCCTTCACCTGCCGGACGTTCCAGCCGCGGCACAGCGCGGACAGGTACTCGCGCATCCGCTCCATCTGGTCGTGGTCGGCACCGCCCGCGAGGAAGACGAACTGGGCATATGCGGTACGCAACACCGCCCGCCGGTTGATCAGGCCGCCTTGGTAGAACGACTTGCTGAAGGTGAGCGTGCTCGACTTAGCAATGACCGTCTTGTCCAGGTCAAAGAAGGCCGCTGTACGAGGCAAGGAGTGGTTTTCCACGGGGTTGAGCATATGCGCCCGCCATTCGGGCTAGTGTGGGGCGTGTGGGTTTGCCTGAGAGAGCTCTCGGGTACACCATGGAAGTCACGGATCGTTCGCGACCGTGCCAACCCGGTTTGGCTCCTCCCCCCCCCCGAGTCAAACCGTGGGGACGACCCCCGCTCTCCCCCCCGGCGGGGGTCGTCGCATGTCCGGATGGGTTTTCCCTTCCGTCCTCAGGAACGCCGGACCTCGTGGTACGAGGTCCGGCGTTCCTCTGTGTCCGCACAGGATTCGTCACTCTGGGTAGTTGCCGCGCTGCTGTGCGGAAGTCGTACAACGGTCACCGGTTTGGGTGAAGGCGATATCCACAGTCATCGAGATGTCCACAGTTATCGACCAAGATCCACATGATTTCCGGGATCGCTGCACCGTGATTCCAGCGCGTACCGCTCGCAACAGTTCATGGCCGGTTCCGTTTGTTCGGAGGCTATGGCCGGTTCGTATCGGCGGTTCATATGGAGAGCCGGTTCGAGGCTCTCGCGCTGGGCGGGATTCGCGGGGCCGCAAGGGCCACGCGGGGAAGCAGCGAAGGGGGCTGGAGAGCGTGGCGGGAGCCATCACACACGACCGGCGGTCGGCTGCCGAAGGGCGGCAGGGCGGACCGTTGATCGTCACGGAGGACGTGAATCTGCTGGACGACCTGCTGCGGCTGTGTGCCGCGGCCGGCGCCAGGCCGGAAGTCCACCACGGGGTGCCGGAGCGCGGTGGCGGCTGGGACACGGCGCCCCTGGTGCTCGTCGGCGACGACGCCGCGCGACGGGTGCGCGGCGCGGCCCGCAGACGCGGTGTCGTGCTGGTTGGGCGGGATCAGGACGATTCCGGGGTCTGGCAGAGGGCTGTGGAGATCGGCGCCGACCACGTGCTGATGTTGCCGGATGGCGAACAATGGTTGGTCGACCGGATCGCCGACGTCGCCGAGGGGGTCGGGCCGCCCGCCCTCACCGTCGGCGTGATCGGCGGCCGTGGAGGCGCCGGTTCGTCCACGCTCGCCTGCGCGCTCGCACTCACCTCGGCGCGTCAGGGCAGGCGCACGCTCCTCGTCGACGCGGATCCCCTGGGCGGCGGACTCGACGTACTCCTCGGCGGAGAAGCCGTCGAAGGGCTGCGCTGGCCGGCCTTCGCCGCCTCGCACGGGCGGGTCGGCGGCGGGGCCCTGGAGGAGTCGCTGCCCTCACTGCACGCCCTGCGGGTCCTCAGCTGGGACCGTGGCGCCTCCGTCACCATCGCGCCCGAAGCCGTCCGGGCGGTCCTGGCCGCGGCCAGGCGGCGTGGTGGCGTGGTGGTCGTGGATCTGCCGCGGCGCGTCGACGAAGGCGTCGCGCAGGTCCTCGCCCAGGTGGACCTGGGGTTGCTCGTGGTCCCCGCCGAGCTGCGCGCCGTCGCGGCGGCCGGGCGGGTGGCGTCCGTGGTCGGCATGGTCCTGCGGGATCTGCGCGTCGCGGTGCGCGGTCCGTACGCACCAGGTCTGGACGACCGGGAGGTCGCCCGGCTGCTCGGGCTGCCCCTGATGGGCGAGGTGCCCCATGAGGCGGGGTTGTCGGCGGCCCAGGACCGCGGTGCTCCGCCCGGGAGTGACGCCCACGGACCGCTCGCACGCTTCTGTTCGGCGTTCTGGGAGCGGGCCGCGGTCGCCGGAGGGGGCGTATGAGCGGGGGTACGGGCCGGCGCGGCCCGGCGCCCGTGTCCGTGCCCGCCTGGGCCGTCCCGCAGGCCGTGCCGGCCGGTGGGGCCGACGAGGCGGCTGAACAGGGTCTGCGTGGGGCCGAGGCTGCGCAAGGCTTCTCGCAGGCCGTGCCGACCGGCCGGGTGGCCGAGCGGGGCCTGCGGCGTACCATGCCCATGCCCATGCCTGTGCAGGCGCGGCTGTCGGGTGGGCGCACTGGCCATGGGGCGCTCGGCGGCGGCCCGCCGGGTGCGAATGTGCCTGCCGATACGGGGCTGTTGGACGGGGTCCGGCAGTGGCTGGCCGAGAGCGGGGGCGAACCGACCCCCGCGCGCGTGGCGCAGGCGCTGCGGGAACAAGGGCGGGTCCTCGGGGACGCGGAAGTCCTCGGTGCGGCCGAGCGGCTGCGGTCCGAGCTGGTCGGGAGCGGGCCGCTGGAGCCGCTGCTCGACGACCCCTCGGTGACCGACGTGCTGGTCTCGGCGCCCGACCGGGTGTGGGTGGACCGCGGCGGTGGCCTGGAGCTGACGACCGTGTCCTTCCCGGACACCGCGGCCGTACGGCGCCTGGCCCAGCGCCTCGCGGCCGTGGCCGGACGGCGGCTGGACGACGCGCACCCCTGGGTGGACGCCAGGCTTCCCGACGGCACCCGACTGCACGCGGTGCTGCCACCGGTCGCCGTCGGCTCCACCTGCCTGTCACTGCGGGTCGTCCGGCCCAGGGCGTTCACGCTCGACGAGCTGGTGGCCGCCGGGACGGTGCCACCGGGCGGGGACCGGCTGCTGCGGGCCCTGCTCGACGCGAGGCTCTCGTTCCTCATCAGCGGCGGTACGGGCAGCGGCAAGACGACACTGCTGAGCGCGCTGCTCGGCCTCGTCGGACCGGGCGAGCGGATCGTGCTCGCCGAGGACTCGGCGGAGTTGCGCCCCGACCATCCCCACGTCGTGCGGCTGGAGTCCAGACCCCCGAACCAGGAGGGCGCCGGACTCGTCACGCTCCAGGACCTGGTCCGCCAGGCGCTGCGCATGCGGCCCGACCGACTCGTCGTCGGCGAGGTCCGCGGACCCGAAGTCGTCGCTCTGCTGGCCGCTTTGAACACGGGACACGAGGGCGGCTGCGGGACCGTGCACGCGAACGCCGCGTCGGGAGTGCCGGCCCGGCTGGAGGCCCTCGGCACGGCCGCGGGACTTGACCGGGCGGCGCTGCACAGCCAGGTGGCGGCCGCACTGTCGGTCGTGCTCCATCTCGTTCGGGACCGGGCCGGGCGGCGGCGGATCGCCGAGGTGCATGTGCTGGAGCGGGGCCCGGCGGGGCTGGTCGTGACGGTCCCCGCGCTGCGGTGGGGCGCGGACGCCTTCGCGTACGGGCCCGGGTGGCAGCGGCTGCGAGAGCTGCTCGGTGCCTCGGGTGACGTGAGTGACATGGGTGACGTACGTGGTGCGCGTGATCTGGGTGAGTGGAGGGAGACGTGGTGACGGGGATCGCCGAGGTGTCGGTGGGGGCGGCGATGACGTGCGCCGGGGCGGCTGCCTGGCTGATGGGCGGGCCGGGATCGGGAGCGCGGCGGCGGGTGCGGCTGGTGTGTGCGGGCGGCGGCCCGGCAGGAATCGGGCCGCCGCCGTGGCAGCGGGCGGTACGGACGGGGGAGCGGCTACGGCGGTTGCATGGGACGCGAGGCGAATGGTGGGCACTGATCGCCGGTGCGGTGGTCGGTCTGCTGGGAGCGTCCGTGGTGCCGGTGGTTCTGGGGGCACTGGGTGTCCCGCTGGTGCGGCGCGCCCGCCGTGCCGGTGCGGCACGCCGGGCCGGCGAGGAGCGGGCCACCGCGGTGATCGCGCTGTGTGGGGCGCTCGCGGGGGAGGTCCGGGCCGGGCGGCAGCCGGGCGAGGCGCTGCTGGGCGCCGCCCGGGACTCGGGAGGACTCGGGGCGGCACAGGCGGTGGTCCTGGCGGCGGCCCGGTTCGGTGGGGATGTGCCGGGCGCGCTCACCGAAGCGGCACGCCGTCCCGGGGCCGAGGGATTGCTGGGGCTCGCCGCGTGCTGGCGTGTCGCCGTGGACCGCGGTGCCGGGCTCGCGGCGGGGCTCGACCGGCTGGAGGGGGCGTTGCGGGCCGAGCGGGACCAACGTGCGGATCTGCGCGCCCAGTTGGCGGGCGCGAGGTCGACGGCCGTGATGCTCGCGGGGTTGCCGGTGCTCGGACTGCTCCTGGGCACCGCGCTGGGCGCCGACCCGCTGCATGTCGTACTGCACACCGGGGCGGGCCTCGGCTGTCTGCTGGTCGGCGGGGTTCTGGAGGGCGTCGGCCTGTGGTGGGCGCTGCGGATCGTACGGGGAGCGGAGGCGGGATGAGCACGGAGGTTGTCCACAGGTTGGGGGCGGCGGTGTGCGTGACGACGGTGGTCTGGGCGCTGGTCCGGGCCGTGGGCGCGGCGCGGCGGGAACGAAGGGTGCGCAGGCGGTTGGAGGCGCTGCTGGTGCTGCTGACCGAGCAGCGGGGACCGGTCGTCGAGCAGGTTTCGTCCGGGTGGCGTCCCCGGACGCGCGTCGCCGTGCGGCGATGGCTGCCTGCCGTCGGTGCCCTGAGCGCCTGCTGGGTGTTCGTCGGCGGGGCGACCGGTGTCGTGGTGGGACTCGTGGCGGCGTTCGGGTTGTGGCGGTGGCAGCGCAGGCCGGTGCCGGTGGAGGAGTTCGACTCGGCGCGGGCCGCGCGTCAACTGCCCCTTGCCGCCGACCTGCTGGCCGCCTGCATCGCGGCGGGTGCCGGCCCGGTCCTGGCCGCCCGGGCGGTGGGGGAGGCCCTGGACGGGCCCGTGGGGCAGCGGCTGGCGCGCGGGGCCGCCGAGGTGCGGCTCGGCGGTGAACCGGCGGAGGCGTGGCGAGGACTGGCCGCGCTGCCCGGGGCGGCGGCGCTGGCCCGGCTGCTGGAGCGGGCCGGCGAGTCGGGCGTACCCGCGGCGGTACCGGTCGCCCGCCTGGCCTCCGAGGCCCGCGCGGAACGGCAGCGTGCCGCCACGGCCCGTGCGCGACGGGCGGGCGTTCTGATCACCGCGCCCGTCGGACTGTGCTTCCTGCCCGCGTTCATCGCCATCGGCGTACTGCCGGTGGTGCTCGGGCTCGCGGGCGGGGTGCTGGGAGGGGGCGACGGATGACGGGCTGACCGGATGTGACGGGCTGGACGACGAGTGAGCGAAGTCAACGGAACAGAGCTGTACGGGGGTTCACATGGGCAGGGCAGTGTGGGTACGAGCGCGGGTGCGGGCGTCGGTCCTGGCGGGCAGCGCCGGGGTCGGCCGGATCAGGGCCGGTTGGGCCCGGGTGGCGCGCAGGGACGGCGGAATGGTCACCTCCGAGTACGCGATGGGGCTGATCGCGGCGGTGGGGTTCGCCGCGCTGCTCTACGAGGTGCTGACCAGCGGGCAGGTGCGCGGGGCGCTGCAGGACATCGTGGGGCGGGCGCTCAGTGGGGAGTTCTGAGGCAGGGGTGACGGGGCCGGTGGCCGCGGCGGCCACCGGCCTCGGCCACCGGCGGGGCGGGGTTCCGGCTCCGCCCTCGGTGGCCGGGGACCGTGGCTTCGTGACGGCCGAGGCGGCTGTCGTGCTGCCGGTGCTGGTCGCGTTCACGATGGCGCTGGTCTGGGCCTTGCTGGCGGCGGCCGCGTTGATCCAGTGCGTGGACGCGGCCCGGGCTGGCGCTCGCGCGGCGGCCCGCCAGGAACCGCCGGGCACGGTGCTGGAGACCGCCCGGCAGGCGGCGCCGAGCGGCGCCCGTGTCTCCGTGCGGCGCGAGGGCGACCTGGTGCACGTGCGGGTCGAGGCCGACACACCGGGACCGGACGCGTTGGCACTCGACCTCGCGCAGGAGGCCGCCGCGCTGGCGGAGGAGACGGTGGGGGCGGCCGGGTGAGAGCGACGGGGACAGTGAGGAGGGTGGCCGGGGCGGTGAGGGGCGGTATTCGGGCGCGCAGGCGGCTCTGTGCGCCCGAGGCGGCTCCGGACCGGGGGTCGGCGACCATCTGGACCGTCGGCGCGCTGGCGGTGCTGTGTGTGGTCTTCGGCGCCGTGCTGGTGATGGGGCAGGCGGTGGTGGTCCGTCACCGCGCGGGCGGCGCGGCCGACTTGGCGGCTCTCGCGGCGGCCGACCACTGGATGGACGGGGGGACGGAGGCGTGCGGCCGGGCGGATCAGGTGGCACGGGCCCAGGGCACCAGAGTCGTGCGGTGTGCCGTCAGCGGTGATGTCTCGGACGTCACGGTCGCGGCGGGCCGGGGGCCGCTGACGGCCGAGGTGCGGTCACGGGCGGGACCGGCCGGGCCTGTGGCACCCGGGTTGGACCTCGGGCCCCGCCCGCCGCCGACCCCTGACCGGTCCTAACCCTCGACGGGCTCGACGGGCCCGACGGACTCGTTGGGCTCGACGGGTCCGACGGGCTTGACGGGTCTGTCTGGTCCGACGGGTTCGCTCGATGCGTCTGGTCTCTTCGGTACATCTGGCGCATTCTGCGTATCCAGCGCATCCGGTACGTCCGGGAGTTCCGGTGCTCCTTGCAAGAGGACCGTCAGCAGTCGGACCGCTCCCCGCTTGTGCAGCGGCTCGTTGCCGTTGCCGCACTTGGGGGACTGGATGCAGGACGGGCAGCCGGCGTCGCACTCGCAGGAGGCGATGGCCTGGCGGGTGGCGGTGAGCCACTCGCGGGCGGTGTGGAAGGCGCGCTCGGCGAAGCCCGCGCCGCCGGGGTGGCCGTCGTACACGAAGACGGTGGGCAGGAGGGTGTCCGGGTGCAGGGGGACGGAGACGCCGCCGATGTCCCAGCGGTCACAGGTGGCGAAGAGCGGCAGCATGCCGATCGAGGCGTGTTCGGCGGCGTGCAGGGCCCCGCCGAGGATCTCGGGATTCACCCGGGCGGCGTCGAGCTGGTCCTCGGTGACCGTCCACCACACGGCGCGGGTGCGGAGCGTGCGGGGAGGCAGGTCGAGCTTGGTCTCACCGAGCACCTCGCCGGTGATGAGACGACGACGCAGGAAGGAGACGACCTGATTGGTGACTTCGACGGAGCCGTAGCAGAGCCGGCCGTCGCCCCAGGGGATCTCGACGTCCGTCTCCAGGACGGAGATGGCCGTGGTGTCGCGGGCGACCGTCGAGTACGGCGGGTTGGCCTCCTCGACCAGGGCGACCGAGTCGTCCAGGTGGAGATCCTTGACCAGGTACGTGCGGCCCTGGTGGAGGTGGACGGCGCCTTCGTGGACGGTGGTGTGCGCGGCCCCGGCGTCGACCGTGCCCAGCAGCCGTCCGGAGCCGGCCTCCACGATCTGCACCGGATTTCCGCCGCCGCCGCGGATGTCGGTCAGGTCGGCGGCGCGCTCGCGGCGCGTCCAGTGCCACGCCTTCGTACGGCGGCGCAGCAGTTTCGCGGCCTCCAGCTGCGGCATCAACTCGGCCGTGGCCGGACCGAAGAGGGCGAAGTCGTCCTCGGTGAGGGGAAGCTCGGACGCGGCGGCGCACAGGTGGGGCGCCAGGACGTACGGGTTGTCCGGATCGAGGACGGTGGACTCCACCGGCTGGTCGAACAGGGCTTCCGGGTGGTGGACGAGGAAGGTGTCCAGCGGATCGTCGCGGGCGACCAGCACCGCGAGCGCGCCCTGCCCGGCGCGGCCCGCGCGGCCGGCCTGCTGCCACAGGGAAGCGCGGGTGCCCGGGTAGCCGGCGATGACGACGGCGTCCAGGCCGGAGACGTCGATGCCGAGTTCCAGGGCGGTGGTGGCGGCGAGGCCGAGGAGTTCCCCGGAGTGGAGGGCGCCTTCGAGGGCGCGGCGTTCCTCGGGGAGGTAGCCGCCGCGGTAGGCGGCCACGCGCCGGGCGAGGGAGCGGTCGACCTCGGAGAGCCGTTCCTGGGCGATCACCGAGATCAGCTCGGCCCCGCGGCGGGACCGTACGAAAGCGACCGAGCGGACACCCTGCACGGTCAGGTCGGTGAGGAGGTCGGCGGTCTCGGCGGTGGCGGTACGGCGGACGGGGGCGCCCTTCTCGCCGTGCAGGTCGGTGAGGGGCGGTTCCCAGAGGGCGAACACCAGTTCTCCGCGCGGGGAGGCGTCGTCGGCGACCTCCACCACGGGCACACCGGTGAGGCGGGAGGCGGCGATCGACGGCTCGGCGGCGGTCGCGGAGGCCATGAGGAAGACGGGGGAGGAGCCGTAGCGGGCGCACAGGCGGCGCAGCCGGCGGAGCACCTGGGCGACGTGTGACCCGAAGACGCCCCGGTAGGTGTGGGACTCGTCGATGACGACATAGCGCAGGGCGCGCAGGAAGGAGGCCCACCGGGGGTGGGAGGGAAGTATCCCGCGGTGCAGCATGTCGGGGTTGGTGAGGACGTAGTTGGCGTACTGGCGTACCCACTCGCGTTCCTCGACGGGGGTGTCCCCGTCGTAGACCGCGGAGCGCACGGCGTGGCCCAGTGGTTGTGAAAGTTTCTTCACGGATCGGCGCTGATCTGCGGCGAGCGCCTTGGTCGGGGCGAGGTACAGGGCGGTCGCGCCGCGTCCGTTCGGCGCCTCGGAACCGTCGAGAAGGGTCGACAGGACCGGGACGAGGTACGCCAGGGACTTCCCCGAGGCCGTGCCCGTCGAGACGATCACCGATTCGCCGTCCAGGGCGTGCTCGGCGGCGAGTGCCTGGTGGGCCCAGGGGTGTTCGATGCCGGCGGACTGGACCGCCGCGATGACCTCCGGGCGGATCCGGTCGGGCCACACGGCATGGCGACCCGCACGTGGGGGCAAGTGCTCCGTATGAGTGATGCGCGAAGCCCGGCTCGGCCCGGAGGTGAGCCGGTCCAGGATCTCGCCCGGCGAGGGGCGGGAAGCGGTGTCCGTCGAGGTTCGAACGGGTCGGAGATTATTGGCCATCGGCATCGAGTGTGTCACTGGCGTGACGGACAATGGACCCAAGGCGTCGTGCACGCCTGCCGGTAAGTGATTGAATGCCATCGCGGCTGGCGAACCGTCCCGGGGGCTCCGCCGAGGTGTCCCTTGGGATGACCGCTCGATAGCAAGGTGCTGGAGGATCCGTGGACCTGTCCCTGTCGACCCGTACCGTCGGCGATCGTACGGTCGTCGAGGTCGGTGGCGAAATCGATGTATATACCGCGCCCAAGTTGCGCGAACAGCTGGTCGAGCTGGTGAACGACGGCAGTTTCCACCTGGTCGTCGACATGGAGGGCGTGGACTTCCTCGACTCCACCGGTCTCGGCGTGCTGGTGGGTGGCCTGAAGAGGGTGCGTGCCCACGAGGGCTCGCTCCGGCTGGTCTGCAACCAGGAGCGCATTCTGAAGATCTTCCGCATCACCGGCCTCACCAAGGTGTTCCCGATCCACACCTCGGTCGAGGAAGCGGTGGCGGCCACCGACTGATCGGCTGTCGTCCGGCCCGTCCCTGACTGGCCGGTCAGTCGCCGACAGCCGGATCCCGGGCCTCGCCCGGGCGGCAGAAGTCAATGGAGGGGGGTCAGGTCTCGGCGACCCGACCCCCCGACCGCACGCCCGTAGTTCCGAGGGGGATGCATGGCCACCGTTGAACTCCGCTTCAGCGCGCTGCCCGAGCACGTCAGGACCGCCCGACTGGTGGCGGCAGCGGTGGCGCGCAGGGCCGGAGTGGACGAGGCCGTCCTCGACGAGGTCAGGCTCGCAGTCGGCGAAGCCTGCACCCGGGCCGTCGGCCTGCACCAGAGCGCCGGAATCTCGGCGCCCGTGCGGGTCTCGCTGATCGAGGAGGAGAAGCTGTTCTCCATCGAGGTCGGTGACGAGGCGCCGCACACGGTTCCCGGTGACAATCCGGGCGCCCACGGCGGAGCCGACGGTGTGGACGCCGAGACCGAGGAGGACGAGATGGGCCTCGCGGTCATCAGCGGCCTCGTCGACGACGTGGAAGTGACCGCCGGTGAGAACGGCGGACTGATCAGGATGAGCTGGCCGACCACGCCGCCGGCCGCGCTCGTCCCCTGATCCACCCCCTGGTACTGCCTGAACCTGTGCGAAAGGGCCCTGCTCACCAGGGCCCTTTGGCACGTCTCCCCTGACCGCCCTCGCGCTTCGCGCGGCCCGCCCGTGGCCCCATCGCCCGGGCGCCCTCCCGACCACCACTGCCTGCGACCGGGCCGTCACGCGCTCCCCGCGACCGGGCCGCGACATGCTGCCCGCGCCAGTCCGCCAAGCGCTTCCCGCCCCGGTCCGCCACGCACTCCTCGCGACCGGGCCGCCAAGCGCTTCCCACGCCAGGCCGCCAAGCGCTTCCCGCGCCGGGCTGGGACGTGTTTTCCGTGCCGGGGCCGTCACGTGCTCTCCGCACTGGGCTGCCACACGCTGGCCACGCCGGTCCGTCACGCACTCCCCGCGCCGGGTCGTCACGTGCCCTTCGCGCCGGGCCGCCACATGCTGCCCGCGCCAGGCCGTCACGTGCTCTCCGCGCCGGGCCGCCGCCCCCCCCGGGCGCCAAGCCGCCACGCCCCCCTTCCTGCGGGAGCCCTCCGCCTGGTCCCGCCGCGCACCACCGCCGGGCCTGTACCTCACGGCGGAGCCACCGCCCGGCGTCCCGCCGCCCCCCGGCCGGCCTCCCTGCCGTGTGACCGCCCTCCGCTGGGCCGACCTCCCTTGCTGTATGACCGCCCTCCCCCGGGGTCGGCCTCGCTGCCGCGTCATCGCCCTCCCCGCGCCGCTCGGGCACAGCCTGCCCTCCCGCCTCGCCTTGCCCTCTGTCGAGCCCTGCGCCATGCCGCTGACGAGCCCAGCGCCAGGCCGCTCCCGAGCCCGCCCCGAGGGGCTCCGCAAGCGCCCCGACGGTCGCCGCTTGCCCGTGGGCCGGGGGCGGGCCGGGTCACCCACCGGACCGCCCCAGGAGCCGCCCAGCGGCTCCGAACCCGCTTCGGATCAAGCCACGCCTATTTCGTGAAGGAAATCACGATCAGGATGGCGATCAGCAATACGATCAGCTTTACGCCGGGCCGCACGGCAATGGACCAGGCGTCAATGCTTTTGAGGCATTACCGCTTTCGGGTTGCGTGCTGATGCGCGGATCATTTGCTGAAGGGCATGTGAAGGCCAATTCCACTTACCGCACACTGTTTTGATCAGGTTCCGGTACCTACAATCCGTCCACATCTTGAGCTCGGTCCAAGCGTCAAGGAGGACGAATGGCGGGGCTTTCTACCCCTCATCAGTTTGACCAGCCCACTACCCTCGCAGCCGCGGTACTGACGGACGACAATCGCCTCATCGTAGTGATCATCGCGGTTGTCGCCCTTGCGGCGCTTGCCGTCGCCGGTGTCCTGGTCCGCCAGGTACTCGCGGCCGGCGAGGGCACCGACAGCATGAAGAAGATCGCGGTCGCGATCCAGGAGGGCGCGAATGCCTACCTGGGGCGGCAGATGCGTACCCTCGGGGTATTCGCCGTCGTGGTGTTCTTCCTGCTCATGCTGTTGCCCGCGGACGACTGGAATCAGCGTGCCGGCCGATCGGTCTTCTTCTTGATCGGCGCGGCGTTCTCGGCGACCACCGGATACATCGGCATGTGGCTCGCCGTACGCAGCAATGTCCGTGTGGCCGCCGCGGCACGGGAAGCGACCCCGGCGGAAGGTGAGCCCGAAAAGGATCTCACCGCCGTCTCGCACAAAGCCATGAAGATCGCTTTCCGCACGGGCGGCGTCGTCGGCATGTTCACGGTGGGGCTCGGTCTGCTGGGCGCCTCCTGTGTGGTGCTGGTGTACGCGGCCGACGCGCCGAAGGTCCTGGAGGGCTTCGGTCTCGGCGCCGCACTGATCGCCATGTTCATGCGTGTCGGCGGCGGCATCTTCACCAAGGCGGCCGACGTCGGCGCCGACCTGGTCGGCAAGGTCGAGAAGGGCATCCCGGAGGACGACCCGCGCAACGCCGCGACCATCGCCGACAACGTCGGCGACAACGTCGGCGACTGCGCCGGCATGGCCGCCGACCTGTTCGAGTCGTACGCCGTCACGCTCGTCGCCGCGCTGATCCTCGGCAAGGCGGCGTTCGGCGACGCCGGGCTCGCCTTCCCGCTGATCGTGCCCGCGATCGGTGTGATCACCGCGATGATCGGCATCTTCGCGGTCGCTCCGCGCCGTGCGGACCGCAGCGGGATGAGCGCCATCAACCGCGGCTTCTTCATCTCCGCGGTGATCTCGCTGGCGCTGGTCGCCGTGGCCGTCTACGCCTACCTGCCGTCCACGTACGCGGGTCTGGACGGCGTCACGGACGAGGCCATCCTCGCCAAGTCCGGCGACCCGCGGATCCTCGCGCTCCTCGCCGTCGCCATCGGCATCGTGCTGGCCGCGCTGATCCAGCAGCTGACCGGCTACTTCACCGAGACCACCCGCCGCCCCGTCCGCGACATCGGCAAGACCTCGCTCACCGGCCCGGCCACCGTCGTCCTCGCCGGTATCTCGATCGGTCTGGAATCGGCCGTCTACACCGCCCTGCTGATCGGCCTCGGCGTCTACGGGGCCTTCCTGCTCGGCGGTACGTCGATCATGCTGGCCCTGTTCGCGGTGGCCCTCGCCGGAACCGGTCTGCTCACCACGGTCGGCGTCATCGTCGCCATGGACACCTTCGGACCGGTCTCCGACAACGCACAGGGCATCGCCGAGATGTCCGGTGACGTCGAGGGCGCCGGCGCGCAGGTGCTCACCGACCTGGACGCCGTGGGCAACACCACGAAGGCCATCACCAAGGGCATCGCCATCGCCACCGCGGTACTGGCGGCGGCGGCGCTCTTCGGCTCGTACCGCGACGCCATCCTCACGGCCGCGAACGACGTGGGGGAGAAGGTCTCGGGCCCGGACGCCCCGATGAACCTGATGATGGACATCTCGCAGCCCAACAACCTGGTCGGGCTCATCGCCGGCGCCGCGGTCGTCTTCCTCTTCTCGGGGCTGGCGATCAACGCGGTGTCGCGGTCCGCCGGGGCCGTGGTCTACGAGGTGCGGCGGCAGTTCCGCGAGCGCCCCGGGATCATGGACTACACCGAGAAGCCGGAGTACGGGCGCGTCGTCGACATCTGCACCAAGGACGCGCTTCGCGAGCTGACCACGCCGGGTCTGCTCGCCGTACTGACGCCGATCGCGATCGGGTTCACGCTCGGGGTCGGCGCGCTCGGCGCCTTCCTCGCGGGCGCCATCGGCACCGGCACGCTGATGGCGGTCTTCCTCGCCAACTCCGGAGGAGCGTGGGACAACGCCAAGAAACTCGTCGAGGACGGTCACCACGGCGGCAAGGGCAGTGAGGCCCACGCCGCGACGGTGATCGGCGACACGATCGGCGACCCCTTCAAGGACACCGCGGGACCCGCGATCAACCCCCTCCTGAAGGTGATGAACCTGGTGGCGCTGCTCATCGCGCCCGCAGTGGTCAAATTCAGCTACGGCGAGGACAAGAGCGTGGGCATGCGCATCCTCATCGCGACGGTCTCGCTCGCCGTCATCGTGGGCGCGGTGTACGTGTCCAAGCGGCGCGGTATCGCCGTCGGTGACGAGGGCAACTCCGAACGGGTGGCCAAGCCGACGAACCCGGCGGTGGTTTCCTAACCCCCGGGCACTCGCCCGACCAGGTCCTGTGCAACGGGCGGGCGGACGGCGCGTACTGACGCGCCGTCCGCCCGCTCTCCTGTGTGTACGCCCTGTTCGTGAGCCTTATCTCGCTTGGTGCAAAAGGTTACAAATCCTTCTAAACGTATGTTCGTCACGGTGGTGTCGCCCGGTTGGCGTGTATGTTCCGGGGCCGAGAGCCATGGAAGGGACCAATCCGGTGAACAAGAAGCTCGCGGCCGCACTGTCCGGCGGTGCGGTACTGGTACTGGCGCTGTCTGGATGCAGCAGTGACGACAGCGGCGACAAGCTGAACTCCTGGGCCAAGCAGGTCTGTGACGCGGTGCAGCCCCAGGCGAAGAAGATCGCCGCCGCCAACACCGCCATCCAGAAGCAGACCTCGGACAACAGCACTCCGGCGGAGGTCCAGAAGACCGACTCCCAGGCGTTCCAGGACATGTCCGACGCCTACAAGGCGATCGGCAGCGCCGTGAACAAGGCCGGGGCGCCGGACGTGGAGGACGGCGAGAAGAAGAAGACGGACGCCGTCAAGGAGCTCAACACCATCTCCGCGTCGTACGGCGACCTCAAGAAGCAGGTCGACGACCTCGACACCAAGGACCAGGGGAAGTTCGCCGACGGTCTGAAGGGGATCGCCACCCAGCTGGACAAGTTGAGCCAGAGCGGCAACGACGCCCTCGCGAAGCTGGAGGAGGGTGACGTGGGCAAGGCGATGGCCAAGCAGGAGAGTTGCAAGAGCGCGTCCGCCTCGGCTTCGCCGACGAAGAGCTGACCTCCGGCGCCGTTTTCCCGGCGCCGGAACGCCTGTCTGCGCCCGCACGCCCCTGCGGCACCGGACCGCTGCCTGCGCCCGCACGCCCCCGCGCCGCCGCACGCCCGCCCGCGGGGCTCGCAGGCTTTGACGACGCACCCCGCCCGCCCGGCGTCCGCACGCTTTCACGGCGCCGCGCGTCCGCCCGGGGCCCACACGCCCGCCCGGCCGTCCCTCAGGCCCGGCGGGCGGGATCGTGCCTGCCAGGAGTTGCCGGCCAGATGCTGCCCGCCACGTCATCGGCGGCCTCGGCGCCATCGGTGGCAACGGTGAACGGCCACAACTGCCGTGGCGGCGGCGACCGTGTCAGACATGACCGCGGCGGCAACCGCGGCGGCGGCACGCTCGCCCGGCGCCCGTCGCGCGTCACAATGGGCGGGTGAGTAACCCCAGCCTGGCACCGCTGCCCTCGTCCGACCGCACCGACGTCACCGCACGGCTGCGGGACGCCCTCCTGAGCGCCTCCTTCAGCGCCGACGGGCTGCTCGACCTGCTGGGCGCCCCCGCGTACGCGGCGCTGGCCCGCAGCGAGACCGTGCCCGCGCTCCGGGCCACCCGGGGCGACACACCGCTGGAGGCGCTCGTACGCCTGTTCCTGCTGCAGCAGCCCGTGCCGCACGCGCGCGTGGCGGACGTCCTGCCGGTGGAGGACTGCCTGGAGGGCGGCTGGCTGACCCGCGTCGGCGGGGACGAGGTCGCTGCGGTGGTGGACGTACGGCCGTACGGGGGACCGGGCGGCGAGGACTGGTTCATCGTCTCGGACCTGGGCTGCGCGGTCGGCGGGGCCGGCGGTATCGGCAGCCGTGACGAAGGCGTCGTACTCGGCGTGGGCGGCGCGTCCACGACGCTCGCGGGCATCACCGTGCGCGCCCCCTTCGCCTCCGCGCTCGATCTCGGCACCGGCTCCGGAATCCAGGCGCTGCACGCCGCGCAGCACGCCACGCGCGTGAGCGCGACCGACCTCAACCCCCGGGCGCTGCACATCACGGCGCTCACGCTCGCCCTGTCCGGGGCTCCGGCGGCCGACCTGCGCGAGGGCTCCCTGTTCGAACCGGTGGCCGACGACACGTTCGACCTGATCGTCTCGAACCCGCCTTTCGTGATCTCCCCCGGCGCCCGGCTCACCTACCGCGACGGCGGGATGACCGGGGACGACCTGTGCCGCACGCTCGTGTCCCAGGCGGGCGACCGGCTGAACGAGGGGGGATACGCGCAGTTCCTGGCCAACTGGCAGCACGTGGAGGGCGAGGACTGGCAGGACCGGCTGCGCTCCTGGGTGCCGCGCGGCTGTGACGCGTGGATCGTGCAGCGCGAGGTCCAGGACGTCACCCAGTACGCCGAACTGTGGCTGCGTGACGCGGGCGACCACCACGGCGACCCCATGGAGTACCAGGCGCGGTACGACGCCTGGCTGGACGAGTTCGAGGCGCGCAAGGTGAAGGCCGTCGGCTTCGGCTGGATCACCCTGCGCAGGTCGGACGCCGAACTGCCCTCGGTCGTCCTGGAGGAGTGGCCGCACTCCGTCGAGCAGCCGCTCGGCGACACCGTGCGCGCACACTTCGAACGGGTGGACTATCTCCGGGCGCACGACGACGCGGCCCTGCTCGCCGGGCATTTCAGGCTCGCCGCCGAGATCGTGCAGGAGCAGGTCGGGCTGCCCGGCGCCGAGGACCCGGAGCACGTCGTGCTGCGCCAGCACCGCGGGATGCGCCGGGCCACGAAGGTGGACACGGTCGGCGCGGGCTTCGCGGGCGTCTGTGACGGCACGCTGAGCGCGGGACGCATCCTGGACGCCATCGCCCAGCTGGTCGGAGAGGATCCGGTGCTGCTGCGCGACCGGACGCCCGCCCAGATCCGGCTGCTGATCGAACAGGGGTTCATCGACCCCGTCCGGTGACGAGAACCCGCCGTCGGTGGCCGGGCCCGAGCGCCCCGTCCGATGCGTATCCGGACGACGACCGGAGCGACGTCTCCACCGGGGCGGTGTGATCAGCAGGCCGGGGCGACGGCACGCGGACGAGCGGAAAGACGCCGGCCCCCGGCGCGGTGTGACGGACTCCACCCGGGGGCATGATCGGCTTCACGCACGCGTGGTGGCCATCTTCCGCACCGGCTCCCCCGCGCGGTCATCGGCTCCGGGGCGGCCGCGGTGGCGTCGCGGTGTGAGCTATCCCGCATCGGGGCGCACGGAACCGGCCGCCTTCCGTTCACCCGGGGTTGGATTCCCGGTCTCCCGGAGGTGCCAGCGTCCCGACCCTGGGCGGGCGAGGTGAAGGGACCAGTCATGGAGAGCGGACCGGCGATCTTCACAGGGTCGGTGTTCGCCCTGTTCGGAGTCGGACTGCTGCTCTGGACCGCCGTGCGGCTGAGGCAGCGCGCACCCGTCGCCCACGGCGTGCACCCCGTCGCCTCGGCGGCGGTCGCCGGCTTCGCCGGAGTGGTCGCCGTACTGCTCGCCGTGTGGTGCTTCACCCGCGTCTGACCACCGGCCGCCGACGGCCCCGGGACCCCTCCCCGCCGTCCGGGAGCACCCCGTCCGCTGTCCGGGGAGCGCCCCTTCCGGTGTCCGGGGGGCGCCTCTTCCGGTGTCCGGGAATCGCCGTTGCCCACCGGGCGCGGACAAAGATCCAGACTTGTCGGACTCCGCCCCCACGGTAAATGAGAGGCCGCGCTCCGGATGCCCCGGAAACGGCAGGTGGGTACTCCGGGCGGCAGGAATGGCGGGAGTCGGGTTACCGTTCGAGTGGCCGTTGCGGGCTTTTCCCGTTTGACAGGGGGGCGGGAGGTACCGTCACACTCCGCAGCGTCAGCATGACCCGACCCCCGGGTTCCATGCCTGGGGCGAGATCCCCTGCGTCGACCGGAGAGAAGAGCGAAGTTGTCCCCGACCAGCGAGACCGCACACGGCGGCCGCCGACTCGTCATCGTCGAGTCGCCTGCCAAGGCGAAGACGATCAAGGGCTATCTCGGCCCCGGATACGTCGTCGAAGCGAGTGTCGGGCACATCCGCGACCTCCCCAACGGCGCCGCGGAGGTGCCCGAGAAGTACACCGGCGAGGTGCGCCGGCTCGGCGTGGACGTCGAGAACGACTTCCAGCCGATCTACGTGGTCAACGCCGACAAGAGGTCGCAGGTCAAGAAGCTCAAGGACCTGTTGAAGGACTCCGACGAGCTCTTCCTCGCCACCGATGAGGACCGCGAGGGCGAGGCCATCGCGTGGCACCTCCTGGAGGTCCTCAAGCCCAAGGTCCCCGTCCACCGGATGGTCTTCCACGAGATCACCAAGGACGCGATCCGCAGCGCCGTCGCCAACCCGCGCGAGCTCAACCAGCGCATGGTCGACGCCCAGGAGACCCGCCGCATCCTCGACCGGCTCTACGGCTACGAGGTCTCGCCGGTCCTGTGGAAGAAGGTCATGCCGCGGCTGTCGGCGGGCCGTGTCCAGTCCGTGGCGACCCGCCTCGTCGTCGAGCGGGAGCGCGAGCGCATCGCCTTCCGCTCCGCCGAGTACTGGGACCTGACGGGCACCTTCGGCACCGGCCGCGCCGGCGACCAGAGCGACCCGTCGAACCTCGTCGCCCGGCTGACCACGGTCGACGGCAAGCGCGTCGCCCAGGGCCGCGACTTCGACTCGCTCGGACAGATCAAGAGCGCGAACACGCTCCACCTGGACGAGGCGAACGCCCGCGCGCTGGCCGCCGCCCTCGCGGACACGAACTTCTCCGTGCGGTCCGTCGAGTCGAAGCCGTACCGACGCTCGCCGTACGCGCCGTTCCGTACGACGACCCTCCAGCAGGAGGCCAGCCGCAAGCTCGGCTTCGGCGCGAAGGCCACCATGCAGGTGGCGCAGAAGCTGTACGAGAACGGCTTCATCACCTACATGCGTACGGACTCCACGACCCTCTCGGACACCGCGATCGCCGCGGCCCGGGCGCAGGTCACGCAGCTCTACGGTGCGAGCTACCTGCCGGACAAGCCGCGTACGTATGCCGGGAAGGTCAAGAACGCGCAGGAGGCGCACGAGGCGATCCGCCCCTCGGGGGACCGTTTCCGCACCCCGGCCGAGACGGGTCTGACCGGCGACCAGTTCAAGCTGTACGAGCTGATCTGGAAGCGGACCGTCGCCTCTCAGATGAAGGACGCGGTCGGGAACTCCGTCACCGTGAAGATCGCGGGCACGGCTTCCGACGGCCGGGACGCCGAGTTCAGCGCCTCCGGCAAGACCATCACCTTCCACGGCTTCCTGAAGGCGTACGTCGAGGGCGCGGACGACCCGAACGCCGAGCTGGACGACCGTGAGCGCCGCCTGCCGCAGGTGAACGAGGGCGATCCGCTGTCCGCCGAGGAGATCTCGGTCGACGGCCACGCGACCAAGCCCCCCGCCCGTTACACCGAGGCCAGCCTCGTCAAGGAGCTGGAGGAGCGCGAGATCGGCCGCCCGTCGACGTACGCGTCGATCATCGGCACGATCCTCGACCGGGGTTACGTGTTCAAGAAGGGGACGGCCCTCGTGCCCTCCTTCCTGTCCTTCGCCGTGGTCAACCTCCTGGAGAAGCACTTCGGGCGGCTCGTCGACTACGACTTCACCGCCAAGATGGAGGACGACCTCGACCGCATCGCGCGGGGCGAGGCCCGGTCCGTGCCGTGGCTCAGGCGCTTCTACTTCGGCGAGGGCGACGCGGCGGGCGCCGCCGAGGCCGGCAACGGCGACGGGGACCACCTCGGCGGCCTCAAGGAGCTCGTCACCGACCTCGGCGCCATCGACGCCCGCGAAGTCTCGTCGTTCGCCGTGGACGGCAGCGACATCATGCTGCGCGTCGGCCGCTACGGCCCGTACGTCGAGCGCGGCGAGAAGGACTCCGAGAACCACCAGCGCGCCGACGTGCCCGAGGACCTGGCACCCGACGAGCTGACCGTCGACCTCGCGGAGGAACTGCTCGCCAAGCCGAGCGGCGACTTCGAGCTGGGCGCCGACCCCGAGTCGGGCCACCAGATCATCGCCAGGGACGGCCGCTACGGCCCGTACGTCACCGAGGTGCTCCCCGAGGGCACCCCGAGGACCGGCAAGAACGCAGTGAAGCCGCGTACGGCCTCGCTCTTCAAGACGATGACCCTGGACACGGTGACGCTGCAGGACGCGCTCAAGCTGATGTCGCTGCCGCGCGTCGTCGGCAAGGACGCCGAGGGCGTGGAGATCACCGCGCAGAACGGCCGCTACGGCCCGTACCTGAAGAAGGGCACCGACTCGCGCTCCCTGACGAGCGAGGACCAGCTCTTCACGATCACCCTCGACGAGGCCCTCGCGATCTACGCGCAGCCCAAGCAGCGCGGCCGCGCCGCCGCCAAGCCGCCGCTGAAGGAGCTCGGCGCCGACCCGGTCAGCGGGCAGCCGGTCGTCGTCAAGGACGGCCGCTTCGGTCCGTACGTCACCGACGGCGAGACCAACGCGACCCTGCGGTCCGGCGACAGCGTCGAGGAGATCACTCCGGAGCGGGGCTTCGAACTGCTCGCGGAGAAGCGCGCGAAGGGGCCGGTCAAGAAGACGGCGAAGAAGGCGCCCGCCAAGAAGGCCCCGGCCAAGAAGGCGCCGGCGAAGAAAACGGCGGCAAAGAAGACAGCTGCCACGAAAACGGCGGCAAAGAAGACCACCGCCAAGAAGACGACAGCGAAGAAGGCGGCCGCCGTCAAGGCGACGGCCGAGGACTGAGTCGCGCTCCGTCCGGGGGCCGGTCCGTGGGCGGACCGGATCCTTCGCCTTCGGTCACCTCCGGTTCGCCGGACGAACGCCCTGGCACCACAAGGTGTCCAGGGTGTTCGCATGTTCGGGGGCCTCTTCGGGTACCGGACCCCTGCCGATAGGCTGACGGGATGACGCGAGCCGAGCAGCCAACGGCCCACCCTTCGGCCCCCGACGACGCCCTGGTCGCCGACTCCCGGGAGCGCGCCGTCCGGGCGCTGCTGCGTGTACCCCAACTGAGGCGGTTGTGGAGCGCCCAACTGGTGGGCGGCGTCGGCGACGCACTCGCGCTGCTCGTCCTGGTCCTGCTCGCCCTCCAGGCCGCCGTGTCGGACGGCTCCTTCGGCGGCGGCTACCGCGGAGTGGCGCTCGCCGTGTCGGCCGTCTTCGGGGCCCGGATCCTCGCCACGCTCCTCTTCGGAGCGGTGCTGCTCGGCCCCCTCACCTCTCTCACCTCCCAGGAGGGCCCGCTCGACCGCCGCTGGACCATGGTCGGCGCGGACGGCGTGCGGGCCGTGCTGCTGATCATCGCGCCCCTGTGGATCGACTGGACCCCCGAGAACGCGCTGGCCGTGCTCCTGGTGACGGCGTTCGTGATCGGCGTCGCCGAACGCTTCTGGACGGTGTGCCGCGAGAGCGCGGCGCCCGGGCTCCTGCCCGCGCCCCCGCTGGAGGGCGCGACGGTACGGCCGCTGCCGGACCACATGGACGCCCTGCGGCGCCTCGCGCTGCGTACGGGCTTCGTCGCGGCGCCCCTCGCGGCGGTGACCCTCGTCGTCGCCGGGCTCGTCAACAACCTGCTGGGCGCCGGAGTCGCGTGGTTCGAACAGCACCAGGCGGCGCTCGCCTCGTACGTCGCCGCGGGCCTGTTCGCCGCGTCCCTGTCCGTGCTCACGTTCCTCGAACTGCCCGGCGCGCGGACCCCCCGCGCGCGCTCGCCCCTCGAAGGGCTGCGCCGCCCCAAGACGGGCACGGGCATCGACAAGGGCCGTACGGGGGCCATCCCGCTCCTGGTGCTCGCCTGCGCGGCCGTCGCCGGGGCGATCGCGGCCGCCGTCGCCGTGGCCGTGCTGCACGCCAAGGACCTGGGCGGCGGCCCCGTCACCTACGGGCTGCTGGTGATCGCGCTGACCGGGGGTGTCGTGATCGGCATCCGCAGCGCCGCCAAGCTGCTGCCGTCCCTGTCGCGCCGCCGCCTGCTCGCCCTGGCGATCGCCTTCACCGGGATCGCGCTCCTCGCCGCCGGGCTCGTCCCGGACGTCACCACCGTGCTGCTGATCGTCGCCCTGGCGGGCATCGGCGCGGGCGTCGCCGCGAACACCGGGCACGCGCTGCTCGACCAGGAGGCCGAGGACTACCGCCGTTCGCGTACGACGGAACACCTGCACGCGGTCGTACGGGTCTTCGTGGCCCTGGGCGTCCTGGTGGCCCCGCTGGTGGCCGCCGCCATAGGGCCGCACCGCCTGGAGAACGGCAAGTTCGTGTTCGCGCACGGAGGCGCCGCCTTCACGCTGATGCTGGTCGGCGCGCTGCTGCTGCCGGTCGCCGCACTGGTCCTGGCCAAGGCCGACGACCGTTCCGGCGTGCCCCTGCGGCACGACCTGCGGGACGCGCTGCGCGGCGGGGACGATCCGGCGCAGGCGCCCACCGACTCCGGGTTCTTCATCGCCCTGGAGGGCGGCGACGGCGCCGGCAAGTCGACCCAGGCCGAGGCGCTCGCGGAGTGGATCCGCGCCAAGGGGCACGAGGTCGTGGTGACCCGCGAGCCGGGCGCCACACCCGTGGGGAAGCGGCTGAGATCGATCCTGCTCGACGTGTCGTCCGCCGGACTCTCGCACCGCGCGGAGGCGCTGCTGTACGCCGCCGACCGCGCGGAGCACGTGGACACCGTGGTGCGGCCCGCGCTGGAGCGGGGCGCGGTCGTGATCTCCGACCGGTACATCGACTCGTCGGTGGCCTACCAGGGGGCCGGCCGCGACCTGTCCCCGACCGAGGTCTCGCGGATCAATCGCTGGGCCACGGACGGGCTCGTACCGCACCTGACGGTTCTGCTGGACGTGGCGCCGGAGACCGCGCGCGAGCGGTTCACGGAGGCGCCGGACCGACTGGAGTCGGAGCCGGCCGAGTTCCACGCGCGCGTGCGGTCCGGTTTCCTGACGCTGGCCGCCGCCGACCCCGGCCGCTATCTGGTCGTCGACGCCGGGCAGGAGCCCGAAGCCGTCACGACCGTGATCAGGCACCGGCTCGACGTGGTGCTGCCGCTCTCCGAGGCCGAGATCAAGGGCAAGGAGGAGGCCCGCAGGGCGGCCGAGGAAGAGGCACGCCGACGGGCCGAGGAGGAGGCCGCTCGCAAGGCCGAGGAGGAGCGACTGGAGCGCGAGCGCCAGGAGCAGCTGGCCCGGCTGCGCGCGGAGGAGGAAGAGCGCAAGCAGCGCGAGCTGGAGGAGGCCCAGCGGCGCGAGGCCGAACGGCAGGCCGAGGAGGCCCGCGAACGTGCCGAGGCCGCACGCGTGCGTGCCGAACAGGAACAGGCGCGGCAGCTCGCGGAGGAGAAGGTCCGCGCGGCCGAGGAGGAGCGCCGGCGCAGGCAGGCCGAGGAGGAGGCACGGCTCCGGGCCGAGGCCGAGGAACGGCGGGTGGAGAAGCAGCGGAAGGCCGAGGAGGCGCTGATCCGGGCGGAGGAGGCGCGACGGGCCGCCGCTGCGGCGGCCGCCGCAGCGGCTACGGCGGCTTCGGCAGCCTCGGCCGCCTCGGCCGCCTCGGTTTCCGAGACGGCGGCTGACGGTGGGGCTGCCGGAGCTCCTGGGATTGCTGGGACGTCAGGAGGGGCCGGTGCCGGTCGGTCGGCGGGCGCCCGTGACGACGAGAGCACGGTGCAGACCCCCGTCGTGACGCCCACGAACGCGTCCGGTGGCCCGGTCGACGAGACGGCCGTGCTGCCGCCGGTGCCGCCGGTGCCGCCGAGGGACGGTGGGCCGGGCGCCGGAGGAGGCGCCGGACCGGACGCCGGACGGGGTGCCGGGCCGGACGCCGAGGAGACGACGGTGCTGCCGCAGCCTCCGGTCCCGCCGGGTTCGCAGGCTCCGCAGGGTGCGGCCGACGAGACCGCTGTGCTGCCGCCGGTGAAGCGTGGTCCGGCGGTGGACGAGACCGCGGTACTGCCCCCGGTACGGGGCGACCGTGGCGGTGAGCACGGGAGTGGGCCGGCGGACCGGGTGCCCCCGGGGTACTTCCGCGAGGAACGGCCGGGAGAACGGCCCGCCGAGCGTCCGGACGACCGACCGGGAACCGGTGCCTCCGACGGCGGCACGCGGGAGCTGCCCCAGGTCGACGCCGAGGGCAGGCCCCGACGGCGCCCCCGTTCGGACTGGGCGGAGGAGACTCCGCTGGACGATCTGCCGACGCTGGCGGACGAGCTGCTGGGTCCGCGTGACGACGACGAGCGGGACGAGGGGCGCGGGCGCCGGCGACGCTGAGGCCGACGCCGACGCCGACGCCGACGCCGGAGCCCTGTCAGGCGGGGCCCCTGCCTGACAGGCTCCGACATGTGGGACTCCGAGATGTGAGGGCTCCCACATGCCGGGGCCTCGGCATGCGGGGCCTCGCGGTGCGGGCCCCCGGAGCCCGGGCACCACGTACCGCGGACCTCGTTGTCAGTCCCCTCCCGCACAATGGGACGCGGCAGGGCACAGGTGCGACGAAAGGGCGGGCACCCCATGACCGTTTGGGACGACCTGGTGGGCCAGGAGAAGGTGAGCGAGCAGCTCGAGGCCGCCGCGCGGGACGCCGACGCCCTGGTCACCGCGGTCGCCGCCGACACCCCGCTGCCCGACGCCTCGAAGATGACGCACGCCTGGCTCTTCACGGGACCGCCGGGTTCGGGCCGTTCCACCACGGCGCGCGCCTTCGCGGCGGCTCTGCAGTGCACGAGCCCCGACCGTGCCCTCGGCGGGATCCCCGGCTGCGGATTCTGCGACGGCTGCCACACGAGCCTGATCGGCACGCACGCGGACGTGCAGATCATCCGCACCGACCTGCTCTCCATCGGCGTGAAGGAGACCCGCGACCTGGTCCGCCGTGCCCAGCTGTCCCCGGCGGTGGGCCGTTGGCAGGTCATCGTCCTGGAGGACGCCGACCGTCTCACCGAGGGTGCGGGCAACGTGCTGCTGAAGGCCGTCGAGGAGCCCGCCCCCCGTACGGTCTGGCTCCTGTGCGCGCCCTCCCTGGAGGACGTGCTGCCGACGATCCGCTCCCGGTGCCGCCACCTCACGCTCCGCACGCCCCCGGTGGCCGCCGTCGCCGACGTCCTCGTCCGCCGCGACGGCATCGAGCCGGAGATCGCGGCGTTCGTGGCGCGGGCCACGCAGGGCCACATCGGGCGCGCCCGGCGCCTCGCCACGGACGAGCGGGCCCGCGCGCGCCGCTCCGCCGTCCTCAAGCTGCCGCTACGGGTCGATGACGTGGGCGGCTGCCTGAGAGCCGCCCAGGAACTGATCGACGCCGCCTCCGAGGACGCCAAGCAGGTCGCCGAGGAGACCGACGTCAAGGAGACCGAGGACATGAAGGCGGCCCTCGGCGCGGGGCAGGGCGGGCGGATGCCGCGTGGCACCGCGGGCGTCATGAAGGAGCTCGAGGACAAGCAGAAGCGCCGCAGGACACGTACGCAGCGCGACAGCCTGGACCTGGCCCTGACCGACCTCACGGCCTTCTACCGGGACGTGCTCGCGCTCCAGTTCGGCACGAACCTCGCCCTCTCCAACACGGAGATGGGGGACACCCTGGACCGGCTGGCCCGCGGCTCGTCGCCCGAGGCGACCCTGCGGCGGATAGAGGCGATCGCCGCGTGCCGCGAGGCGCTGGACCGCAATGTGGCACCGCTGCTGGCGGTGGAAGCCATGACGATGGCGTTGCGGGCGGGCTGACCCGGGACGCGGCGCCGAGCCGGGTTGACTCCGTCACTCGTACGAGGCATGTAGGACACTCTGTGCAATCAATCCGTGGCTCAGGGTTACGCTCGGTTGATGGACACCAGGCGCCGGCCCAGGTCATTGCGGGCCCATCGATCCCTCCGCGTGTACGGCACCGTGATCGCTGCCGCCGGACTCCTCGTCTCCGCGTGTTCCACGGGGGGTTCGACGAGTTCCGCGAGCCCGGCGGGATCGGTGGCGCTGCGCGCGCTGCCCGAGGCCACTCCGTCCGCGCTGGCCCCGTACTACGGGCAGCGGCCGAACTGGCGGGAGTGCGGAGTCGCCGGCTTCGAGTGCGCCACGCTGAAGGCGCCGCTCGACTACGCCGAGCCGGCCGAGGGTGACATCCGGCTGGCCGTGGCCCGCAAGAAGGCCACCGGCCCGGGCAAGCGGCTCGGCTCGCTGCTGGTCAACCCGGGTGGGCCGGGCGGATCGGCGGTCGACTACCTCCAGGCGTACGCCGGGATCGGCTACCCGGCGACGGTGCGCGCCCGCTACGACATGGTGGCGGTGGACCCGCGGGGCGTCGCCCGCAGCGAGCCCGTCGAATGTCTGGACGGGCGGCGGATGGACGCGTACACGCAGACGGACACGACCCCCGACGACGCGCGCGAGACCGGCGAACTGGTCGACGCGCTCAAGGGGTTCGCGGAGAGCTGCGGAAAGCGCTCGGCCAAGCTGCTGCGCCATGTGTCCACGGTCGAGGCGGCCCGTGACATGGACCTCGTGCGGGCCGCGCTGGGCGACGAGAAACTGACGTACGTGGGTGCTTCGTACGGCACGTTCCTCGGGGCGACCTACGCGGGCCTGTACCCGGAGCGCGTCGGCAGGCTGGTCCTGGACGGCGCGATGGACCCGTCCCTGCCCGCGCGGCGGATGAACCAGGACCAGACGGCTGGCTTCGAGACGGCCTTCCGGTCCTTCGCGAAGGACTGCGTGGGCGCGTCCGGGTGCCCGCTGGGAGGGGCGGGCACGTCACCGGAGCAGGTCGGCAAGAACCTGAAGGCGTTCTTCCGGAAGCTGGACTCCACCCCCATCGACGCGGGCGACGCGGACGGCCGCAAGCTGGGCGAGGCGCTGGCCACGACGGGCGTCATCGCCGCGATGTACGACGAGGGGGCCTGGCCGCAACTGCGCGAGGCCCTCGCCGCGGCGATGCGGGACAAGGACGGAGCGGGGCTGCTCGCTCTGTCCGACAGCTACTACGAGCGGGACGCGGACGGCCGGTACGCGAACCTGATGTCCGCCAACGCGGCGGTCAACTGCCTGGACCTGCCCGCCGCCTTCGCCTCGCCCGAGGAGGTCGAGAAGGGCATCCCCGCCTTCGAGAAGGCGTCCCCGGTCTTCGGTGAGGGCCTCGCCTGGGCCTCCCTGAACTGCGCCTACTGGCCGGTCGGACCGACCGGTGAGCCGCGCCGCATCGAGGCGAAGGGCTCCGCCCCCATCGTCGTGGTCGGCACCACCCGGGACCCCGCGACCCCTTACCGCTGGGCCCAGGCCCTCGCCACCCAGCTTGCCTCCGGGACGCTCCTGACCTACGACGGCGACGGCCACACGGCGTACGGGCGCGGCAGCGAGTGCATCGACACGGCGATCAACCGCTACCTCGTCGAAGGGGTGCCTCCGAAGGACGGAAAGCGCTGCTAGATGCCGTGATCGCGAGCCGCCGCTCCGGACCCCTGCCCGGCGGCAGGGGTCCGCGAGGACCCGGCACACGACATGCGCGAAGCCGCTCCGAGACCGCTGCCGGGCAGGCCCGGGGGCGGTACGGAGCACCCCTGGAAACTGTGTAGACTTGCTGACGTTGCCGATCGCACCATAGTTCCGGCAGCACGCCGCCTTAGCTCAGATGGCCAGAGCAACGCACTCGTAATGCGTAGGTCTCGGGTTCGAATCCCGAAGGCGGCTCCATCAAACCCCAGGTCACATGGCCCGTGACCTGGGGTTTTCGTTTTTCGTGGCATGCGACATCACGCGGCTTCGGTGCCGCGGGAGTGGTTGCGTGAGCGATGCGTGAGCGGACCGGCCCAGTAGGGGCCGGCTGCAGCACGCCGGCGGCAGGCAAACAGTGGGACCTGCTGAGCAGCGATGCATCACGCTTTCGATCCGTAAGAGTCTTCGGTCGCACGCCTCACGCTCGAGGTGGACGCCTGTGGTGAGAATTCCTAGGGCGACGAGTGCCGCCGGGCGTTAAGGGGCGCGATCGGGTGCTCGAAGATCCAATCTGCAGTTCTCTGATCGCAGCTCACGCAAGGCCGCAGCAGCCTAGAGTGGCGAAGCTGGGTAGATGAAACGTTGAGGAGTGAAGGCGCATTGGTGCGTTGCGTTTGCGGGGAGCAGGTAGGTGAGAATGACACTTTTTGTCGGGCCTGTGGTGTACGCACATCTATGGTCGGCTCACTGTGCGGAACGCTTGCCCGGCGGGCCGAGCTGACCTTCGAAGCTCTGGCTGCCGAACACCGTAAGGGCTGGCCATCGAGCGAAGTGACGCACACCGAGGAAAACCTCCGGGCCATCGATCGGGCACATGGAGACCGGGTGGCGATCCGTCCATTCACGAGCGATGACGAGCGCTCGAATGGGGCGGACTGGGAGTGGTGGTTTTATTCTGGGGTCGTGGGGTTTGGCATGCGAGTCCAAGCGAAGCGTGCCAATCGGAATGGCGGATACGACCTGCGGTATCGACCCGACGGCGATAGGTATCAGAATGATCTTTTGATCGAAGACGCCATGAAGGAGGGCTGCATCCCCGCATACGTCTTCTACAACCACCTCAACTGGCCACAAATTCGGCCAGGCAAGCCGTGGTTGGGCTGCGACCACGGTCCCTTCACCGAGGGGCAGCTGGGATGCACCATAGCGTCGGCCCTGGTTGTCAAGCAGGCCCTTCGCGGAGCGCGCGTGAGCTCGCGATATGTGAAGCATCGCAGCCGTCCTTGGAATCGCATCCTTTGTGATGGGAGTGAATCCAGTGCGCCAAGCTTGGAAATTGCTTACGGGAGGGTGCTGAGTCTGCACCAGGCAGCTCTTGCGGAGCTTGAGGGGGAGGCGGAACTTTCGGAAGCTCCTTCAGCAGTGGCTAGGCGTCCGATCCGGTCTGCCATGTCAAAAAAGTCCAGCCGAGTTGATCGTCATCAGCACGACGGCGAGGATGACCGTAGGCGGGCCGATTATGAGACGACTCGTGGTGCAGCGCCGCTTAGTTCAACTGAAGGTGACCTTCGCGGACAACTACGGGAAATGACGGATCGTCCAGTGGGCCGGCTTCCGTGGCGCGTGCGAGCCATGATCCGTGGTGCTGAGGGGGAACCGACCGATGAGCGAGTTGCAGGTGCGGTGCTAGTTAACCTCAGCTCCGCTGAGACCTGATGAGGTCTGTCCAGGGCCGTGGCTCGCGGGCATGCCGGAGACGGCTCTCGCTACAGAGAACCCTTCTTTCTTGGGCTTCTTCACCTTGCCCTTCTTCTTTCGCTTGCCCTTCTTGGCCGCCTTCGCGGCCTTGCGAGCCGCCTTCTCTTCCTTGGCCTTGCGCTGAAGGGGGACCAGCTTCGCGGTCGCCTCGGCGGCGCTCTTGCCGACCTGGGGCAGGACGCTCTGGTAGATGTCCCGCGTGATCCGGGTATCACTGTGACCGAGGGTGTCCGACACGATCTTGATGTCGATGTCAGCGGCGAGCATGAGGGTGGCAGCGCCGTGACGGAGGTCGTGCAGACGGATCGGCGGAAGTCCGGATGCGGCGACGAGGCGCTCGAAGAGATCGGTCACCTTGCCCGGGTGGAGCCAGGACCCGTCCTCCTGGGTGAAGACGTTCCCCGTCTCGACCCAAGCGGTGCCCCACTCCTGGCGGTCAGCCTCCTGCCGCGCACGGTGCCGCTTCAGGACGTCCACGGTGTCGTCGTCGAGGGCGACCACGCGATACCCGCTGTCCGTCTTGGGATCGGACGCCTCGACCCCCCAGCCGTCCTGCACGAGTTGGGAGGAGACGGTCAGGGCGTGCGTGTCGAGGTTCGTCTCCGACCACGGCAGCCCGCACGCCTCGCCACGGCGAAGGCCACGGAAGGCGATCAGGTGCCACATCGCGTACAGCCGGTCTTCGGCGACGAAGTCGAGGAACGCTCCTGTCTGCTGCGGCGTCCAGACCATCACCGGCGACGGCTTCTCGCCCGTTTGCTCCCACTTGGCGACCCGCTCGTCCGTCCACACGAGCGCCTTCGGCTTGCGCACGGGATCGATCTCGACGTGGGCGGCGGGGTTGAAGGTGATGATCTGCTGCCCGATCGCGTCGTTCAGGGCCGCGCGGAGGGTGGCCTTGACGTGCTGGCGCGTGGCGGGGCCGGTGACGCGGCGGAAGGGCGGCATCTCATCGATCGCGGTCTTCATCGTCTTCCGGCGGGCGCGATTCTCCCCGCCCTTCCACGGTATGGTCGCCAGCTCGTCGAGTGCGGCGCGCCGTTGAGCGTTGTCCTCCAGGATCTGGGCGTTCGCGTCGCGGATGTCGGTGAACATCTCGCTGAGGTGGCTCACGCGGAGCCGGTCCAGGCGGCGGGTCCCGATGCGAGGCTTCAGGTGCACGCGGATGTCGGTCTCGTAGCGGTTGAGGCCGGACTTGCGTATGCGCTTGCCGGCCAGCCACCGGTCGAGCCACTCGGCCACGGTCAAGCTGCCGATGAGGTCCTGGCCGGAGTTGAGACGCCGCCTCGTCTCCTCGACCTCGGGCAGAGGCGACCGTTCGCGGCTGACCTCGGCCAGCATCTCGGCGATGAGTTCGGTGCCCTCGGGGTCGTCCGATTCGGCCAGCCCGAGGAGGGCGCGCACGTGGTCGAGGTCGGCCTGGGCCGCCTTGAGGCTGCTGTACCCGCCTCGGGCGAAGGAGCGCCGACTGCCCTCCTCGCGGGGCGAGAGCTCCTGGCGTACGGAGTAGGTGCAGTGGTTCCTGCTGTTGCGCTTGGGGCAGGAGGTGCCGAGTTCCTTGCCGGTCTTCGGGTCGCGGCAGGAGCAGCGGCGGTAGGTGGAGCCCTTCAAAGATCATTCTCCTCGGTGGTCTCGGGATCGCTCCCGGATGAGTCGATCGCGGTGGCCACGTCTGGCCGCAGGGACGGGGGAGTGACGCCCTCTTCCCGGATGAACGCGCGGATTCTGCGCAGGTGGCTGGCGGCGTCGTCGGCCGCCTCGGCGGCACGGGCCTGAGAGCGGAGGGCCTCGGCTTTACGGTCGGCATTCGGGGCGGTCTCGGCGTGGTAGCGCGCGTGGTCCTCGTCGCGGCGCGCCTTCCGTAGTTGCTCCTCGGCGGCGTGGTGGGCGCGGAAGTAGCGGAGCATGTCGTCGTCCGTGCCGAGGTCGGTCTCCTCCCCGGTGAAGCGGCGCAGCGCGTCCAGCGAAGTGGTGGGGTGCTGAAGCGGGAGTCGCTGCACGTCGTCGACGTAGCCGACCGGGTAGACGAGGCAGATGGGCGGGGTGTTCAGGGCTTCGGCCAAGACGATGACGTCGACCAAGGGCAGGTTGGAGCGGCGTCCGGACTCCATGTTGGCGATGACGTTGCGGGGGATCGGGTGGCCGATCTCGTCGCACTTGTCCGCCAAGTCCTGTGCACTCCAACCCAGTTCCTTCCGTCGTCTGCGGACTTCGGCGGCCACGGTGGCCATGACCTGATCCACCCACTCCGGGACGCCGTCCTCGTCATCGACCTTCCTGGATCCAGGATCGCTACGGCGCTGTGTCATTTAGACACAGTAGCTCGCTTAGCGTTGATTCCAAGACCTGGAGACGGGCGCGATAGGCGCGTTCGCCGTGGGCTCAGTCTTGGATGGAGCGCGCATGCGCGAGAACGAAGAGGCCGGCCGAGTGAAGGGGATGAGCCGCGAGGAGCTCCTTGAGCTCCCCGCAGCCGTTGACCTGGAGACGGGCAACCGGGCGCTGGGACTGGGACGGAGCAAGGGGTACGAGCTCGCCAAGCGCGGCCAGTATCCGTGCAAGGTGCTCCGTCTCGGAAACGCCTACCGGGTGGTGACCGCAGACTTGTTGGCCCTGTTGGGGCTGGCAGCGTGAAGCGCCTGACGCGTAGCAGATGGTTCTGCGCTGAGCTGACACAGAAACGCTGGACTGTGGCACGGCGTGGACGTACTGTCCGTGGTCGCTCGCGGTGCCGAGAGGCCCGCGAGAAGAAGGGGAGCCTCCGGCGGTGCAACGCCGGAGGCTCCGAGACTCCCCAGCAATCCCGTGAGAACCGACCCGGCGGCAGGGGTGTGCAAACCCGAAACCGCCAGACGAGGAGCCGCCCAGTGCAACCCGAGAACCCCGAGACCTATTCCGTCCCCGCACGAGCGGCCTGGCCCGCCACAGCCATCCCCGGCCGGCCCGGAGCCCACCTGCGTCCCGCGCAGGCCGACGGCAGGGTGGACCCGAGCGACGGTACGGCCGATGACAGCACCAACGAGGCGGACCCGGCGATCGGCCTGGATGCCATGCCCGACGCGGAGCCGACGGTCGGCTCGAAGGCTCTGGACGAGCTGCGCTCGCAGATAGCCCGGTTCGTGATCCCGCCCTCCTCTGAGGCACTGGACGCGATCACTCTGTGGGTGGCAGCGACACATCTCCAGCCGGCGTGGCAGCACGCCCCTCGGTTGGCAGTGGTGGGGCCGGCGAAGCGCTGCGGCAAGTCGCGGTTGCTGGACGTGCTGACCGAGACGGTCCACGAGCCCATGCTCACCATCAACACCACACCGGCGGCCATCTTCCGCTCGATCCACGAGGACGAGCCGCCGACGTTGCTGGTGGACGAGGCCGACACCATCTTCGGTCCCAAGGTCGCGGAGAAGAACGAGGAGACGCGCGGCCTGCTCAACGCCGGCCATCAGCGCGGGCGGTACGTCACCCGGGTCGTCGGCAATGATCACACCCCGCACAAGTTCGCCACCTTCGCGATGGCGGCCATCGCGGGAATCGGGGACCTGCCGGACACGGTCATGGACCGGTCGGTGGTCATCCGAATGCGGCGCCGGGCCGAGGGTGAGAAGGTCAAGCCCTTCCGCTCCCGCCGGGACATCCCGGCCCTGCACGAGCTGCGCGACCGCATCCACGCACTGGCCAGGCCGCTGCTGGAAGACGCCGCGAACCTGGAGCCGGACATGCCGGTCGAAGACCGCGCCGCCGACACGTGGGAGCCCTTGGTGATCGTCGCTGACCTGGCGGGTGGTCGCTGGCCCCGGCTGGCGCGCATCGCCTGCGCGCGGATGGTCGCTGCCGAGGTGGCGGCAGAAGAGGACCACCCCAGCGGGGCGCGCATCCTCGCCGACATCCGTCGGGTCTTCTTCGCCCAGAGGGAAGCGGACAGCCTCTCCACCGAGGATCTTCTGCACTACCTGAACGCGGACGCCGAAGCCCCGTGGGGAGAGCGAGGCCGCTACGGCCTGACCGCCCGCGAACTTGGCGCGATGCTGCGCGACTACGACATCCGGCCCGGCAATGTACGCATGGCCGACCGGAGTCAGCGCAAGGGCTACATGCGCCACAAGTTCCTCGACGCGTGGCGGCGGTACTGTCCGGCCGTCCACCCAGTCGAGGCCCGCGGCGGCGATAGCTGATCCGCGGCTCCTGGTTGCCGTACTTGCCGTCCCTGCCGTGATCTCGCAGGTCAGACAGCACGCCGGCAAGACGTCAGCCAGGGGCAAGACGGCAACGCAGGCGTTTCCAGGCGTGATGCCCGTCGGAGACGTTGCCGAAATCCGTCTCGCCACGTCCCAGGCGTCCATGCCGTATCGCCGCAGCTCACAGCCCTGCTTACTGGGACGGACGGTGCTGTGCAGCCGTCCCTTCAGGGGACACAGCGACCCAAGCAAGGCCCGTCCCGAAGGCACCGCGTTCTTGTCCCGAGTCGGGACAAGAACGCCGCCCACCTGTCCCGACTCGGGACAAGACGCCAGCACCCGCCGGGACGGGCGCATCAGGAGAGCTGCCGTCCCGCCCTGACCTGCACGTGCAACGGCCGAGACGGCAAAGACGCCGCACACCGCTACCCCCAGGAGCCTTCCGCTTGACCACTCCTCCCCTCACGCAAGCCCCACAGCCGCACGATGACGTCCCCAGCGAAGGGCGTCCGAAAAGGAAGGCTGACGTCGAGCAGTTCGCGCTCGGCGCGGCCGGCATCGTCATCGTCGCCCTGACCGCCGGAGCGTTCTGGCTCTCCTACGCGCACCTGGCTGACGTCGCCGGCCAGCACGGGCTCGGAGCGTCGCCCATTCGCCGCTGGGCCTGGCCCGCCACCCTGGACGCGTTCATCATCGCGGGCGAACTGCTCATGCTGCGCGCGGCACTGCGCCGAGTCACTGACCCGTGGGCGATCGCCGTGACCGCCGTCGGATCGGTCGGCTCCATAGCGCTGAACGTCGCCGGGGTCAGCGGCACGGGCAACGCACGCACCGCCCCGTTCCTCGACTACGTGGTCGCCGCCGTCCCTCCGGCCGCCGCGATGGTCGCTTTCGGCGTCCTCATGCGACAGATCCACCAGCTCGTCGCACCGTCCGACGACTCCCCGAACACCGGTTCCGTACAGACGCCGGAGCAAGCGGTCGGCGACTTCAGCCACAGCCACCTGCCAGACGCCGCTCCTGCCGGTTCACGAGCCTCCGGTGGCGAGCGGACGGAACCCGCAGCACAGGCTCCGGAGGGCAAACCGAGCGGTGGCCGTCCGGCGAAGGCGACCATCGCGGAGCTGGCGGATATCGGTCGGGCCGCCGGTCGCCAGCACGGCAAACTCACGCGCGGCCTGCTCCGAGCGGCAGTGAAGGACCGGGACCTGACGATCGGCAGTGAGCGGCAGACCGAGGTGATGGAACTGCTTCGGCCGGAACTAGAAGCCGCCGGGATCGAGGTCTCCAAGCGCTGACCGCCGCCTGCTCGGGTGACCGGAACCCTTCCGGTCGCCCGAGCAGACGGCCAACCGCTCAGCCAATCTCCACACCCTGTGGACAGCACGACGACCATGCCGGGCAGGCATCTCCGCTCCGCCTGCCGGCCGTACCTGGAGCAGCTTCCTTGACGCACGACGAGCACCCGCCTGAAGACACCGACGCTGAGACACCTGGGTCGTCGCACTCCCCAACGCTGCTGGGACGTCTGCGGCGGGCGTTCGGACGGACGGCCCCTGGCGGAGCCAGTAGTACCCCGAGTCCGACTCAAGGCCGGTCTTCGGGGGTCTCCGCCCCGGGGGCGGCGGAGACGGCCCAACGCCAGGGGGCGCCGAACCAGGAGGTCGGGGCCGAGGGCAGCCCCGATCTGGACACTCTGCACGCTGTCCAGCAGCAGATTCTCCGCCCCGAGTCCGCAGCCACCCCGGCGGCCGTTCAGGGAGACGTGCAGAGCGTTCAGCCGGCGATCCGTCGTTTCAGCGGCACGAAGCGGGCCCTCCGTGTCGGTCCGATGCGGTTCACCAGCGACGAGCACGTCAGGCTCCAGGAGGCCGCCGCCGAGCACGGCTACAAGGGGGAGTCCGGTTTCGCCGCCGACATCGTCCTCGCCTTCATCAGCGGCCGGTTCACGGCGAATCTGCCGCTGTCCGAGGACCGCCGCCGCACTCATGTGTTCCGTGCCCAGGTGCTGCGCGAGCTCAACCGCATCGGCGTCAACGTCAACCAGATCGCCCGTGCCCTCAACAGCGACCTGACTCCGCCCGACATCCGTCACCGTCTCGGCGAGCTGGACTGCCTGCTGGAGCTGATCGCCGAGGCCCTGCGTGAACCCGACGGCACCAGGAAGGACCAGGCCGCGTGATCGCCGCCATCAAACCGGCCGGGTCCAACACCCGTGGCCTACTCGCCTACCTCTACGGCCCCGGCCGCCACGACGAGCACACCGACCCGCACATCGTCGCCGGCTTCGCCATGCTCGGCATGCCAGACCCCGGCCGTGACCAAGACGCCACCCTTACTCAGCTCGCCCGCCACCTCGACGAGCCTGTCCTGCTTCGGAACAGCGAGTTCGGCAAGAAGGTCACCGACCATGTCTGGCACTGCCCTGTCCGCGCAGCCCCCGAAGACCGCAGCCTCTCCGACGCCGAGTGGGCCGAGATTGCCCAGCGGATCGTCGAAGCCGCTGACATAGCGCCTGCCGGAGACGACCTCGGCTGCCGTTGGATCGCCGTACGCCACGCCGACGACCACATCCACATCCTCGCCACCACCGTTCGCGAAGACGGCCGCCGCCCCAGGCTCCACGACAGCGGCGTCCGTGTCGGCGACGCCTGCCGTCAGATCGAGAAGGACTACGGCCTACGCCAGCTGAAGAAGGGCGACCGCACCGCCGGACGCCGGCCCACCCAAGCCGAGATGCACAGGGCCGAACGGCTCGGCTGGGAGCAGACCAGCCGCGACTGGCTCCAGGACCACATCCGCGCTGCCATCCCTCACGCCGGCAGCGCAGAGGAACTCCTCGCCTACCTCGAAGCAGACGGCATCGCGGTCAAACCCCGCCGCGGACCGTCCGGAGACCTCCTCGGCTACGCCGCCGGCCGCCCCGGCGACCTCAATAGCGACGGCGAACAGATCTTCCACCCCGGCGGAAAGATCGCCCCCGACCTCACGCTCCCCAAACTGAAGGCCCGCCTCGAAACCACCGCGCTGGAGGAGCACCCCACCGCCCGCCGCAACCAACCTGCTACCCCCTGGCACCAGGCAACCGACGCCCTTGACGGCCTCCGCACCGACATGGCCGACGACACTCATGCCCAGGCCCGCATCACCGCGCTTGGCGAACTCATCGAGGCGGCCGCCCAGAAAGTCCCCACTCACCTCCAGGCTGAACTCCGAGCCGCATCTCGAGCTTTCGCTCGCGCCCAGCGCTCCCAGATCCGCGCCGAGAACCAGGCCGCCCACACCCTGCGCACCGCCGCCCGCGACATCGCCCACGGCACCACCGGTCCCGATTCAAGCGCCCTGGCCACCCTGCTCGCCGCCCTCGTATGGGCTACGGTGCTTGCCGCCCAATGGCACAACGCGAAGGACCACGCCCACCAGACCGAATCCGCCCGCCAGGCCCTTCACCACCTTCAGGTGGCAGCCGATCAGGCCCTTACACCCGTTCTCGACGGCCTCGCCACCCGTCAACCGAGCGAGCAGGCTCGCCGGACCCTCGTCCACGACGTCCGCGCCGCCATCCCCAACCACGCCGACCGCATTCTCAGCGATCCCGCCTGGCCCGCCCTCGCCGCCGTCCTCGCCGATGCCGAAGCCGGCGGCCACAAGCCCCACCAGCTCATCAAGGAAGCCGCTGCCCAACGTGAACTCACCACCGCCCGCCAACCCGCACGGGTCCTGATCACACGCATCCAGCACACGAGCCGCAACCCGGCGCCGAACCTCCGAGCCGAAGCCGCCCGCCGACGGACCACCATGCGGCAATCCGCGCTTGGACCCGCACTGGATGGGGCACAGCCCGCCTCGCCATTGGTGTCCGTGCATCCGAACAACCGTCCACGGCGGTGAGGGCGCGGGCTCAGCCATCAAGCCCAGTCCGCGCACTTTTCTCTGAGAGGCTTGCTGTCCGGTGCGGGCTGGGCGACGCGGCCGGGGCTGTCCAGGAACTGCACACCCCCGACCACCGCGGTCTTCGCGGTCGCGCTCACGCGGCCGTTGGCTTGGTTTTCGTGCGGGCCTGTTGCAGCAGCTCCCGTAGCCAGCCCATCACACCCGCAGAATTCTGGGTGCGGTCGATTTCGCTGAGGACGATCTCCCAAATTTCCCGAACGCCCGCCACATCTTCCTTGTAGTAGGCGTCGCGGACGCCCTCGCGGATCGAGTCCTCGGTGAAGGTCGCGTAAATACCGAGGAACTGGCGCGTCATGAGCCCGCTGGTCTGCCGCGGGTCGTAGACGATGTGGTGGCCGTCGTTGTCGAGCCGGTGAGTGAAGTACTCATCCGGGCCGAGCGGGGCCTGCTCGATGTGGAGGTGCTGGCTGCCAAGCCCGTTGGGCAGCCGTCCGAAGTGGTCGCACATGCGGTCACGGAAGGCGTCGTAGCCAGCACGTGTGGTCAACGTCGTCATACCGTCACCTCCGTCGACTCGCTGAGGACGTTACGCATCGCCGCTTCGACGGCGGCCCTCGGGGATCCGCAGACGATGATGCGGACGATCACGTCGTCGGCGAACTTCTCCACGGCAGGGGAGCACGAGCCGATTTCCCGCATCTTGGTACGGAACGCTTCCACCTCGGCGATGGCGCGTTCGGTGACGGACGTGGCCTTCATGCTGCCACCCCCGGAAGGTTGACGTACTCGGTGCGGAGGTTGACGAGCTGGGCGTGGGCCTCGCGCAGGGAATCGACCCGCTTCTGCAGGCAGCCGATGATCACCTGCAGTGTGTCCGGTTCGAGGTATTCGATGTAGTGGTCATCGAAGACCTCAATGGCCACGAAGGGCAGCCTCTCCGCTGGCCGACCCGAGAAGGGGTGGGACTGGATCTGCCAGCTGAGGAAGCGGAAGTCCTCCGGGCCTCGCGTGGTGCACAGCGGGCCGTAGAGGGGCAGTTCGTCGGCTGTGCCGGGTATATCGCAGTAGATGTCGTGCGGGTGCGTGGGCGTGTCGCTGTCTGCCTTGTGGTCGACCGTGCAGCCGGGCATGCAGGTCACGGTCACTCTTTCGCCCGTGACGGTGCTGGTGAAGGTGAATGTCCGCTGGACAGGGGACCCTCCCCCGGCGGGCTCGCTGTCGGACGGGGCTGCGGGGACGGGCTGGAGCCGGGCAGCCTGGCCAGCACTCCCGAGAGGCTGGCTGGTGTGGCCCTCGTGGCCGTTGCCACTGGTGGCCGTTGGCGTGTCTTGCATGCTTTGTCTCCTCCGTTACGGGAGTCGGGCTATGGCCCCACCTCCGGTGCTGAACCCGCCGGCCGGGACCCTTGCTTTGGTGATACGCGCCCTGCCGAACGGTGGTCGAGGGAGTTGTCCCGTTCGAGGGGACCAGGCCGGACTAGGTCCTCTTCGCGTAATTGGTGCGTAGAATGCGCCCTTTCACCTGGCGGGGTGACCCACTGGGTACCTCCTTGGCCAGGGCCTCGCAGGAGCGACCGGGGTCGCTTACGTCTCAGGCGAGACGTCACCCCCCCTGTGGTCATCGAGTCGTCGAGGGAAGTTGCGGCCGAGGGCGGCCAGAATCTCGACGGCTGCGGTGATGTACCGGTACGAGGATATGGCCCCGATGCCGAACCTGGCCGTGAGCTGGGCAAACGGGTGGCCGTTGCGGAGATGGAGAACGAGCGTCTGCGCTCGAAGGCGCCAACTGAAAGCGAACCCACTTCAGAAGGAGCGGGCTCCTATCGCAGCCCGGTTGGGAGTATCCAAGGGCAGCGATTCAGACTTGGGTCCTGGAAGCTTTGCCTCACTCGCTTGCGAGCAGCTCATAAGCTTCTCCGGCACAACCCCATGACAGCGTGACGCCAGCGCCTCCGTGCCCATAGTTGTGCACGACCATGGTGCCGTCCTCCTGCCGATCAGCGCCCACCCGGACCGTAGCCCGGGTGGGCCGGGCACCGATCCGATGCTCCAGAACGCGGGCTGTGGCGAGACGGGGTTCGACCTCGGCGCAGCGGGCCAGGATGTTGGCCGCCGCCGTGCCGTCGGAGGCTAGGCCACCCTCACCGTCGATGGCCGTGCCGCCCAGGACGACAGTGTCGCCGTGTGGGTAGAAGCACAGCAGGTCCGGTGAGAGGCCGGTGTCCTCGGAAAAGAACTCGGTCAACCCTGGGTTGGTGACGACGACGTGTTGGCCGCGGATGGGCCGCAGGTCAGGGTCAGGGAGTAGATCCTTGGCACCGAGGCCCGTGCAGTTGACGATCACGGTGGACGGGCCGGCGTCCGAGAGTGACGCCAGGCGTCGCCGCTCGACTGTTCCACCAGCGGCATCAAGCCGATGCAGGAGGTAGTTGAGGTAGGTGGGCATGTCGATCAGCGGCACGGTGAACCGGTAGCCGGCCGAGAATTCGGCCGGTAGTTCAGCCGGCCCGCACGGCCGGAAGCCGGGTAGGGCGGTTGCCCAGGCCGGTGGCGCCTTGGCTGTGCGGGATGCCTCGATGCCGCTGGTGAGCCGGACGCCCGTGGCCGGATCCTCGGCCAGCCTACGGAAGATTTCCAGAGACCGTTGTCCCCACTGGTCAACCTTGTCCTTCGGTTCGACCAAGTACGGACCCCACATCGCCCCGGCCGCCAGCGAGGTGACGCCTGGCACCTCCTCAGCGATGACATGCACCGAGACGCCGGCCTCGGCGAGAATGACAGCGGTGGTGAGCCCTGCCACCCCAGCCCCGACAACGACAACACGCTCCCCTGCGGCCATGATCCTGACCCTAACGGCCGGGTGGTGTCGACGGGGCATGTTGAGCGAGGGCGTGCTCCAGGGTCGGCAGGAAGCTGCGAACGTGGGCGTTGCGCTGTCGGCGGCGCAGGTCTGCGGCGAGCTGGTGGAGCAGGGCCGCGCTGCGTGGTGAGCGCACGACGTCGAGGCGGTCGGTGACGATCTGGCCGGCCTCGCAGGCGGCCTCCAGATCACCACGGGCGCTGTAGCCCAGGGCCAGCCAGGCCCCTTCGAACATGGCCCTGCGCTGGCTGGGGTCACCGCGCGGGACGTCGTACGCCCCGGACCGGAGCATCTCCGCACCCTGGGCGAGGAAGCGTCGTCCCCGCGTACCACCGTCCGTCTTCAGCTGGGCGCGGCCCATCTGGACAAGGCCGTAGCCGGCCTGGCAGTCGAGGTGGTTGTCGGTGAGGAAGTACATCCAGCGGGGTTCCTCCTGGGCGCCGTCCCGGCTAGTGATCAGTTCGCGTGCGGCCCCACGGGTGTGGGCGAAGTCGTTGTCACGGTCGGCGGTGGCGTACGCGTACGCGAGCCGGGACAGGACGGATGCCCGTACGGCCGGCGGTGCGGCGTCGCTGGCGCGGCGGGCGGCTTCGCCGAGTGCGATGGCGTCGGCCGGGTGGCCCCGGCTCGCGGCCTGGAACGAGAGGTCGCCAAGGATGTGGGCGCACAGGGGAAGGTCGTTGACCTGATGCGCCGCGCGTAGCGCCGTGGCGAAGTAGCGCTGCGCCAGACCGTGATCGGCAGCGTCGAACGCCATCCAGCCGGCCAGCTGGCCGATCTCCGCGAGCGCGCGAATGAGACGGCTCGCGACGGCGGGAGCGTGACCGCCCTCGCGGATCAGAAGGCCGACCGCACGGAACTGGGCACCTACGTAAGGGAGATGCCGTGCCCCACCGTGCTCGTCATCGAGCGCGGAGAGCATAGGCAGGTGCTGATCGACTTGGTCTACGAGCGGATCGGCACCCACGGACGGTGAGATCCGATGCGTGTACTGGCCGCGCCCCGCGGTGCCGTCGAGGTACTGGGCGACGATCGCGAGGAGCCCCGCACCTGAGATCGCGAGGAACCGGCGTCGGTCGACGAGCCCTCCCATCACCCAATCCTCCACGGTCGCCTCCATCCCCTGCACGGTCCAGGGCCGTGCGAGATCCGTGTCGGCCGGAACGAGCGTCGAAGAGTCGCCCACGCGGCCCTGCCAGAGTTCGGCCACCGACACAGGTCTACCCAGCTCCTGGGAGAGCACGTAGGCGGCCATCATCGGCAACGGCGAGCGCGGCAACGAGCCGGCGTCCCGCCAGTGGTAAGGCGCCGACTCAGCAACCGTCCCAGCTCCGAACACCCTGTTGAGCTTGCGAGCGAGAGCCTTCGGGCTCCACCCGAGTTCGTCGAGGCACCCCGCCAGTACGGCGTTGGGTTCCCCTGCCTGCGGTGCCACGTGCGACCACCTCTTGCCCCAGTGGTTCGTCCATCACTTCTCGCGCTCCCTCATGGTGCCGCCCTCGGGCCGCTGGTTCACCTGCCGCTTAACGAAGTTGACCGAGTTGACCCGTTGATCGGGTCCTGCACGACCCCGCTCCTCCGGTGTTCTTGGACCCCGGCGGAAGGCGCCGCCCTCGGTGCCGACGGAAAGAGGTGGGCCTTGAGATACCGCACGAGCACCGCGCGAAGCCGTCTCGGCGGTGTGCTGGACCACGACACCGAGCGTCCGGCGTGCGGCCCGGCGTCCGGACATACCGACGGCGCCGGCGGGACCACGCTGATCACGGATCTGCCGTACGGGCCGAAGGCGGCCGAAGTCGCCAGGGAGGCTGTGGCCGTTGCGCTCCACGGAGCCGAGGAGACCCTCCTCGATGACGCACGTCTCATCACGTCGGAGCTCGCGACGAACGCTTTCGCCTCGGGCAGCCCGCCCCTGGTCCTGTGCGTCGATCGCGCAAACCCGACCACCGGCGGTCTGGAGGTCGAGATCACCGTCACCGACGGCGGCTGCTCTCAACGGGCGCCGTCTTCCCCTCAGGCTCCGGGCAAGGAGGCCGAATCGGGACGAGGTCTGGTCATCGTCGAGGCCCTAGCCGACGCCTGGTCGCTGACGACCGGCACCTGCGGCACCCGCGCCTGGTGTCGGCTCACCCGTGAGGTTCGGTCCTCGACTGCCAGCGCCTGATGCCCTCGCCCGTGACACCCCTCTTCGAAGGAGGCACCACCCAGTGCGCATGCACCATGCAACTTCACCACCCCCGCCCACGGTCGTGTCGGAGGCTGTCCGGCGGCCCCGCGTCATCGTCGCCCTCCACGAGGGCTTCTACGGCGCAGCGTCGGGCACTGGATTCAGTAACCGTTCCTTCCTTACGGCGCTCGCCCGCATCCTGCCGCCAGGCCGCCTCTGTGTCATCACCCCGCACGTGCCGGAGACAGAGGGAGCGCACGACCGGCGGTGGGCCGGCGAGGTCCAGCAGATGCTTCGTCAGGCCGAGGCCGACGTCATCACGACCCCGGAGGTCCAGGCGGCGCCGGAGTCGATCCACGGTTCCGTGCAGCTGTGCGACTTGGCGGGCGAGGCGGCCGTACGCATCGCTGAGCGAGCGAACCGGTGCCTCCTCATCGGCCTCGACATCCCGTTCCTCGGGCTGGCGCCCTACACGTCGCCGACCACGGACCTGCTACTCGTTCCCCGTTCCACGACGGCGCTGACGCGGCCCAAGGATGTGTCCCGCGTTCGCTGGGAACGGGGCGCCCTGCGGGCGGCAACGGTCCGTGGCGGGCGCATCGGCGCCATCTCCTCCCACATGAGGGGCCATCTCCTCGTCAACTACGCCGTCCCTCGGGGAAGCATCGTGAGCATCCCGAACGGGCTGATACGGGAGGAGATGGCCAGGCCGACCATCGTGCTGCCTCTGCCCTTCAAGGCCCGCGCCGGATTCCTTCTCGCCATGGGCCGTGCCGTGCCGACCAAGGGCTTCGATGACCTTCTGGAGGCGCTGCTCCTCCTCAAGCAGCGTGGGGTTCGCGCTCCGCACTTGGTCCTGGCGGCCGTGACCTCGGACGAACACGAGCGCCCCACCTCATACCAGGAGGACCTGGCGGCGCACATCCACGCACACGGCCTGGACGCGACCCTGATCACGCGCTTCACCCCGGCGATCCGCGCATGGCTGTACAACCCGGCCCTGCGCGCAGTCATCGCTCCCTCACGCGAGGAGCCCTTCGGGCGCATCCCCCTGGAGGCGTTCGCGGCCGGAGCCGGCCCAGTGGTGGCGACCACGGCCGGCGGACTCGCCCAGACGGTCGTCGAAGGCGAGACCGGCTTCACCGCCGCACCACGGGACGCCAAGTCTCTGGCCTCCGCGATCCATCGCGCCTTGACCGTCCTGCCCAGGGAACGTGACCGGCTCCGGAGCGCCGGGGCGGCCTTGGTGCGCTCGCGTCACGACTACGAAGCCAGCATCGCTTCCGTCATCGGGCGCATCGCCCCTTGGGCCCTGGAACCCGCGTCAAGCGCGGAAGGACGATCACGATGAACCGGCCGGTTGTGTTGGTCAGCCTGGAGTCCCCGCACCGCTTCTGGCGGCTGTCCGTCGAGCACGAGCGGGCGCTGTCAGCCGCCTTCCCCGGAGTGGAGTTCCGTACGGCGACTGAGGAGACCGTGCCGCACCAGTTGGCCGAAGCGCACGTCTATTTCGGCTGGACGTTCAAGCCGTCGTGGCTGTTCGGCGCCCCGCACCTGAAGTGGATCGCCTCCCCGGCAGCCGGCACCGACCATCTGCCTGTTGCCGAGGCCCACTCCGTCGGAGTCGCTCTGACCCGCTCGTACGGGTTCCACGGCAGGCCCATGGCGGAGCACGCCATGGGGATGCTCCTGGGATTCTCACGTGGCCTGTTCAAGAGCCAGCGGGTCCAGCGGAACCGTTCCTGGTGGAAGGACGACCTGGCGGAGGAGTTCTTCGACCTGGCGGGCGCGACGATGACCATCGTCGGCTGTGGCAGCATTGGCGAGCACCTCGCTCGCGCGGCCCGCTCCTTCGGAATGGACGTCGTCGGCGTACGGCGCACCCCGCCGGTGGCCGTCGAGAGCCGGATCACGTGGATGCACGCGTCGGCAGTGCACCAGGCGGTCGCCGTCGCCGACGTGGTGGTCGATCTGCTGCCCGCCACCCGGGCCACTGACCGCTTCTTCGACCACGACCTCTTCACGACGTTCAAGCCGAAGTCCCTTTTCCTCAATCTCGGCCGTGCGACGACCGTCGACCAGTCGGCCCTGCTGGCCGCTCTCAACGCTGACCACCTTCGCGGCGCAGCCTTGGACGTCTTCGCCCCGAAACCGCTGCCGGTCCGCCATCCACTGCGGCTTCACCCGCGGGTCGTCCTTACGCCGAAGAGCTCCACGCTCAGCCGCACGTACATGGACGAGGCGGTCGCGTTCTTCGCCGACAACCTGCGCCGCTACCTCACCGACCAGCCGCTCAACGGCCTGGCCGAGGTGCCCGCTGCTCGCTCTCCCCTCGTAGGAGGCTGACCGATGCCGACCACACGCCACCGCGACCTGGTTGCCGCTTTCGCGACGACCGGCCGCAACCACCCCTACCTGGCCTTCACCCTGAACTCGCTCTGCAACCTGGACTGCGTGTTCTGCAAGCCTCGCTGCATGCCGGACTACGGGCACAAGGACCGCCCCCTGACCGCATCCGACTACGCGGCCATTGCCGCCGAGGCCGGCGCTTGGAAGATCAAGAAGGCGCACTGCTCCGGCGGCGAGCCGACCCTCCGGGCGGACATCCTCGACGTGATCGCGGGACTGGCGGACGGCCTCGGGTCCGATGCCGCGATCGGCATGACCAGCCACGGCAACCTGCGCCGCGGCCTGAGCGTCGAGAAGCTCCACCGCGCCGGCCTGACGTACCTCAATCTCAGCCTCCACAGCCTCGACCCCGCCCGGTCCGCCGAGATCATGGGCGGCGGTGACCCGCGCGTCACCCGGCGCACCCTCGACACCGCTCTCGCCCTCGGCCTGCGCGTGAAGATCAACTGCGTTCTGCAGCGCACCTACCTGGATGACGCCTTCGCCGTCGCCGAGCTTGCCCGCGACCTGCCCATCGCCGTCAGGCTGATCGAACTCCAGAACATTGGCCCCGCCCAAGAGCTCTTCGACACCGAGTTCATCAGCGAGGCGGAGGTTCGAGACCGTCTCCACGAGTGGTTCGCGAACGCCGGCGAGGTGCGCAGGGACGAGCTCGGGGTCCGCAGCCCCGGGCAGTATCTTCGCCCGGACGGCTGGGCGGGCTCGATCGGCTTCATCTCGAACTCCAGCTGTGCCACCTGCTCCGACGCCAACCGCATCAAGATCACGCCCACGGGCGTGGCCCGCCCCTGCATCCTCCACAACCGCGACATCCCTCTGAAGCCCCATCTCGCCGACGGCACCCTCGGCAACGCCTTCGCCCACCTCTTCCAGGCCATGCTCGACCGCAACGCCAACGACGCCTGGCAGGGCTTCCACTACGTCGACTACGACCTGCGCTGGGACCGGATGGAGCGTCCCGAAGGCACCCCGGTCCTGCCGCTTCTCCCTCTCCTGACCACGGAAGCGGCCCGGCCCTCCTGCGCCCGCGCATTCACCGAGGAGGGGTGATGGTCATGGTTGAGGCGCCCCTGTACCCGGGGCTCGGGGCGCTGTACGAGCGCGAGCTGGACGCTCACGGGGTCGGCGCGGCGATGCTCACCCACAAGTGGCAGTCGGCCGACCTGCTGGCTCCCCACTCCGACATCGACGTGCGGATCCTCATCCCAGAGGCACCGACGGACTGGGAGGAGTGGAACCACCGCCTGGCCGCCGCTCACACGGCCGCGGTCGGCAGGGACATCTCTCACAAGCGTCTCTTGGAGCACCCGCCCGGCTTCGCGTTCACCATGGTCGAGGCCGACGGACGGTTTGTCTCCGCGCCCGAGCTGGCGACCTGGTCGCTGATCAGCGGGAGCGTCCGTGACTTCCAACGCTGGAAGTCACGGGCCCAGATGGCGCCGTGGCGCGAGGTCGACGAGCGGTTCTACCGGGGAATCCTCCAAGCCCGGCTGGGCGGCCGGTACCAGCTGGCGGCGGACAGCACCGACAACGTGGTGGAGGACGTTGCCGCGTACCGGCGCCACTGCGTGGCCTGGCACTACCTCGCCCCGTGCTGGTTCGCCGCAGCCGCTCTCGCGACACGGACCCGCTGCCCCGGCAAGACGGCCGCCCTCACGCAGTGGCGGCCGGACGGGCTGGACGGGTACGCCGAACTGTTTCTCGGGCACGCCGACGACCGGTCCGACGCTCGCCCTCGGGGCCCGCGTCACCTGCTTCGCACGGCCCATGTCGCGCTGGAGGCGGCGATGCGCCGCGTTCCCGACGCGCCCAGCACCGTCGGCGAGTGCGACCTTCACGCCGACACCGACTGGGTGATGACAACCGGGATGCTCCGCGTACGCGTCGCCCGCTGGTTGTACTACCTCGACCCGCCGCCCGGTGTCGCGACCGAGTATCTGATCCGGCGCGAAGCGAAGGAACTCCGATCCGCCGCAGGGACCTTGAACGAGCTCGCGGCCGACGAGACCACTCCCGCCCAGCGGCTGGCCGCCCGAATGGCGAGGCTGATCCCCACCGGCCCGACCACCGCCGGTGCCCTGCGCGCGACCCTCGCGCTCTGGCACCAGCAGAGGTCCACCGTGCAGGACTTCCTCAGCCACACCCCCGGTGACGTCCACCCCTGACACGAGGAGTCCCGTCATGCCCGCGCGTGCACCCCTGCCCCGCACCCTCAAGACGGCCAAGGTCAAGATCACGACCAAGTGCAACCGGTCCTGCGACTTCTGCATCTTCGCCGACGGCGCCCAGGGCGAGAACATGCCCATGGAGCTGTTCTCCACCATCCTGGCCAGGCTGGAGACCATCCCGTTCCAGCAGCTGCACATCAACGGCGGCGAGCCCACGGTGCACCGGGACTTCCCCGCCCTCAGCGACGCGGCCCGCGCCCGCCTGCCCGACAAAGTCATGGTCCTCGGCACGAACGCCATCACTCTGGCCCGCAACAAGCGGATCATGGACGCCACTCTCCGCTCGTACGACCAGGTCCTCATCGGCTGCGACGACGAGCACGAGAACTACGACGAGGTCCACGCTGTAGTGCCCCGCCTCCGCGAGGCGGGCAAGACCGTGGTCATCAACAGCGTCTTGGAAGGCATCAGTGCCGCCCGCCTCACGCATCTCGCGAGGCTCTGCGACTCGTACAGCGCCATCCACGTCACCAACCACGTGCACCACGTCGACGTCGGCCAGCCGGCGAACGAGCTGCGTGGCCTCTGCGACCGCTATCTCGACCAGCACCTGATGATCGAGATGGACGGGTCCTGTTACCGCTGCTTCAACGCTATGGCGAAGGACGACAGCGAGTTCAGCATCTGGGACGAGGACTTCGCGGCGAAGGTCTTCGCGCCCCGAGGCCACCACTTCCGATTCTGCCTGCGCTGCCACGAGTACACCGACTCCGGCGCCGCCCTCCTCCCCGCCCCGGCCCTCACTGTCTGACCGCACACCGGAGGTACACGACCATGCCCGCAGTCCTCGGACTGAACTTCCACCACGACACCAGCGCCGCCTTAGTCGTCGACGGCCGCCTCTACGCGGCCGAAGAGGAACGCTGGAGCGGCGTCAAGCACAACCACCCCACCCGCAAGGGCACTCTCACCACCCCAACCCGCGCGCTCCAGTGGTGCCTGGAGGCCGCCGACCTCGAACCGCAGGACATCGACGTCGTCTGGACCGCCTCCATGCGCCCCAACCCCGCCGGCGGCTGGTGGCTGGCCGAGGAGCGCGACGAACTCGCCGCCCTCCTGCCCGCCCCGCTCGGCGAACACCTCCGCCTCCTCTCCCACCACACGGCCCACGTGCTCTCCGGCTACCTGCTCTCCGGCCACGAGTACGCAGCGGGCCTGGTCATCGACGCCGGCGGCTCCTCTCTCGGGTCCGACTTCGGTCCGGGCCGGGAGCGCATCACCGGGTACGGCCTGCGACCCGATCGCATCGACCGCCTCCACCAGGGCATGCCGACCGTTGTCCCCAGCCCGGCCGGGCCCCGGCGCATCCACTCCTCCCTCGGGCACTTCTACCGGAACCTCGCCCGACGAGTGATCCCACCCGGCGACGAACCCGAGGGCAGCATGATGGCGCTCGCGGCCTTCGGCGACCCCCAGCGCTACGCAACTCAGCTCCGGGATCTCGTACGGCTCGGAGACGACGGCGAGGTGCGCATCGAGTACCCCTGGGGATCGGCGGACAGCGGCACCCCGCTGCTGCTCGGTGGCCGGGCCTGGACCGCCGACAATGTCGCGGAGCAGCCAGAACACGAACGGGCCGACCTGGCCGCCGCCGTTCAAGAGGTCTTCGCCGAATCGGTCGTCCACGTCGCCCGACACCTGCAACGTCTCACCGGATCCTCGACGTTGGTGTTCTCGGGTGGGTGCGCACTGAACTCCCACCTCAACGGTCAGCTGGCCGCCGACAGCGGCTTCGACACCCTCTTCGTGGCACCGGCCCCGCACGACGCGGGCACTGCCGTGGGTGCCGCGCTCTACGGCTGGCACTACCAGCTCGGGCAGGAGCGCCTCCCAGTGCCAACAGACGCGGCCTGGGGCCCGCACCCGGGTGCCGTGCCAACGCTGGCGGTGCCGAGTGGGTACCGCGCCCTGACCGGCCTCGGACGGGGACTGGAACCAACCGTGGCCGCGCTGCTCGCGGAGCAACACATCGTCGGCTGGGTGCGGGGGCCGCTCGAATTTGGGCCGCGTGCCCTCGGTCATCGCTCAATCCTCGCCCACCCCGGCCACACCGCCACGCGTGATCGACTCAACGCGATCAAGAAGCGAGCGACGTACCGTCCCTTCGCCCCGGCTGTCCTGGCCGAACACGCCACGGAGTGGTTCATGTCGGAGGGCGACCCTTTCATGAACCGGGTCGCTCACGTCCGACGGTGCCAGGTCGCCCGCATCCCCGCAGTCACCCACCATGACGGCACCGCTCGCGTCCAGGCCGTCGCCCCCCACCATCAGGGCCTGCGCGAACTCCTGGAGCAGTTCCACGAGCGCACCGGACTACCGCTGCTGCTGAATACCTCGTTCAACCGAAAGGGCACCCCGATCCTGCGGACCGCCGAGCAGGCCGTGGCAGCGGCGGCTGGCCTCGGCCTCGACGCCCTGGCTGTCGGGGACACTCTCCTGCTCGCCGACCACGTGTCCGACCCCCGTGCCACGGCTCTCCTCACGAGGTGAGGCGGATGAACCCCACCGACCTGGACCACGTCCTCACCGTGCTCGGCACCGTCCTGTGGAGCACAGACGAGCAGTCCTTCGCCGAAGTCGCCGGCACCCTGGCCCTCACCATCTACGACGGCCACACCCGCGACCAGGGCGCCCCGTACCTGGAGCACCCGTTGGCCGTCGTCACGCTCTTGCGCACCGAAATCAGGGTCAGCCACCCCGAGACCCTCGTCCTCGCCCTTCTCCACGACGCCCTGGAAGTGGCTCCCGAAGCGGAGGCGCTGCTCGTCCAGCACCTCGGAGCCCGGTTCACCGCCCGCCTGCGTGCCATGACCGCCGACCACCGCCTCGAACAGCGCCCCAAGGCCGCCGGCGATGAAACCAACTGGCGCTTCAAGCAGGCCGTGCTCCCATCCGAGGACCTCCTCGTCCGGTTCGCCGACCGCCTTCACAACCTGCGCGACCTTGCCCTCTCGCCCAACCTTGACCGGCGCCAACGGTTCCTCCGGAGCCTGGAGGACTTCTACCTCCCGATTGCCGACGCCGCCCGCAGCCTCAGCCCCCACCTGGCGGCCATGCACGCGCTGCTCCACGCCGAGTACGACCGACACCAACAGGAGGTACGTCCGTGAAGCGGATCGTCTACTCGATGGAGCCGGTCGGCCGGACCGGCGGCCGGGTCTACCTGCGGATGCTCCACGAGGCGACGGCCGACGATGTGGAGTGGCGCACGGTCCCGGACCACAAGCGCACCTACCGCGTCCGCCGCTGGCGCAAGCTCCGCCACCTTGCCCGCCTGGCCCCTTCCATACGGGCGCTGCACGGCACCACGGGCGCCTTCGTATGGGACGACCTGAGCCTGCTGCTCTTCACCCCGGAGATGAGGGCCCGCACGGTGTTCCTCCTCCACCACTACGAGCCGCTGCAGCACGACTCCGCACCCGTCGAGGCCATGCTCTGGGAGCACCTGTTCCGGATGCTGCCGCAATGCGCCGCCGTGGTCTGCGTCGCCCCGTACTGGGCGGAATTCCTCCGGGCCCGAGGCATCCGCAACGTGCGTGTGATCTACAACGCCTTCGACATGACGGAGATCGAGAGGGCACGCGGCTTCGACCGCGCCGAATGCCGCGCCGAGTTCGACCTGCCCCCGGACGCGATAGGCGTGTACGCGGGCAAGGCCGTGCACTGGAAGGGCATCGAGGAGGTCTCGGCGGCTCTGGCCGGCGACCCCAGGCTGCGGGTGATCACCAGCGGCAGCAACACCATCGGCTTCGACGGTGCCCACTACGACGTGGAACGCGAGCGTTACCTGCGGCTTCTGTGTGCGTGCGACGTCGGTGTCTTCCTTCCCCGGATGCGGGAGGGCTGGAGTCGCTGCGCGGCCGAGGCCCTGCTGCTCGGCCTGCCCTGCCTGATCCGCCCGGTGGCCGGCCTGGGCGACCTCGCTACCCTGACCGGTCAGCCAGCCCCGGTCCTCGACCGCCTGCCGACGCAGGTCCGGGAACGCGTGGCGGCGCGCCAGAGCGAGGCCAAGGCCGCATACGAGGCCCTGGCCCGGTTCGATCTGAACTACTTCGACAACGCCTGGGGCGACCTGCTGGCGCAGGTCGCCTGACCAACGGCTATGCCTGCGTAGCGGTCAGCTTCTTGGCCGCGGCGTCCAGACGGGCAAGCACGCGGTCCCGGCCGAGCAGCTCCATGGACTCGAACAGAGGGAGTCCGATTGTCCGGCCGGTGACCGCTACCCTGATGGGCGCCTGGGCCTTGCCCAGCTTGAGGCCGTGCTTCTCGCCGACGGCGAGCAGGACGGCCTTCAGGTCGTCCGCCTTCCAGTCCGCGACAGAGGCCAGTTCGGCACGGGTGTCGGACAGGATGTCGCTGGCGCCGGCCTTCATGGCCTTGTTCCACGACGCCTCGTCCTCGACCGGCTCGTCGAGGAACAGGAAGTCCACATAGCTGGTGATCTCTGACAGAAGCGCCAGTCGGGTCTGGGCCAGCGGGGCCGCCGCCTCGAAGAAGTTCCTGTCGAACGCCTCCGGGGCCCACGGCGCGTACGGGGCGACGAGCCACGGCGCGCAGGCGTTGGCGAACTGCTCCGGCGAGAGCGCGCGGATGTAGTCGCCGTTGAACGCAGTCAGCTTCTTCACGTCGAAGAAGGCCGGCGCGGTGTTGACGTCCTCGATCCGGAAGAGCTGCTCCAGCTCTTCGTGCGGCATGATCTCCCGGTCGTCACCGGGCCCCCAGCCCAGGAGCATGAGGTAGTTCACCATCGCCTCGGGGAGGAAGCCCTCGGCGAGGTAGTCCTCCAGCGCGACCTTGTCACGGCGCTTGGACAGCTTCTGCCGCTTCTCGTTCACGATCACCGGCAGGTGCGCCCACACCGGCGGCTTGGCGCCGAGCGCCTCCCACAGCAACTGCTGCTTCGGCGTGTTCGACAGGTGCTCCTCACCGCGGATGACCTGCGTGATGCCCTCGTCCAGGTCGTCGACCACGTTGGCGATCAGGAAGACCGGGGACCCGTCACCCCGGGCAATGACGAAGTCCTCGATCGCGTTGTTCGGGAACGCTGGCTCCCCGCGGACCAGGTCGACCACGACGGTCTCGCCCTCGTCAGGCGTCCGGAACCGCAGCGCCCGTCCCTCCTCGAAAGCCAGTCCCCGGTCCCGGCAGAACCCGTCGTAACCCAGGTGATCCGAGCCCGTGCGCTCCTTCAGCTGCTCCCGGCTGCAGTCGCAGTAGTACGCCCGACCGGCCGCGAAGAGCTGCAGACCCGCTTCCCGGTGCCGGTCTGCGTTGTGCGACTGGAAGTAGGGCCCCTCGAAGGCTGCGTTCTCACTGTGGATGCCGATTGCCGCGAGCGCGTTGATGATCCCGTCGATCCACTCCGGCTTGTTTCGGGCCGCGTCTGTGTCCTCAATCCGCAGGACGAACGTACCGCCGGACTGTCGTGCCACGGCCCAGTTGTAGAGAGCGGACCGTGCACCACCGACATGGAACATGCCGGTCGGGGACGGGGCGAAACGAACGCGAACCGGGGCAGTAGACATGCGCTCCAGGGTACCGACGTCGGGCACCGGTTTCAGACAACTGAGCCGACCTCAGCTTTGGATCATGGTCCGCCCGTCGGGAAAGCGCCTCAGCCCGTCAGTCCCGTTGTCGGGGGAACCGCCGACCCTCCGAGTGTCGGTAAAGCGGTCTCGCCGATTTCCTATGCCTCGGCTGCGTCGAGTGCGGCCGCTTCCGCTGTTGTCTGTTTTGGAGCGTCAGTCAATTTCCATTCGAGAGTGCTCAAGTCGAATCCGAATCGACTGTTCTCCTCTACGAACACATTCTCTCGGAAGACGAGGACTGGTTTAGGTCCTGGCCCGGAACCTTGCGCTTCCTCCCAAATGATTTGCGCAGGCCGATTGCGAAACTCCTTCAACTTCTTGTTGCGTTCCGCTCCCGCTTTCATTAGTGAAATTTCGATACCGTCCGAGATGAGTTTTTTCATCTCTGTGTAACTGTAATTGCGGTTGCAGAGCAGGGATGCAGCTCGCGTCCGTCCCGGATGGATTGAATCCCAAACTGAGCGGGCGTTCCTCCTCCCTCTGCCCGGCGAGTTGCCGCCGAATCCAGTCATCACGGTATTCCAGAGAACTGGACTATAAGCCCGCAGAAGAGCCCGTTCGCCCAAAACGATCCAGATGTCGTCTAGGTTTAGAAATCTTACGTCGAAATGGGTGGGGTCGAGATTGTCCGCCTGCTTGATGCTGTTGCGGTGGTCTCTTATTCGGCCGAACAGCTTTCGCTCCGTCATGTTCGGCGGGTCTCCGTAGCTGCTGTCGCTGGCCGACGCCTTCCCTACATAGATAGGGGTATCGAGACCCTTCAGGTCCTTGTAAACCGAAAGGTCGCCTTTGTAGTAGAGCGCATATAGTCCTGCGCCCGGAAACGGCTTCACCTCGTCCAGGGGAACACGTGGACGCCCGTTCATCTCCTCTCGGAGATTACGGCCGAGCAAGTCAAGGCCCAACGGGTCAAACAACGAAGATGTCGCGTCATCAGGGCTGGTAGGCATGGGCGGGATCCTACCTACCGACACCGGTGCCGACCTTCAGCCCGATGTGCTAATCAGTCCCGGGTGCATGTGCCGAGAGTCGGCGAGTGTAGCTATCTCTCCATGATTTACGCCGATTGTTCGGATTCATGCCGGTCTGGTGGCGAGGCTCGCACGACTGACATCACCCGCGCCGCAGCTACGTCGGGGGCCTCGTGCTCCCAGACGCGAACGACCCGCCAGCCAGCCTCTCGCAAGAGGCGATCTGTGTCCGCGTCCCGGGCCTGGTTGCCTTCGATCTTGTTTCGCCAGAACTCGACGTTCTTGTGTGACGCCCGAAGGTGCTCCGAGCAGCCGTGCCAGAAGCAACCGTCGACGAAAACCGCAACCTTGGGTTTGGTGAAGACCAGGTCAGCTGTGCGACGCAGTTCAGGGAGGGGGCGAGCCGCCACGCGGTAGCGAAGTCCCTGCTTGTGCAGCAAGGATCGAAGCCTCACCTCGGGTCGGGTATCTCTGCTGCGGTTTGCCCGCATGACGGCGCGAACCGACGGCGACGAAGCCCAGGATCCTTCTGCCGGCGGTTCCTCGGTGACAAGGCCCTTCTCCCAGGCCATCTTCCAACCCTCGGCAAGGTTTGCGGCACGCGTCTCACATTCGACCTGCCCCAGGTAGCGAGCCGGGGACTTGCCCCTGTCGGACCAACGCAGGTACGCGCGAATGCGTCGTGTGTCGGGAAGTACCTTCAGCTCCACCGACGCCCGGGCGAACCGTCCCTCGCCAAGAGCCACCGAGCGCCTGTGGCGACCACCAGCGGCTCGGTCCTGTTCGGCCGCGATGGTGGCCCGGGTTCTACCGGGCCGCCCTTTCCACGCTCGGTCCGGCGGCGAGTCGTGCTTCCAACCGCTCTGCGCCCTGCTGGTGGGCCCGGTCACTTCTGACGCCCCTCCGCCTCATCCAGGACGGTGGCGACCGCCTTGGCGAAGACCTCGCCAAGGGCAACTGGCACTGCGTTGCCCAACTGACGCATCTTCTCCCCTCGGGGCCCTTTGAGTTCCCACGTGTCAGGGAACGTCATGACGCGAGCGGTCTCGCGGACCGTCATGTACCGGTGCTTGTACCGGACGCCGCCTTGAGCGGCCCTGTCGGTCACCAACTCGTCCAGGAGCATGACCGACTCCCCGCCGGGGACACCGTGCACTCCAGCCTTCACGGTCTTCGCTGGGCGGTCGAGCTCATTGGGGGTATGGCCGTCGTAGATTCGGGCACCGGGCCAGCCGATGTGTTCCGTGAACCCGCCGAGGAAGTGCTCGGTGCGGTCCAGCCACTCGTCCGGCACCTCCGGCAGCGGTTTGTTGTCGCCGATACCGGCGAGCGCGTCGCGCAGGGTGTGCCAAGGAAGCAGGCCATCGTCCATCGGCACGCTCTTTGGGAGCCGGGCCGTGACCCATTCGCGTACATGGTCGGGCACATTCGAGTGCCGCTTCCAGTAGTCCCCGTTTTCCACCATGGAACGGATGAGGGCGGTTTCGGAGTGCGTCGGCTGAACGAGCTTTTTGAACAGCTCGATGTCCACGTTAAGGTCGCGACGAAAGGCGACGATGATCACACGGTTGCGGATTTGCGGCACCCCGTAGTCGGCGGCGTTCACCGGCATCATGACAGTGTCGTACCGCTTCGTGGGATCGTCCGGCTCCTGCTGGCGCCGATCCAACAGGTGCTGGTAATGCTGCTCCCAATTAGTGTCCTTGACTCGTTCCTCGAAGGGCAGTTCCAGCTCGCGCTGGATGTAGTCGAAGTAGCGGCGAAATGAGGGCCTGAGCAGGCCGCGAACGTTTTCGCAGATTACGGCCTTCGGCTGGATCTGCCGGACGGCCTTGAACATCTGCGGGAACATGTTCCGCTTATCCTCGTCGCCCTTGGCGACGCCGCCGAGGCTGAACGGCTGGCAGGGAGGACCGCCGGCGAGCACATCCACCTTGCCAGCCAGGTAGTCCATGTCGAGCTCTTGGACGTCGCCCGCGACCAAGGGCACCTTCTCGTCGGGCCGGGGGGCTCGGGTCGGCTTCTGGTTGGCGGGGAGTCGCTGAGCCCCGTTCGCTTCGAGGGTCTCACATGCCCGCTTGGCGAACTCATTGAAGAGCAGAGGGCGGAAGCCGGCACGGTGGACGGCCATAGCCAGCCCACCAGCGCCGGCGAAGAGTTCGACGCCCGTGCGGTCCTTCTTTGATCCTTCTTGCAGTTCAGCCATTCCAAAAGCATACCGCGGAGTTGTGGATCTTCAAGCCGTTTCGATCGGAAGGTTCGTTCGCGTGCACAGGTCACCGATAGGGTCTCGGGGATCATGTCGACCGAGGGAGTGGACAGATGGCGCCGGTGGTGGGCTCCGACGACGGGACGCAGTACCACAAGGACTTCACCCTGAGCATCACCAAGGCGCTCGGTGACCAACTGGCGAAGGCCCTGGAGGGGCTGGACCGGGCTCCCCTCGCCGAGGAGAATCTGGCGCGGCTCAAGGAGAAGCCTGGGGTCTACCAGCTCTACTTGAACGACAAGTTCGTCTACGTCGGCAAGGCGGACAAGTCGTTGCCGGCCCGCCTCCGTAACCACCTGCGCAAGATCTCGGGGCGCCGCAACATCTCCCTGGAGGAGATGGCCTTCTCGTGCCTGTACGTAGCGGAGGACTTCTCCGCCCTCGCGCCGGAGCAGCTGCTCATCACGCACCACAAGGGCCAGGGCGACATCCCCTGGAACAACAACGGCTTCGGTAACAAGGATCCCGGTCGCCAGCGGGACAGCACCGTGCTGAAGCGGAACCATTTCGACGTCCTGTTTCCCATCGACCTAGACCGACCTGTTGAGGGCGTGCAGGCGGGCGAAACCACGCTCCATACCCTCCTGGAAGCGATCAAGACGGGGCTCCCGTACAACTTCAGGTACGGAAAGGCGGCGGAGTTCAAGACCCGGCGAGTTCACGTGCCAGCGGATGGGATGACCGCTGATGAGGTTTTCCGCCTGATTTCCGCCGAGATACCGACGAAGTGGCAGGTCACCGCCCTGATGGGTTACGTGATCATGTACGACGACAGTCCGATTGAGTACAAGAGTGCATGGCGGTACTACCGGAATGGCCAGCCGATCGGCGCCGTTCCGGAGGCTGAACCGGCCGGAGATGTCGAAGGCGATCCGTCAGATCTGGGCGAATGATCTGAGCCGGTGGCACCGCTCCGACGTTTGGTAAGACCAAGGGGGTCGCCGTCAACGACGCAGACCTTGCGGAGATGGTCGCCGTGCGGGTCCGTCGCGGTCAGTCGGACTGGCGGTGCCAGTCGGTGACACACTGGCGACATGATTAGGGAACCCGCCGAGGCCATCGTGTCTGAGGCCGGAGTCGTGAACATCCCGCTGGGAGTGCTTGCCGAGGCTGGCCTGTCTCCAGGGACCGCCGTCCTCATCCACAGCGACGGGGACGGACGCATCGTTGTGAGACGGCACGAGGACGCCATCCGCGACCTTCTACAGAACGGCTCGCTGTGAAGGGCTGGAGAGCATGTGTGGACCGGTCGGGCTGAGTGCGGCGCCTATGGGGTAGCTCCTGACCAGGCTGCTGGGTCACCCGATCGTGCGGCAGTCCCAATGGTCGTGGCCAGCTGTGGCGATCAGGCTGCCGTAAGGAGAGAAGGCCACCGAGCTGACAGCGCCACTATGGCCATATAGGAGTTCGCCTGTGGACATACGGCTCGTGGAGTCCCACAGCCGATGACTGACCCGGCCGGTTCCAGTCTCCTCAGCGGGCTCTCCAGCCGCGGTGTGCTTCAGGGCCGTGCGGGCTCCAGCCGTTCAGGTAGGCCGCCAGCTCCTCGGACTTCGGTTCGCGGGCGGTGGGCATCGCGGGTAGACGGGTCAGTGGGTCGAGGCTCCGAACGTAACGGCGTGCCCAGGCTAGCCATCCGCGTGTCGAGGCCACCGCCGCCTCATCTTCCCCGGCCACCTCTTCCAGCCGACGCTCCAGGGCGTTGCAGTACGCGGTCAGGCTCGCGGCTTCCTGCCACTGGCCGGCCTGCGCACGGAGTGCCTCGGCATACTGTTTTTGCGCGGCCAACTCCTTCCCCTTCTCCATGGCCGCTCGCCAGCGGACCTCGCGCTCGGCCTTCGCCCGCTCCTCCTCCACCTTCCGTTGGGCGTCCTCTACGGCGCGGGTCTCGATCTCCCGGAGCACAGCGCCCAGGATGTCCTCCAGCACCCAGCGCTTGCGATCGGCCCAGCGGAACTGCCGGCTGGATCGGCTGTAGCCGAGTTCGATGAGGAGGCTCTTGGAGCGCTCTGAATCGGTGGACTGGGGAAACTCCTGCTGGATCGTGACGGTGTAGGTGAAGTCGTCCACGACCAAGTCCAGTTCGCCCTCACGGAGGGAGTAGCTGGAAGGGTAGTGCCGCCCGTTGTACGTGTAGGCATGGCTGTGTCGGCGGGAGGGGACTTCATGCTCTTTCACCTTGTGCCCTCGACGTACTGCCTCGGCAGCGAGGCCCTGGAGAAGCAGCAACGATCGGCGGCGCAGCGGGGCGGGCATGACGAGTCGGCCCTCGTCGTCTCTCAGCGCGGCCACGACCGGATGCGGAGAGCGCAACTGAGTGGGTACGTGGACGGGCGGCGCCTCATTCGGCCGCTGCCTCAGTGAGTTGGGGTGTGCCCCCTCGACCAGAGAGATCTGCAGGTCGCGATTCCACATGCGGCGACTCTCGATGCGTCTGCCCTCAGGGACGAGGCTGTGGCGTTTCGCGTAGTCGATCACGCGTCGCCACTCCGTCACCGTGGCGTCGTCGGGCTTGGTGAAGGTGGCCCGCCTGTCCGTGACGAGTCGTTCGATGAGCTCCTTCGCCTTGGCCCGACGGGCGAGTGCCACTGGCCTGTCTGCGTAGGACGCGGAGCGGGTGCCGCCTGTCGCCTTCCCTTTGGCGGCCTCTTCGTCCCTGGCGTGCGCGGGATCGTCCGGGTGGTGGCCGTGCTGGATGTAGAAGGTGCCTTCCTCGGTGACCTGGGCATCCACCTTGCTCCCGCTGCGTTTGATCGTCACCAGCCCTCGGTCGCGTAGCGCGTAGGCCGTGCGGAACTCACCGGGGTCCCAAGGCTGGGAATCCTTGGCGCTTGCGAGCCGGCCGAGCAGGGCGAGCTGTCGTTCGTTCAGGGGAGACCAACGATGCATGGCGACAGCTCACCCCGGGATTTAGCTAGGTGCAATGACTCGTACGGGTGGTCGCTCCTGGGAGACGAAGCACGCATGGAGTCGTGGGCGGTCAGCATCGAAGACGCAGCTATGGCTTGCGTCTTCGGGGCCCGCTGGGCTTGATGGCAGCCAGTGGGTTGGTGCCATACGCGTGGGCCGGGGTAAGGGGTGTGACGGGGTGGTGGAACATGGTGTCGATCGCGTCCAGATCGGCCTCAGAGAAGGTCACAGTGACGCCCTTCCTCGAGTGAGGCAGGCGCCTGATGTTGTCGTGGAGCCACCGTTCCCTGACGCGGAGGACCTCGGCAGCCTCGGGATAGGTGTAGCGCCGCTTCGGGCCGCGTTCCGGCACGTCCGTTTCCGTTTCACTTCCCATTGGTCGCCTTCCTGGCACGCCTGGCCTGCGCGGACAGGAGGGCGAGCTTCGCGTAGTGCGCCTTGCGTAGCGACTGGGCGGCGTCCTCGATCTGCTTTGACGTACCCGAGGGGTGGAGTTTCCGAGCCTCGCTCAGAAAGCGGGACTCGCTCGCTTTGCGTGCTGCTTCGGTACGGGCGGGACGGTCCGCCGTGTTTGCCCAGCTGAGGTGGGCAGCGAGGCGACTGCGAAGCGAGCGTTCCGTGGGGTCCACCGTTGGGCCTCCTTCACCGATGTTCTCTGGTGGATGGTTCTCTGCGAGGTCGCTGGCCGGGCCCGATGGGCAGTCAGAGCACGCTTTAGGGTGAAGGGCCAACCGTCGCGTCCCGGGTTGAGCCTTCGGTCCTGTAACTTCCCCGTCGGCCGCGCAGGCGCACTAGCTTTGTAGGCTCCGTACGCGTCAGGTCCTCCGAGGGGAATCGATGGCCAAGCTCACTGATGAGCAGAAGGCGAAGCGTGCGGCTGCGCGAGCGCGCCGCAAGGCTCTTGCTGCCGAGGAGGAGGATCGCCGGGACACGGAGCGGCGTGAAGCATGGGCACGTGAAGGTACACGGCTCACCTGGGACGAGTACAAGGCCGGAGTGCCATGTCGGGGATGCGGCGAACCCATGTTTGACGGCTTGGGGAGCTGGCCGGGGCTCATGTACCTCACCGCAGAGGAGAAGCGCGACTACGAGGTCATGGAAGAGCGGTTCCGGGAGCTGCACCCAGACTGCAAGAGCGGCCGCTGGGGCACAGCCGGGTCGCGCGTCAGGCACTGCTGTCAGTGCTGTCCGCCGCCACCGATGGGGCCGGCGCAGATCGAGAAGCTCACTCGACTCTTTCAGACCTTCCCCTCTGCCGAGGAACGCAAGAAGGACCTGGACGCCTGGGAGCTGATCCTCACCTGCGATCACGTGACCACCTTCATCCAGCACCGGGAGAACACCTACGTCCGGCGAGTGGTTGACTGCCCGGAGTGTCAGACGCGGCGCGGGGTTGTGGAGAGCAAGCGGCTCGGACCCGCATATACCGGCGATGGCGTGGAGGCAGCCCGGAGTGAGGTGGAGCAGGCACGTGTCGTTGCCGAGCTGACCAAGGCGAAGGAGCAGCTCCGCCGCCAGCAGCAGCGTGCCGCTGCTACGAGCAGCCGGATCGAGGAGCTCCAGAAGCAGCTCAGCCCGACTGCCCGGGACGACGGAATTGCGTGAGCGGTGCGTGAGCGGACTGGGTGGGACAGGGTGGATTGGGCAGCACGTGGGTTGCGGGGCCTAGGTCTCTGACCTGGGAAGACGGGATTCTGCGGCACCGTCCGGCACCACCCGGGATGATCTTGAGGGCCCTCGTAATGCGTAGGTCTCGGGTTCGAATCCCGAAGGCGGCTCTGTGGAAGCCCCAGGACTCACTCGCCGTGACCTGGGGCTTTTGCTTTTGACGGATACGGCGACGCGGCGCCCTCCCTGCTCGGGGTAGACCCTTTGGGTGCGAAGGTGTGGTGCGGTTCAGACTTTGATCACGCGGATGCCAGGGCCGCACAGCATGCCGAGGTCTTCGGGGTTTGATGTCAGGACCGTCACGGGGGCGGGGGAAGCGAGTGCGGTGGCGGCCACGATCGCGTCGAGGGCGTACTTGTGGCCGTGCAGGCCGGCTGCGGCGAGGAGTTTGCTCGCGTGGCGGGCGATGGCTTCGGTGGGCGGGACGATGTTGACGCGGCAGACGGCGTAGTCGAAGCGGGCTTGGTCGGTCTTGGGGTCGCGGGCTTCGACGAGGGTGACCGAGCTGGTGGCGACGCGGATGTCCTCGGCCTCGGCGGCGGCCAGCCACTCGGTGAGCTCGGGCGTGCGGTGTACGAGTTTGGACAGGCCCTCACAGTCGAGGATGAGGGTGCCGCTCACGCCGCGTCCGCTGAGCCGGCCGCGTCGGCGCGCAGGATGGCTCGCTTGGCCTCGACCGCGGCCTGGTCGACCGATCCGTGTTCGGCTTCGGCGTCTTCGATGAGTTCGCGTAGCCGGTCGCGTTCGAGCTGGCGCTGGATGAGGGCTTCGACGTAGGCGGACATGCCTCGTTTGCCGGTACGAGCCTTGAGGGCGGCGATGGTGCCTTCGTGGAGGGAGACGGAGACCGGGCGGACGGGGCCCTCGCCGGGAGCGGGTTCGGGGGTGGCGGCCATCAAGCTACTTTAACAAAACTGTTGTTATTCGCGGTGGCTGCGTCACGTGTGTTCGGCGTTGTCCTTTTCTTTCGCCGTTCTTGTGATCCACGACTGGCAGGTCCATCGGGCGAGTCCGCCCGCGGCGAGGGACGCGAGGATCGCTTCCCAGTCGATGACGTGCGGCAGCCCTGGGAAGAAGGCCCTTCGGCGGGGTCTCAGGGCGTCAGCGTCGTCAGGGCCGGGGCGAAGGCGATCAGGAGGGGGACCAAGGGGGCCAGGGCTGCTGCCGTTGTTGTGCTTCTGCGGTGGGTTCGGGGGAGGCGGGGTGGGGGGTCCAGGAGGCGTTCCACTCGTTGGTGGAGGAGGGGCCTCGGGGTGGCGCAGGACAGGACGCCTCGGTGCTGGTTCAGCTCGATCAGGGCCAGGGCCGTGGTCAGGTGGCCGCAGCGCCGGGAGGCCGTGTCGTCGGCGGAGAGCTCGACCAGGCGGTGGGTCTGGTCGCGGAAGTGGCTGAAGAGGGGGATGCCCGGGAAGCCGCCGGCCAGTGCCTGGGAGAGGTGCAGGAGCCAGTCGTGGCGGGCCCGCGCGTGGCCGAGTTCGTGGGCCTGGATGGCGTCCAGCTGGTGCGTGGTCAGGCGGTGCAGGGCGCCCGTGGTGACGACGAGTTGCGCCGGGCTGCCCGGCATCCACCACGCGTCCGGGTACTCGTCCTCGAGTACGAGGAGCGGTCCGCGCGAGGCCGGGAGGCCGGCCGGCAGCTCGGGGGCGCGTTCACGCAGATGCGCTCGGCGCAGCCGGCTGCGCCTGCGGGCCTCCACCACCTCACGGGCGAGCATGGCCGTGGTCCAGGCGGCCCCGCCGGCCAGCAGCAACGTCAGCGCCGTCGTCCAGGGCGGCGCGGCGGCCAGGTCGTACGCCTCCGTCACGGCGGCCGGCGCCGGCGCGAAGACGTGCGCGCGGACGGTGTGGAAGACGGCGGAGGCGCTCAGCACGAGCGACGTCAGACAGCAGAGCAGGACCGTGGCGACCAGGCACTGCCACACCCACAGCGCGAGCACGGGCTCCCGCTCGGGCCAGGAGGCGCGGGTCAGGACGCGGGGAGCCACGACCGCGGCGGTCAGCGCGACGGCCGCCATCAGCAGGAGGGAGATGGATACGGTCATGTCGTGGCCCCTTCCTCTCGGTCCGGTTCCGTAGGTTCGCGGTCTTGATCTTGCTATCGGGTCTCGGGTCTCGGGTCTTGGGTTTCGGGTTTCGGTCTTGGGTCTGGTTGTTGCGCCCGATTCCTCCGCCTTGGTCTTGGGTCTGTCGTTCTCGGCGGTGGGGGAGTGGGGCATGGACACGCTACCCGTCGGCGGGCCCGCGGCCGTAACGAACGGAGGGGCGGGTGCGCGACACTCTTACGAATACGCGTACTCAAGGAGTCCTTACCGTTAACGGATAGCATCGCTCCCTGATTGTCCGACGAGAACGAGAGCTGGGGTGGGCGCCGTGTCGGTGGGACCGCGGATCGCGGTGGCCGTGGTGACGATGGGGACGCGGCCCCAGGAGGTCGACGCGCTGCTCGCGTCGGTGGCCAAGCAGGACGTCGCACCCGAGCGGATCGTGATCGTCGGGAACGGGAGCCCGCTGCCGGAGTTCGCCGAGCGGCTGGACCTGCCCGGTGAGGTCACCGTCATCGAGGTCGACGAGAACCTCGGCTGCCCGGGCGGCCGCAACGTCGCCCTGCGGCGGCTGCGGGAGTTCGGGGACGTGGACGTCGTCGTCGAACTGGACGACGACGGGCTGCTCATCGACCCCGATGTCCTGCGGACGGTACGGGACCTGTACGCCGCCGACCCGCGACTGGGCATCGTCGGTTTCCGTATCGCCGACGAGAACGGCGAGACCCAGCGGCGGCACGTACCCAGGCTCGGTGCCAAGGACCCCATGCGGGGCGGCGAGGTGACCTGTTTCCTCGGCGGCGGCCACGCCCTGTCCATGGAGATGCTCGCGCAGACCGGGGACTGGCCCGCCGAGTTCTTCTTCGCGCACGAGGAGACCGACCTGGCCTGGCGGGCCGCCGACGCCGGCTGGACCATCCGGTACGAGCCCGGGCTGCTGCTCCAGCATCCGAAGACGTCACCCGCCCGGCACGCCATCTACCACCGTGTCACCGCCCGCAACCGTGTCTGGCTGGTCAGGCGCCGGCTGCCCCTTCCGCTCATCCCCGTCCACCTGGCGGTCTGGATCGCGCTGACCCTCGTACGGACGCGGTCGGTCGGTGGGTTGCGGGCGTGGTTCGGCGGGTTCGTGGAGGGGCTGCGGGTGTCGGCCGGGGAGCGTCGGCCGATGCGCTGGGGGACCGTGTGGCGGCTCACCCGGCTGGGGCGGCCGCCAATCATTTGACCGGTCAACCGACCGGTCACGTCAACCGACCGGTCACGGTCAATCGACCGGGCGCTGTCCCGCGGGTCTTGCGGGTCCCTCGCGGCGCGCGGCGCCACCGGGAGCGTGCGTCACTTCGCGTCCGCGTAGCACTGGACCACCGCCGTCGTGAACCGGAACCGTACCGGCGTCTCCCCGAACGTCAGCCGGCCCGCCTGCTCCGCCGCCTCCCGGATCGCCTCGACCACGGTGTCGGCCTCCTCCTCCGGGCAGTGCACCATCACCTCGTCGTGCTGGAAGAAGACCAGCTCGGCCGCCATGTCCCGGCAGGCGCGCCGGAGGCCGGCGAGTACCAGCAGGGTCCAGTCGGCGGCGCTGCCCTGCACGACGAAGTTGCGGGCGAAGCGGCCGCGGGCACGGGAGTTGCTGGACGCGTACCCCGGCACCCAGTTCTGGGCGTCGCCGAAGTCGGCCCCCACACCGGGGCCGCCCGGGCCGCCCGGACCGTCCGGCCCACCGGCCTGCTCGCTGTCCGGGATTCCGGCCTCCTCCCCCGAGGAGTCCGAGCCGGCCGCCGGCGGGCAGGTGCGGCCTAGCCAGGTCCGGACGAGACGGCCCTCCTCGCCCTCCCGCGCCGCGTCGTCCACGTACGCCACCGCTCTGGGGAAGCGGCGGCGCAGCAGTGCGAGGTTCTTGAGGCCGTCGCCCGACGTCTGGCCGTAGATCGCGCCGAGGACGGCGATCTTCGCCTGCGCGCGGTCGCCGGAGAACGCCCGGTCGGAGACGGACTGGTAGAGGTCGCTCTCGCGGCCGGCCACCTCCATCAGGCCGGGATCGCGGGAGATCGCGGCCAGTACGCGCGGTTCCATCTGGTCGGCGTCCGCCACGACGAGCCGCCAGCCGGGGTCGGCGACCGCGGCCCTGCGGATGACCTTGGGGATCTGCAGGGCGCCGCCGCCGTTGGTCACCCAGCGGCCGGTGACGGTGCCGCCCGGCAGGTACTCCGGTCTGAACCGCCCGTCCCGCACCCAGTCCTGCAGCCACGACCAGCCGTGGGCGACCCAGATCCGGTACAGCTTCTTGTACTCGAGCAGCGGCTTCACCGCCGGATGGTCGATGCTCTCGATCTCCCAGCGCCGTGTGGACCGCACCTTGATCCCGGCCTGCGCGAACGCCTTGACGACGTCCGCGGGCAGGTCGGGCCGGACCCGGCGGCCGAAGGCGGCCGACACCTCCTCGGTCAGCTCGGCCAGCCGGCGGGGCTCACCGCCGCCCGCGTACCGCTCGCCGAGCAGTTCGTGCAGCACCTCGCGGTGCACGTCCGTGCTCCACGGCAGCCCGGTCGCGTTCATCTCGGTGGCCACGAGCATGCCCGCCGACTCGGAGGCCGTGAGCAGCCGCATCCGCTCGGGGTGCGCGGTCGCGTCGTGTCGTCGCTGCTGGTCCTCGTACACCTCGATGAGCTGGGCCAGGGGTACGTGGACGGGGCGCGGCTCGAAGAGGGAGGACTGCGAGCCGGGCTCGGCGGAACGCTGCGGCGGGTCGGGCGGTACGGGCCCGCCGCGCAGTCTCGCCAGGGCGGCGGCGGCCGAGCGGGGTTCGCCGAGCCGTCCCTGGTGGCCGAGCAGGAGGGTCTCGGCGGCTTCCAGGTCGTAGCACCGCTCCACGCGGACGCCCTCGGCGCGCAGCCGTGGGTAGACCTCCGCCGTCGCCCGCCACACCCAGCGGGTGACGTCCGGCCGGGAGCGTACGGACTCGGCGAGGTCCGGCTCCCGCAGCAGGGGGCCGGCGGGCAGCCCGTCGGGGCCGAGGGGGGCGAGCTCGGCGCCGCCGTCCTCGGCCGGCGCGAGAGCCCACCGGTCGGTCATGACGTGAGTCTCGCAGGAGGGTCTGACAACCGCCCTGCTCAGCCCGCGCGGGTCACTCCTGTTCGGCCGGCCTCTGGAGGGGCTTCGTCAGCTCCGCCAGCGCCTTGGCGACCTCCGCCTCGGTCGCCGTCTTGTCGACGCCGAGTCCGCTCAGTACGCCCGTTCCGGCCTCGTGCTCCAGCAGCGCGAGCAGGATGTGCTCCGTACCGATGTAGTTGTGGCCCAGGCGCAGGGCTTCGCGGAACGTGAGTTCGAGGACCTTCTTGGCGCCGCCGTCGAAGGGCACGAGTGCGGGCATGGTCTCCGCCCGCGGCGGGAGGACGGCGCTCGCGGCCGTGCGCACGGCGTCCAGGGTGACGCCCTGCGCGGTGATCGCCTTGGCCCCCAGGCCGTCCGGTTCGGCGATGAGGCCGAGGAGCAGGTGCTCGGTGCGGATCTGGTCGTTGGACGCGGTCCTGGCCTCCTCCTGGGAGGCCACCACCACGTTCCTGGCGCGTGGCGTGTAGCGGCTGAAGCCCTGGCTCGGGTCGAGGTCCGACTCCGCCTTCGGTACGAACCGCTTCTGGGCCGCCTGCCGGGTGACGCCCATGCTCCTGCCGATGTCCGTCCAGGACGCGCCCGAACGCCGGGCCTGGTCCACGAAGTGGCCGATCAGGTGGTCGGCCACGTCGCCGAGGTGGTCCGCGGCGATCACCGCGTCCTGGAGTTGGTCGAGGGCGTCCTCGTGGACCTTCTTGATGGCCTCGATGAGGTCGTCGAGGCGTACGGATGTGGTGGCGCGGGGATTCGTGGTCATGTGTCAACCGTAGGTTGACACCGCAGAGACGTCAACCCTGGGTTGACATGTCATCGCTGTGGCACCCCGTGACACGATCGGGGGATGAGTAGTACGTCCACCACGGTGGAGCGCGCCTTCGCCGCCGCCCTCTACGCCGACTCCGACGCGGCCCTCGACACCGGCGCCTCCCTGCTCGCCGCCGACCCCGGCTCCGACGCCGAACTCGCCCGCCGCGGCGAGGAGTTCGTCGCGGCGGCCTGGCGGCGCGGCTGGCAGCCCGCCGACGTCGTACGGCTCGTGCGGCGCGAACTGGACGAGGTGCACGAGCGGCTCGTGTCGGAGCTGGTCCTCGCCGAGGCCGACCGGGACCGCGTTCCGCGCGGCGCGCGCTGGGCTGCGCAACTCGACGTGCTGCGTGATGGTGCGGGCGCCGGCGGTGCCGGGTCCGCGCCCGGAGCACTCCGTACGGACCGTTTCTCGTACGCGACCGCCGTCCTGGAGCTGTACCGGCTGCTGCTCCGGCTGCCTTCGCTGGAGCCGTTGGAGTCGCCGGAGCCGCCCACGTCGCCGCACGCGCCGCGCGGGCGGGTGTCCGGGGCGTCCGCGACTCCCTCCGCGTCAGCGTCCTCGGGCTCGGCCTCGTCCTTCGGGGGATCCGCTGCTTCGCGGGACACCCGCATGCTCGCCCGTATCCGCGCACTCCTCGCCAAGGCGGAGGCGACCGGGTTCCCGGAGGAGGCGGAGGCGCTGAGCGCCAAGGCGCAGGAACTGATGGCGCGGCACAGCATCGACGAGGCGCTGCTGGCGGCGCGGACGCACGCGAAGGACGCGCCCGGTGCCTGCCGGATCGGCGTCGACCCGCCGTACGAGACCGCCAAGGCGGTCCTCCTCGACGCGGTGGCCGGGGCGAACCGCTGCCGCGCGGTGTGGAACGGGGCGTTCGGCTTCTCCACCGTCGTGGGCTTCGAACCGGACCTGGAGGCGGTCGAACTCCTCTACACCTCGCTCCTGGTGCAGGCGACGGCCGCGATGACGAAGGCGGAGGCGGCCCAGCGCGCGGGCGGCAGGAAGCGTACGAAGTCCTTCCGGCAGTCCTTCCTCGCCGCGTACGCGCATCGCATCGGCGACCGGCTGGCCGCGGTGGCCGATGAGGCCGAGGGGCAGGTGACCGCCACGGACGGGGCGTTGCTGCCGGTCCTCGCCGCGCGCGATGTCGCGGTCGCGGACCACACGGAGCGCATGTTCCCTGACACCGTCACGACCCGCATGCGCGGGGTGAACGACGTGGCCGGCTGGGAGGAGGGAGCCGCGGCGGCGGACCGCGCCCAGGTCGGGGGGCGGCCGCGGCTGGGGCGGGGTTGAGCGGGGCGGGGCTGAGCGGGGGCTCGCGTCCGTCGGGCGGAGGGACGTCGGGCGGGAGACCGTCGGCCGGGGACCGTCGGACGGAGGCCCGTCCGACGGCCGTTGGTGCCGAGCACTCGGCCCCCGGCTGATGGTGCCGAGCACCCGGGCCCCCGGTCGTTGGTGCCGAGCACCGGGCCCCGGGGCGTTGGCGCCGAACATCCGGTCCCCCCGCCGTTGGTGCCGAGCACCCGGCCCCCGCCGTTGGTGCTGGTGCAACCGCGTACGTCTGCCGTCCGGCGGTGGCTTCGCCGTCGCGGTCGCCGACCGCGGTTGCCAGCCCGCCAGGGGCATCCGCTGCCCGCGTTCGGCGGCGCGGGTCGCGGCTCCCTCCGCCGCGTAGTAGCCCTCACGCGTCCGTGAGGCGGGGCCGGCGGGCACGCTCAGGTGTGCGGCCGTCGGCCCGGCGTCCTCGCGGGGGACCGTCGCGTCGGCGTGGGGTGAGGCTGGGTGGCGCCGAGTGGCGTAACGCGGGGTGGCGTGACGCTGGGTGGCGTGAAGCGGCACGGGGGGGCGAGCGCTCAGACCGTCCTCCTTCTCCGTCGGCGACGCGAAGGCGGGCTCAGTCGCCCGTCCGCTGGAGCGGGGTCACCGAGGCGTTCGGCTCGGTCCCGCTTCGGAGGGCGACCTCGCTGTACTCCCACGGGAACGACAACTCGGTGTCCGTGCCGGGCAGTACGTACTGCGTGGTCTTCACGGCAGCGGCCTTCGCCGGGTCGCCGGCGGGGCCTCGTACGTACGTGATCGTGAAGCCGACCGTCTCGTCCTGCTGCACGGTCAGCTTCTCCGGTTTCGCGGACTCCTCCGAAGGGACGGACAAGCTGCTGCTGCCGGCCTTCAGCGTCACGGAGGGGAAGCCCTCCAGGATGCAGTCGGCGCCGGAGCCGTTGGTGAGGGTCACCGAGACGGTCCCCGTGTCGCCCGCCGCCGGTGCCTCGCTGGCCGCGACCTCCTGGCCGAGCTTGTCGGCCGCGCAGGCGGCCGGGGCCGAGGAACCGGACTTCTTGCCGCCGGTCTTCTTGTCACCGCCGCCACCGTCGTCGCCTCCGCAGGCGGTCAGGGTCAGGGTGAGCGTCGCCGCGAGAGCGGTGACGGCGATCGGCAGGGTGCGCATGGGTTTCCTCTGGCCTCTGGGTGAACCGGGTCGGGCTGAGCCGGGCTGAGCTGGGCTGAACCGGGCGAACGGGATGTCGGACGCGGTGCCGTCCGAAGGGGTGGCCGTGCTTGTAGATCATCATGCGGTTCCGCGTGCCCGGATTCCACCGCCGCTCGAACGCATGCCCGTTCGGGGCCGGGCCAGGCCGCGCGTACGCCGCCCGTTGCAAGCCGGAGTGGGCCGGGGCGGGCCGCACGTGCTTCACCTGCTCAGCGCCCTCCCGTACCCTCCCGTACCCTGGCGCAGTGAGTTGGCGACGAGCGCTCAAGGACACCGCGCGCTCGGGCCTCGCCGTGGAGAAGAAGCGGCTCGAACCCCTCGTCGCGGTGCGCGGAGCGCTGGGGCTCGCGCTCGTGATCGCGGTGAGCCTGTGGGCCTTCGGGCCCGTCGTCGCCGCGAGTTCGGCGTTCGGCGCGTTCCAGGCGGCGATCGCGACGTTCCAGCGCAGTTGGCGCCCCCGCCCCGAACTGGCCCTCGCCTCCGGTACGAGCCTCGCCGTCTCCACGTTCCTCGGCTACCTGACGGTCTCCCAGGAGCCGCTCTTCCTCGCGCTGCTGGTGCTGTGGACGTTCGCGGCGGGGCTGAGCTGGGCCGCGGGCCCGACCATCGGACTGATCGCGTCCTCGAACGTGGCGATCATGCTGGTGACGGTCACCCTGCCGACCTCCGTCGCCCAGGCCGCGGGCCACGCCGCCATGATGGTCGTCGGCGGGGTCGTCCAGGCCGCGCTGATCGTCCTGTTCCCCGTACGACGGTGGGGTGCCCATCGCGACGCGCTCGCCGACGCCCTCGCCGCCGAGGCCGACTACGCGCGGCGGCTGCGCCACGACCCTCTCGCGTCCTTCGACCCGCTGCCCCTGATGGAGGCCCGCGACGCGGCCGCCGTCACGCCCCGCCAGGCCCGCCGCCGTCCCGCCGAACTGCACGGCGCCCGCGGGGTCGCCGAGCGCATCCGGCCGGTCCTCGCCTCCCTCGCCGACCCGGCGACGGGCGTCCCGGCGGAGGGCCCCGCCCGTGACCGGGTCCGTGAACTGCTCGCCGCGGCCGGCGCCGTCCTCGACGCCGCCGCGCACGCGATCCGCCGCGGCGAGCCCGTGACGGTTCCGGCCGCGGCCCTGTCCACCTTCCGTACCCCGGACACCGGCAGCATCCTCACCGGACGCCCCTACCGCGCGGCGACCCGCCTCGACACCCTCCTCCAGGACGTGCTGGAAACGGCGGGCGGCAGCACGGCGGACCGCAAGGCGGCAGGTGGGAGGGGGCGCGCGGAGGCGCGCGAGCAGCTGCCGGCCGCCCGCGCCCGTCCCACGTTCCTCGCCCTGTTCCCGACCGCGCTCAGAGCCATGCGCAAGGAACTCCGCAGGGGCTCCCCCATGACCCGCCACGCCACGCGCGTCTCCGCGGTCGCCGCCACCGGATACGTCCTCGGCGCCTGGCTGCCTCTCGGCCACGGCTACTGGGTGCCGCTGACCTCGGTCATGGTCATGCGGCCGGACTTCTCCCAGACGTACAGCCGGTCGGTGGCCCGTCTCGGCGGGACAGTCGTCGGCGTGGCCGTGGCCACGGGCGTGGTGCGGCTGGCCGACCCCGGCACGTACCTCTCCGGCACCCTTGCCGTGGTGAGTGCCGCGCTCATGTACCTACTGATGCGTACGGGACAGTTCGCCGCCCAGGGCTGCATCGCCGCGTACGTCGTCTTCCTGCTCGGCATGGGCGGTGAGCAGTGGACGCAGACCGTGCCCGAACGCGTCCTGCTCACGCTGCTCGGCGGGCTGCTGGCGATGCTCGCGTACGCCCTCTATCCGGCGTGGGAGACCCCGCGTCTGCGCACCCGCCTCGCGGACTGGCTGACCGCCCAGGGCCGTTACGCCGCCGTGGTGTTCGGCTCCTACGCCGACCCGGCGCTCAGGAGTGCCCCGGACGTCCGCGAGGCCCTGCTCACCGCGCGCACCGCGCGGGCCGCCTGGCACACCGCCGTGGCCCGCGCCACCGCCGAACCGGTCCGCCACCGCGGGCTCTCCCGGACCGCCGCCGACGACGCCGAGGACGCGCTCGCCCAACTGGGCCGGGTCGTCATGCTCCTGGAGGCCCACCTCCCGGAGCGCGGCACGGCTCCGGTCCCGGCGGCGGCCGGCCTCGCCGAGGCCCTGCGCGAGTCCATCCAGCAGGGCGCCAGGGCCGTCCGGGAGCGACGGGTCCCTGCCTGGGACGCCGTACGGGCCGCCGTGGAGGCGTGGGAGACCGCCGCCTCCAGGGACGACGCCGAGCCCGCGGCCCTCGACGGCGATGGCGATGGCGACAAGGACAACGACGGCGACAACGACGCGTTCGTACGTGCTGCCGCGCGCCTCGTCCTCGACGCCCTCACCGAGTTGTCCGAGGCCCTCGACACCGCCGTGCCGCCCATGACGCTCGACGGGACGGCGGCGGCCGCGAAGAGCCCGGACGCCGGTGGCGTCAGGAACCCAGACTCGCCGTAGGCAGGCCGGACGGCAGGCCCGCGCCCTCGGACTTGGTGTACGTCTCCTCGCCGAAGCCTTCCCAGGTGACCTTCAGGGTCGTGGAGTCGACGGAGTCCACCTTGCCCTCGGCCCGGTCCGTGTTGCCGTCGGTGCACTTCAGCGCGATCGTCCGGGTGCCGGAGGTCTCGCCGGCGGTGCCGCTGCACACGGAGCCGCTCGTCGAGAACAGCCCGGCCTCCTTGCCGGTGATCACCAGGGCGACCGCCTTGCCGTCCTTGGTGGCCAGCCAGTTGCCCTCCAGGTCGCCGGCGGTGGCCGTGCTGTCGCCGGAGCCGCCGCCGGTGTCCGCGGACCCGGTCGCGGATGCGCTCGCTTCGGGGGACGGGTCCTTGTCGCCGTCCCCGCCGCCGTCCCCGCCGCCGTCCCCGCTGCAGCCCGTCGCCAGGGCGAGCGCGGCCGTCAGCGCCGCCGCCGTGGTCGCGAGCCGGGCCTGCCTGCGGGAGAAGGTCGCCGGAGTCACTGGAGCCCCCAAGGGTCGGGTACCGCTGGTGGCGTGGGTGCCACCGGGACGATCGCAGCAAGCTACCAGTCGTGCCTTCCGGTACGCCCTGGCGGCGTACCGAGGCGGTGACCTCGACCCCGGGGCGACGCGCGTCCGCCCGTGCGGGCCGCCTCGGGCTGATCGCGCAGTTCCCCGCGCCCCTAAAGGGGCACACCAGCGCCACCCATGCACGCGCTGCGCCCCCGGCTACCCTCAGGGGGCGCAAGATCCGACGTGTCCAGCCCTCACCCCGCCTTAGGGGCGCGGGGAACTGCGCGCTCAACCCCCACGGCCCTGAGGACGAAGTGCTCGCGCGCCCGCCCCGGCCACCCCTGGGGCCCGCGAGTTCCGACGTGCTCAGCCCTCACCCCGCCCTAGGGGCGCGGGGAACTGCGCGCTCAACCCCCACGGCCCTGAGGACGAAGTGCTCGCGCGCCCGCCCCGGCCACCCCCGGGGCCCGCGAGTTCCGACGTGCCCAGCCCTGACCCCGCCTTAGGGGCGCGGGGAACTGCGCGCCCAGCCCCCACGGCCCCGAGGACGAAGCACTCGTCCCCAGCCCCCCGGTAGGGCTACGCGCTCAGCCTCCACCCCCGAGGGGTGATGAGCCGTGGGACTCGGTCGGGCCGAAGGTGATGGCCGCGGTGGTCGCGGGCGGCGGCCCGCGTCCCGGCGGCTTCACCCCCGGGACCGGCCCCGCGCCGGTGCCCGCCTCGCCGGCGGCGACGATCCCGCGGCCCGGGAAGGATTCGCAGTCGCAGGGACGCCGAGGCGTCCGCCCGGCAGCGGCGCGGCCCGGCCCGCGCGGTCGAGGACGCCCGCGAGACGGCCCCGCCGCCGTACACCCGCGGTGGCCCGCGCCGCCGCGGCAACCCCGGCAGGGACCCCGTGGCTCACGGTTCCCCCAGGTGTACCGAGGTCCCCGGAGCCTCCCCCGTCTCCCGCGCCCCACAGAGCCCCGTCTCCCCGACGGCCCCGCCCCGCCCGTTCATTCGTCGGACGGGACGGGGCCGTTCTGGAACAGGAAGGGCCCGGTGTGCGTCCTCCTAGGTGGACGGGGCGCGGCATTGGAACGATTCGGGCTTCGCAACCGTCAAAGTTGTAACCACTAGACCACCCCCCGTGCACGTGCATCTGCCCATGCATCTGCATGTGAAGACAGCTATGATCCGGGGCAGTTGACCACTGCATCAAGGGCAACAGCGGCAACAGACGCCAATGCACCACCGGGGAGCGACCTGTGGACCACGACGTGTACAACGGCATGGCTGCCACGGAGCTGCACGAGGCGGCCTGGCAGAAGAGCAGACACAGCAACTCGCAGGGCTCCTGCGTGGAGTTCGCCCGGCTGCCGGGCGGTGAGGTGGCCGTGCGCAACTCGCGCTTCCCCGACGGCCCGGCCCTCGTCTACACGCGCGCGGAGATCGAGGCGATGCTCCTGGGCATCAAGGACGGCGAGTTCGACCACCTGATAGCGGGCTGATTCCCGGACCCGGCCGGGCCCCGCCCAGGTACCCGCGGGCGATCGGCGCGTCGCACGGCCCCCATGGGGGCGTAACGCGCGTAGAACCGCGGCGCGGCGAAGTGCCGCGGTCCGTCACGCCGGGGTCCCCAGGCGGAACAGGGCCCAGACGACCTTGCCGTTGAGCGTGCCGGCCAGCGGGTGCCATCCCCAGCCGTCGGCGAAGGACTCGACCAGGAACAGGCCGCGTCCCGACTCGGCGGAGCAGTCGTCGGAGTCGCCCGCGACCGGGCTGTCGTGGCTGGGGTCGCGCACGGCGCACACGAGTCTCCCGGTCCACCGCATCAGATGCAGCCGCACGGGCGGGTCCTGGTCGGCCGGCCGGGGGGTGTCCGCGGGCAGCGCGTGCCGCAGCGCGTTGGTGACGAGTTCCGAGACCACCAGACAGACATCGTCGAAGCGGTTGCCCACGTCCCACTGGTCCAGCGTGCGGCGGGTGAACTGCCGTGCGTCGCGCACCGCTTCGTAACGGGGTCGCAGGGCGCAGGAGGCGGCGTTGGACACGGTCGCGGGGTCCAGTGGCGGAAGCCCCTGCCGTAACGGCTCGAGCATGGTCGATCCATTCGTCCCCATGCGAGGCACTCCCGGGGTTCGCGGTCGTTGCGATGCAGCGGTGGCGCGAGACCATCGTTCCCAATGCGTTCAGCAGATGCAAGGGCAGATGCACGTGCACGCGCCCGAATTGGACCTTCCCATGCCACTTCTTGGTCATTTTTTCCGCCATCTCCGCGTCACTTTTCTGGGTCTGGCTTGTCTTCTCCTTGTCGATTCCTGTGTTTCTCCCCTGAAAGCTTGCCGTTTCTGTAACCGAACGAGTACTGCTTGAAGTGTTTTAGTGGCAGACTGCGGCCCTTGAAGACGGGTTGGGGAGGCTTGGCGAACGTGAGCGCGCAGGAGTCGGGATCGGTGGTACGGCGCATGCTGCTGGGCTCGCATCTGAGGCGGCTGCGCGAATCGCGCGGGATCACCCGGGAGAAGGCCGGTTACTCGATCCGCGCCTCCGAATCGAAGATCAGCCGTATGGAGTTGGGCCGGGTGAGCTTCAAGACGAGGGACGTCGAGGATCTGCTGACGCTCTACGGGATCGCCGACGAGGCGGAGCGCAAGTCGCTGCTCTCCCTCGCCAAGGAGGCCAACGTCGCGGGGTGGTGGCACAGTTACTCGGACGTCCTGCCCAGCTGGTTCCCGACCTACGTCGGTCTGGAGGGCGCCGCCGCCCTGATCCGCTCGTACGAGGTCCAGTTCGTGCACGGGCTGCTGCAGACCGAGGCGTACGCGCACGCGGTGGTCTCCCGCGGCATGAAGGGCGCGAGCGCGGCCGACGTCGAGCGGCGCGTGGCGCTGCGGCTGGAGCGCCAGAAGTACCTCGTGGCCGAGAGCGCACCCCAGTTCCACGTGGTGCTGGACGAGGCGGCGCTGCGCCGGCCGTACGGCGACCGGAGCGTGATGCGCGGCCAGCTCCAGCACCTCATCGACATCTCCCAGCGCTCCAACGTGCGGCTCCAGGTCATGCCGTTCAGCTTCGGCGGGCACGCCGGGGAGAGCGGCGCCTTCACGGTGCTCAGCTTCCCCGAGTCCGATCTGTCCGATGTGGTCTATCTGGAGCAGCTCACCAGTGCGCTGTATCTGGACAAGCGCGAGGACGTCGCCCAGTACGAGAAGGCGATGAAGGAGCTCCAGCAGGACAGTCCGGGCCCCGACGAGAGCCGCGATTTGCTCAGAGGACTGCTCCAACTCTCCTGAAACACCCGTACGATGACATGTGATCAGACCGTGAAGACGACCGGGCTGTTGCCTTCGGCTGCAAGGGATTGAGGAATCACATGTCGTCCTACTTCACCGACCTGGCTCAGCAGTACATCGACGGCCGGTGGCGCCCGGGTACCGGCTCCTGGGACATCATCGACTTCAACCCGTACGACGGGGAGAAGCTGGCCTCGATCACCATAGCCACGGTCGACGAAGTGGATCAGGCATACCGGGCCGCCGCCCGGGCGCAGAAGGAATGGGCGGCGACGAACCCGTACGCGCGGCGGGCCGTCTTCGAGAAGGCCCTGCGGATCGTCGAGGAGCGCGAGCGGGAGATCACCGAGGTGATCATCGCGGAGCTCGGCGGCACGCATCTGAAGGCCGGCTTCGAACTGCACCTCGCCAAGGAGTTCCTGCGCGAGTCGGTGAACCTGGCGCTGCGGCCCCAGGGAAAGATCATTCCCTCGCCGGGCGACGGCAAGGAGAACCGCCTCTACCTCGTCCCGGTCGGCGTCGTCGGAGTGATCAGCCCCTTCAACTTCCCGTTCCTGCTGTCGCTCAAGTCCGTGGCGCCGGCCCTGGCCCTCGGCAACGGCGTGGTCCTCAAACCGCACCAGAACACCCCGATCGTGGGCGGTGCCCTGGTCGCGAAGATCTTCGAGGACGCGGGCCTGCCCGCCGGTCTGCTGAACGTCGTGATCACCGACATCGCGGAGATCGGCGACGCCTTCATCGAGCACCCGGTCCCGAAGGTCATCTCCTTCACCGGCTCCGACAAGGTCGGCCGCCATGTCGCGACCGTCTGCGCCGCGCAGTTCAAGCGCTCGATCCTCGAACTGGGCGGCAACAGCGCCCTGGTGGTCCTGGACGACGCGGACGTCGACTACGCCGTGGACGCCGCCGTCTTCAGCCGGTACGTGCACCAGGGCCAGGTCTGCATGGCCGCGAACCGCGTCCTCGTGGACCGCTCCGTGGAGGCCGAGTTCACGGAGAAGTTCGTCGCCAAGGTGAAGACGCTGAAGGTCGGCGACCCGAGCGACCCGCAGACCGTCATCGGCCCGCTCATCAACTCCTCGCAGGCGGACGCCGTCACGGGTGTCGTGGCGCAGGCGATCGCCGAGGGCGCCACCGCGCTCGTGCACGGCGCCGCCGCCGACAACCTCGTCGAGCCGACCGTCCTGACCGGCCTGCCCGCCGACTCGGAGATCCTCCGCCAGGAGATCTTCGGACCCGTGGCACTCCTCGTCCCGTTCGACGGCGAGGAGGAGGCCGTACGGATCGTCAACGACACCCCGTACGGGCTCAGCGGAGCCGTGCACACGGCCGACGTCGAACGCGGTGTCGCCTTCGCCCAGCGGATCGACACGGGCATGTTCCACGTGAACGACGGCACCGTGCACGACGAGCCGCTGGTCGCCTTCGGCGGCGAGAAGTCCTCCGGCATCGGCCGCCTGAACGGCGAGGCGACGGTGGAGGCGTTCACCACCCAGAAGTGGATCTCGGTCCAGCACGGCCGCAGCTTCTTCCCCTTCTAGCCGCGGCTCCTCCCCGTTCCTGCGGACGGCCGCCGCCCCGTCCCGGCGGACGGTCGCGTCCCGGTGGGGCCCGCAGCCGGGGCCGCCGCCGGCCGTCCTACGCTTGGCCGCATGTCAGCGATCCGCCTCCTCGTCCTCGGCGCCGTACGCCAGCACGGCCGGGCCCACGGCTACCAAGTGCGCAACGACCTGGAGTACTGGGGGGCGCACGAGTGGTCCAACGCCAAGCCGGGCTCGATCTACCACGCGCTCAAGCAGATGGCGAAGCAGGGACTGCTGATCGCGCACGAGATCGCCCCCTCCACGGCCGGCGGCCCGCCGCGCACCGAGTACGAGATCACGGAGAAGGGCACGCAGGAGTTCCTCAGAATCCTGCGCGAGTCGTTGACCGCGTACGACCAGAAGCCGGACATCCTCTCCGCGGCGCTCGGCTTCATGGTGGACCTCGGCCGTGAGGAGGCGCTCGAACTCCTGGAGGAGCGGGTGCGTGTCATCGAGGAGTGGCGCTCGGCCGTCACCGAGCACTACGTGCCGGAGGACGGCCCCGTCCAGTTGGGCCACATCGGCGAGATCATGAACTTCTGGGTCCACTCGGCCGACAGCGGCGCCGAGTGGACCCGTGGACTCATCCGGCGGATCAAGGACGGCGCGTACAGCTTCGCGGGCGAGGGCGAGCCGTTCGTGGGGGTCCTGGCGGAGGGCGAGGAGAACCCGTACAGCACGGGTGAGACGCATCCGGGAGATGCCAGGTAATCAAGTTTGACTAAGGCGGCCCGCGGGCATACTCTCGGTCGCTGAACTGGTAGTCAAGTTTGATTACCTGAAGACGGAGGGAGCCCGATGACCGACGCGATCGTCGTCGAGGGCGTACGGAAGCGGTACGGAGACACAGACGCGCTGGACGGGCTCGACCTGCGGGTCGGGCGCGGCACGGTGCACGCGGTGCTCGGCCCCAACGGCGCGGGCAAGACGACCCTGGTCCGGATCCTGTCCACACTGCTGCGGCCCGACAGGGGCCGCGTGGAGGTGGCCGGGCACGACGTGCTGACCCGGGCACGGGAGGTGCGCCGCCGCATCGGCCTCCTTGGCCAGCACGCGGCGCTCGACGAGGAGCTCGGCGGCCGGCAGAACCTGGAGATGTTCGGGCGTCTCTACCACCTGGGTGCCCGCCACGCGCGCGTGCGGGCCGGCGAACTCCTGGAGCGCTTCGACCTCGCGGACACGGGCCGCAAGGCGGTGAAGCAGTACAGCGGCGGGATGCGGCGCCGGCTGGATCTGGCCGCCTCGCTCATCACCGAACCGGAGGTGATCTTCCTGGACGAGCCGACCACGGGTCTGGACCCGCGCGGCCGGGCGGAGGTCTGGAAGGCGGTGCGCTCCCTGGTCGGCGGCGGTACGACCGTACTGCTCACCACGCAGTACCTGGAGGAGGCCGACCAGCTCGCCGACCGGATCGCGGTCGTCGACCGCGGGCAGGTCGTCGCCGGCGGCACCGCGGACGAGCTCAAGGCCCTGACGGGCGGGGACCGCATCGACGTGGTGCTGCGGGACGGCGGTCAGCTGGGAGCAGCGGTCGCCCTGCTGCCGCTCGCCCGGCCGGAGGTCTCCGTGGACGTCGACCGGCGTCTGCTGAGCGCCCCGGCCACCGACCGCATGAAGGTCCTCGCCGGGGTCGTACGGGCCCTGGAGGAGGCCGGCATAGAGGCCGAGGACGTGGCCCTGCGGCGGCCGACGCTGGACGAGGTGTTCCTGCACCTCACCGCGGGCGGCGATCCCGGCGCGGACCCCGGCACGCACCCCGCCGCGGACCGCGGTCCGGTCTCCGGCCCGGACTCCGGCTTCGACCCCGTGAAGGAGACGGCGTGACCACGTACGCGCTGAGCGATTCCTGGACCATGACCCGGCGCGAACTGGCCCACTGGGCGCGGCAGCCGGCCCAGGTCCTGGTCGGTCTGGCTTTCCCCGTGATGCTCCTGCTGATGTTCGGCTACCTGATCGGCGGCGGTCGGGGTGTCGACGGCGACTACGTCGACTTCCTGCTGCCCGGCATGCTCGCGCTCACCATGGCCTTCGGCCTGGAGGGCACGATGCTGGCCGTCACCCAGGACCTCAACAAGGGGGTGATCGACCGCTTCCGGTCGATGCCCATGGCCGACGGGGCGGTTCTGGTGGGCCGTTCGATCGCCGACATGCTCCAGTCGGCGCTCGGCCTGGCCGTGCTGATGGGGGTCGGGTACGCGCTCGGCTGGCGCGTGCACGGCACCCTGGGCGCCTTCGCGGGGGCCTTCGGGCTGCTCCTGCTGCTGCGGTTCGCGATGCTGTGGATCGGCATCCTGCTGGCGATCGTGGCCGGGAAGCCCGAGATGGTGCAGGCCGTGCAGATCCTCGTCTGGCCCGTCGGCTTCCTCTCCAACGCCATCGCGACCCCGGAGTCCATGCCGGGCTGGCTGGGCACGGCCGTCGAGTGGAACCCGCTGTCCCAGACGGCCGCGGCCGTACGCGACCTGTTCGGGGCGCCGGGCGCCGAGGCGGGGCACGTCTGGGTGGCGGTGGCCTGGCCACTGGCCCTGCTGGCGGTGTTCTTCCCGCTGGCGGTACGGCGGTTCGGGGCGCTGGACAAGTAGGTCGTCCGAGCCGTCCCCCGGCCCTCAGCCGCCCTGCGGAGGGCCGGGGGACGGAGGGCCCGGGGGACGGCGGGGGCGTGGCGGGGGCGGCTCAGTGGTGGAAGCCCGTCGCCGCGTCCTTGTCCCGGGTCGCCGGACGCGACTGCCGGCGCAGTTCGGGCAGCAGGCGCGTCAGGTCCTCGGTGAACAGTTCGGCGAGGTCGGAGGAGAAGCCGTTGCGGCACACCACCCGCAGCACGGACAGGTCCTCGCGGTTCGGGGGGAAGGTGTACGCGGGCAGCAGCCAGCCCCGCTCCCGCATGCGCCGGGACACGTCGAAGACGTCGAACGCCGTGACCTCAGGCGCGGTGGTGAAGGCGAACACCGGCAGCTGGTCGCCCCGGGTCAGGAGCCGGAAGTCGTCGAGGGCCCCGATCCGTTGCGCGAGCCCCTGGGCGACGTCCCGGGTCGTCCGCTGGACGGCCCGGTAGCCCTCGCGGCCCAGCCGCAGGAACGTGTAGTACTGCGCCACCACCTGGGCCCCCGGGCGGGAGAAGTTGAGGGCGAAGGTCGGCATGTCGCCGCCCAGGTAGTTCACCCGGAAGACCAGTTCCTCCGGCAGCTCGGCGGCCGAGCGCCACAGGGCCCAGCCGACGCCCGGGTAGACCAGCCCGTACTTGTGCCCCGAGGTGTTGATGGAGGCGACGCGCGGCAGCCGGAAGTCCCAGACCAGGTCCTCGTCGACGAAGGGGGCGACCATCGCGCCGGACGCCCCGTCCACGTGGACGGGGACGTCCAGACCCGTGCGCGCCTGCAACGCGTCCAGCGCGGCGCAGAGGTCGGCGACCGGCTCGTACGACCCGTCGAAGGTGGAGCCGAGGATGCCGACGACCCCGATGGTGTTCTCGTCGCACAGCTCGGCCGCCGCCTGCGGGTCCAGGTGGAAGCGGTCGCCCTCCATGGGGACCTGGCGTGCCTCCACCTCCCAGAAGTTGCAGAACTTCTCCCAGCAGACCTGGACGTTGACACCCATGACGAGGTTCGGGCGGGCGCCCGGGTACCGGTCCGCGTTCCGCCGGGTCCAGCGGCGCTTGAGCGCCATGCCCGCGAGCATGCACGCCTCGCTGGACCCCGTGGTCGAACAGCCCACGGCGGCGGCCGGATCGGGCGCGTTCCACAGGTCGGCGAGCATCGCCACGCACCTGCGCTCCAGCTCGGCCGTGCGCGGGTACTCGTCCTTGTCGATCATGTTCTTGTCCCGGCACTCACCGAGCAGCACGTCGGCCTGCGGCTCCATCCAGGTGGTGACGAAGGTCGCGAGGTTGAGCCGGGAGTTCCCGTCCAGCATCAGTTCGTCGTGCACCAGCTGATAGGCGGTGGAGGGCGCCAGGGGCCCGTCCGGCAGCCGGTGCCGGGGCGGGGCCTCGGTCATGCCGCCGACCGGGTTCGCCTCCCCGTAGAAGGGGTTGACGGTCGAGGGGTGCTCGTCGGACTTCGCGGGGCCTCGGTGGAGCGGCATGGTGCCTCCGGTCGTCGGGGTGGGGCCGAGGTCTCCATGGTGGGCCACCCCGCCGTCATAAGAGGGTAAAAGCGACATGACGCCGGGAGGATCGCGGGCTTGCACCTCCCGTGACGTGAGGGCTCACTCTGGGGCGTGTACCGAGAAGGAGGGAGCGGAAGCGATGAGCCATTCGGTGGGACAGGTCGCCGGTTTCGCCGGGGTGACGGTGCGGACGCTGCACCACTACGACGAGATCGGCCTGCTCGTACCGGGCGGGCGCAGCCACGCGGGCCACCGGCGCTACAGCGACGCCGACCTCGACCGGCTGCAGCAGATCCTCTTCTACCGGGAGCTCGGCTTCCCGCTCGACGAGGTCGCCGCCCTGCTCGACGACCCGGACACGGACCCGCGCGCGCACCTGCGCCGGCAGCACGAGCTGCTGTCCGACCGGATCGAGAAACTGCGGAAGATGGCGGCGGCCGTGGAACACGCCATGGAGGCACGCACGATGGGCATCGATCTCACACCCGAGGAGAAGTTCGAGGTCTTCGGCGACAAGGACCCCGAGGAGCACGCGGAGGAGGCCGAGCGCCGCTGGGGCGGCACGGAGGCGTACGCCGAGTCGCGACGGCGGACCGCCCGCTACGGCAAGGACGACTGGCAGCGCATGCAGGCCGAGGTCGCCTCCTGGGGCGAGCGCTACGCCGCCCTCGTGGCGTCGGGGGAGCGCGCCACGGGGGAGCGCGCCATGGACCTGGCCGAGGAACACCGGCTGCAGATCGACGAGTGGTTCTACGAGTGCCCGTACGACATGCACCGGTGCCTGGGCGAGATGTACGTGGCCGACGAGCGCTTCACGGCCTATTACGACGCCATGGGTCCGGGGCTGGCCGCGCACCTGCGGGACGCGATCGCGGCGAACGCGGCACGCCACGCGGGGTAGCGGCCGGTGTGGTGTCCACGCGCCGGTAAGCGGTTCGCGCGCGCCGGTAAGCCGGTAAGGGGCGTCCGCAACGGCGGGCGCCCCTTACCGGCGAAGGGACCCGCTACTCCTTGACCATCACCACGGCCGTGCCGTACGCGCACACCTCCGTCCCCATGTCGGCCGCCTCGGTCACGTCGAAGCGGAACATCAGCACGCCGTTGGCGCCCCGCGCCCGTGCCTGTTCGATGAGCCGCTCCATCGCCTGGTTGCGGGTCTCCACCAGTGTCTTGGTGAGGCCCTTCAGCTCGCCGCCGATCATCGACTTCAGGCCCGCGCCGATCTGGCTGCCCAGATGTCTGGAGCGGACCGTCAGTCCGAAGACCTCACCGATGACCTGTTCGACCCGGTAGCCGGGTACGTCGTTCGTCGTCACGACCAGGACGTCGGGCCGGGGACCCTGACCGCCGCCGTATTCTTCGATGCCCATGGCTCACAGCTTTGTCCCAGTCGGGGCACAGTGCATCCTCTAGGACCCGGTGGAACCTGGGCACGTCATGGTGCGTTGATAACTTTGGTCGGCCACACCTTCGCCCGCCGCCGATCCCACCACCCCACAGGAGCCCGGAAACGTGACGACGCTTGCCCTTGGCCCAAGCTGGTTGGATCCGGACTACCTGCTCGACTCGTTCGGTATCTGGGGCCTGCTCCTGATCGTCTTCGCCGAGTCGGGCCTTCTCATCGGCTTCTTCCTGCCGGGTGACTCGCTGCTGTTCACGGCGGGCATGCTGATCACCGCCGACACCCTGGACTTCCCGCTGTGGGGCGCCATCGCGCTGATCTGTGTCGCCGCGATCGTCGGTGACCAGGTGGGCTACATGTTCGGCAAGAAGGTGGGGCCGTCGCTCTTCACCCGGCCGGACTCCCGCCTCTTCAAACAGGAGAACGTGGTCAAGGCCCACGACTTCTTCGAGAAGTACGGCCCGAAGTCCCTGGTCCTGGCGCGCTTCGTGCCCATCGTGCGCACGTTCACGCCGATCATCGCCGGCGTCAGCGGCATGAAGTACCGCTCGTTCCTGATCTTCAACGTGGTCGGCGGCATCCTCTGGGGCGCCGGTGTCACGCTGCTGGGCTCCTGGCTCGGCAGCATCGAGTTCGTCCGCAAGAACATCGAGCCGATCCTGCTCCTGATCGTCTTCATCTCGGTGGTCCCGATCATCATCGAGTTCCTGCGGGCCCGCGGTAAGTCCAAGAAGGGCGCGGCGAACGGCGCGCAGCCCGAGCCCGGGAACACCCACGTTCCGCCGGCCGGCCCCACCATGGACGACCACACGACCCAGCTCCGCCGGATCCCCCCGGCCGCCCAGCAGAACGGCTACGACCAGCAGCACGGCGGGCAGCACGGCCAGGACCGGGGCTACGGCGACCAGGGTTACGGCGACCAGGGACAGCAGCACTACGACCAGTACGGCAACCAGGACTACTACCAGCAGCAGCCGCAGCAGCCGTACGGCCAGGACCAGAACTACGGCCAGCAGCAGTGGCAGTACCCCGAGGACCAGCAGCAGTACCAGCAGTACCCGTACGGCCAGGACCAGCCCAGGAACTGAACGAACCCACCTCGCGCCCCCCCCAGGGGCGCGGGGAACGGCGCGACCAGCCCATGACGGCCGTCACCCGGCTGATCAGCCTCCCAGCGCCCTCCAGGGGCGCGGGGAACGGCGCGATCAGCCCCCGACGGCCGTCACCCGGCGAACGACACCAGCCCCCCCCACCCAGACCCCGCGGGTGCGCTAGAACCCGCGGGTCCGCTTCGCGGCCCGCCGCGCACCCCCCGCCGCCCCCGGCAGCCGCAGGAACAGCCGCGAGATCTCGGACCCCAGGTTCATCCCGATCGCGATGGCCATCGCGAGCGCGGCGGCCTTGGTCAGTGACACCAGCCCCTCGTCGACGTCGTTCTGCGCGATGGCGAGCAGCCCGAAGTACGTGGCGGAACCGGGCAGCAGCGGCCCGATCGCCGCGGTCGTGTACGGCAGCGCGGAGGCGAACCGGTAGCGCGACATGAGCTGCCCGAAGAGCCCGACGAGTCCGGCCGCCACGGCCGTCGAGGCGACCGGCGAGATCCCGCCCGCGTAGTGCATGGCGCCGTACACGCTCCAGGCGACCCCGCCGTTGAGGGTCACGACCAGTACGGTCGAGCGTTCCTGCTGGAGCAGCACCGCGAAGGTGAGCGTCAGGAGCATCGAGGCGGCGATCTGCCACAGCGGCCGCTCGGCGGAGAGCAGGGCCGCGTCCGGATTGAGCTCGGCGCCCAGCGTCACACCGAAGTACAGGATGACGAGGACGCCGATGACGATGCCCACGTAGAAGTACATGACCTCCAGGAGCCGGGCCGCCGCGGTGATGTAGTAACCGGTGAGCCCGTCCTGTACGCCCGCCACCAGCGCCCGCCCGGGCAGCAGTGCGAACAGCCCGCCGGTGATCACCGCGGACGCCCGCACGTCGACGTGCGCGAGGGTGAGCGCGGCGCCCATCGCGGCGGCCGGCATCGCGGCCACCGTGAACTGGTAGAACTCCGGCAGCCCGCGCCCGGCGCAGAGCCAGGCCAGCCGGTCGCCGAGCATCGCGCCGACGGCCGCCGCGACGAACACGATCAGGTCGCCGCCGACGAGCACGGAGGCCGCGCCCGCCAGCAGCCCGGTGGCCGTGGTCAGCACCCAGCCGCTGTACGGGTGCCGGTTGCGGCGGATCTCGGCGAGCCGCCGGTAGGACTCCTCCAGGGACACCTCGGTCTGGTCGTCGCTGATGTCGTCGACGAGCTGGTACACGGCCGCCAGGCGCGTGTAGTCGGTGCCCCGGCGCCGCACGGTCCGCGAGGCGGAGATCGGGTCCTCGACCAGCGACGGCTGGTACGAGACGGTCAGCAGGGTGAAGGTGACGTTCGGCTCGCAGCGGTCGAGGCCGTAGGAGCGGCAGACGGCGAACATCGCCGCCTCCACGTCCTCGGCACCCTCGCCGCCCGCGAGCAGCAGCTCACCGATACGCAGGGTCAGGTCGAGGACGCGCGGCACGGCGGGACCCTCGTCCTCCGCCTTCTGCACGGTGTCGGGCACGGGCCGCTCGGTGACCGGCATGCGCAGCATCGTGCGCATCCGGTCCTGCCAGGGAGCGTCCTTGGTGAGGTCGACCCGCGGGACGCCCGCGGGCGGTGTGAAGGCGGCCGGCGCGTGTCCGGAGCTGTACGTCCTGGGTCTGCTGAACGCCGAGCCCTCGGACTCGGCGGGAGACACCGCCGGCACGCCCAGCCCCTTGGGGAGGGCGAACTCCGACGTCGTCGACGACTCCTCCTCGACCGGCGGGACCTGCGCCACCACACCGCTCGGCGGGATGAACGCGCTGCGCGCCTCGTCCGACTGCGGCTTGCGGTCCTCGACCTCCGGCTCCGTCACCCACTACTCCCGAACTCGCACTTCCGGTACGCCCCAGTATGCGCACCGACACACGAACGGGCCGCGCGACCCCATCGGGGTCACGCGGCCCGCAGGACACCGGGGGTCAGTGGCCGCCCGTCTCCTTGAAGCGCTTGTAGGACCGCTCGATCTCGGCCTCGGCGTCCGTACGGCCCACCCAGTTGGCGCCCTCGACGGACTTGCCCGGCTCCAGGTCCTTGTAGACCTCGAAGAAGTGCTGGATCTCCAGACGGTCGAACTCCGACACGTGGTGGATGTCCCGCAGGTGCTCCACGCGCGGGTCGTGCGCGGGGACGCACAGCAGCTTGTCGTCGCCGCCGGCCTCGTCCGTCATACGGAACATGCCGATCGTGCGGCACTGGATGAGGCAGCCCGGGAAGGTCGGCTCGTCCAGGATGACCAGCGCGTCCAGCGGGTCGCCGTCCTCGCCGAGGGTGTTCTCGACGAAGCCGTAGTCGGCCGGGTAGCTGGTCGAGGTGAAGAGGCGACGGTCCAGACGGATCCGACCGGTCTCGTGGTCCACCTCGTACTTGTTCCGTGAACCCTTCGGAATCTCGATCGTGACGTCGAACTCCACCGGTTGCTCCTCCATGATCAGCACATAGTTCTGGTGGTTAAGTGTCCCTCACGCAGGTGTGTGATCGCGAAAGGGGCTGGTGGTCGTGCCGGAGCTGAAGACCTGGCGGGCCGCGAGACCGCATGTGATGCGGGTCGCGCGATCCGTGCGGCCGCGACTCGTACGGGCCGCGGAGGTCGTCAGGCCGCCGCTGGCCCGGGCAGCAGGAGTCGTGAAGCCGCTGGTCGAGCGGCCGTCGACCGTGCGGTTCACGACGGGCGCCGCCACCCTCGGACTCGTCGTGGCGGCCACCGTGGTCACCGCGGCCGGGCCGTGGGACTCCACCGGTCAGCGTACGGCGGAGCGCGACCGGGCCGCATCGCGGGAGCTCGCAGGTGGCGCAGATCACGGTCATGTGTCCGGTACGTCCGGAAAGGCGCCGGCGCCGGCTCCCAGCGCCGCGTCCGTGCTCGCCGGGCTGGCCGGCACCTCCGCGGACTCCGCGCCGTCCCCCACGGAGAAGGCCCTCGCGAACGTCCTGGGGCCGCTGCTCGACGACCCCTCGCTGGGGACCGACCGCGCGGGCGCCGTCGTGGACGTGGCCACCGGCAGGCGCCTGTACGGCAAGGGGGCGGGCGAGGCGCTGACCCCGGCCTCCACCACCAAGATCGCCACGGGCGTGGCGGCGCTCACCGCGGCCGGCGCGGACCACCGCATCGCGACCCGCGTGGTCCTCGAACCCGGCACCGAGGAGGTCGTCCTGGTCGGCGGCGGCGATCCCACCCTGACCGCCCGCAAGGACGCGAACGGCAACGCCAGCCTGCGCTCCCTGGCCGACGGTACGGCCCGCGCCCTGAAGTCGCTGAAGTCCCGCAAGGCCGGCAAGGCCGGCAAGGCCGGCAAGGTCACGCTCTCGTACGACACCTCGCTCTACGCGGGCCCCGCCGTGCACCCCATAGGGCACAACACCAACATCGCCCGGGTCACCGCCCTCATGGTCGACGAGGGCCGCCTCGACGACTCCACGAGCGGCCCCGCGGACCGCGGTACGGATCCCGCGGGCGACGCGGCCCGGAAGTTCGCCGAGCTCCTCCACGAGCGGGGCATCGAGACCACGACCCCCGGCACCTCCAAGGCGTCCGGCCGCGCCAAGACCCTCGCCACCGTGCAGTCCCCGCCCCTCTCCGCGCTGGTCGAACGCATGCTGACCAGCAGCGACAACGACATCGCCGAGGCCCTGGCCCGCCAGACCGCCCTCGCCTCCGGCGAACCGGCCAGCTTCAAGGGCGGCGGCGCGGCGACCCGCAGGCAGCTGAAGAAGCTCGGGCTTCCCCTCAAGGGGGCCGAGTTCGCGGACGGCAGCGGCCTGGACCGCGCGGACAGGCTCAGTGCGGACCTGCTCACGGCCCTGCTGGCCGAGGCCGCCGACCCGGACCGCCCGGAGCTGCGCCCGGTCCTCACCGGGCTGCCCGTCGCCGGCTTCACCGGCACCCTCAGCAAGCGGTACGCGGGCCGGCCGGGCACCGGCGTCGTCCGCGCCAAGACCGGCACCCTGACCGGCGTGCACACCCTCGCGGGCACGGTCGTGGACACCGAGGGGCGTCTTCTCGCCTTCGCCTTCCTGGCCGAGTCCGATCCGCCCGCGAACGCGGAGACCGCCCAGCGGGGCCTGGACGAACTGGCCTCGACGTTGGCGACCTGCGGCTGCGACCGGTGAGCCGCTGCCGGAGTTCGTCTGCGGGCCGGTGGGGGCCGGTCGCGCAGTTCCCCGCGCCCCTGGAAGCGGGGCTGCGCCCCGGCTTCCGGGCTTCCGGGAGCGCGGGGAACTGCGCAACCAGCTATGACACCAGCTGCGACGCGCGTGCACACGGCCCACGAGCGGAGGCACCCGGATCGCCCACCCCTGCCCCAAGCGGCAGCGCTCCCGTACGGTTGACGGCATGAGCATCCGTGGTGCGGAGATGGTCGACTGGAATCTCGCGGTGGCGACCGCGACCCGGCTCGTACGGCCGGGGCCGGAGGTGAGCCGCGACGAGGCCAGGGCTGTCGTCGCCGAGCTGCGCCGGCACGCCAAGGCGTCGGAGGAGCACGTCCGCGGGTTCACGCGGATGGGCGGGGACGACCTCCACGACACCCCGATCCTCGTCGTGGACCGCCCGGGCTGGGTCCGGGCGAACGTCGCCGGGTTCCGGGAGATCCTCAAACCGCTGCTCGACAAGATGCAGGAACGTCGCGGCAGCACCCCGGGCGGAGCCGTCTTCGGCGCCGTCGGCGGCAAGGTCACCGGCGTCGAGCTGGGCATGCTGCTGTCCTTCCTGTCCTCCAGGGTCCTCGGCCAGTACGAGACGTTTGCCCCGGCCACCCGGGAACTGCCCGCCGCTGAGAACGGCGGCGGCAGGCTCCTCCTGGTGGCGCCGAACATCGTGCACGTGGAGCGCGAACTCGACGTCCAGCCGCACGACTTCAGGCTCTGGGTCTGCCTCCACGAGGAGACCCACCGCACGCAGTTCACGGCTGTGCCCTGGCTCCGCGACCACCTGGAGAGCGAAATCCAGTCTTTCCTGGGGGAGACCGAGGTCGACCCCATGACCGTCCTGGAACGCGTCCGCGAGGCCGCCCAGTCCCTCGCCGGCGGCCGCCCCGAGGGCGAGGAGGGCGACGAGCCGCGCTCCATCGTCGAGATCGTCCAGACCCCCGCCCAGCGCGAGATCCTCGGCCGGCTCACCGCCGTGATGTCCCTCCTGGAGGGCCACGCCGACTTCGTGATGGACGGCGTCGGCCCCGCGGTGGTCCCCTCCGTCGCCGAGATCCGCGAGAAGTTCCAGCAGCGGCGCGCCCGCGGCGCCTCCCGCCTCGACCTCGCCCTGCGCAAGCTGCTGGGCCTCGACGCGAAACTGCGCCAGTACCGCGACGGCGAGCGCTTCGTCAGCGCGGTCGTGGACGAGGTGGGCATGGACGGCTTCAACCGCGTGTGGACCTCGCCGAACACCCTTCCCACCAAGTCGGAGATCGCCAAACCGGCGGACTGGGTCGCGCGGGTGCACCGTAAGGCAGAGTCGTGAACTGAATCCGGCCGACGGCAGGTGAACGCCCCTCCAATCACCCGTCCGAGGGACCGTGAGCCATGGGTAGGCGTGCAATGCTCGGGGAACGGCCCGGTTCTGTCACCATCGAGACACTCTGAGTGACCGAACCCGGGCTCACCCCCCGACAATTTCATGAAGGGAACCGGACATGGGTCCCCATCCTGCGGTCGCGGCGATACGCCTGGCGGTCCGCCGCGTACTCCATGACGTCCTCACCGATCACGCTCCCCAGCGCGCCCCCGACACGCCCTCGCGCGCGCCGCTCGTGCTCGTCGCGTGCTCCGGCGGCGCCGACTCCATGGCGCTCGCCTCCGCCCTCGCCTTCGAAGCACCCAAACTCGGCGTCCGCGCCGGCGGCGTCACCGTGGACCACGGCCTGCAGTCCGGGTCGGACCTGCGCGCCGACGAGGTCGTCCTGCGGCTCACCGAGCTCGGACTGGACCCCGTCGAGTCCGTCGCGGTCACCGTCGGCCGGGACGGCGGCCCGGAGGCCGCCGCCCGCGACGCCCGGTACGCCGCGCTGGACGCCGCGGCCGAGCGGCACGGCGCCGCCGCGGTCCTGCTCGGCCACACCCGCGACGACCAGGCGGAGACCGTCCTGCTCGGCCTCGCCCGCGGGTCCGGGACCCGCTCGCTGTCCGGCATGGCCGCCGTCTCCGGAGGGCCGGGCGCCGACCGCCGCTACCGTCGCCCGTTCCTGCACCTGGACCGGCAGACCGCCCGCAAGGCGTGCATGGTCCAGTCGCTGCCCGTCTGGGACGACCCGCACAACGCCGACCCCGCGTACACCCGGTCCCGGCTGCGCCACGAGGGGCTGCCCGCCCTGGAGAAGGCCCTGGGCAAGGGCGTCGTCGAGGCCCTCGCCCGTACGGCCCAGCTCTCCCGTGACGACGCCGACGCGCTCGACGCGTGGGCCGGCCGGGCCGAGGCGTCCGTACGCGACGCGGCGGGCCTCCTGGAGTGCGCCAAGCTGTACGCCCTGCCGCCCGCCGTGCGCCGCCGCATCCTGCGCCGCGCCGCGATCGAGGCCGGGGCGCCCGCCGGTTCGCTGTTCGCCCGGCACATCGAGGAGATCGACCGGCTGATCACCGGCTGGCGCGGCCAGGGGGCCATCAACCTCCCGGGCCGGGTCGTCGCTCAGCGGCAGGGTGGCAGACTGGTGATTCGGCAAGGCTGAAAAAGAGTCGCCCTTCGGGCGGCGACTCCCTCGGAGGGCAACCCCTCCGGGGAGCGGCGCTCTGCACGGAGGGCCGGGAAGCAGCCGGTGGGACGACCGAAAGTGATGCGGGTGGACGCGAAAGACCTGGGCACCGACCTCAAGTCGGTGCTCATCACCAAGGAAGAGATCGACGCGAAGCTGGGCGAGCTGGCCGCGAAGATCGACGCGGAGTACGCGGGCAAGGACCTGCTGATCGTCGGTGTCCTCAAGGGCGCGGTGATGGTCATGGCGGACCTGGCGCGGGCCCTGTCCACCCCCGTCACCATGGACTGGATGGCCGTCTCCTCGTACGGCGCGGGCACCCAGTCCTCCGGAGTGGTGCGGATCCTCAAGGACCTCGACACCGACATCAAGGGCAAGCACGTCCTGATCGTCGAGGACATCATCGACTCCGGGCTGACCCTGTCCTGGCTGATCTCCAACCTCGGCTCCCGCGAGCCCGCGTCCCTCAAGGTGTGCACGCTGCTGCGCAAGCCCGAGGCCGCGAAGGTCGCCATCGACGTGGAGTGGGTCGGCTTCGACATCCCGAACGAATTCGTCATCGGGTACGGCCTCGACTACGCGGAGAAGTACCGGAACCTCCCGTTCGTCGGTACGCTCGCGCCGCATGTCTACGGCGGCTGAGGCACCCTGGACGGGTGACGTCCCGCCCACCGGGGGCACACCCCCGTGGGACGACCGGGAACCCCAGCGGGTCTCGCGCCGTTGGAGCATACGTGGACGGGGTCTGTCAGCCGGACCGTGCAGCTTCGGGTGACAATGCTGAGGTACCGTCCGAAAGAACAGTCTTATCAAACTCACTATGGCAGGAGGGACGGGGCGGCACCGCTCCGTATGGATGGACGTGAAGCGATACTTCCGTGGGCCGGTCATGTGGATCGTGCTGGCCGTCCTTGCCGTGGTCGTGTTGATGCAGGTCGTCGGCTCGTCCGGCGGCTACAAGACGGTGGACACCGGCCAGGTCGTCCAGGCGATCAATGACAACAAGGTCCAGCAAGCCAAGATCACCACTGGTGACGAGCAGATCGTCAAGGTCGAGCTCAAGGACGGTGACAAGGTCGAGGGCAGCTCGAAGATCCAGGCGAGCTACATCGGCGACCAGGGTGTGAACCTGGCCACCACCCTCCAGAACAAGTTCCAGAACAAGCAGATCCCCGACGGCTACACGATTTCGCCGACCAAGCAGAACGCTTTCGTCGGAATCCTGCTGTCCCTGCTTCCCTTCGTCCTCATCGTCGTCGTCTTCCTGTTCCTGATGAATCAGATGCAGGGTGGCGGCTCCCGGGTCATGAACTTCGGGAAGTCCAAGGCGAAGCTCATCACCAAGGACACCCCGAAGACGACGTTCGCCGACGTGGCGGGCTCGGACGAGGCGGTCGAGGAGCTCCACGAGATCAAGGAGTTCCTCCAGGAGCCCGCGAAGTTCCAGGCCGTCGGCGCCAAGATCCCCAAGGGCGTGCTCCTCTACGGGCCTCCCGGTACGGGCAAGACGCTGCTGGCGCGTGCCGTCGCGGGCGAGGCGGGCGTCCCCTTCTACTCGATCTCCGGTTCGGACTTCGTCGAGATGTTCGTCGGTGTCGGTGCCTCCCGGGTCCGTGACCTGTTCGAGCAGGCCAAGGCGAACGCCCCGGCGATCGTCTTCGTGGACGAGATCGACGCGGTCGGCCGCCACCGCGGCGCCGGCCTCGGCGGCGGTCACGACGAGCGCGAGCAGACACTGAACCAGCTGCTCGTCGAGATGGACGGCTTCGACGTCAAGGGCGGCGTGATCCTCATCGCCGCCACGAACCGTCCGGACATCCTCGACCCGGCCCTCCTGCGGCCCGGCCGCTTCGACCGCCAGATCGCGGTCGACCGCCCGGACATGCAGGGCCGTCTGGAGATCCTCAAGGTCCACCAGAAGGGCAAGCCGGTCGCGCCGGACGTCGACCTGTCGGCCGTCGCCCGCCGCACCCCCGGCTTCACGGGCGCGGACCTGTCGAACGTGCTGAACGAGGCCGCGCTGCTCACCGCGCGCAGCAACCTGAAGCTGATCGACAACCACATGCTCGACGAGGCGATCGACCGTGTGGTGGCGGGCCCGCAGAAGCGGACCCGGATCATGTCGGACAAGGAGAAGAAGATCACCGCGTACCACGAGGGCGGACACGCCCTGGTCGCGGCGGCCTCACCGAACTCCGACCCGGTCCACAAGATCACGATCCTCTCCAGGGGCCGTGCTCTGGGCTACACGATGGTCCTGCCGGACGAGGACAAGTACTCCACGACCCGCAACGAGATGCTCGACCAGCTGGCCTACATGCTGGGCGGGCGCGCGGCCGAGGAGCTCGTCTTCCACGACCCGACCACGGGTGCGGCGAACGACATCGAGAAGGCCACCGCCACGGCCCGCGCGATGGTCACGCAGTACGGCATGACCGAGCGCCTCGGCGCCATCAAGTTCGGCGGCGACAACACCGAGCCCTTCCTGGGCCGGGAGATGTCGCACCCGCGCGACTACTCGGAAGAGGTCGCCGCGCTCGTCGACGAAGAGGTCAAGAAGCTCATCGAGAACGCGCACAACGAAGCCTGGGAAATCCTGGTCGAGAACCGCGACGTGCTCGACGCGCTGGTGCTCCAGCTGCTGGAGAAGGAGACGCTGAGCAAGGAGCAGATCGCCGAGGTCTTCGCTCCGATCGTCAAGCGTCCGGCCCGTCCCGCGTGGACCGGCTCCTCCCGCCGCACGCCGTCCACCCGCCCGCCGGTGCTCTCCCCCAAGGAGCTGTCACTGACGAACGGGACGAACGGTTCGGCCCCCGCGATCACCTCGAAGGCCACCGCGACCGCGGAGCCGCACCCGGTGACCGAGCCGGCCCCCGAGGACCGTACCGAGAGCTGACGATCTCGCCCATCGGCGGCCTCACCAGGCCCGGAATGGATGCCGCGCCCCCCAGGTCCTAGCCTGGGGGGCGCGGCATCTTCGTGTGCCGGGTTGCGAGACGCGTGGTCCACACGTGTGAGAGGCACAGAAACGAGGCACCAGATGACCGACCCCGTGAGGCTGGACGGCGAGGGCGAGATCGGCGATTTCGACGAGAAGCGCGCCGAGAACGCCGTACGAGAACTGCTGATCGCGGTCGGCGAGGATCCGGACCGGGAAGGGCTGCGGGAGACGCCCGGGCGGGTGGCCCGGGCGTACCAGGAGATCTTCGCGGGGCTTCGGCAGCGGGCCGAGGACGTCCTGACGACGACGTTCGACCTCGGACACGACGAGATGGTTCTGGTGAAGGACATCGAGGTGTTCTCGACGTGTGAGCACCATCTGGTGCCGTTCCGGGGGGTCGCGCACGTCGGCTACATCCCGAGCACGTCCGGGAAGATCACGGGGTTGTCCAAGCTGGCCCGGCTCGTGGACGTCTACGCCCGGCGGCCGCAGGTACAGGAGCGGCTCACCACGCAGGTGGCCGACTCACTGATGGAGATCCTGGAGCCGCGGGGCGTGATCGTCGTGGTGGAGTGCGAGCACATGTGCATGTCCATGCGTGGCATTCGTAAGCCGGGGGCGAAGACCATAACGTCGGCCGTGCGGGGGCAGTTGCGGGACGCGGTCACGCGTAACGAGGCGATGAGTCTCATCATGGCGCGCTAGCGGTTGCGCTCCGCGCGTTTGCGGGGGTGGGGGGTGGGGTGGGGCGGGCGTTTGTGGGGGTGTGCGGGTGCGTTGTGGCTGGGCGCGCAGTTCCCCGCGCCCCTTCGGGCGCGCCCCTCGGGGGCGCCTCGGGGCGCCCCTTGGGCGGGGGTGTCCCCGCTCTGAAGAGGGCTCAGGCCGCGGGGGCCGGGGTGCCGTTTGTGTCGTCGTCTTCCGGGAGTCTGCAGACTCGTTCCAGGAAGAAGGCGGCCGCTATGACGGCGATGCCTGCCAGGACCGAGAAGCCGGCGTAGATGGCCTGGTCGCGGCGGGCGGGGATGTCCAGGGACTCCAGGAGGAAGACGCCCGTACCGCCGTACATGCCGGCGACGAGGGCGGCGACCAGGGCGCTGGCCTGGCCGAAGACGACCGAGCGGGCGGCCATCATGGGGTCGACCCCCTTGGCGCCGGGGCGGCGCTCGCGCTGGGCCTTGAGACGGGTCCGCAGGGAGAGCGCCGTGGCCAGCAGGACCACGCCGATCAGTGCCAGGACGATCGGGGCCGCCAGGGGGACCCGGGGGAGCGTGCCCACCGAGTTCCACAGGCGGGCGCCTGCCCAGGACAGCACCCCGGCCACGAGGAACACCGCGGCCAGCGTCCTGATGCGCAGCTCTTTCACTCAGTTCCTCTCACGATCGCGTGCCGTCGGGCGGCCGCCCTCGGTGCGTCTTGACCTTAACGACTAGTCGGGCAGCTGAAGTTCCAGGTCGGCCCGGGGTGCGACCCCCTCGCGGGGGACCGCGGCGAGCAACTGGGCCACGGAGCCGTGGCCGGGCAGCTCGGCCTCGGGCTCCACGTCGTTCCAGGGGGCGAGGACGAACGCGCGTTCGTGGGCGCGCGGGTGGGGAAGGACCAGCGCCGGGTCGTCGGAGACCACGTCCGCGTAGGCCACGATGTCGACGTCGATGGTGCGGGGCCCCCAGCGCTCGTCCCGTACCCGGTGGAAGGCGTCCTCGACCGCGTGGGCCCTCTCCAGGAGCGAGGAGGGCGGCAGGGTCGTCCTCAGGACGATCACCGCGTTGAAGTACGTCGGCTGGCTGTCGGGCGCCACGCCCCACGGCTCCGTCTCGTACACCGGGGAGACCGCCTTCACCCGGACACCGGGGGTGTCCTCCAGGGCGTCGATGGCCCCCTGGAGGGTCTCCAGGCGGTTCCCCAGGTTCGAGCCCAGGGAGACCACCGCGCGCCGCGGGTTGTGCAGGGTCGTGTCGGCGGCGTCCACCCGCTCCACCACGGAGGCGGGGACCGGCTGCACGGTCGGGTCGCTCTGGCCCCCGGTGAACGCGGTCATGCCCGGCTCCGGACGATGGTGACGGTCACGTCGTCGAAGGGGACCGTGATCGGGGCGTCCGGTTTGTGCACGCACACCTCGACCTCCTGGACCCCGTCGTGCTTCAGACAGGTCTGGGCGATGCGCTCGGCGAGAGTCTCGATGAGGTTCACCGGCTCGCCCTCCACGACGGCCACGACCTCCTCCGCGACGATGCCGTAGTGCACGGTCCTGGTGAGGTCGTCCTCGGCCGCCGCGGCCCTGATGTCCAGGCCCAGCGTGAGGTCCACGATGAAGGTCTGGCCCTCTTCGCGTTCCCTGGGGAAGACACCGTGGTGACCACGGGCCTTGAGGCCGCGCAGCGCGACACGATCCACGCGAATCACTCCTGCAGTCGTCAGTTCGTCGGTCGTCGGTAAGGGCCGGTGTCCGTGACCGACGCCACGATCACCAACGTACTACGACGGAGATCACCGCCTTGTGGGTGACGCCACCGTCAGCGGGGCGGTCGAGGAGGTCAGGGAGACGGGTCGTCCGGTTCGTCCTCGTCGGTCTCGGCCAGCACGGGTGAGGCGTGGTGCGACCAGAGTTTCCAGCCGTCCGAGGTGCGGCGGAAGACGTTGGTGGCGACGACGAGCTGGCCCACCAGCGGCCCGAGTTCGTCGCTGTCCTCGGGCGGCGGGCCCCCGCTGAGGATGTTCTCCGTGCAGGTCACCAGGGCGGTGTCGCCGGTGACCGACACATGCAGATCGGTCAGGAAGAACTGGATGTACTCGGTGTTCGCCATGATCAGCGCGTACGACCGCAGGACCTCGCCCCGGCCGTTGAGGACCGGCCAGCCGGGGTGGACGCAGGAGATCTCGCCGGCCTGCGCCGGGTCGTGGTACTCCTCGTCGTGGCCCAGGTCGGACGGGGTCAGCCAGAGTGCGGACAGTTCCTCGAAGTCGCCCTGTTCCAATGCCTCGTAGAAGGCGGTGTTGGCGAGTTCGACCTGTTCGACGTCCGTGTGCGGGGCGCTCACCGGGCTTCCTCTGCCGTCCCGGCTTCTCCTTCGGCCGTTCCGGCCTCCTCGGCGGTTCGGGCGCCTTCGACGGCCCGGGCGACCCGGACGGCGTCGGCGGTGGCCCGTACCTCGTGGACGCGGACGGCCCACGCGCCCTGGTGGGCGGCGAGCGCGGAGACCGCGGCGGTGGCTGCGTCACGCTCGCGGGCGGGCGGCGGGGAGCCCTCCGGGCCCGCCAGGACGCGGCCGAGGAACCGCTTGCGGGACGCGGCCACCAGCAAGGGGTGGCCGATCTCCCGGAGCCGGTCGAGGTGCGCGAGCAGTACGAGGTCGTGCTCGGCCTCCTTGGAGAAGCCGAGGCCCGGGTCGACGACGATCCGGTCCGGGGCGATGCCGCCCGCCAGAACGGCCTCCACGCGTGCGTGGAGCTCGTCGACGACTTCGGAGACGACGTCCACGTACGAGCCCCGCACGGTGCTGCCCTGGAGGAAGCCGCGCCAGTGCATCACCACGAAGGGGGCGCCCGCGGCGGCGACGGCCGGGATCATCGCCGGGTCGGCGAGGCCGCCGCTGACGTCGTTGACGAGGACGGCGCCCGCGGCGAGCGAGCGCTCGGCGACGGAGGCACGCATCGTGTCGACGGAGACCACGACGCCCTCGGAGGCGAGTCCGCGGACGACGGGTATGACGCGCTTGAGCTCCTCCGCCTCGTCGACGCGGGCGGCGCCGGGACGGGTGGACTCGCCTCCCACGTCGACCAGGTCGGCGCCCTGCGCTACCAGGTCGAGGCCGTGCTTGACGGCGGCGGTCGTGTCGAAGAAGTGGCCGCCGTCCGAGAAGGAGTCGGGGGTCACGTTCACCACGCCCATGACCGCGCAGCGGTCCCAGGCCGGGAGTCCTGACACTTGGCCTCGTCCGCTCTTCTTGCTCATACCGTCCAGCCTAGGCCCAAGGGGGCGGGCGGCCGATCGGAGCTGTACGGCCCACGGGGCCGGTCGCCGCGGGTCCCCGCGCCGCGCGGCGCGGGGGTGGGCGTCGCGGGGCGGCCGGGGTTCATGGACGGGGCCCGGCCGGCGCTGACGGTCACGTGGTTCGTACGTCGCTGCCCCGGCACGGCGTGGGCAGCCCGCGGGCAGCCGCGCGGGGCGGTCCGGGACCGGATGACGAGGGCGTTCGTGCCGGGACCCCCGCCGCACGGTCGCGGCGCCCGCGGTCCAGGGAGGCCCCGTCGTGCCCCGGGGACGCCCTGGAGCAGGGCCTTCAGGTCGCCGTACGGGCCGGATCCGCTGTCCGCCCTGCGGGGACAGAGGAAGGGACGTCGCGTAGGACGTCGTGAGGGGAGGCGGGCGTCCGCCGAGTCCGCCGAGTCCGCCGGGTCGGCCGGGTCGGCGAGGCGGACGGCTGATGCCATGGGGGAGCCGCGCTCTGTGTCCGTGCCGCGCCGGTCCTTCGCGGCACCGTGGAGCCGGTCGAGTCCGTTCCCGCCAGGGTCAGGGGCGCGGCGGCCGCGGGTTCCGTAGCCGGCCCGCCCCATGCGTCCCGTCGTCCGGCGGATCTCCCAACTGCCGGGCCGGGTTCACTCCCTTACGGAAAGCCGTCGCAAAGGACGGGTGAAGTCCGTGGAATTCCACGGACTTCACCCGGGGGAGATCCATTCCGGATCCGGCGAATGCGGGAACTGCCCCTTGGCGGCGCAGGTTTGTCGAAGATCCCGACTACCGGAGACGACGAAACGGCACGGCGCTTTCCTTGATCGATAAGTGGCGGGGCGGGCGCGGGGACGCCGGTCGTCCGTCGGCGGATGGCGTGTGACCGGTGTGCGGGGCGGTATCGGACCGAAGTCGTGGTCCAGGAGCGGCTGCTGCGGCCACTGGGGCCGTCGTCGGGTGAAGGGGCCGTGAGAAGGTTTCGGTGTGGCTGCGTTTTTGTCGTGCGGGGCACCATCATTCGCCTACGCGCGGTAAGTTTCTGGCCATGCCACGAGGACGTCACCGTCATTCCCCACCTCTGCACCGGCTGTTGCCCCCCTCGGCGATCGCGGGTGTGTCCGTCGTCTGTGCCGTCGGGCCATGGCTGTTCTCCGAACCATGGGTGCTGCGTGGGCTGGCCGCGGGTGCCGCGCTGACGGCTGTCGTGGGCGCGGTCGTCATGCGCCGCTGGGACGCGTCGGCGGGCAGGCGCGTCGCGGACCTCGCGCGCGGGCGCGCGAGCGACGAGTGGCGTCACGAGGAGCGGGTCGCCGAACTCGAGAGCGATCTGGACGAGTCGCGCGAACTCCGCACCAAGCTGGAACAACGGCTCCGCGCCAAGCGGGCCGAACTCGCCGGGCTGCGCAACGAACACGCCGCGCTGCTGCGGCGGTACGCGACGGCCGAGACCGAGCGGGCCACCGCCCTGGAGGGCCGCCGGCTCCTCGAGATAGAGACGACCGCACCGGTTCCGGAGCTGACCGCGGCGGCGCCGACGGCCCCGACGGCCGAGGAGACGGCCCCCGAGGAGTCCGCCGCCACCGCGCCCGAGGCGGCGGCCGTCCCCGAGGCGACGGCGGCGACGGTCCAGGCGGCCCTGGCGGCGTCCTCCGCGGCCTCGGTCCTGTATGTGAAGGCCAACGCGGCGTTGGACCGGCTCGCGGAAGCGCCCGCCGTCGCCGCCGCTGCTGAAACTGCTGCTTCGGCCTCTGCCGATGCCGATGCCGATACCGACGCCGAGGGCGCGGCTCCGGCGGACGTGCACACGGATGACGCCGGACCGGCGTCGGACGACTCGCCGACGGACGAATCCGGCGCGGCCGAAACGGCGGTGGCCGAAACCGGCACCGCTGACACCGGCACCGCTGACACGGACACCGCTGGCACGGACACCGCTGACACCGGCACCGTAGAAGCCGGTACGGCCCGGGCCGACGACGCGACCGTCGCCGCTGCGAACGCCGGACCCACCGACCCCGAGCCGGTCGCCGGTTCGGCCTCGGACGGGCCGGCCCCGGAGGACCCCGCGCCGACCACGCCTCCCAAGGGCGGCCCCGGCGGGTCCGGCGGTCCGGTCAGGCGGACTCCCGCGAAGGGCGCCACCCGGAAGGGCTCGCCCGCGCCGGGTGGTCCCGGCAAGGGTGCGCCCCGGCCGGGCGGTGCCCCGCAGGGCGCGTCCGCGGCGGGCGGCACGATGACGAGCGCACCGTCGAGGACCGAGACCCGGCAGGAGGGCGAGTCGCTGGGGAAGCCCGAGGCGGCCGGCGGGCACGAGCGCACGGCCGCCGCGACCGCACAGCCGCGCACGCGGTCCGCCGCCGTCGACGTGACGCCCCTGCAGTCCACGACCCACACGGCACCCGAGCCGCACACGGCACGTGAGCCGCACGCAGCACCCGAGCCGCATACGGCACACGCCTCCGCGCCCGAGTCGGCGCCGGGCTCGGCCCTCGCGCGGCCGACCCCGTCGGGGATGGCCCGCATGCAGCAGCAGCCGCCCGCGGCCGGCGCCGGTACGTCCCCGACGAGCGCGGCCGCGCTGACGCCCGCCGCGCGGCCCCCGCGCCCCGCCGGGCACTTCACCGTGCCGACGGCCGTGGCGGTCGCACCGGCCACGCCCGTGCGGCGCCCCGCCGTGGAGGGCGGCTTCGACTTCTTCGGCACCCAGAAGGGCGCCGAGGCGCTCGAAGCCGTGCAGAACGAGGACCTCGCCGACGTGGTGGGCCAGGAGGCGCTCGCGCTGCACAAGGCGGAAGCGGAGTCCGAGTTCAGGCCCGCGGGCGAGGAGTCCCGCGGTGTCGGCCAGGTCATCGACCTGACCGCGCACGACGAGACGGAACCCATCGACGTGGCGGGGCTGCGGAGCGCGGTCTCCTAGGGCGTTTCTCTCACACCAGGCCGAACCGGCCTGAACCGGCCTGGATCAGGCTGAAGGCAGGTCGCATCCCCGGTCGGATTCACGCGGATTCACGCCGGACACAGGTCGGATGCGGGCCGGACCAGGCCGGATGCCGCGGGCCCGGGCTGACCCAGCAGGGACGCCCGGCGCTCCACGCCCCGCTCCCGCCCTCACGCCATCCAGCGGTCCGGCAGGGCCTCCTGGCGGCCGGTGAGCGACCGGTCGGCCTGCGCGTACAGCAGCTCCGCGGCCTCCGAGGCGTCCCGCAGCCGGGCTGTCACGGTCTTGTTGGCGCCCGTGTCCACGTGCACGTCGGCGAGCCCCTGACGGCGCTTCCACGGCCCCTGTGCCAGGCGCACGCTCTGCACCTTGGCGTGCGGCACGAGCGCGATGCTGCGGCGCAGCAGTCCGTGCCGGGCCACGAAGACGGTGTCGGTCACGGCGAGCCCGTAACCCCGCCACCAGAACGGCACGCACCGGGCCGCCCGGCGCGGCGGCGGTACGAGGCCGGCCGGCACGGTCACCCCCGGCAGGACCCGGGCGATGACCGACTCGGCGACCTCGCGCGGGGCGACCGGTACGAGCACGGAGTTGGCGGAGCCCGCCACGTCCAGCTCGATCCGGACCCAGCCGCGCCGCCGCCACAGGAGCGGTTCGACGACGCGTACGGTCTGTACGCGCCCGGGCGGCACCGTCTCGTGCGTACGGTCGAGCAGCCCGTGGTCGATGCGGAGCCCGTCCGGGGACTCCCCCACGGTCCAGTCGTACTCGCCGACGAACCGCCCCACGCTGCTCGCGCCCGCCGCGCCGAGCAGGGGCAGCGCCGTCGCGAGCACCGTCCACACGCTGTGGGTGGCGAACCACAGCAGCGGCGGTACGACGAGTGCGGCGGCCAGCGTCGCCCAGGTGGCCCCGGTCAGGAGGAGCGAGACGGCGAGGACCCGGGCCGGTACGTGCAGCAGCTGCCTGACCGGCGCCTCGCCCACCTCCTGCGCGGTCTCCGGTGCGAAACCGGCGGCACGGGCGAGCAGTTCGGCCCGCAGCACCCGGGCCTCCTCCTGGCCCAAGTAGGCCAGCTCGTCCTTCTTGTCGGTGCCGACGACGTCGAGTTTCAGCTTGGCGACCCCGGCCACGCGGGCCAGCAGCGGCTGGGTGACGTCGACGGCCTGGATCCGTTCGAGCCGGATGTGCGCGGTGCGCCGGAACACCAGGCCCGTACGGATGCGCAGTTCGGTGTCGGTCACCGCGAAGTGCGTGAACCACCAGCTCAGGAAGCCGTAGAGGGCGGCTCCCAGGACGGCGGCGGCGAGGACGGCCAGCAGCGTGGTCGTGGTCAGGCGCGTCAGCTGTCGCTGCGCCTGGTCGGGGTCGTGCACGGCCCATCCGGCGATGACGGCGACCGGCGCCCAGGCGCGCCGCAGGGGCGTCACGGGATGCAGCCGCCGCTCGGCCGGCCCGGGAACGTCCTTCCGCGCGCCGCGCGCCTCGTCCCGTACGTGCTCCACCGGTACGGGCTCCACCGGCACGGTCCCGGCCTGTACGCCTTCGGGGGCGCCCGGTGGCGTCGTCACAGCCCCGCCGATCGGGCCTCGCCCAGCTCGGTCAGGCGGTCGCGCAAACGTTCCGCCTCGGCCGGGTCGAGCCCCGGGATGCGGGCGTCCGTCGCCGCGGCAGCCGTGTGCAGCTGCAGCCCGGCCAGCCCGAAGTGCCGCTCCACGGGACCGGAGGTGACCTCCACCAACTGCATCCGCCCGTACGGCACGACGGTCTCCTCGCGCCACAGGACACCCCGGCTGATCAGCAGGTCGTCCGCCCGCTCGGCGTAGCGCCAGGAACGCCAGTTGCGCCCCAGCATCGGCCAGCCCCACAGCAGCACCGCGAGCGGCAGCAGCGCGAACGCCGCCCAGCCGGGCCCGGCGAGCAGGCCGAGCAGCAGGGCCGTACCGACGGTCAGCAGGCCCAGCCACACCACCAGCAACAGCCGTCGCATCCGCAGCAGGCCCGGCGGCAGCCCGGTCCACACCGGCTCGTCCGCCGTCTTCCGCGCCGGCCGTCCCGCTGTCCCCGTGTTTTCCGAGGTCCCCGTCTCCATGCCGCAAGCGTACGTACGACACACTGTCCGCATGACTCCTACGACGGAGACCATGGTCGGTATCGGCGGCGCCGCGGAGAGCACCGACATGGTGCTCAACATCGGGCCCCAGCATCCGTCCACCCATGGTGTGCTGCGGCTGAGGTTGGTCCTCGACGGTGAGCGGATCCAGCACGCGGAGCCGGTGATCGGCTATATGCACCGCGGTGCGGAGAAGCTCTTCGAGGCGCGCGACTACCGGCAGATCATCATGCTGGCCAACCGCCACGACTGGCTCTCCGCGTTCTCGAACGAGCTGGGCGTGGTCCTCGGTGTGGAGCGGATGCTCGGCATGGAGGTGCCCCCGCGCGCGGTGTGGACCCGCACGCTCCTGGCGGAGCTGAACCGGGTCCTGAACCACCTGATGTTCCTCGGCTCGTACCCCCTGGAGCTGGGCGGGATCACTCCGATCTTCTACGCGTTCACCGAGCGCGAGGAGCTCCAGCACGTCATGGAGGAGGTCTCCGGCGGGCGCATGCACTACATGTTCAACCGGGTGGGCGGCCTCAAGGAGGACCTGCCGGCCGGCTGGGCCGGGCGCGTGCGCGCCGCCGTCTCCGGGGTGCGCTCCCGGATGGACCGGTTCGACGGTCTGGTCCTCGGCAACGAGATCTTCCGCGGGCGTACCCGCGGTGTCGGGGTGCTCTCCCCGGAGGCGGTGCACGCCTACGGAGTGAGCGGGCCGATCGCACGCGCCTCCGGAGTCGACTTCGACCTGCGCCGGGACGAGCCCTACCTCGCCTACGGGGAGCTCCAGGACACCCTGAAGGTCGTCACCCGCCAGGAGGGCGACTGCCTGGCCCGCTTCGAGTGCCTCCTGGAGCAGACCCACAACGCGCTCGACCTCGCGGACGCCTGCCTGGACCGGCTCGCGGAACTGCCCCCGGGCCCGGTCAACCAGCGGCTGCCCAAGGTCCTGAAGGCCCCCGAGGGCCACACGTACGCCTGGACCGAGAACCCCCTCGGCATCAACGGCTACTACCTGGTCAGCAAGGGCGAGAAGACCCCGTACCGGCTGAAGCTGCGGTCGGCGTCGTACAACAACATCCAGGCCCTCACCGAACTGCTGCCGGGCACGCTGGTCGCGGACATGGTGGCGATCCTGGGATCACTGTTCTTCGTGGTGGGGGACATCGACAAGTAGGGCATCGGCCCGCTGCGCGGCGGGCTGTTCCCCGCTGGCCAGCGGGTCCGGGATGCCCACCGGCTGCAGCAGCCAGCCGAAGTCGCCCAGTCCGCCCCGCGCGGTCAGCTCGGCGGCCTCGCCCGCGCCGGCCAGGGCCCGTACGTAGGCCGCGGGGTCCGTGGCGGCCAAGGACAGGGGCGGGCGCTCCCCGCTCACGCCGAGCGCCCGCAGCGCCTCCCGCTGGCTCAGCAGCCGGCCGCCGGGCAGGGCGCACGCGTCCAGCGCCACGTGCGCCGTGATGTCGCAGGAACCGTCCGGCACGGGTGCCGTCTCCCGGCCGTCCCTGAAGCCCGTCAGCGTGCCGAAGGGCGGCCGGGCCCCCAGGCCGTGCCCGTAGTCGACGGCGACGGCGAGACCGCGGCCGAGACCCGCGACGGCGGACGCCCAGGCGGCGTCCCTGGGGAGACCGATCTCGGCACGGAGACCTTCGGCGGGACGTACGCCGCCGCTCCCGTCCGTGAGCGGCCACCATCTCGCCAGCCACTCGGCGTCCGCCCCCTCCACCGGCTCTCCGAGGGACTCCGTCCCGTCCGCGTCCACCAGGACGAGGCGGGGCACCCCGTGCGCGTCCACCTCCACCACCTCCAGCGGCACGTTGTCGAGCCACTCGTTGGCGAACAGGAGCCCCGTGACGCCCGGCGGCTGCTGCGGGAGCCACTCGATCCGGTGATCGAGACCGGCGGGGCGGTCGGCGCGTTCCACCGCGTACCCGCGCGCGCGGGAGGCCACTTCGGGGGGCAGCGTGCTCAGGACGGCGGTCACCAACTCGCCGCGCCCCGCGCCCATGTCGACGAAGGCGAGTTCCGGGGGGTGCCCGAGCGCGTCGTCGACGAGCCGGAGCAGACGGGCCACGGCCCCCGCGAACAGCGGTGACGCATGCACCGAGGTGCGGAAATGCCCCGCTGGGCCCTCCGGCCTGCGGTAGAAGCCGGAGGGCCCGTACAGCGCTTCCTCCGTCGCCCGGCGCCAGCCGCGTGCCCCGCCCGCCGTGTCACACACCACTGCGCCCACACCCGTTTCCCGTCGCCGTCATCGCGCCAGACTAAGCGCCGGGTTCACAGCGGCCTCCACCTTGGGGAGTACAAGCACCGGTCACGGATCGGCCCTCCGGTTGACCCCTGCACACAGCACGCTTCCCTACGCTGGGTTACGTGCAGCGCCTCTATGATTTTCTCCGCAGGCACCCGACATGGGTCGACGGCTTCTGGGCCGTCGTCCTGCTCGGGATCTCGGTCGCGAGTGGAACGGCCGGGCAGGAGGACTCCGGGACCGACGCCAAGGCCGTCACCATCCCGATCACCCTCTTCCTGTGCCTGGTGATCGCCCTGCGCCGGCGCATGCCCGAGGCCATGCTGCTGCTCGCCGTCACCATGGGCGCGGCGCAGCTGGTGCTGGACATGCCGATGGTGCCGGCCGACTTCGCGCTGCTGGTCATCACCTTCACGGTCGCCTCGAACGGCACCCGCTGGGCGTCCCGGCTCGCGCTGACGGCGGGCCTGTGCGCGGCTCCACTGGCGCAGCTGCGCTGGCCGGACCAGCAGACGAGCGCCGGCGGCCAGGCCGCGATCGTGGTCTTCCAGACGGTGCCCTTCGCCCTCGCCTGGGTCCTCGGCGACTCACTGCGGACCCGCCGCGCCTACTTCGCCCAGCTGGAGGAGCGTGCCGCCCGTCTGGAGAAGGAACGCGAGGCGCAGGCCAAGGTCGCCGTCGCCGCCGAGCGGGCCCGGATCGCCCGCGAACTGCACGACGTGGTCGCCCACAACGTGTCGGTGATGGTGGTCCAGGCCGACGGCGCCGCGTACGTGCTCGACTCCGCCCCGGACCAGGCCAAGAAGGCCCTGGAGATCATCTCGGGGACGGGGCGGCAGGCCCTCGCCGAGATGCGCCGTCTCCTCGGTGTGCTGCGCACCGGTGAGCACCAGGAGTCCGGCGAGTACGTGCCGCAGCCCGACGTGGAGCAGCTCGACGACCTGATCGAGCAGTGCCGGACCTCCGGCCTGCCCGTCGACTTCAAGATCGAGGGCACTCCGCGTCCGCTGCCCAGCGGCGTCGAGCTGACCGCGTACCGCATCGTGCAGGAGGCCCTCACCAACACCCGCAAGCACGGGGGGCCGAACGCGGGTGCGAGTGTGCGCCTGGTCTACTTCGACGACGGACTCGGCCTGCTCGTCGAGGACGACGGCAAGGGCGCTCCGCACGAGCTGTACGAGGAGGGCGGGGTCGACGGGCAGGGCCACGGTCTGATCGGCATGCGCGAGCGCATCGGCATGGTCGGCGGAACCCTGGACGCGGGGCCCCGTCCCGGCGGGGGTTTCCGCATCAGCGCCCTGCTTCCGCTGAAGCCCGCCCACTGACACGTGCACGTTTCCCCGACCGCCGAACCGCCGAACCGACCGGAGGACCTCCCCATGCCGATCCGCGTGATGCTCGTCGACGACCAGGTGCTGCTGCGCACCGGGTTCCGGATGGTGCTCGACGCCCAGCCGGACATGCAGGTCGTGGCGGAGGCGGGCGACGGGGTGGAGGCCCTCCAGGTGCTGCGCGCGACGGCCGTCGACGTGGTCCTGATGGACGTCCGCATGCCGAAACTGGACGGCGTCGAGACGACCCGCCGCATCTGCTCGGACGTGGACCCGCCGAAGGTGCTGATCCTGACCACCTTCGACCTCGACGAGTACGCCTTCTCGGGGCTCAAGGCGGGCGCCTCCGGGTTCATGCTGAAGGACGTGCCGCCCGGTGAGCTCCTCGCCGCGATCCGCTCCGTGCACAGCGGTGACGCGGTGGTCGCGCCCTCCACGACCAGGCGCCTGCTCGACCGCTTCGCGCCGATGCTGCCCAGCGCCGGCAAGGAGCCGCAGCACAAGGAGCTGGAGCGGCTCACCGGGCGGGAGCGCGAGGTGATGATCCTCGTCGCGCAGGGGCTGTCGAACGGGGAGATCGCGGCCCGGCTCGTCCTGTCCGAGGCGACGGTCAAGACCCACGTGGGCCGCATCCTCACGAAGCTGGGCCTGCGCGACCGGGTCCAGGTGGTGGTCCTGGCGTACGAGACCGGCCTGGTACGGGCCGGAGGACAGCAGGGCTGAGCGACGGGGCCCTCCGGGGGCGGGCGGTCGACACCGGCTTGTCGCCCGCCGGCCGAGTGCGGCTGATCGCGCAGTTCCCCGCGCCCCTGGGTACTGCCGGTTGTCGGGTGTCGGTCGGGTGTGGCTGGTCGCGCAGTTCCTCGCGCCCCTGGGTTTCTGGGGGCTCAGGGAGCTGGGTGGCGGGGCTCGGCCTTGGGTCGCCTAGGGGCGCGGGGAACTGCGCGATCAGCCCCCACCGGCCCGCGGCCGACAACGCGGCCCGGGCCGTCCGGCGTCGAACCGCGCGGCAGCGCTGAGCGGTCAGCGGAGGATGCCCTCCAGGAAATCGCTGCCCAGCCGGGCCACCATCGTGACGTCCAGCTGGTGCAGGACGTACCGGCCGCGGCGGCGCGTGGTGAGCAGGCCCGCCTTCTTCAGCACGCCGAGGTGCCGGGATATCTCCGGAGCCGTCATGCCGTGCGTCTGCGCCAGCTCGCTCGTGGTGAACGCGCTGCGCGCCAGACTCCGGCACAGCCGCATCCGCGTCGGATGGGACAGGGCCGTCATCCGCAGGGTCAGCTGCTCGACGGAGGTCGGGACCGTCAGTTCGGGGGAGCCGACCGGATAGTGGATCACCGGCTGCCAGCCGTACCGGTGCAGCACCATGAGGTGCGGCCAGCCGAGACTCGTCGGCACCAGCAGGAGTCCGCCGTCCCGGACCGCGGTATGGCCCTGGCCCAGCTTGTCGACGACGATCCGGCCCGCCGCCTCGTCGAGCGCCACCGCGGGCGACACGGACGCCAGCGCCTCGGCCGGACCCCGGCGCCCGAGCAGGTCCGTCTTGCGGCGGGCGTCCGCCTGCAGCTGGTGGCGCAGCCGGGACCAGGTCTCGGCGAAGAACGCCTCGTCGCAGTCCTCCAGGAACTGCCGCAGCCAGGCCCGGATCCGGGGCGGGTCGGTCAGCAGCCGGTCGGTGAAGTCCGCCGGCCGGGGCCCGCGAGCGGCGGCGAGATCCAGGGCGCGCCGGCGGGACGCGGCGTCGGCCAGGGCACCGGCGCCCTGCGCGTCGTACGGCAGTGCGCAGGTGAACTCCAGGGCCGCGTCCACGAACTGCTCGTCCGTGAGCTTGTCGACCAGGTCCAGCTCCTCGGCGAGGGTGGCGCCCGGGAGCGTGGTGCCGCCCGGCGCTCCCGCGTAGGGCAGGAACAGGTCCGAGAACGTCGTACGCCACAGGAAGTCGGCCTCGCACATCCGGTCGGCCAGGTGCGGGTCGAGCCGCGCGGTGACCCCGGTCGCCCAGCCCTGGAGGCCGGGGTGGTGCCCGGGCTCGGCCAGCGCGTGCAGTGCCATGCACAACTCGGCCAGCGGCGAGGGCACGAAAGCCATTCGCTCCCTGCGCAGCCCGGAGATGTCGATGGTCACGCTCATGACCTCATGGTGCACCCCACCACCGACAACACGGCCGCCGATTGACGGGCGCCGTCAATCGACGGGACGGACCGGCCGGGCGGGCGGCCGGTCGGCCCGGTGCTCAGTGGGGAATGCGTGCCACGAACTCCGTGACCGCGGCCCGTACGTCGTCCGCCGTCCACTCCAGGCCCGGCGCCCCCACCGTGACCTCGGTGAGCGCGAGACCGGGCCCGCCCCGGTTCCAGACCTGCGGGAAGAGCAGCACGCCGGTCTCCTCCGCCTGCAGCACCGCGGTCAGGGTCAGCGCGTCGGCCTCGTACGGCAGCCACACCTGGAACTGGTGCGTGTGCGGCTCCTCGGGGTGGACCCGCGCCCAGGGGAGCCCGGCCCCGGCGAACCCCTCGCGCAGCGCCGCGGCGACCACGCGCGCGTGGGCCACGTACTCCGGGAGCCGGGGCAGCTCCTTCTCCAGGCCGATCAGCGCGGACAGGGCCGTGGGGAACTGCTGGAGGATCTGCCCGCCGTACCGGTGGCGCCATGCCTTCGCCTCGTCGACGAGGGTCTTCGGACCCGCGAGGGCGGCGCCGCCGAACCCGCCGAGTGACTTGTAGAAGGACACGTAGACGCTGTCCGCGAGAGCCGCGATCTCGTCCAGCGGGCGGCCGAAGTGGGTGGCGCACTCCCACAGTCGGGCCCCGTCGACGTGCACCACCGCGTCGCGTCCGCGGGCCGCGTCCGTGACGGCGACCAGTTCCTCCCAGGAGGGCAGGACGAAGCCGGCCTCCCGCAGGGGCAGTTCGAGGAACAGCGCTCCGAAGGGTTCGTCCAGGTCGTGCACCTCGTCGGCGGAGGGCATCCGCGGCTCGCGCGTCGGGTGGACGGTCCGCAGGCCGCCGAGGGTGCTGAGAGAGTGCCTCTCGTGGACCTCCGGGTGGGACAGCGGATGCATCGCCACCGTCGTGTTCCCCGTCCGGCCGGCCCAGCAGCGCAGCGCGACCTGCTGGGCCATGGTGCCCGACGGGAAGAAGGCGGCGGACTCCTTGCCGAGCAGGCGGGCGACCCGCTCCTCCAGGGTCTCGACGATCCCGTCGCCGTACATGTCCACCGGCAGGTCGAGGTCGTACACGTCCGGTGCGCCGTCCGTCAGCCGGGTCAGCAGCTCACCGACCGTGGAGCGGAAACCGGGCCGCCACAGCGCCCGCCGCGCGCCCCGCCAGGCGACCCAGCGCCGCTCGCGCAGTTGCTCGGGCGTCTCTCCCGATCCCGCCGTACCGTTCGCCGTATCGCTCATGTCCCGGATCATGCAGGACACCGCGGCGGGGGTCATCCGGATTCCACAGCCTGTGGACAAGAACCTGTGGACGGAGAAACGGCGCCCGGACCAATCGCGTTAACATGACGAGAAATCGTCCGGTACCCGGAGCGGACTGGAACGGAAGGCCGCCGTCGAGTGAGTACATTCCCCCAGCCAGACCCCAAGGACCGCCCCGCGCGGCTCACCGTCGGCGTCGTCGGCGCCGGGCGCGTGGGCCCCGCCCTGGCCGCGTCGCTCCAGCTCGCCGGGCACCGCCCGGTGGCCGTGTCCGGGGTCTCCGACGCCTCCCGCCGCCGCGCCGCCCAGCTGCTGCCCGACGTGCCGCTGGTGACACCCGCGCAGGTCCTGGAGCGGGCCGACCTGGTGCTGCTCACGGTCCCGGACGACGCCCTGCCGGGACTGGTGGAAGGGCTCGTCGACACCGGTTCCGTCCGGCCGGGACAGCTCCTCGTGCACACGTCCGGCCGGTACGGGGCGAAGATTCTCGACCCCGCCCTGCGCGCCGGGGCACTGCCGCTGGCCCTGCACCCCGCGATGACGTTCAGCGGCACTCCGGTGGACGTACAGCGGCTCGCCGGATGCTCCTTCGGGATCACCGCCCCCGAGGAGCTGCGGCTGGCCGCCGAGGCCCTGGTCATCGAGATGGGCGGTGAGCCCGAGTGGATCGCCGAGGAGGCCCGGCCGCTCTACCACGCGGCCCTGGCGCTCGGCGCCAACCACCTGGTGACGCTGGTCGCCGAGTCCATGGAGCTGCTGCGCGCGGCGGGTGTCGACGCCCCGGACCGGATGCTCGGCCCCCTCCTCGGCGCCGCGCTGGACAACGCCCTCAGGTCGGGTGACGCGGCCCTCACCGGACCGGTGGCGCGCGGCGACGCGGGCACGGTCGCGGCGCATGTCGCCGAGTTGCGCAAGCACGCGCCGCAGACCGTCGCCGGCTATCTGGCGATGGCCCGCGCGACCGCCGACCGGGCCCTCGCCCACGGTCTGCTCAAGCCGGAGCTCGCCGAGGACCTCCTCGGCGTACTCGCCAACGGCCCCGGCGGCCCGAGCGGCTCCGGCCACCCCGGCAACCCGGCGGGCCCCGGCGGCCCGTCCGCGCCCGGCGGCTCTTCCGGTCACGGCTCGGAGGGCCCCACCGGCACCGACCCCGAGGGCCCGAACGGGACCGGAGGAGACGGCCGATGACGTACGCAGGTCCAGATCCACGTCCACGTGCAGAGAGCGGAGCCGTCCGATGACCACCGTCCTGCTGAGCACGGCCGACGAGCTGCACGCGCGCGTCGGCACCGGCCGCCGTGCCGTCGTCATGACGATGGGCGCCCTGCACGAGGGCCACGCGACCCTGATCCGCACCGCGAGGGACCTCGCGGGCGACGGCGAGGTCGTCGTCACGGTCTTCGTGAACCCGCTCCAGTTCGGCGCGGGCGAGGACCTCGACCGCTACCCGCGCACCCTGGACGCCGACATCAAGATCGCCGAGCAGGCGGGCGCGGACGTCGTGTTCGCCCCCTCCGTGGACGAGGTCTATCCGGGCGGCGCCCCCCAGGTCCGCCTCAGCGCGGGACCCATGGGGGAGCGCCTGGAGGGCGCGACCCGGCCCGGGCACTTCGACGGCATGCTCACCGTCGTCGCGAAGCTCCTGCACCTCACGCGGCCGGACGTGGCGCTGTACGGGCAGAAGGACGCCCAGCAGCTCGCCCTCATCCGCCGCATGGTGCGCGACCTGAACTTCGGCGTGGAGATCGTCGGCGTCCCGACGGTGCGCGAGGCGGACGGTCTCGCCCTGTCCAGCCGCAACCGCTATCTGTCGGCCGCCGAGCGCCGCACCGCGCTCGCCCTCTCCCAGGCCCTGTTCGCGGGCAGCGACCGGCATGCCGCCCAGGAGGCCCTGCGCGCGCGGGCCCGCGAAGTGCCCGCCACGCGCGCGCGTGCCGAGGCCCTGAGCGCCCTCGGCGAGTCCCGCGCCGCCGCCGACACGCACGCCGTCGCCAAGGCGGCCCCAGGAGGGCCCGCCGCGGTCCGCGCCGCCGCCCGCCTGGTCCTCGACGACGCGGCCCGCCTCAGCCCTCCGCTCGTGCTGGACTACCTGGCGCTGGTCGATCCGTCCGACTTCACCGAGGTCCCGGACGGCCACACCGGTGAGGCGGTCCTCGCCGTCGCCGCCCGGGTCGGGACGACCCGGCTGATCGACAACATCCCCCTGACCTTCGGAGCCGCCTCGTGACCAGCACAGGCATACGTCTGCACGCCCCCGCGCCCGGCTGGTCGATCACCGCCGACGTCGTGGTCGTGGGCTCCGGAGTCGCCGGACTCACCACCGCCCTGCGCTGCGACGCCGCGGGGCTGCGCACGGTCGTCGTCACCAAGGCCCGCCTCGACGACGGCTCCACCCGCTGGGCGCAGGGCGGCATAGCCGCGGCCCTGGGCGAGGGCGACACCCCCGAGCAGCACCTCGACGACACCCTGGTGGCGGGCGCGGGACTGTGCGACGAGGACGCCGTCCGCATCCTCGTCACCGAGGGCCCCGACGCCGTACGCCGCCTCATCGAGACCGGCGCCCACTTCGACGAGTCCGAGGGGGGCGGCCTGGAGCTGACCCGCGAGGGTGGCCACCACCGCCGCCGGATCGCCCACGCGGGCGGCGACGCGACGGGCGCCGAGATCTCCCGCGCCCTCGTCGAGGCGGTCCGCGCGCGCGGACTGCGCACGGTGGAGAACGCGCTCGTCCTGGACCTCCTCACGGACGCCGACGGCGGTACGGCTGGCGTGACCCTGCACGTCATGGGGGAGGGCCAGCACGACGGCGTGGGAGCCGTCCACGCGCCCGCCGTGGTCCTCGCGACGGGCGGCATGGGCCAGGTCTTCTCGGCGACCACCAACCCGTCGGTGTCCACCGGTGACGGCGTGGCCCTCGCCCTGCGTGCCGGGGCCGAGGTCAGCGACCTGGAGTTCGTGCAGTTCCACCCGACCGTGCTGTTCCTCGGCCCGGACGCCGAGGGCCAGCAGCCCCTGGTCTCCGAGGCGGTCCGCGGCGAGGGTGCCCACCTCGTCGACGCGCACGGCGAGCGCTTCATGGTGGGACAGCACGAGCTGGCCGAACTGGCGCCCAGGGACATCGTCGCCAAGGGCATCATGCGGCGCATGCAGGAGCAGGGCGCCGAGCACATGTACCTGGACGCCCGGCACTTCGGGGCGCACATGTGGGAGCACCGCTTCCCGACGATCCTGGCCGCCTGCCGGGCCCACGGGATCGACCCGGTCACCGAGCCCGTCCCGGTCGCCCCCGCCGCCCACTACGCCTCCGGCGGCGTCCGCACCGACTCCCGGGGCCGTACGACCGTCCCCGGTCTGTACGCGTGCGGCGAGGTCGCCTGCACCGGCGTCCACGGCGCCAACCGGCTCGCCTCGAACTCCCTCCTGGAGGGTCTCGTCTACGCCGAGCGCATCGCGGCGGACATCGCGGACCGCCACGAGCAGGACCGCCGAGAGCAGGACCGCCGAGAGGAGAGCCGGCGCGAGGAGGACCCGCACAAGGAGGCCCGCCCCGGCGTGCCCTCACCGGTCGACCGGCCGGCGAAGCCCGCCCACCCGCTGCTCGCCGCCGAGGCACGGTTCGCGATCCAGCGGATCATGACGGACGGCGCCGGCGTCCTGCGCTCGGCCGCGTCCCTGGAGACGGCCGCCGACCGGCTCCAGCGGCTGCACAGCGAGGCCCGTGACGCCCTCGACGAGAACGGCAAGACGGCCGAGCCCGGTGTCGACACCTGGGAGGCGACCAACCTCCTGTGCGTGGCCCGCGTCCTCGTCGCCGCCGCCCGCCTCCGTGCGGAGACCCGCGGTTGCCACTGGCGCGAGGACCGGGGCGAACGGGACGACACCGACTGGCGCCGCCACATCGTCGTACGGCTCAATCCGGACCGGACGCTCGCGGTACACACCACCGACACCCCAGACTTCCCCCCGACACTCCCTCAGGCCCGCGACGTCGTCCGCGCCGGGGGGACCCCCTCGCCCAGCCCCCAGGAGCAGTGACAGAAGTGAGCACCCCGGACCTTCCCCTCCTCGACGGCGGTGGCTGCGGCGACGGCTGCGGCTGCGGCGCCGAGAACGGCGAGTACGCCGAGTACGCGGAGTGCGGGCTCGACCCCGATCTCGCGCAGCTCCTCGCCGACGCCGGTCTCGACCCCGTGGAGGTCGAGGACATCGCCCACCTGGCGATCGAGGAGGACCTCGACCACGGCGTGGACGTGACCACGGTCGCGACCATCCCGGAGGAGGCCGTCTCCACCGCCGACTTCACCGCCCGCGAGGCCGGTGTCGTGGCGGGCCTGCGGATCGCCGAGGCGGTCGTCTCCGTGGTCTGCACCGACGAGTTCGAGGTCGAGCGGCACGTCGAGGACGGCGACCGCGTCGAGGCCGGACAACCGCTCCTCAGCGTCACGACCCGCACCCGGGACCTGCTGACGGCCGAGCGCAGCGCGCTGAACCTCCTGTGCCGTCTCTCCGGCATCGCGACGGCCACGCGCGCGTGGGCGGACGTCCTGGAGGGCACCGGCGCGCGCGTGCGGGACACCCGCAAGACGACGCCGGGGCTGCGCTCCCTGGAGAAGTTCGCGGTCCGGACGGGCGGCGGTGTCAACCACCGCATGTCCCTCTCGGACGCGGCCCTCGTCAAGGACAACCACGTCGTCGCGGCGGGCGGCGTGGCCCAGGCGTTCGAGGCCGTCCGGGAGACCTTCCCCGACGTGCCGATCGAGGTCGAGGTCGACACCCTGGACCAGCTCCGCGAGGTCGTGGAGGCCGGCGCCGACCTGATCCTCCTGGACAACTTCACGCCCGCCGAGTGCGAGGAGGCAGTGGCGCTGGTGGCCGGCCGCGCCCTCCTGGAGGCATCGGGACGCCTCACCCTGGACACCGCCGCGACGTACGCGAAGACGGGCGTCGACTTCCTCGCGGTGGGCGCCCTCACGCACTCCTCGCCCATCCTGGACATCGGCCTGGACCTGCGCGACGCCTCCGAGGCGCCGTCGAGCGAGGCTGAGTAGGCATGCTGCTCACGATCGACGTCGGCAACACGCACACCGTCCTCGGGCTCTTCGACGGCGAGGACATCGTCGAGCACTGGCGCATCTCCACGGACGCGCGCCGCACCGCGGACGAGCTGGCCGTGCTCCTCCAGGGCCTGATGGGCATGCACCCGCTCCTCGGCGACGAGCTGGGTGACGGGATCGACGGCATCGCGATCTGCTCGACCGTCCCCTCGGTCCTGCACGAGCTGCGTGAGGTGACCCGCCGCTACTACGGCGACGTACCCGCGGTCCTCGTCGAGCCGGGCATCAAGACGGGCGTGCCCATCCTCATGGACAACCCCAAGGAGGTCGGCGCCGACCGCATCATCAACGCGGTCGCGGCGGTCGAGCTCTACGGCGGACCGGCCATCGTCGTCGACTTCGGCACGGCGACGACCTTCGACGCGGTCTCCGCGCGCGGGGAGTACGCCGGCGGCGTCATCGCGCCGGGCATCGAGATCTCCGTCGAGGCCCTCGGCGTCCGGGGCGCCCAGCTCCGCAAGATCGAGATCGCCCGGCCGCGCACCGTCATCGGCAAGAACACCGTGGAGGCCATGCAGTCCGGCATCGTCTACGGCTTCGCAGGACAGGTCGACGGCGTCGTCAACCGCATGGCCCGCGAACTCGCCGAGGACCCGGACGACGTCACGGTCATCGCGACGGGCGGTCTGGCCCCGATGGTCCTCGGTGAGGCGTCGGTGATCGACGAGCACGAGCCCTGGCTCACGCTCGTGGGCCTGCGCCTCGTCTACGAGCGCAACGTCTCGCGCAGCTGACCGGGCCGAAACGTCCCACGCAGCTGACCGGGCAGAGCGGAGCCGCCCCGGCGGACGGCTCCGCGACAGCCCCTCCGACGGGGGCGGGCGAGCCGCCCCCGCCCGGGTGGCGGGGCCACGCCGCACCGAACCGCTCCGCGGATTTTGTCTGATTAGCGCGTATCGTCGCGATCATGCCCACGCCTTACGGATCCCGCGGCGGCATGGCGTTCGGCGCGGAGGAGCTGCGCGTGCTCCGACGCGCGCTCGCTCTCGCCCTGCACCCAAGCCCCGCCTCGGCCCAGGACGTCCAGGACTGCCTCCGTCTCGCGGAGACCGTCGACGAGGCGACCCGCGAGGGCGCCCGGCTGCGCGCCTTCCTGCTGGCCGACCTCGCCCGCTACCGCGCCGCCCTGCCGGGGACGGCGGCCGGCTTCCTGACGCTCCTGGAGGAGGCCCTCGGCGCCGGTTACCACCCGGTCCCCGACGACCTGAGCGCGCTGCGCGCCCTGCGCGGCAACCCCGTCGCGGCCCTCCTCCTCGACCGCTGCCACGCGCTGGCGGAACAGGACGTACGCAGGCGCCTGGCCCTCCGCTCGGTCCCGGCCTCACGCACCCGCGCCCGTGCGCGTCTGACGGCCCTCCCCGGCGGTCTCGCCACGGTCGCGGCAGACGCGCCCGCGACAGCCGTGGCCGCCGCGGCGACCGCGGGGGCGGCCACCGGGAACCCCGGCGAGAAGCCCGCACCGCAGAAACCGGCCGACGATCCGGCCGCCAGGCCCGCGCCGCAGTCCCCGGGCCGCGACCGCCCCATTCCGACCCCGGGCGAGGTCTTCCCCCCGAGGCGCAGACCGTCCGCCCCGCCCGCGAACCCTCCCCGGCAGCTGGCCGCGGTCTAGAAGACACTCCGCGACCCCGGCACCCCGTCACGCCGCCGCCCTGGCTACTCTGGACGGTATGGAATACGTCTCCGCGCTCGTACCCCCGGTAGTGATGGCCGTGTTCTTCACCGGTCTGATCGTGACGATCGTGAAGACCCAGGGCGGCGCCAACAAGGCCAAGGAGGACGCGGCCGTCGACGCCGTCCTCGCCCGCGCCGAGCAGACCCGCCAGACCCCCCGCGACACCGACGCCTGAGCGGAGCTCCGTTCCGGGCACGGCGTACGACTCATCAGTTTGTCGAGTCGTACGCCCTTTTTGTTGTTGTTTGCCACTCGACGCCACGTCCACCACGTGATCGGCGGCATCTCCCCCTATTGTTCTGAGCTGTGCCTCGCCCATTGGGAGAACTCGAAGACTCGGTCATGACGAGGGTGTGGAAGTGGAACCGCCCGGTGACCGTACGAGAAGTCCTGGAAGACCTTCAGCAGGAGCGGTCCATCGCCTACACCACGGTGATGACCGTTTTGGACAATCTCCATCAGAAGGGCTGGGTGCGTCGTGAGGCGGAAGGCCGGGCCTATCGATATGAGGCGGTCTCCACCCGGGCCGCCTACGCGGCCGCACTGATGAACGACGCCTGGTCCCAGAGCGACAACCCGGCGGCCGCTCTCGTCGCCTTCTTCGGCATGATGTCCCCGGAACAGCGCGAAGCCCTGCGCGATGCCGTACGTATCGTCCAAGGGCCGGAAACGCCCGCCCCGCGGAACACGGCAGGCGAGAACCCCGCCGCCGCGGAGGGCATGTCCGGGCGATAGCGTCCGGACATGCCAGCAGAGCAGCCCGAAGTCAGCGCTAATGCCCTCACGGTCCGCCGGGCCAGGACCAGCGATGTCCCCGCCGTTCGCCGCCTCCTCGACTCGTACGTCCGCGGTCGCATCCTGCTCGACAAAGCGACCGTGACGCTTTACGAGGACATCCAGGAGTTCTGGGTGGCGGAACGGGGCACCGGAGCGAGTTCGGAGGTCGTGGGCTGCGGCGCTCTGCACGTCATGTGGGAAGACCTCGCGGAAGTCCGCACTCTCGCGGTGAACCCCGCCCTGAAGGGCGCGGGTGTGGGCCACCGGCTGCTGGGGAAGTTGCTGGAGACCGCCCGCTGGCTCGGTGTTCGCCGCGTATTCTGCCTGACCTTCGAAGTCGACTTCTTCGCGAAGCACGGGTTCGTGGAGATCGGTGAGACGCCCGTCGACACCGATGTCTACGCCGAGCTGTTGCGTTCCTATGACGAGGGCGTGGCCGAGTTCCTGGGGCTCGAACGAGTGAAACCGAACACCTTGGGCAACAGCCGGATGCTTCTGCATCTGTGATCGCCAGCTCGTAATACCCGGGACATACCCCCGGCACTCGCCCGTCGCCCCTTGCCCAGGGGCTCTATGTCCGAAACGCGCATGTTTCCGGTCTTCCCGGGTCCTGTCCGTCTCTCGCAGGGGTTCCCAGGGGTTTGTGTTTTTCCGGCAAAAGCGGTTTGCTTTCCGACGTACTGCAGTAGTGCATATAACAAGGGGACACGAAACTGCGGCAGCTGCCGTGGGCCCTCGGCCCCGAAGATATCGATGAAAGGAAATCCGGTGGCACAGAAGGTTCAGGTCCTTCTTGTCGATGACCTCGACGGTGGCGAGGCGGACGAGACCGTGACGTTCGCGTTGGACGGCAAGACGTACGAGATCGATCTCACGACTGCCAATGCGGACAAGCTCCGTGGACTTCTCGAGCCGTACGTCAAGGGCGGTCGTCGTACCGGAGGCCGTGCCTCGGGCGGCCGTGGAAAGGCGCGCGCCGCCACGGGTGGTGGCAGCCAGGACACCGCGCAGATCCGTGCCTGGGCGAAGGAGAACGGTTACGAGGTCAATGACCGTGGCCGCGTTCCCGCGTCCATTCGTGAGGCTTACGAGAAGGCCAACGGCTGAGCACAGCGCCGCAACCGGACGCGGTGGCACTCCGTCGCCAGCGTCTCCACGAGCCGTACGAGATCGGGGGCGCCCCCACCGCCCCCGCCGAGGGCCGACAGCGTCGGCAGCGACGACTCCACCTCGCAGCCGGGCTCAGGGGGCCGCAGCCAGACGGCGGCCCCCTGCGAGTCGGTGACGCGGACCCCCCGGACCCCGCGGTCCCCTTTAGGACCCGCCGCACCGCGACCCCCCTCGACGACCTGGCCGGGACCCGGCGGCAGTGGCGCCTCGACGCGCCCGCCCGCGCCGGTCGCCCGCAGATCCAGCGCGAGAGAGCCCCACTCCAGCCAGTCCAGGAGTCCCGGCAGTTCCTCCGCGCTCCCCGCCGCGACGAACATCCGCATCCGGTCCGCCCGCACCGCCACCGGAGACCCGGGCCCCAGCCGCCGCAGCGCCGCGTACCCCGCCTCCGCCGGCGCCTCCAGGACGTCGAAGCGCAGCCCCGTCAGCAGTTCGACCGGCGTGCCGGGCACCGTCGGCCACCGGAGTTCGTTCTCGTACCAGTGCCGGACCGGGTCGTCCGGGCCGACCGGACGGCTCGCGTCGGGCGGACGCCGGGGGAGGGGAACCGTGGGAACCATGCAGGGCCAACCGCCGGAGAAGCGTTCGAGTTACGCTGTGTGGTCCGGTGTGCGCGAAGGGTGGCGCCGGGAGGGACGTGCCGGGACGGTCTCCGACGCAAGAGTGTTCGCCCGTAGCGGAGGGAACCGGTGCACTCGGCATGGAGTGTCAGTGCCTGCGGGTAAGACATCCCTAGTGGGAGGGGCGACACGCTTGGCTCGGGCATCTCACGTTCGCCATCGGCGTACAGATGGTGAGGGTATCTGCTTGGCCTGCGGGAACATCGTCTCGCACCATCAGGTTGGAGCAGATGTCGGCGTTCGGGGTCAGGAGGCAGTGCTGGTTCTCGGTCCGGTGTCGGCAGATGGAATGAGCGGTCCCCGCTTGCGGGACTAAGCTGCGGAAGGACAGGGAGGGGAGCGTCCCCTTACTGCCTGACCGCTCTGAGGAGCGATTAACGATGTTCGAGAGGTTCACCGACCGCGCGCGGCGGGTTGTCGTCCTGGCTCAGGAAGAAGCCCGGATGCTCAACCACAACTACATCGGCACCGAGCACATCCTCCTGGGCCTGATCCACGAGGGTGAGGGTGTCGCCGCTAAGGCCCTGGAGAGCCTCGGGATTTCGCTCGAGGCGGTCCGCCAGCAGGTGGAGGAGATCATCGGCCAGGGCCAGCAGGCCCCGTCCGGGCACATCCCCTTCACCCCCCGTGCCAAGAAGGTCCTGGAGCTGTCGCTCCGCGAGGCCCTTCAGCTGGGCCACAACTACATCGGCACGGAGCACATCCTGCTCGGCCTGATCCGTGAGGGCGAGGGCGTCGCCGCCCAGGTCCTGGTCAAGCTGGGCGCAGATCTGAACCGGGTGCGGCAGCAGGTCATCCAGCTGCTCTCCGGTTACCAGGGCAAGGAGACCGCCGGCGCCAGTGGCGGCCCCGCCGAGGGCACCCCCTCGACGTCCCTGGTCCTCGACCAGTTCGGCCGGAACCTCACCCAGGCCGCTCGTGAGTCCAAGCTCGACCCGGTCATCGGGCGCGAGAAGGAGATCGAGCGGGTCATGCAGGTGCTGTCCCGCCGCACGAAGAACAACCCGGTGCTGATCGGTGAGCCCGGCGTCGGCAAGACCGCCGTCGTCGAAGGTCTCGCGCAGGCCATCGTCAAGGGCGAGGTGCCCGAGACCCTCAAGGACAAGCACCTCTACACCCTGGACCTCGGCGCGCTGGTCGCCGGCTCCCGCTACCGCGGTGACTTCGAGGAGCGCCTGAAGAAGGTCCTCAAGGAGATCCGCACCCGCGGCGACATCATCCTGTTCATCGACGAGCTGCACACGCTGGTCGGTGCGGGTGCCGCCGAGGGCGCCATCGACGCCGCGAGCATCCTGAAGCCGATGCTGGCCCGTGGTGAGCTGCAGACCATCGGTGCCACGACGCTCGACGAGTACCGCAAGCACCTGGAGAAGGACGCCGCGCTGGAGCGCCGCTTCCAGCCCATCCAGGTCGCGGAGCCGTCGCTGCCGCACACCATCGAGATCCTCAAGGGCCTGCGGGACCGCTACGAGGCGCACCACCGCGTGTCCATCACGGACGAGGCCCTGGTGCAGGCGGCGACGCTCGCCGACCGGTACATCTCGGACCGCTTCCTCCCGGACAAGGCGATCGACCTGATCGACGAGGCCGGTTCCCGGATGCGCATCCGCCGGATGACCGCGCCGCCGGACCTCCGCGAGTTCGACGAGAAGATCGCCGGCGTCCGCCGTGACAAGGAGTCCGCGATCGACTCGCAGGACTTCGAGAAGGCCGCCTCCCTGCGCGACAAGGAGAAGCAGCTCCTGGCCGCCAAGGCCAAGCGCGAGAAGGAGTGGAAGGCCGGCGACATGGATGTCGTCGCCGAGGTCGACGGCGAGCTGATCGCCGAGGTCCTCGCGACCGCCACCGGCATCCCGGTCTTCAAGCTGACCGAGGAGGAGTCCTCGCGTCTGCTGCGCATGGAGGACGAGCTCCACAAGCGGGTCATCGGCCAGGTCGACGCCGTCAAGGCGCTGTCGAAGGCGATCCGCCGTACGCGCGCCGGTCTGAAGGACCCGAAGCGTCCCGGTGGCTCGTTCATCTTCGCCGGCCCGTCCGGTGTCGGTAAGACCGAGCTGTCCAAGGCGCTCGCCGAGTTCCTCTTCGGTGACGAGGACGCGCTGATCTCCCTCGACATGTCGGAGTTCAGCGAGAAGCACACGGTCTCGCGTCTCTTCGGTTCGCCCCCCGGCTACGTGGGCTACGAGGAGGGCGGGCAGCTGACCGAGAAGGTCCGCCGCAAGCCGTTCTCCGTCGTCCTCTTCGACGAGGTCGAGAAGGCCCACCCGGACATCTTCAACTCGCTGCTGCAGATCCTGGAGGACGGTCGCCTGACCGACTCCCAGGGCCGGGTCGTGGACTTCAAGAACACGGTCATCATCATGACGACCAACCTCGGCACGCGGGACATCTCCAAGGGCTTCAACCTGGGCTTCGCGGCCTCGGGTGACAAGAAGACCAACTACGAGCGCATGAAGAACAAGGTCTCGGACGAGCTGAAGCAGCACTTCCGGCCCGAGTTCCTCAACCGCGTCGACGACGTGGTCGTCTTCCCGCAGCTCACGCAGGAGGACATCCTGCGGATCGTCGACCTGATGGTCGGCAAGGTCGACGAGCGCCTGAAGGACCGGGACATGGGCATCGAGCTCTCCCAGTCCGCCAAGGAGCTGCTGTCCACGAAGGGTTACGACCCGGTGCTGGGTGCGCGTCCGCTGCGTCGCACCATCCAGCGCGAGATCGAGGACACGCTGTCGGAGAAGATCCTCTTCGGCGAGCTGCGCCCCGGTCACATCGTGGTCGTGGACACCGAGGGCGAGGGTGAGGCGAAGACCTTCACCTTCCGCGGCGAGGAGAAGTCCGCGCTGCCGGACGTCCCGCCGATCGAACAGGCGGCCGGTGGGGCAGGCCCCAACCTGAGCAAGGAGGCGTGACCTCCGGGTCCGCCTGAGAACGACCGCCCGGCGGGCGACTGCCTGCCGGACGACCGAGGGGCCGGTGCTTTCGGGCACCGGCCCCTTCCGTCTGCCGGGGTGTCCCGTCCGTCAGGACAGCTGGCCGTCGTAGTCGGGAAGCTTGTACGTCTTCTCGGCGTGACCGCCCGACAGGTCGGTGGCGCTGTTGCCGATGTTCGCGATGATCGTGTAGCCCTTGGCCTCGATGGCCTTGCGCTGGGCGGTCTTGTAGTCGGCCACGTTCACGAAGAGATCGACGAAGCTGCGTACGTGCAGACCGGAGACCCGGTAGCCGGCGTGCTTGAGGTTGTAGTCCGTCACCGACTTGATGATGCCCGGGCGGGCGGTGACGAAGAACAGGGCGACGCCGTGGTCCTGCGCGTACTTCGCCACGTCGAGGACGGGCGCGTTGGCCGGCGAGGGGTAGCTGAAGCCGAAGTCGGTCTCCAGGGCGGTGTTGTCGATGTCGAGGACGACGGCCTGCTTCTCGCCGGCGGACCCGTCGGCGATGCGTTCCTTCAGGTAGGGCAGTGCCGTGGCCATGACGGCCCGGCAGTCCCTCTGCCAGGTGTCGTAGTCCACGTCCGCGGCGGCGGCCGCCACGGTGGTGGCCGTGGTGGTGGCCGCGGCCGGGGTCGCGGCGGTCGCGGGGCTGATCAGGGCAGCGGTGGCCGCCGTGGCGGCGACGGTCACGCCGAGGAGGCGCTGCAGGCTGCTTCCGGTCATGGGTGGGGGGTTCCTCTCGCGTCGGAGCGCTGCGGGACATGAGTCGTGTGCATGCTCATGGGCGTGTGAGGCCGGCGGGGGGCGACAAGATTACCGAGCGGTAACTGTAGGGCGGGCGTGTGGGGTTGGGCCAGACCCCTACAGGACCGTGTGCGGTTTCACGACGGAGTGCGTGCCCGGGAGACGCCGGAGGATCTCCTCCGGCACCTCCGGCACCTCCGTCGTCTCCGGGGCGAGGACGAAGGTGACGGACCGCAGCCCGGGAAACAGGGCCGGTACCGCCGAGAGGTCCTCGGTCCCGGTGAACCTGTTGAAGCAGAGCCGCTCGATGCCCGGCAGGACGGGGCCGTCCGTCCACGGGACCGCCGTCCAGTTGAGGCGCAGATCCGTCAGCCCGGGCAGCAGCGCCACCTCCTCGCGGTCCCGCGGGGTGAGCGGTTCGTGGAGGCCGGCCAGGCTCAGCGTCCGCACCGAGCGCATCCGGTGCAGGCCGCGCAGCCCGGTGCGGCGAAGGGCGCTCTTCGTGAAGCGCAGATAGGTGAGACCGAGACCCGCCGGGAGGACGGCGTCGAGGGACTCACCCATGAGCGCGCATCCGATGTCGAGGCTTCGCAAGTGCGGGGACGCCGAGAGCGGTGACAGCACGTCGGGCTTCTCCAGGCCCTCCATGAGGTCCACCGACAGCCACTCCAGCGGAAGCCCGGCCAGCGGACTCAGGTCCGCCACGTCCGGGCTGCCGCTGATGTCCAGGTGCCTGAGCCGGTGGAGCGAGGAGAGACAGTCCAGGGAGCGCAGGGCACGGTTGCGCCGCGAGACGAGCATGCGCGTGACGTCCGGGACGAGCACGGACTCCAGCTCGGCGGCCTCGATGTTCCCCTCGGTCTGCAGCCGCTGCCGCCCGCCGAGGGAGCGCAGGGCGCGCAGGTGGTCCGCCGAGTGCGCGGTGAAGTACAGGTCGTCCTCGGGCAGGTGGGCGATGACGTCGGCCGCGTACCGCTCGCAGTCGAAGCGGTGCCACGTCCAGGTGAGCTGGGCGCGGATCGACAGGGCGGGGTGGGAGCGGTAGCGGGCCAGGACCGGCAGGGCCGCGTCGGTGCCGATGAGGGACGCGGTGACGACGACGGCCCGGGCCTCCGCCTCGGACAGGCCCTCGGGCCCGGGCAGCAGTTCCAGCGCCAGCGGGCCGACCGCGGCCAGCTCCCGGGCCTCCTCGGCGGTACGGGGCGGGATGAGCGTCGCCGCCTGTTCCTCCACGGCGGCCCTGACGTCCGGGGCGAGTTCCGTGGCGTGCTCCAGGCCGGCCAGGGCGAGCAGCCGGATGCGGGTGCCGCCGGCCGGCCCGGCGTGTTCGGCGGCGGCCAGCAACTGGGTGAGGAACTCCGCCCGTTCGCGGGGCCGGGCGTGGGCGACGGCCATCCGGATCACGTCCGACCACTGGGAGTCGGCGGCGCCCCGGACCAGCAGCCCGAAGTCGCCGTCCTCCACCGCCGCCTTCGCGCCCAGGTAGTCCTGGAAGGTGCGGTGGACGAACTCGACCGTGCCGAGCGAGGGCTCGCGGAGCAGTCCGCTGCGTACCAGGAGATGGCGGTAGATCGTGGCGGCGTCGCCCTGGCTCGCGACGGCGGGCAGGGCGGGCAGGGCGTCCGCGATGAGCCGCTCGGCCCGTTCGCGGTCCATCTCCAGCCGGTTGTTGCGGATCAGCCAGTAGGCCAGGCGCTGGAGGAGCTGGATCTGGGGGAGTTCGGTGAGCCGGACGTCGTCGTGCGGGAGCATGTCCCGCTCCTGGTCGCGGCGCGCGAGGAGCATGGAGAGCGCGGCGTCGTACAACTCCTGCCGTCCGTGCGGCAGATAGCCGCGCCGGTCCCGGTGCAGGGCGCAGATCAGGCCGCACATCAGGGGGTTGGTGGCGAGGCGGCCGAGGTCCGGCTTGGTGCCGACGGCGTCGAGCAGCGAGGTCTCGTACGCGGCGAGGCGTTCGGTGTCCGGGGCGTCGACGCGGGCCGCCAGGTGCCAGCGTTCGATGAACGCCCTGACGTCGTCGCGGCTCATCGGGGCGAGCGCGAGTTCCGTGAAGCCGTCCGCGGCGAGCCAGTTCTCACGGACGGCCGAGGGGCGTGAGGTGATCAGCCACTGGTTGCCCGGATAGGCGTCGAGCAGGTCGCGCAGCCAGCGACGGGTGCGCTCGCGGTCGGGTTCCGGTATCTCGTCCATGCCGTCGACGAGCAGCAGCCCGCGGCCCGCCCCGAGCACCCGGTCGGCCCAGCCGGCCGGCGCCGCGCCGTGGAAGGGCACGCGGGTGGCGGCGAGGAAGTCGGCGGGCGCGGGCAGTCCGCCGGGGCGCCGGACGAGGGTACGCAGGGGCAGGACGAAGGGGATCCGGTCACCGCGCTCGCCCCGTGCCGCCGTCACCGCGAGCCACTGCACCAGTGTCGTCTTGCCCGATCCGGCGACTCCCCGCAGCAGTACCAGGTCCTGTTCGGACAGCGCGTCGTCGGCGGACAGCGGCAGGGCGGGCGTGCCGGCGGCCCCGCCGTCCTCGTCGTCCGTGGCGGGGCGCAGGGCCTGGAGGGTGAGGTAGGCGGCGTCCAGGGGCCAGCGGTCCGGCGAGTTCATCAGGTCGATGCCGTAGATGGTGAGCCGGCTGTGCTTCGTCGCCGTGTGGGCGAGGAGGCGCCGCTCGAACGCCGCGTCGCCGCCGCCGGGCGGCGCCGTCCGGGCGATCAGCTCGTCCACCTTCGCGATGAGTTCGGCCTGCCGGCGGGTCTGTTCGACGAGGGTCCTGGGCACAAAGGTCGAGCGCTGGGTGAAGAAGTGCAGGATGTGCAGACAGGCCGTGTCGAGCAGCCGCTCGTAGAACAGCGTCGCGTCGAAGCCGAGGTCCCGGCCGGGGTTCCCGGCGGTGTGGCGCAGATGCAGCGCAAGGCCCGTGTGGCCGAGGGCCACGGCCTGCGCGTCCGTCATGGTGAGGTCGCCGAGGGCATGCAGGGTGTCGGCGAGGGCGTGCACGACGGGTTGTTCCTCGTCGGTGGGGACGGGCCGTTCGGAGGCGTCCCGGACGGCCCGCGCGACCAGTTCGGTGGCGAGGCGGGTCACGTCCCTCGCGTTCAGTGTGCGCTGCTCGCCCTTGAAGGAGACGCGGGACGAGATGCGTACGGGCCGGTCGACCAGGCCCGCGCCCGGCCCCTCCGTCACGAAGAGTTTCCTGATGAGCGGTGTGGCCACGCTGGACGCCAGCCGCACGCCTACGGTTGCCGGTTCCATGGCGCTCCCCCGAGGGCATGGTGGATGGTCGGCCAGCGTACCGGCCGGGACGCGCCCCTGTCCGTGCCGGTGGATCTTGGCGCGACAAATGCGGTGGCAGTACGGACCGGTACGGCGGGAGGATCCGCAGTGTCCGAACCGCCCACGGAGGGGAGCGGCCATGGCTGCCGACGCGCCCGAAGTCCGTACCGCAGCAGGTGTGTTGAGGGGAACGGCCGGGAACGCCGGTACGGCGGTCTTCCGGGGCGTCCCCTATGCCGCGCCGCCCGTCGGCCCGCTGCGGTTCGGGGCACCGAGGCCCGCGCCGGGCTGGGACGGCGTACGGCGGGCGACCGCGTTCGGGACGCCGCCTCCGCAGTCCGCCGCGTTCGGCATGGACGCGCTGGCCCCCGCGGACGCCGACGACGGCGACTGGCTGACGCTCAACGTGTGGACGCCCGATCCCGGGCCCGGCGCCGGGCTGCCGGTGATGGTCTACCTGTTCGGCGGCGCGTACGTCATCGGGATGACGGGCCTGCCCGAGTACGACGGCGGCCGGCTGGCGGGCGAGGGCGGCGTCGTCCTCGTGACGCTCAACTACCGGCTGGGCATCGAGGGGTTCGGGCTCGTCGAGGGCGCGCCGGCCAACCGCGGGCTGCTCGACCAGGTCGCCGCGCTCGCGTGGGTGCGGGACAACATCCGGGCCTTCGGCGGCGACCCGGACCGGGTCACGGTCTTCGGCCAGTCGGCCGGCGCGGGCTCGCTCGCCGCGCTGCTCGCGATGCCGCGTGCGGCGGGTCTCTTCCGCCGGGCCGTCGTGCAGAGCGTGCCCGGCCCGTTCCTCTCGTCCGCGCTCGCCGCGGACGTCGCCTCGGAGCTCGCCGCGGAGCTGGGACTGCGGCCGGCCGTGGACGACCTGGCCACGGTGGCGCCGGGGCTGCTGCCCGGGGCGGCGGACGCGCTCGGGGCGCGGATGGGGCAGTACGCGCGGAGGTGGGGAGTGCTGGCGCACACGGCGATCCCGCTGGCACCCGTGGTGGACGGAGACGTGCTGCCCCGCGCGCCCTGGGAGGCGCTCGCCGCCGGCGCCGCACGGGACATCGACCTCGTCGTGGGTCACACGCGGGACGAGTACCGGCTCTTCATGGCGCTCGACGGGACACTGGGCCAGGAGATGGCGCAGGAGCGGGCGGCGCAGGCGCTGCGGAACTTCTCACCGGCCGGGGGCGGGGACGAGGCATACCGGAAGGCCGCCCCGGAGCTCGATGCGGCGGGACTGTACGAGCGGGTCCACTCCGACTGGCTCTTCCGTATGCCCACCCTGCAGCTGGCCGAGGCCCAGGTCGCGGGCGGCGGGCGCGCCCACCTCTACGAGCTCGTGTGGGAGGCGCCCGGCATGGGCGGGCTGCTCGGGGCCTGCCACGGGCTCGATGTGCCGCTGGTCTTCGGGAACCTGCGCGGCGGGCTGCCGGCGCTGCTGTTCGGAGAGGCGCCGCCCGCCGAGGCGGAGGAGCTGTCGCGGCTGTTCCGGTCCGCGTGGACGGGGTTCGCGGCGGGGGAGGGGCCGGGCTGGGCCGCGTACGACGTCGAGCGGCGGCCGACGCGGATCTTCGCCGTGCGGCCGAGTGTGGCCGCGTATCCGGAGGAGGGGTCACGGGCGCTGTGGCGGGGGCATGTCTTCGGGGCGTTGCCGCTGCGGGGATGAGGGCGGGGCTGTAGCCGCCGTCACATCCGACCACTCCTGGATCTTGCCGCCCGGTGACATGACGCACAGGGGTTTCGAGCCCTACTAGGGGTGATAGTGGCGCTTCGGGCACGGGCGGAAGGGACCTTCGGCCCTGGGGGTGGAGTCGGAGTCCCCCCGGCCGGGAGGACCGGTGGGCGAGGCGGGAGCGGGGCCGGAGGGACCGCGTCTGAAGTGTATGTAAACCGGTCTTCGACGGGAGAAACGGGATAATTTCGGACTGGCCGGTGTTTCTGTCAAGAAGTCGAAAGTTTTGAGGTCAAGTACGACTTGCGGTCGTAGATGGGGGTTTTGGGGGTTGGCGGGGACGCGGGTTACCAAGGGATGACCGACCCCGCCCGGCGCACCGTCAGCGCGCCGGGTGTGTTGTTGCCCGTCCCCCCGGAGGTAGTCCCCATGTCGCAGCGCACCACGTTCCTCATGCCCGGCACGTCCCAGCTCCGTGCCCGGGCGGCCGTCCTGGCCCTCGGCCTGGGAGCCTCGGCCGCCGTCGGAGCCGGGGTCGCGGTCGCAGCCGACGCCAGGGCGAACGCCGTGGCCCTGCCGGAGTCGGCCGCAGCCGCCGTGCAGCAGCAGGCCGCCGCGCAGGCCAAGGCCGCCACGGCCGCGCAGACGAAGAGCAAGGCGGCCGCCAAGAAGGCCGCCGCCGGGAAGGCCGCCAAGCCGAGCGCCGCGAAGACGGCCGCCTCCTGGGTCGACCCGGTCAAGGAGTACAAGCTCTCCGCGAGCTTCGCCCAGGCCGGCAATCTGTGGTCGTCCACCCACTCCGGCCAGGACTTCGCCGTCTCCTCCGGCACCCAGGTCTTCGCCACCCACGGCGGCACCGTCGTGAAGGCCGGCGGCAACGGCGCCGGTGACGGACCCGCGTACGGCAACGCCGTCGTGATCAAGCACAGCAACGGCACGTACTCGCAGTACGCGCACCTGTCCCGCGTGCACGTGAAGGCCGGCCAGGCCGTCAAGACCGGCCAGCGGATCGCGCTGTCCGGCAACACCGGCAACTCCAGCGGGCCGCACCTGCACTTCGAGATCCGTACGACGCCCAACTACGGCACGGCGGTCGACCCGGTCGCCTTCCTGCGCACCAAGGGCGTGCGCCTCTAGGCGGCGGCGCTCAGGACTCGTGCGGGCCGGAGTGGGCCCGCGTGACCAGCTCGACGGCGACCTCCAGGACGGCTTTCCTCTTGTCCTCGGGGTCGCCTTCCATGTCCTTGAGGGCGAACATCCCCGCGTGCATGGTGAACAGGGCGCTCACGCACCGGACCTGGTCCGTCAGCGGGGCGTCCGGCTCCTTGATGATGTCCAGCATCTTGAGCATGCGGTCCTTGAAGGACTCCCCGATGCTCAGCTCACGGACCGTCGCCTGATTCTCCTGCATGAAGCGGAACAGGGGCGCCGCGTCGGTGAGGGCCCTGCTGTACCGGTGCAGCAGCTCCCGCTTGGTGTCGAGGACGCGCGGCTGTCCCCTGCCCCACTCGATCAGTTCGTCGATCGGCCTCGTCAGGTCCTCGAAGAGGCTGATGAGGATGTCTTCCTTCGTCTTGAAGTGGTAGTAGAGCGCCGCCTTCGTGACGTCCAGCCGTTCGGCGATCTCGCGCAGGGAGGTCTTCTCGTAGCCCTGGTCGGCGAAGAGTTCGACGGCCACGTCCTGGATGCGCTGGCGGGTGTCTCCGCGCCGCCGCTGCCTGCTGCCGTCCATCGTGGCGCTCCTCGTCCTGGTCACACGCCCACGGCGTAGGTAAGAAAGAACTTACTTGACGCCCGGCTAGTTACGGGTCTACTTTCCCCAGTGTAGTCAGCTTGCCGGTCGGCAAGTAAGTGGCAGGGCGGTACCCAGGGGAGTGGGACAGTGGCGGACACAAGGGCGGCCGGGACGGCCGACGCGGCGGGCGAGGCGAGGAAGCCCCGCAAACGGACGAAGATACCGGCGGGCCCCGAGGGCGCAGGCGAGCGGGCGGGGACACCGGCGGACGCCGGCGGACAGGCGACGGCGCCCACGGTCGGCACAGGCACCACGGGCACCCCGGTCGCCGTGGGCGCCGGGGACACGGGCAAGCAGCCCCGGAGCGTCCGGGTCGTCCTGCTCGCCCTGATGATCGCGATGCTGCTCGCGATGCTCGACAACATGATCGTCGGCACCGCGATGCCGACCATCGTGGGAGAACTGGGCGGCCTCGAACACCTGTCGTGGGTCGTCACCGCGTACACGCTCGCGACCGCCGCCTCCACCCCGATCTGGGGCAAGCTCGGCGACATGTACGGGCGCAAGGGCGTCTTCATGACCTCGATCGTGCTCTTCCTGATCGGGTCGGCGCTGAGCGGAATGGCCCAGGACATGGGCCAGCTCATCGGGTTCCGCGCGATCCAGGGACTCGGCGCGGGCGGTCTGATGGTCGGCGTCATGGCGATCATCGGTGACCTGATCCCCCCGCGCGAGCGGGGCAAGTACCAGGGCATGATGGCCGGCGTGATGGCCCTCGCCATGATCGGCGGACCGCTGGTCGGCGGCACCATCACCGACCACTGGGGCTGGCGCTGGTCCTTCTACATCAACCTGCCGCTCGGCATCGTGGCGCTGGTCGCCGTCAGCGCCGTACTGCACCTGCCGAAGAAGCGGGTGGAGGCGCGGATCGACTACCTGGGCGCCGCGCTGCTCACCGTGGGCATCACCGCGATCGTGCTCGTCACCACCTGGGGCGGGACCGAGTACGCCTGGGACTCCGCCATGATCATGGAGCTGATCGCGATCGGGGTCGCCGCACTCGTCGGCTTCCTGTTCGTGCAGACCAAGGCCGCCGCGCCGGTCATGCCGCTGCACATCTTCCGCAGCCGCAACTTCACGCTGATGTCCGTCGTCGGCTTCGTCGCCGGGTTCGTGATGTTCGGCGCGGTGCTGTTCCTGCCGCTCTACCAGCAGTCGGTGCAGGGCGCCTCCGCGACCAACTCCGGACTGCTGCTCCTGCCGATGCTCGGCGCGATGCTCGTGACCTCCATGGTCGCCGGACGCGTGACCACCAACACCGGGCGCTACAAGGTCTTCCCGATCGTGGGCAGCGCGCTGATGGTGGTCGGGCTGTACCTGCTGTCGCTCATGGACACCGACACCTCGCGGCTGACGTCCGGTGTGTACATGGCCGTCGTCGGCGCGGGCATGGGCTGTCTGATGCAGATCACCATGCTCGTCTCGCAGAACAGCGTCGAGATGAAGGACATGGGCGTCGCGTCGTCCTCGACCACCCTGTTCCGTACGCTCGGCTCGTCCTTCGGGGTCGCGATCATGGGAGCCCTGTTCAACAACCGGGTCCAGGACGTGATGAGCGAGCGGGCCGGGGCACTGGGGTCCAAGGTCACCGAACAGTCGGCGCAGCTGGACGCGGCGAGTCTGGCGAAGTTGCCGGTGGCGGCGCGGGAGGCGTACCAGCACGCGGTCGCGTCCGGCACGCACTCCGCGTTCCTGCTGGGTGCCGCCGTGGCGGTGGTCGCGCTGGTGACGGCGGTGTTCGTGAAGGAGGTCCCGTTGCGGGGTGCCTCCGGCGGGGGTGCGGGGTAGGCAGCGGGGGCTCCGCCCCCGGGCCCCCGGTCCTCAATCGCCGGACGGGCCAATGAATCAGCCCGTCCGGCGATTGAGGACGAGTGCGCAGCGCGATCGCGGGGCCCTCACCCCGGCGGCAGCATCGGGTAGCTGCCCGTGTTCGTCGGGGCGTGTTCCGGGAGCCACAGCACCGCCACCGCCCCCTCCGCCGGGACACCGTCCGGCGCCCCCACCGCCCGCACGTTGCGGAACGTGAGCCGCGCCCCCAGCACCCGCGCCTGACCCGCGGCGATGGTCAGCCCCAGCCCGTGCCCGTGCCCCGCCCGGTCACTGCTGCCGGTACGGAAGCGCCGGGGCCCCTCCGCGAGCAGCGCCTCGGGAAAGCCGGGCCCGTGGTCGCGGATCCGGATGACCCGGCCCTCGACGGTGACCTCGATGGGCGGCTTGCCGTGCTTGGCGGCGTTGACCAGGAGGTTGATGAGGACGCGCTCCAGCCGGCGCGGGTCGGTGGTGACCGCCGACTCGTGCACCACGCGGACGCGGATCCCCGGGTCGCGCGCGATCATCCGCCGGGTCACGAACTCGCCCAGCACGATGTCCTGCAACTCGGCCCGCTCGGACGCGCTGTCCAGCCGGGCCACCTCCAGGACGTCCTCGACCAGCTGGCGCATGGCCTGCGCCCGGTCCCGTACGAGTTCCGTCGGGCGCCCGGGCGGCAGCAGTTCGGCCGCCGTGAGCAGCCCGGTCACCGGCGTACGCAGCTCGTGCGCGATGTCCGCGGTCACCCGCCGCTCCGCCTCGATGCGCTGCTGCAGGGCGTCCGCCATCGCGTCCACGGCCCGCGCCAGGTCGTCCGTCTCGTCGCGCACGACCCCGCCGATGGAGTCCCGTACCCGTACGTCCGGTTCGCCCTGCGCGACCCGCCGGGCCGCCATGGCCGCCTTGCGGAGCCGTCGCGAGAGCTGGCCGCCGATCAGGACGCCGAGCGCGCAGCCGCCGAAGACCACCGCGATCGAGCCGATGAGCAGGGCCTCGTCGAGGTCCTTGAGCACGGTCGTGCTGCGGTCGGTGAAGCTCGTGTGCAGTGACAGGATCCGGCCGTCCTTGAGCGGGACGGCCGCCCAGATGTCGGGCACGCCGCTGGGGTGCTCCGTCACATAGGTCGCCCGGCGCCCGTCCTTCGCCTTCGCCAGCAGGTCCTCCGGCAGGGCGGGGTCGTCGATCTTGATGCCGGGGAAGTTCGGCCGCCCGGAGGACTCGTAGTTCCGCTGCGCGATCTGGACGCGCTCGTCCGCGAGGTCGCGCGCGTTGTCGAGCATCGAGACCCGGGCGGCGTTGTGCACGACCAGGCTCAGCGCGACGGCCACCAGCGCGCCGACCGCGGCGATCGCGGCGCTGAGCTTCCACCTGAGCCCCGTACGCGGCATCAGGCGCCCGAGTCGCTCGCGCCGGCCTGCCCCGGCCCGCTCGCCGAGCCCCTGCCGCCGACTGCCGAGGACCTCCCCGTGGCTGCCGAGAACTTCCCCCTGGCTGCCCCGGCCGTCCTGGCTGTCGTGTCTGTCATGTCTGCCGTCGCTGTCCAGGACCCGCTCCCGGCTGTCGCTTCTGTCGCTTCTGTCGTTGCTGTCGCTCCTCCGCATCGTCCGCTCCGCTCAGCCCTTCAACTTGTAGCCGAAACCGCGGACCGTCTCGATCCGGTCCTGGCCGATCTTCGTACGCAGCCGCTGCACATGGACGTCCACGACCCGGGTGTCACCGCCCCAGCCGTAGTCCCACACCCGTTCCAGAAGCCTGTCGCGCGACAGGACCGTACCCGGTGCGGACGAGAACTCCAGGAGCAGCCGCATCTCGGTGGGTGTCAGAGCCACCGGAGTGCCTCCCCTGCGCACCTCCATGCCCTCCGTGTCGACCTCCAGTTCGCCGTCGCCGGCGCCGAAGGACAGCACCCCGCCACCGGGGTCGGCCGCGGCGCCGTCCGCCGCGGCGCCGGACCGCGGACCGCTCGCGTGCCCGAAGCGCCGCAGCACGGCCCGGATGCGAGCGACCAGCACGGCCCCGTCGAAGGGCTTCGTCACATAGTCGTCGGCGCCCGCCTCCAGGCCGAGGACGACGTCGATCGAGTCGGCGCGGGCCGACAGCATGATCACGGGAACGGTCGACTCGTCACGGATCCGCCGGCACAGCGACACCCCGTCGAGGCCCGGCACCATCACGTCGAGGAGCGCGATGTCGGGCCGGTCCGCGCGGAACGCCTCGAGCCCCGACAGGCCGTCGCGCACGGCGGTCACCGCGAAGCCGTCGCGCTCCAGCGCGAGTTGGGTGGCCTCGCGAATGACATCGTCGTCCTCGACGAACAGGACATGGGTCTGCTCTGCCATCCGGTGCTCTCAGTTTCTCGGTCGGTCGTGCACACGCTCGGTCGCTCGCTCGGTCACGCAGTCGGTCGGTCACGCGGTCGGTCGGTAGGTCACGCGCTCACTCGGTCGGTGGGCCGCCCGCCCGGCCGCGCGCCGGCGGGTGGCGCTTCGACGGCTCGACGGCGCCCACCCGAAGGGTCTGCACTACTGCTCGGCCGGGGCCGCCGTCTCGCCGCCCACCACTTTGCTGTAGTCGTTGTGCGTCCTGGCCCGCTCGGTGAAGCGCGTCGCCAACCAGCGGTACGTGATCACTTCCTCGCCGGACGGAGACGTCACCGAGTCGTCCTTCTCGTAGACCTGCTGGGTGATCACCAGGTCGCCCCGGTCGATCTCCGCGTACACCGGGGGTTCCTCGGCGCGGAAGACGTTCCGGTACACGTCACCCTCCTCCCGGTACACGTACGAGCCGACACCGACCGCGTCCCCGCAGGTCATCACGTTGATCACGACGTCGTCGACGGATCCGCCGGTGAGGTTGCCGTACGACACGTCGACCGGGTACTCGTCGCCGACGCACGGTTTCAGGTCGCGCTTGACCGCCGCGCTGACCCCCGGGTCGGCCCGGACGAGCCGCACCGCGTTCACCCGGTCGGGGGTCGCCGACGGGGAGAGGGCGGGGGCCACGGCGCTTCCGGAGACCGGGTCCGACAGGGCCGGGCCCTCGTCCCGGGCGCCGGTGCCGCCCGTACCGCAGGCGGACACGAAAAGGCCGAGGGCGGCGAACACGGCCCCCGCCGTGATCACCGCCTTCCGGACCCCGCGGGCCCGGGGGGCCTCAGTGTCTAGGCCGCGCAACGCTCCCGCTCCTCACGCTCCGGCGTGCGTACGCCGAGCTCGTCGTTCTCGTCACAGGCCCGGCGCTCCAGCTCTTCGCGGAGCCTGGCGAGCGCCCGGTGCAGTGTGCTCTTGACCGTGCCGGCCGACATGCCGAGAGCGGCGGCCGTCTCCTCCGTGGACATCTGCTCCCAGTGTCGCAGCACGACGACGCTGCGCTGCTTGGGAGCGAGCACCTTCATGATGTCCATCAGGAGCGCGCGGTCCGCGTGCTGCTCGGTGGAGTCGTCCACGCTCGCGTCCGGCAGCTGTTCGGTGGGGACCTCCTCCAGCTTGCGGGCCCGCCACCACTCCGTCCGCGTGTTGATCATGACGCGGCGCAGATAGGCGTCGGCGAGGCGCTTGTCCGCGATGCCGTCCCAGCGCCCGTACGTCCGCACCAGCGCCGTCTGCAGGAGGTCCTGCGCGTCGATGGGGTCGGGGACCAGGCGGCGTGCGCTGCGCAGCAGCGCGTCCTGCCGGGTGCGGACGTACTCCTCGAACTCGAGCACCTCGCCGTGCGCCATGCCAACCGCCTCCGTCCCCGTTCCGACCCGCGTGCTGCCGGCTGTCCGTTGCCTGCCGTACCGCTGCTGCGCGGTACGGCACTGAAGTTACGGACGTGTTGTCACGGGGCTGTCCGAGCGAGCCTGCGGCGAGCGCTCGGCTGTCCGTCGGTTGTGTAACGGAAGTAGGCGCGGGGTAAAGGAGCGCGGTGACTGGTGCGGGTACGGGGCGATTTGCCTGCCGGGCCCCTGTCACACGACCCGGTGGGACCTGAGGACCGGCTGTCGGGTCGGTGTGTGGGGCAGTCGTGGGTCGGTGCGTGGTGCGGTCGCGGGTCAGCGCGTGGGTCAGCGCGTGGGTCAGCCCTGGGGGAGCCGGTACAGACCGCCGGCGAGCGGTTCGACCAGTCCGTCGGAGACCAGTCCGTCCAGGGCGCGGGCCCGCTGCACGGGCTCCTCCCACACCCGGTCGAGGACCGACTGCGGTACGGGCGTGACCGCTTCGCGCAGCACGGCGAGCAGGCGGCCGCGTACCTGCCGGTCCGTGCCCGCGTACGTCTGACCGCGCCGCGGCGGGCCCTCGTGAGCGGGCTTCCCGGCCAGCCGCCAGGTGCACATGGCCGCTATCGGACACCGCACGCATGCCTCGTTCCTCGCCGTGCAGACGAGGGCGCCGAGTTCCATGGACGCGGCGGCCCAGAGCGAGGCGGTGCGCTCGTCGTCGGGCAGCAGGGCGCGGGCGAGCCTGCGTTCGGCGGCGGTCGTGGCGTTCGGCGGGTACTGGACTCCGGTGACGGCCCGTGCGAACACCCGCCGCACGTTCGTGTCCAGGACGGCGTGCCGCTGCCCGTACGCGAAGGAGGCCACCGCCGCCGCCGTGTACTCGCCGATGCCGGGCAGCGCGAGCAACTGGGCGTGCTCGGTGGGTACGTCGCCGCCGTGGCGCTCCGTTATGGCGACCGCCGCGCCGTGCAGGCGGAGCGCGCGGCGGGGGTAGCCGAGGCGGCCCCAGGCGCGGACGGCTTCGCCCGGCGCGTCCTCGGCGAGGTCGGCGGGCCTCGGCCAGCGGGCGAGCCACTGCTCGTACACGGGGAGCACGCGGCTCACCGGTGTCTGCTGCAGCATGAACTCGCTCACCATCACGCCCCACGGACCCGCGTCGGGGCGCCGCCACGGGAGGTCCCGCGCGTGGTGCTGGAACCAGTCGATGACGGGGCCGTGCAGGGTGTCGCCGACGGCCGCGGGAATGTCGCCGACGGCCGCGTGGGTGTCGGCGAGGGCGGGGGACGACGGTTTCGTGGGTTTCGTGGGGGCACTCATGGCACGTCCGATCCTGCCATGGGCCGCGGTGGTTTTCCGGGGGCGGGGGCTTGTGTTGTGGTTCGGGTGCGGGTCGAAGACGGTCCCCGCCGTGCTCTTGAGCTGATGATCGGAAAAAGTTGGCGGGTTGAGCGGCGGGTGGGGCCGGTGAACTCCCGGATCTCTCGTAGAGTTTGCGGCGTGGGATCTATGCGCAATCCGGTCGGGCCGCTTCCCTCCTCCATCTACTGGCGACGGAGGGCCATCTTGGCGTCCATGGTCGCGGTGTTGGCACTGCTGATCACGTGGGTGGTCACCTCCGACGGCGGGGGTGGCGGCAAGGGTGACGCGGACGGGTCCAACGACAAGAACCCGACCGCGTCGATCACGCCGGGCCCCTCGGGATCGGACCCCGCGATCAGCCAAGCCCCGGGCGGACGCGACGAGTCGAGCGGCAGCGGTGAGGGTGACGGCGACGGCGGCTCCGGTGGTTCGGGCGGCTCGGCGGGGTCCGGCGGCTCGGACGATTCGGCTTCCGGCGGCGCGGGTTCCGGCGGTGCGGGCACGGGTGGCGGTACGGGCGGTGGAACGGGTGGCGGTTCCGGTGACACGGTCCCGGCCGGGTCCAGTCTCCCCAACTGCACGCCGGGCTCGGTGAAGTTGACGCTGCGCAGTGTCCACAACTCCTACACGCCCGACGAGAAGCCGACCTTCGAACTGATCGCCAAGAACTCCTCCGGCAGCGACTGCAAGCTCGATCTCGGCCCGAAGAAGGCGGTGTTGACGATCACGCAGGCCGCCGGCGACGACGAGATCTGGTCTTCGGCCGACTGCCCGACGGGCGCCGCGAGCATCCTCTTCCGTGTCCCGGCGAACGACCAGGTCGTCCGCACCGTCGAATGGAACCGCAAGGCGAGCGCCCCGCAGTGCGCGACCCCGCCGGCCCTCTCGGCCACCCCCGGCACCTACTTGGTGGAAGCCAAGACCCCGGGCCTCCCCAAGTCCCAGACATCCTTCGTCCTAAAAAAGGACTGACCCACCCGGCGCAGCCCTCTCAGGCGCGCGGGGAACGCCGCACCAAGCCCCGACCGACCCGCACCCCACCGACGCCCGAAACCCGCACTCCCCCAGGGGCGCGGGGAACGGCGCAAACAAGCCCCGCACAGAGCAAGCCGAACCAAGAAGAGCAAGCCAAGCCGAGAGGGCGACGCCAGGCCGCCGGCAGGCTAGACGTAGCGCTCGAGGATCGAGGACTCCGCCAACCGCGAAAGCCCCTCCCGCACACTCCGCGCCCGAGCCTCCCCGACCCCGTCGACCGTCTGCAGATCATCCACACTCGCGGCGAGCAACTTCTGCAGCCCTCCGAAGTGCTCGACCAGCCGGTCGATGATCGCGCCAGGCAGCCGCGGCACCTTCGCCAGCAGCCGGAACCCGCGGGGCGACACCGCGGAGTCGAGCGCCTCGGGCGACCCGGTGTACCCCAGCGCCCGCGCCACCGTGGGCATTTCGAGCAGCTCGGCATGCGACAGCGCGTCGAGCTCGAACAGCGCTTCGTCCACCGTCCGGGAACGCTTCGCGGTCGGCTCGGGCACATAGTCCCGGACGACGAGCGACCGCTCGGGCTCGACCCCCGCGATCAACTCGTCCAGCTGCAGCGCGAGCAGCCGCCCGTCCGTGCCCAGCTCCACCACGTACTCGGCGATCTCGGTCGCGATCCGCCGCACCATCTCAAGGCGCTGGGCCACCGCGGACACGTCCCGGACGGTGACCAGGTCCTCGATCTCGAGCGCCGACAGCGTGCCCGCGACCTCGTCGAGCCGCAGTTTGTACCGCTCCAGCGTGGCCAGCGCCTGGTTGGCGCGGGACAGGATCGCGGCCGAGTCCTCCAGGACCCGCCGCTGCCCGTCCACGTACAGCGCGATCAGCCGCATGGACTGGGAGACGGAGACCACGGGGAAACCGACCTGCTTGCTCACCCGGTCCGCCGTGCGGTGCCGGGTGCCCGTCTCCTCCGTGGGGATCGTCGGGTCGGGCACCAGCTGCACGCCGGCCCGCAAGATCTTGGTGATGTCCTTGTCGACGATGATGCCGCCGTCGAGCTTGCACAGCTCGCGCAGCCGCGTCGCCGTGAACTCGACGTCCAGCACGAAACCGCCGCTGCACATCGCCTCGACGTTCTTGTCCCAGCCGAGCACGATGAGCCCGCCGGTGTTGCCGCGGAGGATCCGCTCCAGGCCGTCACGCAGGCCCGTGCCGGGGGCCACCGCGCTCAGGGCTGTGCGCATCAGGCCATCGGCACCGGAACTCCCGCTCCCGCCGGACTTGCCGGGAACTGCTGCCCGGTCGTTGGCTGCCACTGCACTCCTCCGGTCGCAGGCTTCTGAGGGCGCCCTCGGTTCGTACGGACGGGCGAGACCTGGGCAAAGTCTACCGGCGCTCTTCCCCGTCCCGTGGGGCCTCTCGCCGACGCGACCTCGGGAGGACCCGCAGCGCGTCCCCCATGTCGGCGACTTCCAGGACCTTCATACCGGGAGGGATCTTGCCCGGGTCGCTCGGGACGAGGGCGTGGGTGAAGCCGAGACGGTGCGCTTCGGAGAGCCTGCGCTGGACGCCCGTGACCCGTCTGACCTCGCCCGCGAGCCCGACCTCGCCGATCGCGACGAGGTTCTGGGGCAGCGGGGTGTCGCTCGCCGCACTGGCCAGCGCGAGCGCGATCGCGAGGTCCGCGGCGGGCTCGGAGAGTTTCACGCCGCCGACCGTCGCGGTGTAGATGTCCCGCTTCCCGAGGGCGCTGATCCGGCCGCGCTGCTCCAGGACGGCGAGCATCATCTGGACCCGGGAGGTCTCCAGGCCGGAGGTCGTCCGCCGCGGGGTGGGGATCTGGGTGTCCACGGTGAGCGCCTGCACCTCGGCGACCAGGGGGCGGCGGCCTTCGAGGGTGACGGTCAGGCAGGTGCCGGGGACGGGCTCGGCCCGGCGGGTGAGGAAGAGACCGGAGGGGTCGGCGAGCCCGGTGATGCCCTCGTCGTGCAGCTCGAAGCAACCGACCTCGTCCGTGGTCCCGTACCGGTTCTTGACGCCTCGTACGAGTCTGAGGCGCGCGTGCCGGTCGCCCTCGAAGCTCAGGACGACGTCCACGAGGTGCTCCAGCAGGCGCGGACCGGCGATCGCGCCGTCCTTGGTGACATGGCCCACCAGGAGGGTGGACATGCCGCGCTCCTTGGAGGCGCGGATCAGGGCTCCGGCCACCTCACGGACCTGGGACATCCCTCCGGGGGCGCCGTCGATCTCCGGTGAGGCCACGGTCTGTACGGAGTCGAGGACGAGCAGGGACGGCTTCACCGCGTCCAGGTGGCCGAGGACCGCGGCCAGGTCGGTCTCCGCCGCCAGATACAGGTGGTCGTCGATCGCCTTGATGCGGTCGGCGCGCAGCCGGACCTGGCTCGCCGACTCCTCGCCCGTGATGTAGAGCGTGCGGTGGTCGTCGCTCGCGGCCTTCGCCGCCACGTCCAGCAGCAGCGTGGACTTGCCGACACCCGGCTCGCCCGCCACGAGCACCACCGCGCCCGGTACGAGGCCGCCGCCCAGCACGCGGTCCAGCTCGGGCACACCGGTCGAGCGGGCGGTCGCCTGCCGGCCGTCGACCTCACCGATGGGCAGCGCGGAGGTGGTGACCCGGCCGGGGGCCGTCGTACGCACCGCGGGCGCGCCGTACTCCTCGATCGTCCCCCACGCCTGGCACTCGGGGCAGCGGCCGAGCCACTTGGCCGTCTGCCAGCCGCACTCGGTGCAGCGGTAGGACGGCCGGTCCTTCGCGGTCTTCGTACGGGCAGCCATGACACGAACCGTAACCGGCGCCACTGACAGCGCCGTGACGGCCCGTTGGCACCAGGTGCCGGTAACCGGGCACTCTTCGCAAACCGGCCACCGCCCGTCAGGAGCACGACACCGGGTCAGGGGCCTCGCCCTCATTTGAGGGATCGTTTCACCCGTATGGATTAAATGTGCGCAAGCAGGAAGAGGGCGCCGTCGGAAGGCGCCTACGGTCGCACGGGTGATGAGCAGTCCCGAGACCTCGACCCGCACCACCGGCGCACACCGGGCATACCGCGAGGCGCGCGACCGGGCGGCGGCGCGCACGCTGGCACAGCGCCCGCCGGCCCGCTACGAGCCGTACCTGGACGGCCTGTTCACCTACTGCCTGTCCGTCCTGTGCGACCACGACACGGCGACCGCCGCCCTCGGTGACGTCCTCGCCCTCGCCGAGCGCCGCGGCCAGCGCGGCCCGGAGGAGCCGGACCACCACCGGGCCTGGCTGTACGCACTGGCCCGCTGGTCCTGTCTGCGCAAGCTCGCCGAGGCCAAGCAGAAACGTCATGGCACCCATGCCGCGGGCCGTCCCGAGGCCGACGGCCGTGCCGCGGGTCGCGCGCCGGGCCCGGAACCGGCGAACCGCGCCCCGAGCACAGGCACGGGCATGGGAGCCGGATCGGGCACGGGTGCCCCAGCGGCCGCCGCCGGCCGTTCCGTGAGCGAGCGGGCGGACAGCCGCTCGTCCGCCGACCTCCCGGCCGCCGAGGCAGAGCGCCGCCGTCGTGAACTCGCCCTGCTGGCCTGGCCGGAGGCCGCCGGGACGACACCGGAACAGCGCGAGGCGCTCGAACTCGCCGTGCGCCACCAGCTCGCCGCCCACGAGGTGGCCGCCGTCCTCGGCATGACCCCGGTCACCGCCCGGGAACTCCTCGCGGCGGCGGCCTGCGAGGTCGAGCGCACGCGTGCCGCCTTGGCCGTCGTCGAGACCGGGACCTGTCCGGGCGTCGCGCGGCTCACCGGTGACAACCGCCTCGTCCTCAACGCGGCGCTGCGCCGCGAACTGGTCCGGCACGTCGACGACTGCCCCCGCTGCCGCCGGACCGCCGAGCGCGCGGTGCCCGGCTCCTGGCCGGGCACCAGCGTCACACCCGCCGCGCTGCCCGTGCTCGAAGCCCCGCGTGCGGCCCTCCACAGGGCCATGACGCACCTCCCGCGCGCGCGGGGCGGCGGCCCGCGCTTCGACCGGCGCGGTTTCCCGATGGACCCCAAGGACCACGCGGCCCGCCGGGACCGGCTACGCGCGCGTGCCGTCACGGGCACGGTCGTCGCCACCGTCGTGGCGGCCCCCGTGCTCGCCCTGTGGGCGGCCTATCGCGGCGCGCCCCTCCTCGGCGAGGGCGCCGACGGCCGGCCGGTGACCGCGAGCGAGGCGCACGACTCCGGAGGCATGGACGGGGAGGGGCCCGGTTACGAGAACGCCGGCAACGCCAGTACGCGTCCCGACTCCCGCTTCACCCCGCGCAGCGGCTCGTCCGACGTCTCCGTGGAGGTCGTCGGCGTGGGTCCGGGGCAGCGCACGGGCGACCTCTCCGTGGTGGCCCGCTCCAGCGGCGACACGACTCTGGTGACCCTCACGGCGACCGGCGGTTCACCGGTCCGCTGGTCCGCGCACACGGGGGCGGCCTGGCTCTACCTGAACCGGTCGTCGGGGACGCTGGCACCGGGGGAGTCGGTGACGGTGAAGGTGTACGTCGACCCCCTGCGCGAACCGATCGGTGCGTGGAGTGCGCGGGTGTCGGTCGCGCCGGCGGGGGCGGTGGTGACGATCAGCGGGTACGGGGCGGCGGGACCGTCCCGGCCGGGGGCGGGACCGCGGCCGGATCCGCCGAGGCCGCCCGGCCCGGCGCCGTCCGACCCCGGACCGCCGGATCCCGGGCCGTCCGACCCCGGCCCGGGACCCGATCCCGAGCCGATGCCGTCCGATCCCGGTGCGTCCGAGCCGGGGCCGCAGCCGACGCCGCCGGATCCCGGGCCGTCAGAGCCTGAGCCCGAGCCGCCGCCGGGCACCTCCGGAGGGTCCACCTCCACGCGGCCCTGACCGGGCCGGTCGTCACCGGGACGGAGTCCGCGGGTCCGCGGGGTGCGGGGCCAGCAGGGGGAGCTGGGAGGACAGGCGTTCCTCGCACAGGGCCGCCAGGCGGTCGTACGCGGGCCTGCCCATCAGCTCGATCAGTTCCGGGCGGTACGAGACGTACACGGGGTCCCCGGCGCCGTGGGCCGAGGTCGCCGACGTGCACCACCAGTGCAGGTCGTGCCCGCCGGGCCCCCACCCGCGGCGGTCGTACTCGCCGATCGAGACCTGCAGCACACGGGTGTCGTCGGGCCGGTCGATCCACTCGTACGTCCGCCGGACCGGCAGCTGCCAGCAGACGTCCGGCTTGGTCTCCAGGGGCTCGCGGCCCTCCTTGACCGCAAGGATGTGCAGCGAGCAGCCCATGCCGCCGGCGAAACCGGGGCGGTTCTGGAAGATGCAGGAGCCCTGGTACGGGCGCGTCTGCCGCTCACCGTCCTCGTCCTGCGAGACCCAGCCGGTCTCGGTCCCCACGTCGTGGTGCTGCCAGATGTCCGGCGTGAGCCTCGCCACATGACCGGCGACACGCTTCTCGTCGTCCTCGTCCGAGAAGTGGGCCCCCAGCGTGCAGCACCCGTCCTCCGCGCGGCCCGCCTGGATGCCCTGACAGCCGCTGCCGAAGACGCAGTTCCAGCGAGAGGTCAGCCAGGTCAGATCGCAGCGGAAGACCTGCTCGTCGTCGGCCGGATCCGGGAACTCCACCCACGCGCGCGCGAAGTCGAGCCCCTTCTCGTCACCCTTCACGGGCTTGGGGAGCTTCCCGGCCTTCTTGGACCCGGAGACCTTCACCCGGAGGAGGTCCTCCACGGACTCGATGGCGGTGTCCTTGGTCGATTTCTCGCTCTTCGCCTTTTTCGTCTTTGGCACCAGTCCAGAGTAAGTGGCCCGTGACCACTCTGGGGACGGCCGGGCGGCCCGGGCGCAGTAGCGTGCCGTACATGAGACTCGGTGTCCTGGACGTGGGTTCGAACACGGTGCACCTGCTGGTGGTGGACGCACACCCCGGCGCGCGCCCGCTGCCCGCGCATTCGCACAAGGCGGAGCTGCGGCTCGCCCAACTCCTCGACGACAGCGGTGCGATCGACTCCGCAGGGGTCGACAAACTGATCGCCGTCGTCCGGGAGGCGATGGAGGCGGCCGAGGACAAGGGCGTCGAGGATCTGCTGCCGTTCGCGACCTCCGCCGTGCGGGAGGCCAGCAACGCCGACGAGGTGCTGGCGCGGGTGCGCGCCGAGACCGGTGTGGAGCTCCAGGTACTCACCGGCGCCGAGGAGGCCCGGCTCACCTTCCTCGCCGCCCGCCGCTGGTTCGGCTGGTCGGCCGGGAAACTGCTCGTCCTCGACATCGGCGGCGGTTCGCTGGAGATCGGCTACGGGATAGACGAGGAGCCCGACGCCGCCGCGTCCCTGCCGCTCGGCGCGGGACGCCTCACCGCGGGCTGGCTGCCGACCGACCCGGCGGACCCGGCGGACATCAAGGCCCTGCGCCGCCATGTGCGGGCCCAGATCGCCCGTACGGTCGGGGAGTTCAGCCGTTTCGGCGCCCCCGACCACGTGGTCGCCACGTCCAAGACCTTCAAGCAGCTCGCCCGCCTCGCCGGGGCCGCGCGCTCCGTCGACGGCCTGTATGTGCAGCGCGAGCTCAAGCGCCGCTCCCTGGAGGACTGGGTGCCACGCCTCGCCTCCATGACCGCCGCCGAGCGCGCGGAGCTCCCCGGGGTGTCCGAGGGCCGGGCGGGCCAGCTCCTGGCCGGCGCCATCGTGGCCGAGGGCGCGATGGACCTCTTCGGCGTGGAAACCGTGGAGATCTGCCCCTGGGCACTCCGAGAGGGAGTGATCCTCCGCAGCCTGGACCAAATGACATCCCCCTGACCCACCCCACGCCCCTCAGGGACGCGAGGAACGGCGCGAGCACCCCCCACCGGACCGCTCCCACCTCCTCAACCCTCACCCCCCTTAGGGGCGCGGGGAACTGCGCGAGCACCCCCACCGGACCGGTCACACCCCCACCTCCCCGGCCACCAGCCTCACCCCCCTCAGGGCCGCAGGGAACACCGCCAACCCCCCACGACCAAAACCCGCGGACGCGAACCGGCGGACAAACAACCCCGCCCCCCACCACCCGACGAACCCACCCCGTAACCTGTCCCCGTGGCAGACCCAGTCGTGCGCATCCCGGATGCGAAGGTCGCGCTGTCCACGGCCTCCGTCTATCCGGAGTCGACGGCGACGGCCTTCGAGATCGCCGCGCGCCTCGGCTACGACGGCGTCGAGGTCATGGTGTGGACCGATCCGGTCAGCCAGGACATCGAGGCCCTGCGCCGCCTCAGCGACTACCACCACATGCCGATCCTCGCCGTACACGCCCCCTGCCTGCTCATCACCCAGCGCGTCTGGTCCACCGACCCGTGGACCAAACTCCAGCGCGCCCGGGCGGCAGCCGAGAAACTCGGCGCGAGCGCGGTCGTCGTCCACCCCCCCTTCCGCTGGCAGCGCCAGTACTCCCGCGACTTCGTCACCGGGATCTGGCAGATGGCGAACGAGACGGACGTACGATTCGCCGTGGAAAACATGTACCCCTGGCGTTACCGCGACCGCGAGATGCTCGCCTACGCGCCCGACTGGGACGTCACCAAGGACGACTACCGGCATTTCACGATCGATCTCAGCCACACCGCGACGGCCCGCACGGACGCGCTCCAGATGATCGACCGCATGAGCGACCGCCTCGGCCACGTCCACCTCGCCGACGGCAACGGTTCCAACAAGGACGAGCACCTCGTCCCCGGCCGCGGCACCCAGCCCTGCGCCGAGCTGCTGGAACGGCTCGCCCTGTCCGGCTACGACGGCCATGTCGTCATCGAGGTCAACACCCGCCGGGCCATGTCCAGCGCGGAGCGCGAGGCCGACCTGGCGGAGGCCCTCGCCTTCACCCGCCTCCACCTGGCCTCGGCGGCCCGGGTCCCGCGTACATGACCGCCGCCGCCCCGCGCCGCCGGGGACGCCCTTCCCGTACGGACTCCGCGGACGCCCCCGCGGCCCGCGACCGCATCCTGGCGGCGGCCCGCGAGGAGTTCGCCAACCGGGGCTTCGAGAAGACGTCCATGCGGGGCATCGCCAAGGCGGCGGACGTGGACTCGGCCCTCGTGCACCACTACTTCGGTACCAAGGAGCAGATCTTCGAGGCGTCCATCGAGGTCGCCATCGGGCCCCTCCTGAGCGCCCCCGGCGCGGTCGCCGAAGGCCCCCTGGACGGCACGGGCGAGCGGCTGGCCCGCTTCTTCTTCGGCGTCTGGGAGAACCCGGCCACCCGCAAGGCCCTGCTCGCGATCGTCCGCTCCGCCGTGAACAACGAGGTCGCTGCCGGAGTCTTCCGCCGCCTGGTCTCCGCCCAGCTGCTGCGCCGCGTCGCCGCCCAGCTCGACGTCCCCGACGCCGAACTGCGCGCCGAACTGGCCGCGGCCCAACTCGTCGGCGTCGCGATGCTGCGTTACGTGATCAAGGTGGAACCCCTGGCCTCGGCAGACCCGGAACAGATCATCAACCGCGTCTCCCCGGTGATCCAGTCCCACCTGACAGCCCCATGATCCCCCGAAGCAGGGGCGCAGCCCGCTGAAGGGCGCGGGGAACCGTGAGCTCAGCCCTCACCGGCCGGCACTCGACATCCGACCTCGAGCGCCCCACCCTGCCCGCCCCGCCCGCACCGGTACCCCACAGACCCCGAGACGACGATCCCGCATACCGGACACCATGTCCGGCCCCTGGATGACGGGCGTACGCTCGACGACAGTCAACACTCTCCGAAGGAGCGAGCGACGATGCCCGAGCTGAGGTCCCGCACAGTCACCCACGGCCGCAACATGGCGGGCGCACGCGCCCTTATGCGCGCCTCCGGTGTACCGGGCGCGGACATCGGCCGCAAGCCGATCGTCGCGGTCGCCAACTCCTTCACGGAGTTCGTGCCGGGCCACACCCACCTCCAGCCGGTCGGCCGGATCGTGAGCGAGGCCATCACGGCCGCGGGCGGCATCCCGCGCGAGTTCAACACGATCGCCGTCGACGACGGCATCGCGATGGGCCACGGCGGAATGCTGTACTCGCTCCCGTCCCGCGACCTGATCGCGGACAGCGTGGAGTACATGGTGGAGGCCCACTGCGCCGACGCCCTGATCTGCATCTCGAACTGCGACAAGATCACCCCCGGCATGCTCATGGCCGCCCTGCGCCTGAACATCCCGACGGTCTTCGTCTCCGGCGGCCCCATGGAGTCCGGCCGCGCCACCCTGGTCGACGGCTCGGTCCGCACGCTCGACCTGGTCGACGCGATCTCCGACGCCGTGAACGACAAGATCTCGGACGAGGACATCCTCCGTATCGAGGAGAACGCCTGTCCGACCTGCGGGTCCTGTTCCGGCATGTTCACGGCCAACTCCATGAACTGCCTGACCGAGGCCATCGGCCTCTCCCTCCCCGGCAACGGCTCGGTCCTCGCCACGCACACGGCCCGCAAGGGCCTGTACGAGGACGCCGCGCGCACGGTCATGGACATCACCCGCCGCTACTACGAGCAGGACGACGAGACGGTCCTGCCGCGCAACGTCGCCACGTTCGCGGCCTTCGAGAACGCCATGGCCCTCGACATCGCCATGGGCGGCTCGACCAACACGATCCTGCACCTGCTGGCCGCCGCCGAGGAGGCGGGCGTCCCGTTCGGCCTGGACGAGATCAACGCGGTCTCGCGCCGTGTGCCGTGCCTCGCCAAGGTCGCCCCGAACGTGGCGAAGGACCGCACGTACTACATGGAGGACGTGCACCGGGCCGGCGGCATCCCCGCCCTGCTCGGCGAACTCCACCGCGCGGGCCTGCTGAACGAGGACGTGCACGCCGTGCACAGCCCGTCCCTCGCCGACTGGCTCAAGACCTGGGACGTCCGCGGCGGCTCCCCCTCCCCGGAGGCCCTGGAGCTGTGGTTCGCGGCGCCCGGCGGCGTCCGCTCGTCCTCCGCCTTCTCGCAGTCCGAGCGCTGGGAGGCCCTCGACGAGGACGCGGCGGGCGGCTGCATCCGCTCCGCCGAGCACGCGTACTCCAAGGACGGCGGCCTCGCGGTCCTCAAGGGCAACCTCGCCGTCGACGGCTGTGTCGTGAAGACGGCGGGCGTGGACGAGTCGATCTGGACCTTCGAGGGCCCGGCGGTCGTCTGTGAGTCGCAGGAGGAGGCCGTCGACAAGATCCTCAAGAAGGAGATCACGCACGGCGACGTCGTCGTCATCCGCTACGAGGGCCCCAAGGGCGGCCCCGGCATGCAGGAGATGCTCTACCCGACGTCCTTCCTCAAGGGCCGCGGGCTCGGCAAGACCTGCGCCCTGATCACCGACGGCCGCTTCTCCGGCGGCACCTCGGGCCTGTCCATCGGCCACGCGTCGCCCGAGGCGGCGTCCGGCGGCACGATCGCCCTCGTCCGGGACGGCGACCGCATCCGCATCGACATCCCGAACCGCAGCATCGAGCTCCTGGTCACCGACGAGGAACTGACCGCGCGCCGCGAGGCCCTCGGCGGCGTGTACGCCCCGGTCGCCCGCGAGCGCAAGGTCTCGGCGGCCCTGCGCGCGTACGCCGCGATGGCGACCAGCGCGGACAGGGGCGCGGTCCGGGACGTCTCAAAGCTCGGCTAGCCCACGGCTGGACCAACAGCCGAGCCGCAGATCAGCCGAGGGCCAGGCAGCCGACCCCCGCCTCTGCACCCGCACCCGTACCTCACAGTGCACCCGAACCCGCCCGGTCCGCACCACCGGGCGGGTTCGGCGTTCCCGGACCACGAGGTTGTTCCCGGGCCGCGCGCCTGTCCCGGGGGCGTGCCCTGTGCCAGCCCCGGGGCGCACCCGACCGGGTCCGGCCGGCACGATCGGGCGGGGCTCACCAGTCGGCGGGTCCGCGAGCGCTCACGGCGAAGACGCTGCCGTCGGGCGCGCCCGCGAAGACCTCACCGTCCATGACCACCGGCCGGGGCAGTTCCGCCACGACCCGTGCCGTGTCCCCGCCGAGCCGGGGGCGGGTCTGGCCCAGCGGCTCGCCGTCACGGGCGTTCGTGGCGAGCAGGCGGCCGTCGGGAGCGCTGATGTACACGCGGCCACCCGACACCACAGGCCGCGACGGACGGCTCACCGAGGTCTCCAGGCGCCACAGCTCGGAACCCACCCCGTCCTCCCCGGCCCGGCGTGTGTCGACGGCCACGATCGAGCCGCCCACCTCGCTCAGGTACACGACGCCACCACTCTCCGCGGCGGACGCCCGGTCGAGCGGGGTCGGCAGGGACACCCGGCGGACGCCGCGCTCCCCGGTGTCCCACCGCACCACCGCGTCGACCAGCTGGTCGGCGTTCGTCGACAGGAGGTACAGGGCCCCGTCCGGCGCGGAGAACGGGCTCAGGTTCCCGGCCGCCGACCTCGTCCACGACACCGTTCCCCGCTCCGCGGACACCGCGCTCACCTGCGTGGCGGTCCCGTCGTCGGAGGGCGTCACCGCGTAGAAGACGCCCGCTCCGACCGGACCGCCGATCCACTGGGTGCCCAGGCCACCGATCCGCGTGCTCCAGCGTTCCTCGCCCGTCGCACTGTCCAGCGCCCGCACGGCGCCCCGCTCACCGATGAGGAGCGTGGTGTCCGCACTGTGTACGACGGCCGCGTACGCGGAGACGTCCACGTCCCAGCGCTGCTTCCCCGACCCGGTGTCGACCGCCGTGAGCCGGCCGCCGCTCGTGATGTGCAGCAGGCCGCCGGACAGCACGGGAGGCGTCTTCGCCCCCGCATCCGAGCCGCCACCGCCGTCCCCTCCCGCCCCGCCGTCCCCTTCTGCTCCGCCCGCGCCCTTGTACGACCACATGACCCGGCCGTTCGCGGGATCGAGCCGTGCCGCCGGGATGCCCGGTGCCGAGCAGTAGAGGGCGCCCTCGCCCGACGTGCAGACCGGCGGTGTGGCCGGGGCGCCGTCGTCCGGGGTGCCGTCGTCCGGGGTGCCGTTGTCCGGGGTGCCGTCGTCCGGGGTGCCGTCGAGGACCGTACTCCAGGGCCGAAACGTTTCCGGACCCGCTTCGGCGGAGCCGGTCGGGGATGTCCCGGACGAGGTCAGCTCCCGTACGCCGAGAGCGCCTCCCGCCGCCAGCACGAGCGTGACACCGACCACGGCGGCACGTCCGGGACGCCGGCGGGCGCGCGGAGGAGCGGCCGGCTCCGGCTGGGGCCTCGCGCCGATGTGCGTCTCCTCCGGGGAGCGCCGCTGGGCCGGGATGCGGGGTGCCGCCGTGCGCGTCGGCTGCCGCAGGGCGTCCATCACCTCGGCCGGTGAGGGCCGTTCCGCCGGGTCCTTCGCCAGACAGCGCAGGATCAACGGCACCAGGTCGTCCGGCACACCCGCGAGGTCCGGTTCGTTGTGCACCACCTGGTACGCGACGATGTACGGACTGTTGGAGTCGAAGGGGCCGCGGCCCGTCGCCGCGTGGGCCAGCACCGCGCCCATCGCGAACACGTCGGCGGCCGGTCCGACCTCCCTCGGCCGCTGGAACTGCTCGGGCGCCATGAAGGGCGGCGAACCGATCAGTTTCCCCGTCTCCGTCCGCAGATCGCTGTCCACCGGACGCGAGATGCCGAAGTCGATGACCTTGGGGCCGTCGGGCGCGAGAAGGACGTTGCTCGGTTTGAGATCGCGGTGGACCACTCCGACGCGGTGGATGTCGCGCAGCGCCTCGGCCAGACCCGCACCGAGTCTGCGTACCTCACCGGAGTCCATCGCGCCGTTCCGCTTCACCTGCTCGGAGAGGGTGGGGCCGGGTATGAACAGGGTCGCCATCCACGGCAGTGCGGCATCGGGGTCCGCGTCCACCACGGGCGCGGTGAAGGCCCCGCTCACCCGCCGGGCGGCGCTCACCTCCTGCCGGAAGCGCGCCCTGAACTCGGGGTCCGCCGCGTACTGGGCGTGCACGACCTTGATCGCGAGACGCAGTCCGGAGGCGGACGTCGCCAGGTGCACCACACCCATGCCGCCCGCACCCAGGCAGGACTCGAGGCGGTACTGCCCGGCATAGTCCGGGTGTTCCGCTTCCTGTCCGGGTCCGAAGCTGCGCAGCGGGGCCATGGCCCACCCCCGTGTTCGTGTCCGCCGAGCGCGACGCACGGAGCCTAGTCGATGGTGCGTGCGATGTCGGACGCGCTTGCTAGCCTGCGCGGGTCGCGCGCCCGATGCGCGAGAAATACCGGCAGGACACGCAGGACACAGAGCAACGGGGGAGGCAGCAATGGCTGTAGAGGACGGTACGAGCGCGGTCGAAGTAGCGGTCGACGGCACGGAGGAGGGGGTGGGGGCGGCGACCGCGACACTGGTCGCCGCCGAGAGCGCCGAGAGCGCCGAGACTACGGAGGCGCTGGCGGTCCGCTACCCGGTGGCCGCGGGCGTACGCCTGAAGGTCCGCAGCGGTCCCGGCACCCAGTACCAGCTGATCAAGGTGCTGCCGCTGGGGGCCCGCGTGCCCATCAACTGCCAGAAGCCCGGCGAGTGGGTGACCGGCACCTACGGCACGACGAACATCTGGGACAACATCGCCAACGGCCAGTACGTCTCGGACGCGTACGTCGACACGGGCAGCGACGGATACGTGGCCCCGCGCTGCGCCTGAGCGGCCCCGATCCGCAGGCGCCCCGGACCGCCGGACCGCGATCCGGCGGTCCGCGGCGCCCCCGCACACCACTGCTGCCGCCGGCACGTCTGCGCGCCGACACGTCTGGGCGAAGGCACCCGCCCGCCAGCGCCGACGCCCCCTGCCTGTCCACGGGAGGTCCGAGACGATCGATGCCCGGGGCGGTGGATGCCCGAGGCGATAATCGAGTGGTGAGCGACGCATCAGGCAGCCCCGCAGGCCCCCGCCCCGAACCGATCCGCTTCTTCGGAACGACCTGGGTGGACCACGACGGCGGGTACGCGGCCCGCCGCGCCGCCGCGGCCGTCGGCTCACTCGCCGCGATCGTGGCCGGCTGCCTGGTCCTGCGCTTCGCCTACGAAGGACTGGCGATCGCGGCCGTGGGCGGCTTCGTGACGCTCCTGGTCGTGACGATGTTCGCCGTCTGCAGCGCGCTCGCGTTCCGCCACACCTGGGCGGGCTACTCGCGGCGCCCCGCCCCGGACACCCAGTCCGCCCTGCGGGGCCTGCTGACCATCGGCTTCGTGGGCACCCTCGCCGCGTACTTCTTCCGCTCGCTGACGGAGGCGCCGGGCGAGAGCCTGCACCGCGGCGAGTACGAGACGGCCCGCGCCGCACACGACCGGCGAACGGCCCGCCGCGCGGGAAAGCCCTCCCGCAAGCGACGCACCTGACAGACCGCCCCCACTCCTCGGAACGCCGGACGGACACGACCGGTGAGAGCCAGTCGCGCACCCCCGAGCCCGCGCCCTACGCGGCAGCCGCCCCTGAGCCGCGCGAGCCGCCCCTGAGCCGCGCGAAATATCGCACACCCACCCACAAACTGCTCGTCGCCACCCGCGCCTGAAGCGGTCACGGCGGTGCGTCGCCATGGCTTGACGGCTTCATGACCCCGGCGCATTATTCATCACATGATGAATAATGCGTCCGGCCCACCCGCGCCCGCACCACCACCCACGGACCCCACAGCGGTGCACGCCGCCGCCCTCACTGTCGTCCGAGGTCACCGCCACGTCCTGCGCGGGCTCGACTTCGACGTCCCCCGGGGCCAGATCACCGGCCTCCTCGGCCCCTCCGGGTGCGGCAAGTCCACCCTGATGCGGTCGATCGTCGGCACCCAGGCCAAGGTCACCGGCACCCTGGACGTCCTCGGCCTCCCCGCCGGACACGCCGCCCTGCGCTCCCGCATCGGCTACGTCACCCAAGCCCCCTCCGTCTACGACGACCTGACAGTCCGCCAGAACCTCGACTACTTCGCCGCCGTCCTCGACCCCGGCCGCGCGGCGGCCGAACGCCGCCACGAGCACGTCACCCACGCCATCTCCGACGTCGACCTCACCTCCCACGCCGACGCCCTCGCGGGCAACCTCAGCGGCGGGCAGCGCAGCCGCGTCTCCCTCGCCGTGGCCCTCATCGGCGCCCCCGAACTCCTCGTCCTCGACGAACCCACCGTCGGCCTCGACCCCGTACTCCGCCGCGATCTGTGGCAGCTCTTCCACGCCATCGCCGCCGACTGCGGGGCCACCCTCCTCATCTCCTCCCACGTCATGGACGAGGCCGAGCGCTGCCACCGGCTCCTCCTGATGCGCGAGGGCGGGATCCTCGCCGACGAGACCTCGGACGCCCTGCGCGACCGGACCGGCACCGACACCGTCGAAGCCGCCTTCCTCCACCTCGTCGACGAAGCGATCGCGGCCGGCGCCCGGCCGAGCAAGGAGACCGTCCGATGACCACGACCACCACCCCGCGTACGAGCCCGGCCGCGCCCCCGAAGCCGCGCGCGATCGACCTCGCCCGCACCACCGCCACCGCGGCCCGCGTCCTGCGCCAGCTACGCCACGACCCGCGCACGATCGCGCTGATGATCCTCATCCCGTGCGTGATGCTCCTGCTGCTCCGCTACGTCTTCGACGGCAGCCCACGCACCTTCGACTCCATCGGCGCCTCACTGCTCGGCATCTTCCCCCTCATCACGATGTTCCTGGTCACCTCCATCGCCACCCTCCGCGAACGCACCTCAGGCACCCTCGAACGCCTCCTCGCCATGCCCCTCGGCAAGGCCGACCTCATCGCCGGCTACGCCCTCGCCTTCGGCGCGATCGCCATCGTCCAGTCCGTCCTCGCCACCGGCCTGGCCGTCTGGGCCCTCGGTCTCGACGTCACAGGCTCGGCCTGGCTGCTCCTCCTCGTCGCCCTGCTCGACGCCCTGCTCGGCACGGCCCTGGGCCTCTTCGTCTCGGCGTTCACCTCCTCCGAGTTCCAGGCCGTCCAGTTCATGCCGGCCGTGATCTTCCCCCAGCTCCTCCTGTGCGGCCTGTTCACCCCGCGCTCCGCCATGCACCCCGTACTCGAAGGCATCTCCGACGTGCTTCCCATGTCGTACGCGGTCGACGGCATGAACGAAGTCCTCAAGCACACCGACATCACCGCCGCCTTCGTCCGCGACGCCCTGATCGTCGCGGCCTGCGCCCTCCTCGTCCTCACCCTCGGCGCGGCAACCCTCCGCCGCCGCACCGCCTGACACGGACCTCCCCCGGGCACCACCGCGTCCCGCCCAGCGGACACCGCAGCCCACAGCCGGGCCCCGGTGCGAGGATGAGCCCCGGACGTCGCACCCCGGAGGGCAACCGAACATGACCCAGAAAGTCGCAGTGCTCGGCACCGGCAAGATCGGCGAGGCCCTGCTCAGCGGAATGATCCGAGCCGGCTGGGCCCCCGCCGACCTCCTGGTCACGGCCCGCCGCCCCGAGCGCACCCGGGAACTCCAGGAGCGACACGGCGTCACCCCGGTCAGCAACCAGGAGGCGGCCAAGACCGCCGACACGCTGATCCTCACGGTCAAGCCGCAGGACATGGGCACCCTCCTCGACGAACTCGCCTCGCACGTCCCCGCCGACCGCCTGGTCGTCAGCGGCGCGGCGGGCATCCCCACCTCCTTCTTCGAGGAGCGCCTCGCCCAGGGCACCCCCGTCGTCCGTGTCATGACGAACACCCCCGCCCTCGTCGACGAGGCCATGTCCGTCATCTCCGCGGGCAGCCACGCCACCGCCGAGCACCTCGCCCACGCCGAGGAGATCTTCGGCGCCGTCGGCAAGACGCTCCGCGTCCCCGAGTCCCAGCAGGACGCCTGCACCGCCCTCTCCGGATCGGGACCGGCGTACTTCTTCTACCTGGTCGAGGCCATGACCGACGCGGGCATCCTGCTCGGCCTGCCCCGCGACAAGGCCCACGACCTCATCGTCCAGTCCGCGATCGGCGCCGCCGTGATGCTCCGCGACAGCGGCGAGCACCCCGTGAAGCTCCGCGAGAACGTCACCTCCCCCGCGGGCACCACGATCAACGCCATCCGCGAACTCGAGAACCACGGCGTACGGGCCGCCCTCATCGCCGCCCTCGAAGCAGCCCGCGACCGCAGCCGAGCACTCGCCTCCGGCAACAGCTAGGCCCCGCTGGAACACCGGGGCCGGACCCGCCTCCGGCCCCACCGCTCCTCGGTCCCACCACTCCTCGCATCGCCGTCACACCGCAGGCAGCAGCCCGATCGCCCGGTACGCCGCGTCCACCCTCGGCCTCGCCATCTCTCTGGCCCTCTCGGCACCCTCGCGCAACACCCCCTCCACATACGCGGCATCCGCGCACAGCTCCTTGTGCCTCTGCTGTACGGGCCTCAGGAGCTCCACCACGGCGTCGGCGGTGTCCTTCTTCAAAGATCCGTACGACTCGTATACACCGGCCAGGTCGTTCGGGTTCCCACCTTCACAGGCCGCGAGGATCTCCAGCAGGTTCGAGACCCCGGGCCGGGCCTCCCGGTCGTAGGCGACGTCCCGCCCGCTGTCCGTCACAGCCCGCATGACCTTCTTCCGGACGACGTCTGGCTCGTCGAGCAGATAGACGATGCCCGGGCCGACGTCGTCGGACTTCCCCATCTTCGACGTCGGGTCCTGCAGGTTCATGACGCGGGCCGCCACCCCCGGATGCGTGGTCCGCGGCACCACGAACGTCTGCCCGTACCGCTGGTTGAACCGCACCGCCACATCCCGCGTCAGCTCCACGTGCTGCGCCTGGTCGTCACCGACCGGCACCTCGTCGGTCCCGTACGCCAGGATGTCCGCCGCCATCAGCACGGGATACGTCAGCAGCGACAGCCGCACACTCCCGCCCCGCGCCCGCTCGGCCGCCGCCTTCTCCTTGTACTGGATCATCCGGCGCATCTCACCGTCGGTCGCCACGCACTCGAGTAGATACGAAAGCCGCACGTGCTCATCCACGTGACTCTGTACGAAGACGGTGCACAGCTTCGGATCGAGCCCCGCGGCGAGCAACAGCGTGGCCGCCTGCCGACTCAGCCTGCGCACGCGGGCGGGATCGTGGTCCACGGTCAGCGCGTGCAGGTCGACGACGCAGAACAGCGCGTCGGCCTCGTGCTGGTCGACCTCGCTCCAGCGCCGCATCGCCCCCAGGTAGTTGCCGAGCGTCAGATGCCCGGTCGGCTTGACCCCGCTGAAGACCCGCTTCATTCCTCTACCTCCTGGTCGAGGCCGCCACCACCGCCGGCCGGCGCTCCAGGAGGGAGATACGAGAACGGCCGCCGAGGAGGCGGCCGATGAGTACACGCGTATGTACGGCCGCCGTCAGGCGGCCCACCACAGCTGGGTGCACGCGTGCGTAGTCATGGCACCGAGACTACCCCCGCGAGGGCGCTCCCCGGAGGCAAGTTGACACGCCCCTGCCCGCTACGTACTGTTCTCCGAGTTGTCCGACGTGAGCGCCGACTTCGGTTGGTCCCCGGACAGCCATTCCGCACCAAGCACAAGCGATCGACGATCCGTCGTCGGCTCGTTTTCCTGCGTGTTTGCGAAATGAGGAATCCGCGTTCGAAAGGGCGCAACCCCGATTAGCTCGGGGGCCACGATTCCGCTAAAGTCTCACTCGTCGGAACGGCCCAACAGCCGCGAGGACAACCCACTTCGACTGGGAATCGGGCCCGAGAGGATCTGATAGAGTCGGATTCGCCGGAAAGGGAAACGCGAGAGCGGGAACCTGGAAAGCACCGAGGAAATCAGAGTCGGAAACGGTCTGATAGAGTCGGAAACGCAAGACAGCAAGACAAGAACACAGCAGGACCGAAGGGAAAAGCCCGGAGGAAAGCCCGAGAGGGTGA
>NZ_JBIAQL010000006.1:0-431186 GCF_042889045.1 Streptomyces sp. NPDC002701
TGCGGAGGCGACGGTGGTGCCACTGCGCGTGGACACCGCCGCTCTGCGCACCCGTACCGACGAAGTCCCCGCGCTGCTGCGCGCCCTGGCACCCGTTCGGCGTACCGCCGCGGTTGCGGGACCGGCCGCCGGGGCGGAGCAGCAGGAGTCCCCGGCGCGTCGGCTGGCCGCTCTTCCGGCGGCTGAACGGCATCGCACGGTGCTGCAGTTGGTGCGTTCGCAGGTGGCGTCGGTCCTTGGACACGGTTCGGCGGAGGCGATCGGTGCGGACCGTGCCTTCCAGGAGCTGGGGTTCGACTCGCTGGCCGCCACCGAACTGCGGAACCAGCTCAACACCCTGACCGGGCTGCGCCTGCCCGCCACGCTGGTCTTCGACCACCCCAACGCCCTCGCCGTCACCGAGATCATCGAGGAGGAGCTGACCGCTGCCTACCCGGCGGCCGGGACGGACGGCACCGGGGCCGACGGTGAGGACGGCATCCGCCGCGCCCTCTCGACGATCCCGACCCGGCGCCTGCGGGACGCCGGCCTGATGGAAGCCCTGCTGGAACTCGCCGGCGAGACCGGTGGCATGGCGGGCACCGACCGGGACGCCCTGCTGGCGATGCTGGACAGCGACAGCGACAGCGACAGCGACAGCGAAAGCGGCCACGGCAGCGACAGCGACAGTGACGGCGAGGACGGTCACGGCGACGCCGCGCACGACAACGTGCACGACGCCGCAACCGCGCAAGCCGGCGAGCACGCACCCGGTGCCGACACCGTCGCCGTCACCGGTGACGACGCCCTGCGCGACGCCCGGGCCGAGACCGCCCGCCTGCGCCGCGACAACCGCAGGCTCACCGCGGCCCGGCACGAGCCGATCGCCATCGTCGGCATGGCCTGCCGCTACCCGGGCGGGGTCGCCTCGCCCGAGGACCTGTGGCGGCTGGTCACCACCGGCGAGGACGCGATCCTCCCCTTCCCGGAGGACCGCGGATGGGACCTGTCGATCCTCCGCGACCCCGAGGGCAAGCACCCCGACGGTCTGTACGCCAGGGAGGGCGGCTTCCTCGAAGGAGCGGCCGACTTCGACCCCGGCTTCTTCGGTATCTCGCCCCGCGAGGCCCTCGGTATGGACCCGCAGCAGCGCCTGGCCCTCGAGATGTCATGGGAGGCGCTGGAGCGGGCCGGGATCGACCCGACCTCGCTCAAGGGCAGCAGGACCGGCGTCTTCGCCGGGGTGATGTACCACGACTACCCGGGCAGCGACGGCAACGGCAGCGTCGTCACCGGGCGGGTCGCCTACAAGCTCGGCCTGGAGGGCCCGGCGGTCTCCGTCGACACCGCCTGCTCCTCCTCCCTCGTCGCGCTGCACCTCGCGGTGCAGGCACTGCGGCAGGGCGAGTGCTCGCTCGCCGTGACCGGCGGCGTCACCGTGCTGTCGACGCCCGCCGTGTTCGCCGAGTTCGGCCGACAGGGCGGACTGGCCCCCGACGGCCGCTGCAAGTCGTTCGCCGCCGCGGCCGACGGCACCGGCTTCTCCGAGGGCGCGGGCTTCCTCGTCGTCGAGCGGCTGTCCGACGCCGTGCGCAACGGGCACGAGGTGCTGGCCGTGGTCCGCGGTTCCGCCGTCAACCAGGACGGCGCGAGCAACGGCCTCACCGCGCCCAACGGGCCCTCCCAGCGCCGGGTCATCCGGCAGGCCCTCGCCAACGCCCGGCTCGCCGCCGACCAGGTCGACGCGGTCGAGGCGCACGGCACCGGCACCACGCTGGGCGACCCGATCGAGGCGCAGGCGCTCCTCGCCACGTACGGACAGGACCGTGACCCCGGCCGGCCGCTGCTGCTCGGCTCGGTCAAGTCGAACATCGGTCACACCCAGGCCGCGGCCGGTGTCGCCGGAGTCATCAAGATGGTGATGGCCCTGCGCAACGGGCTGCTGCCCGCCACGCTCAACGTCGACGCGCCCAGCGACCAGGTCGACTGGACCACCGGCTCGGTGGAACTGCTCACCGAGGCCCGGGAGTGGACCGGCGCCGACCGGCCCCGGCGCGCGGGCATCTCCTCCTTCGGGATCAGCGGCACCAACGCGCACGTCATCGTCGAGCAGGCGCCCGCCACGGCCCTGCGCCGAGCCCCGGCCGCGCTGCCCGCCGCCCCGGCCTCCGCCTCTACCCCCGCCCCGGCCTCCGCCCCTGTCGTCCCGTGGCTGCTGTCCGCCCGTGACCAGGACGCCCTGCGCGCCCAGGCCGAGCGGCTGCTCCGGCACCTGACGGCGGAACACCCGGCAGGGGCCGGGACGTCGCTCCCGGCCGGGGCGCCGCGTCCGTTGGACGTCGCGTACTCCCTGGCGACCGCCCGCACCGCCTTCGAACACCGGGTGGCCGTCACCGGAGCGGACCGGGACGGCCTGCTGGCCGCGCTCGGTGCCGTCGCGCGCGGCGAGGAGCCCGCGACGACGGCCGGCGAAGGACTGCTCGCCGTGCTCTTCCCGGGGCAGGGATCCCAGCGGCTCGGCATGGGCCGTGACCTGTACGAGCGGTTCCCGGTCTTCGCCGAGGCGCTCGACGCGGTCTGCGCCGCACTGGACGAACACCTGGAACGGCCGTTGCGCGAGGTGATGTGGGGCGACGACGAAGCCGCGCTCGACGCCACCGCGTACGCCCAGGCCGCCCTGTTCGCCCTCGGAGTGGCGCTCCACCGGCTGACCGCGTCCTGGGGCATCACCCCCGACTTCGTGGCCGGCCACTCCATCGGCGAGGTCGTCGCGGCGCACGTGGCCGGGGTGTTCTCGCTGGCGGACGCCTGCGCCCTGGTCGCCGCGCGCGGCCGGCTCATGCAGGCCCTGCCGGAGGGCGGTGCCATGGCCGCCGTACAGGCCACCGAGGAGGAGGTGCTGGCGCACCTCACCGACGGGGTGACCGTCGCGGCCGTCAACGGACCCACCTCCGTGGTGGTGTCCGGCACGGCGGAGGACGTCGAGCGGGTCACCGCCGCCCTGCGTGAACGGGGCCGGCGGACGACCGCGCTGCGGGTGTCGCACGCCTTCCACTCACCGCTGATGGAACCCATGCTGGACGAGTTCCGGGCGGTCGTCGCCGGACTCTCCCCGCAGACACCGGCCGTCCCGGTGGTCTCCAACCTGACCGGGACGGTCGCAGGCACCGATGAGCTGTGCTCCGCCGAGTACTGGGTACGCCATGTCCGCGAGGCGGTCCGCTTCGCCGACGGTGTCCGGACCCTGCACGAGGCGGGCGTCACCCGCTTCCTGGAACTCGGCCCCGACGGTGTCGCCTCGGCGATGGCCCGCGAGTCCGTCCCCGAGGCGGCCGTCACGGTCGCCGCCCAGCGCCGTACCGCACCCGCTGAGTCCGCCCTGGTGGACGCTCTGGCCCGGCTCCACGGGCACGGCGCGCGGATCGACTGGACCGCGTTCTTCGCCGGTCTCGGTGCCCGGCGGGTCGACCTGCCCACGTACGCGTTCCAGCGCCGCCGCTTCTGGCCCACGGAGATGCCGACGATGGGTGCCGGGGCGGAGGCCGCCGGTCTCGCGTCCGTCGACCACCCGCTGCTCGGCGCCGCGGTGGAACTCGCCGGCACCGACGGGCATCTGTTCACCGGACGGCTGTCCCAGGGCACGCACCGTTGGATCGCCGACCACCAGGTCATGGGCGCCGTCCTGGTGCCCGGTACCGCCCTGCTGGAACTCGCGCTCCACGCCGGTACCGTCCTCGGCTGCGACCGGGTGGAGGAACTGACGCTGGCCGCGCCGCTCGTGCTGCCGGAGCGGGGCACGGTCCAGGTGCAGGTCGGCGTCGGCGCTCCCGACGCATCGGGCCGCCGCACCGTCGGCATCCACTCCCGCCCCGCCGACGACCCCGGCGCGCCCTGGACCTCGCACGCCGACGGCACCCTGGTGTCCGGTCCTGCGGAAAGCCCCGCCACGGACTTCGACGCCACCGGCTTCGACGCCACCGGCTTCGACGCCACGGTGTGGCCGCCGGAGAAGGCCGAACCGCTCGACGTCACCGGGCTGTACGAGCGTTTCGAGGACGCCGGATTCGTCTACGGCCCGGTGTTCCAGGGGCTGCGGGCCGCCTGGAGCAGGGACGGCGAGGTGTTCGCCGAGGCCGCCCTGCCCGAAGGCACCGGCGCTGACGCGTTCACCCTGCACCCGGCCCTGTTCGACGCGGGACTGCACGCCACCGCGCTGGCCGGCGCCGCCGGGGAGCGGGCCGCCGGGGAGGACGCGGGCCCCGGCGGCGTCCCGTTCTCGTGGAACGGGGTGTCCGTGCACGCCGTGGGCGCCTCCGCCGTCCGGCTGCGGTTGTCCCGCGCCGACGACGGCACCCTCGCGATCGCCGTCGCCGACACCACCGGCGCCCCGGTGGCCGCGGTCGGCTCCCTGGTGACCCGCCCGATCGCCGCCGGACAACTCGGCGGCGCGGGCGGCGCGGGACGCGACTCCCTGTTCACCCTGGACTGGGTGTCCATGGGCGACGACTCCGGCCGGACCGAAGGGGCGACCGGCCCCGTGGCCGTGGTCGGCCCCGACGCCGCTCTCCTCGGAGACATCGACGTCGAGCGGGTGACCGCTCTCTCCGGCCTCGGCGACCGCGCCGATGACGCGACCGGAGACGCGACCGGTGACGGCGTGCCGTCCGTGGTCCTGCTGCCGGTCGGCACCACCCCGGTGGCGGAGCCCGGTACGGAGGACCGGCCGGGCGCGCCCGCCGACGCGGCGGACGCCGCCCGCACGGCGACCGCCCGGGTCCTGGAGACGATCCACGCATGGCTGGCGGACGAACGGTTCACCGCCTCCCGCCTGATGGTCGTCACCCGTGGTGCGACCGACGGCGCCGACCCGGCCGCGGCCGCGGTCTGGGGGCTCGTACGCGCCGCCCAGGCGGAGCACCCCGGCCGGTTCGCCCTCCTCGACCTGGAGTCCGATGCCGCCGCGGCCGGAGCCCTCGACGAGCCGGCCGTCCTGCGGGCCGCGGCGACCGCCGACGAGCCGCAGCTCGCGCTGCGCGACGGCCGGCTGCTGGTGCCGCGGCTGATGCGGGTGTCCGCGTCCGCCGCGGACGAACCGGCCGGCTGGGACCCGGCGGGCACCGTCCTGGTCACCGGCGGCACCGGCGGCCTCGGCGCCGCCGTCGCCCGCCACCTCGTCACCAAGCACGGCGTCCGCGACCTGCTCCTGGTCAGCCGGCGCGGTCCGGCCGCCGAGGGCGCCGGGGAACTCGCCGCCGCCCTGGAAGAGGCAGGCGCCCGGGTCACCGTCGCGGCCTGCGACGTCGGCGACCGGACGGCCATCGACGCCCTGCTGGCGGACATCCCCGCCGACCGTCCGCTGCGCGCGGTGATCCACGCGGCGGGCGTCCTGGACGACGGGGTCGTCGACTCCCTCACCCCGGAGCGGCTGGCCGCGGTGCTGCGGCCCAAGGCGGACGCCGCCTGGCACCTGCACGAGGCGACCGCGGACCTCGGACTCGACGCCTTCGTCCTGTTCTCCTCGGTGGCCGGCACGCTCGGCAGCGCCGGACAGGCCAACTACGCGGCGGGGAACGCCTTCCTCGACGCGCTGGCCCGGCACCGCCGCGACCGCGGACTGCCCGCGGTGTCGATGGGCTGGGGCCCCTGGACCCGGGGGAGCGGCATGACCGGCGAGCTGACCGAGGCGGACATCACGCGGATGACCCGCGCGGGCATGCCGCCGATGACACCCGAGCAGGGCCTGGCCCTGTTCGACACGGTCTTCGGTTCCACCGCCCGGGCGGAATCGGCCCCGGCCGTCCTCCCGGTACGGCTGGACCTGGGCGCCCTGCGCTCCCTGGGCGAGGTGCCGCCGCTGTTCCGGTCGCTGATCCGGGTCCCGGCACGCCGCACCGCCACCGCCGGTGGTGCCGCGGCGGCGGCCGACCTCACACGCCGGCTCACCGGGCTCACCCCGGCCGAGGGGCAGGAGGTCCTGCTGGAACTGGTACGGGGTCAGATCGCGACCGTGCTGGGCCACGCGGGGCTGGCCGACGTCGAACCGACCCGCGCCTTCCAGGACCTGGGCTTCGACTCGCTGACCTCGGTGGAACTGCGCAACCGGCTCGGTGCCCTCACCGGCGTCCGGCTGCCGGCCACCCTGCTGTTCGACTACCCGACGCCCAGCGAACTCGTCGCCCACCTGTACGGCAAGGTCGCCCCGGCCCCGGCCGACGGACCGGAGGCGGTCCTGGCGGAACTGGACAGGCTGGAGCGCAGCCTCACCGGCATCGAGGCCGGCTCCGACGGCTTCGGCGCGCTCTTCGACCAGGTGGCCGGCCGGCTGGAGGTGCTCCGCAGCAAGTGGCAGTCGCTGCGGACCGAGGCGGGTACCGGGGCCGGGCAGAAGACGGAGGAGGAGTCCTTCGACTTCGGCTCCGCCTCCGACGAGGACATGTTCGACATGCTCGACAACGAACTCGGCCTCTCCTGACCACACGGACGACCACACGGAGCGACGCTCCACCCGGCCGACCCACACAGCGGGCCCGGTGCCACCGGCACCGGGCCCGCCCGTTTGCGCGCCCCCGGCGACCGCTGCCGGGGGCGGTCCGCCGCAGGACCCGCACGCATGTCCCGGTGGGCGGTGGGTGTGCCCCCGGGGCGCCGGTGCACCGTGCCCATTCAGCCGCACCCCACGCCCGGAACGGGCACGGCCACGGCGCAGGCAAAGCCCGCACACAGGAGCCCCGTCAGGGGCGCGGGGAACTGCGCGCCCAGCCACATCCGACGGACAGGGGCCCACAACCCACAGCCACACCCCGTAGCCCGCGGCCCGCAGCCCGGCGCTCAGGTACGGCAAAGGCCCGCGGACGCGAAGGGTGGGCGTCCGCGGGCCTTGCATCACCCGCGCGTGGGGGGAGTCCGCGCGGGTGTCAGAGGGGTCGGCGGAAGCCGCGCAGGGCGACGACCATGCCGACCACGGCGATCACCGCGCTGATCGCCACGGACGGGATCGCGTGGTTCAGGCCGGGCACATCCAGCGCGAGCGCCCGACTCGCATCGATGGCGTACGTCAACGGATTGACGCTCGCCACCGCCGCCAGCCAGCCGGGCAGGTCGGCGACAGGAACGTACGCGCTGGAGGCGAACATCAGCGGGAAGATCACGATGAGGGCGAGATTCTGCAGCGGCTCGGCCCGCCGCAGCCAGGCACCCGCCGCGATGAACGCCCACCCCAGCGAGAAGCTGATGAAGACCGTCAGCCCGGCGGAGAGCGCCAGTTCGGCCGCGCCGCCGTTGGGGGAGTACCCGAGGACGGTGATGGCCAGCACCATGATGATCAGCACCTGCACGGTGGCGCGCACCAGGCCGACCAGGCTGCGCGCCGCCAGCAGCGCCCCCGGATGCACCGGCAGGGACCGCAGCCGGGCGACCATGCCGTTCTTCTGGTCCTCCACGAGTCCCACCCCGGACTGCATGGCCGACTGGGCGGCGTTGTCCACCAGGATGGCCGGCAGCACGTAGTCGAGGTAGGTGACGCCCTCCGGGAAGTGCGGCGGCATGCCCATCTTGCTGAACACCTGCGTCAGGACGAACAGGATGACCACCGGCTGGATCAGGCCGAAGAGCACGATGCCCGGGTCGGTCACCATGGCCCGCAGCGACCGCCCGGTGAGGATGCGTATCTGGGCGGGGAACGAACTCCCTCCGAAGACGGGCGCCTCACCGGCCGCGGCCCGGAGCACGGCCGGCCGGGGGGCCGGGGTCAGCTGAGTGGTCAAGGGGTCCTCCACGGAAGACGCCGGGCGGCGGTCCCGCCCGACGGATGGTCGCGATGCTGGTCCAGCCCCGGGCACCGCCCCGGTCGGCCGGGGTCGCCGGGCGCCGGGTGTCTCACGCCGGGGCGCGGGCCGCGGACTGGTCGGCCAGCGCCAAGTACACGTCGTCGAGGGTGGGTTCGCCGAAGGTCAGCTCGGTGGCCTCGACACCCACCTGGTCCAGGGTCCGGACGACCTCCGCGATCTCCCGGGTGGCGTCGATCGGGACGACGACGGTCCGCGGGTCCTCCTCACCGTTCACGGGAGCGAAGCCCGCGCCTCGCAGGGCCGCACCCGCCGTGCTCCGGTCCTCGCCGGTGTCCAGCGTCAGGGTGACCGTTCGGCGGCCGACGGTCGCCTTCAGTTCCGCGGCCGTCCCCGCGGCGACGACCCGGCCCGCGGACAGCACCGCGATCGAGTCCGCGAGACGGTCGGCCTCCTCCAGGTACTGCGTGGTGAGCAGCACCGTGGTGCCCTGCTCGACCAGTCCCTCGACGATCTCCCACAGGTTGAGCCGGCTCGACGGGTCGAGCCCGGTGGTCGGCTCGTCCAGGAAGAGCACCTCGGGCGCGCCGACCAGCGACACGGCGAGATCCAGCCGGCGCCGCAGACCGCCGGAGTAGCCGCTCGCGCGCCGCTCGGCGACGTCGGTCAGCCGGAACAGCTCCAGCAGCTCGTCGGCGCGGGTCCGGGCAGCCCGGCGTCCGGCGCCCAGCAGCCGGGCGATCAGGACGATGTTGTCCCGCCCGCTGAGCTGCCCGTCCACGGAGGCGAACTGCCCGGTGAGCCCGATGCGTCTGCGGATCTCGACGGGCTCGCGGGCCACGTCGTACCCGGCGACCCCGGCCCGCCCCGAGGTGAGCGGCAGCGCCGTGGTGAGGATGTTGACCAGGGTGGTCTTCCCGGCTCCGTTGTGGCCGAGGAGTCCCAGGACGGTGCCCCTGGGCACACCGACGCTCACCGAGTCCAGGGCGCGCACGGCACCGAACGACTTGGTGACGTCGTCGGCCTCGATCATCAGGTCGCCGGAAGGGGCGGCCGGGCCCGGCTGGGCGACGGGGGGCGTGAGGGGCCCGCTCATGAGATGTGCTCCCGCTCGTGAGTCTGTGCGTCTGCGGAGGATGGACGACCGGCCGCCGGCCGGCCGGGTGGGGATCCGTTGCCCGGGGCGGACGACGGCGGACCGGACAACGGGCCCTGCCCGGCACCGGTTCGTACGTCACCGGTGTTCGACGGCCCGAACGCCGCGCCGGACCGGGCACGCCCGCTGCCGGATCGGGCAGGCGGTACGGCGGATCGGGCAACGGGCGCACCGGGCGACCGGGCCGACACGTGCCCGAGAGGGCTGTGGCGCTGTGCGCCGCCGGGCTCATCGACACCCTCCGTGCCCGCGCCCGCGCGGACGCCGGCTTTCGCGAAGGCCGCGGATTCACCCCGGGCACGGTGTCCGCCGGAAACGGTCACCGGACGCCACCGGCGGCGTCGGAGCCGTCCGCCCCACCGGAAGCACCGGCAGGATCAGGAGCACCGGCAGGACCAGCGGCACCGAACGCACCGTCCATGAGACGGAACAACTCCTCGTCGGAGGCGGAATCCAGGTCCAGCGGACCCATGCCGGTGCCGGTGTCGGAGCCCGTGCCCGCGCCGTGCTCCGAGGCGCCGTTGCGGGACGGGGCCCAGCGGCCGGTCAGGGCCCGCAGCCGGGCCCCCGTGTCCGAGTCGAGCGGCGCGCCCGAGACGAGCAGTGCCTCCAGCTCGTCCACCACGGACGCGGCGTCCCTCCGGCGCGGGGGGCCGGAGCGCCGGAGCGTGTCGCAGACCAGGCGGGCCACAGCAGCCGGAGAGGGATGGTCGAAGACCAGGGTCGGAGGCAGCCGTACGCCGGTGGCGGCGGTCAGCCGGTTGCGCAGTTCCACGGCGGTCACGGAGGTGACGCCGAGTTCGCCGAAGGCCGCGTCGGTGCCGTTGTCCGCGAGGAGTTCCCCGCCCACCACGGCCGTCAGCTCGGCCCGCACCAGCTCGGTGACCAGGGCCTCGGCCTCGGCCTCGGACAGCCCGCTCAGCCGCCGGGCCAGCTCCGGTCCGGCCGCGGTGCCCGCCGGGTCCGTCACCGACGGCAGCCCCACGGCGACCGCGGCGGAGGGCATCGACGCCAGCCAGTACGCCTCGTGCTGGAACGCGTAGGTGGGCAGGGCCACCGTGCGTGCCTGCGGCAGGACCGCCCGCCAGTCCACCGGTACACCGAGCGCGTGCAGGCGTACGGCCGCGGTGAGCGCGGCCCGCACCTCGTTCTCCCCGTCGCCGCCGCCGCCGTCGCCGCCGTCGCCGCTGCTCCCGCCGCTCTCGCCGCCGCGCAGCACCGGCTCCACGGCGGGCCCGGAGCCCGCCTCCCGCTCGCCCAGGCACTCCTCGACCATCGGCGTGAGCACGGCCTGCGGGCCCAGCTCGACGTAGACGGCGGTCCGTTCGTCGGCCAGCCGGCCGACCGCGTCGGCGAACCGCACCGCGTCGCGGACGTGGCGTACCCAGTGCTCCGGGTCGCGGGCCTCCGCCACGGTGAGCGGCCGGCCGGTGACGCAGGAGATCAGCGGCAGTTGTGGGGCGTCGAAGGACAACCGGGCGACCGTCTCGCGGAACCCGGCGAGCATCGGCTCCATGAGCGGTGAGTGGAAGGCGTGACTCACCACCAGCCGGCGGGTCTTGTGCCCGGCGGCGGACAGCTCGACGGTCAGCTCCGACAGCGGCCCCTCGGCGCCCGACAGCACCACGGAACGCGGTCCGTTGACGGCGGCGACGGAGACCCCGTCGACGAGCAGCGGCAGGACCTCGTCCTCCGAGCAGCGCACCGCGACCATGGCGCCGCCCGGCGGCAGCGCCTGCATCAGCCGCCCGCGCGCCGCGACCAGGGTGCAGGCGTCGGGCAGCGACAGCACGCCCGCCACGTGCGCGGCGGCGATCTCGCCCACCGAGTGCCCGACCAGCCGTGCGGGGACGATGCCCCAGGACTCCAGCAGCCGGAACAGGGCCACCTCGAACGCGAACAGCGCGGGCTGGGCGTACCCGGTGCCGTCGAGCAGCTCCGCCTCCGCGCTGTCCGGGGCGGCCCACATGACCTCGGTCAGTGGCCGTTCGAGCAGCGGGTCGAGGACCGAGCACACCTCGCGCAGGGCGGTGTCGAAGACGGGGAAGGCGGCGGCGAGTCCGCGGCCCATGCCGAGGCGCTGGCTGCCCTGGCCGGTGAGGACGAACGCCGGTTCCGGGGTGCCGCCGAGGGGCCCGCGGCCGGCGCTGCCCGGAGCCTCCCCGCGGGCGAACGCCTCGGCGGCTCCGCGCAGGCCGTCCCGGTCGTCGCCGGTCAGCACGGCCGTACGCGGGTGCAGTGTGCGAGTGGTGAGCAGGGAGTACGCGATGTCCCGGGCGGGGACTTCCGGATGCGCCGCGGCGTACGCGGCCAGCCGCCGGGCCTGTCCGCGCAGCGCGTCCCCGTCCTTCGCCGACACCAGCCAGGGCACGGCGGCCGGGAGGGCGGAGGCATCCGCCTCGGTCCCGGCCTCCGCCCCGGCCCCGGCCTCCGCTTCGGCCCTGGCCTCCGTGTCCGTCCTGGCCTCCGTCTCCGCGTCCGTCCCGGCGCCCGGCTGTGCCGCGGTGTCCGGGCCCGGCAGCGGGGCCTCCTCCAGTACCAGGTGGGCGTTGGTGCCGCTGATGCCGAAGGACGAGATCCCCGCGCGGCGCGGCCGCCCGTCCTCGCGGGGCCAGGCACGGGGCTCCGACAGCAGTCGTACGGTGCCTGCGGACCAGTCCACCCGCGAGGTCGGGGTGTCCGCGTGCAGGGTGCGCGGGAGGAGGCCGTGCTGCAGGGCCAGCACCATCTTGATCACGGCGGCGGCGCCCGCGGCGGCCTGGGTGTGTCCCAGGTTCGACTTGACGGAGCCCAGCCACAGCGGCCGGCTCTCCGGCCGGTCCCGCCCGTAGGTGGCCAGCAGCGCCTCGGCCTCGATGGGGTCGCCCAGGGCGGTACCGGTGCCGTGCGCCTCGACCGCGTCCACCTCGTCGGCCCGTACCCCGGCGTCGGCCAGGGCCTGGCGGACGACGCGGCGCTGGGCGGGCCCGTTGGGCGCGGTGAGGCCGTTGCTCGCGCCGTCCTGGTTGACGGCGGAGCCGCGGATCACGGCGAGGACGGGGTGGCCGTTGCGCCGCGCGTCCGACAGCCGTTCGAGCAGCAGCAGTCCCGCGCCCTCGGACCAGGCGGCACCGTCGGCGCCCTCGCCGAAGGACTTGCAGCGGCCGTCGGGCGACAGGCCCCGCAGCCGGGAGAAACCGGTGAACGCGGCCGGGGTGGACATCACGGCGACCCCGCCGGCCAGCGCCAGGTCGGACTCCCCGGAACGCAGCGACCGGCACGCCAGGTGCAGGGCGACCAGCGAGGAGGAGCAGGCCGTGTCCACGGTGAGCGCCGGACCGTTCAGGCCGAGCGTGTAGGCGATACGGCCGGAGAGCGCGCCGCCCGCGGTCCCCACCGGCAGCAGGCTCTCCAGTTCGCCGGCCGGGTCGGCCGCACCGGACGCGTAGTCGTGGTACATCGCGCCGGTGAACACGCCGGTACGGCTGCCGTGCAGCGTCGCCGCGTCGATCCGGGCGCGCTCGACGGCCTCCCAGGCGGTCTCCAGGAGGAGCCGCTGCTGCGGGTCGGTGGCGAGGGCCTCCCGGGCCGACATCCCGAAGAACCCGGCGTCGAAGTGGGCCGCGTCGCGCAGGAAGCCGCCCTCGCGGGCCACGGAGGTGCCGGGGGCGTCGGGATCGTCGTCGCCGAAGAGGGCGTCCAGGTCCCAGCCCCGGTCGTCGGGGAAGGCGGACACGGCGTCGGTGCCCTCGCGCAGCAGGTCCCACAGGGCCTCGGGGGAGGTGGCTCCGCCGGGCAGCCGGCAGGCCATGGAGACGACGGCGACGGGTTCGCCGTCACCGGCCGCCGCACCGGACGGACCCGCCCCCGAGGACTCCTCCAGGGCCTCCTCGCAGGGCTGGTTCAGTCCGGCCAGCTCGCGGGCCAGAGCGGCCGGGGTGGGGAAGTCGAAGGCGAGGCCCGCGGGCAGCGGCAGGCCGGTGACCTCGGCGAGCGCGTTGCGCAGCCGCACCGAGGCGACCGAGTCCAGACCGTGGGCACGGAACGTGGTGTCCGGACCGATCGGCACCGGAGCCGCGTCGCGGTCACGAACAGTACCGGCGTCCGTGCCGATGCCGATGCCGACGGCGGCGTCAGCGCCGACATCCGTGCCGACGCCGACGCCAGCGCCGACATCCGAGTCGGAGGCCGTGCCGGTGTCCTTGCCGGGAGTGTCGGCCAGCACCTCGGCGACCGCGGCGGTCACCAGGTCCAGTGCGGCCCGCAGGGTGGGGCGTACCGCGTCGGACGGTACGGGCACGGGGTGCGCGGCGGCCTCGGTCAGGAGTCGCTCCAGGGCCAGCCGGTTGATCTTCCCGGCGGGGGTGCGGGGCAGCTCGGGCAGGACCACCAGCTCCAGCGGGATCTTGTACTCCGCGGTGCCGAGACCGCGCAGGAACGCGGTGGCCTCGTCGAGGCCGACCGTGCCCCGCGGACGGCCCTGTCCGCCGTCACCGGCGTCCGGGGCACCCTCGTTCGCCGGGCCCTCGGTGACCACCAGCACCGGGTACTCGCCGAGCCGCGGGTCCGGCTTGGCGACGACGGCGAGCGGGCCGATGCCGGGCAGGTCCGCCAGGAGCGCCTGGACCTCCACCGCGTTGAACTTGCGGCCGCCCACGTTGATCAGTTCGGCGGACCGGCCGTGGAAGAGGATCAGCCCGTCCTCGTCGATCGCGGCGAGGTCACCGGTGTGCAGCCAGCCGTCCTCCGCCACCACCCGCCCGGTCAGCTCCGGCTCGCCGAGATAGCCGCGGAACATGCTGGGACTGCGGTAGTACAGCTCGCCGGGTTCACCGGGCGCGCACGGACGCCCGTCCTCGCCCAGGACGCGCATCGCGGCGTCCCGTGTGGGCCGTCCGACACTGCGGGAGGCCACCTCCGGCGGGTCCCCGGCCAGGCTACTGGTGCCGCAGCCGACCTCCGACATGCCCCATACCACCACCAGCGTGGTCTCCAGGGCCTCCCGTACGTCACGTACCAGCGCCGGCGGCAGAGCGGCCCCGGCCGTGAGGATGCGCTCCGGGCGGAAGCCCGCGCCGTCGGCGGCATCACGTACCCGGGAGACCATGTCGTGCAGCTGCGCGGGCACCGCGATCACCACGGACGGGCGCTCCCGCCGGGACAGCTCCAGGAACCGGTCGACGTCCCAGGCGTCCAGCAGCACCTGGCGGCCGGAGCGGAACAGCGCCGCGTACGAGGACTGCAGGCCGAAGCAGTGGGTGAGCGGGCACGCGGTCAGCACCGTACCGGCGAACGCGTCGGCCGAATCCTCGGTCGCCGCACGGGAGTTGGTGAGCAGGCCGTCGTGGGAGTGCAGACAGATCTTGGGCCGTGCGGAGGTGGTTCCGGAGGACGGCAGCAGCAGGAACGGCCACTCGGGGCGCACCCGCACGGCGTGAGGCCGCCGCCCCGCCGACCGATCGAGGAGACCGGTGACGGTCTGGGCGCCGGGGGCGGCGGTGTCACCGGTGACCAGCACCGCGCGCAGTGCGGGCAGCGCCTCCCGCAGTGCCGTGACGGCCAGCGGGCCGTCGCCGTCCTGGGTACGCGGCGGCAGGGCGACGGCGACCGGGCCGACCCGTTCCAGCAGGGCCCGTACGTCGGAGGCGGCGTTGCCCTGGTGCACGGGCATCGTGACCGCCCCGACCGCGGCGGCCGCCAGGTGCAGCGTCAGGAACTCCCAGCTGTTCGGCAGGTGCAGCGCGACCACGTCACCGGGGCCGACCCCGGCCTCCTGGAGGCCGTACGCCAGCGCGTCCACCTCCGCCCGCCAGGCGTGCCAGGTCCGGGCGCGGTCCCCGTCCAGCAGGGCGGTCGCGTCGCCGCCGCGGCGCACGGCCGCGTCGAACACCTCCGGCAGGGTCAGCCCGTCCAGGGCCCGGCCGGTGGCGGCGGGCGGATCGGTCACGTAGTCGTTTGCGTGGACGGGCACCATCACTCCAGGGATGTCGAGCGTCGCCGTCGTACGGGGATCCGCTCCAGGCTGTTGCCGCGCGGTCCGGGTTTTCCCTAGAGATCGCGGCGTGGCGGCCCGGTGCGTTCGAGGAGGCGGGGGAGCCGCCGCGCCGGGGCCGGCGGGCGGCTCCCGGCGCGGTCAGGTGGGGAGGGTGAGCTTCTCCTGCCGGGCTCCGCCGGTCCCCGGGACCGAGGAGGCCCCGGCTCCGGGCCGGTCGAGGTCCTCGCCGGGTGCCTCGCGGCCCGGGAACCGGGCACCGAGCAGACGCAGCAGCGGGGTGGCCTTGACGGCCGTCTCCTCGAACTCGTCCACCGGGTCGGACAGTGCGATGACGGCGCCGCCGACGCCGTAGCGCAGCCGGTTTCCGCTGAGGACCACGGTGCGGATGACGATGGACAGGTCCACCGCGCCGGTCAGCGAGAAGTAGCCGATGGCGCCGGAGTACACGCCGCGCGGCCCGCCCTCCAGACGGTCGATGATCTGCATGGTGCGGATCTTCGGGGCGCCGGTCATCGACCCGCCCGGGAAGGCGGCCCGTACCGCCGCCACGGGACTGCTGTCCGGACGCAGCCGGGCCCGGACGGTACTGACCAGCTGGTGCACCGTCGCATAGGTCTCCACCTGGAACACCGGGTCGGCGACGACCGAGCCGACCGCCGCGCACCGGCCCAGGTCGTGCCGGACCAGGTCGACGATCATCAGGTTCTCGGCGCGGTCCTTCTCGCAGCCCGCCAGGTCCTCGACCAGCCGGGCGTCCTCCTCGGAGGTGGCGCCGCGCGGCCGGGTGCCCTTGATCGGCTTGGACTCCATGCCGCCGTGCCGGTCGATGCGGAGGAACCGCTCGGGGGAGCTGCTGAGTACCGCCAGCGTCCCGAAGTGCAGGAACGCGGCGAAGGGGGCCGCGCTGACGCGACGCAGGGCGCGGTACGCCTGCCACGGGTCGAGGTCGGTGTCGGCCTCGGCCATGTTGGTCAGGCAGACCTCGTACGTCTCGCCGGCGGCGATCTCCTGCTGGCAGACGTCGATGAGTTTGAGGTAGGCGTCCCGGTCGTGCCGCAGCTCCACGGGTCCTGTGGTGCACTCCGGGGCCTCGGCGCACGGCTCGGGCGGCCGTCCGGCGATGCCGTGCAGGGCCGCTGCGGCGTCCGCGAGCCAGGCGCGCGCGGCCTCCTCGGCGCCGTCCTCGGCCAGCGCCAGCAGGTGGCCGGTGCCGGTGCGGTGGTCGAGCACCAGGGCCCGGTCGGCGAAGACGAGGACCGCGTCGGGGTCGGGGGAACGGTGTGCGGCGTCGCCCTCGCACTCGGCCTTGAGCTCGTAGCCGAGGCAGCCGACCCAGCCGAGGGCGAAGTCGAAGGGCAGCTCGGGCACCTCGGTGCGCAGCCCCGCCAGGTCGTTCTCCAGCCAGGTCAGGAAAGGGCTGTCGACAGTACGGCGCTCACCACCGGCGGTGACGGTCACGGTGCCGGTGTGCACGTCGGCCTCGGCGATCCGGGCCAGCGGGCCGGAGGCGTCCCCCATCACCGACAGCTGCCCCAGGCGCCCTCCGGGGCGGCTGCTGTCGAGCCAGAAGGGATGGTCCCCGGTCCGGAAGAGGGTGTCGAAGGCGACCTCGGCGTCCCAGCGGACGGGCACCGCCACCGCAACCACCCGCAACCGCCGCACATCTCCGTCCCCGTCCGCGACCGGGTCGGCGCCTGCGGCGGGCCCGCCGGAAGCGGCAGAGGAGGGCCCGCCGGAAGCGACCGGCACGACGTTTGCGGTGGGCCTGCCGGTGGTGGTCGGGTCGGCGTCTGTGGTGGGCCTGCCGGTGGTGGTCGGGTCGGCGTCTGTGGCGGGCCCGCCGGAAGTAGCGGGGTTGGTGTCTGTGGCGGGTCCGCCGGAAGCGACCGGTACGACGTCTGTGGTGGGTCCGCCGGTAGTGGTCGGGTCGGTGTCTGTGGCGGGTCCCCCGGCAGCGACCGGTACGACGTCTGCGGTGGGTCCGCCGGAAGCGACAGGGGCGGTGCCTGCGGAGGGTCGGCCGGAAGTGGTCGGGGCGGCGCCCGCGGTGGGGCTGTCCGAGGTGGCGGGGTCGGCCGTCGTGGCGGGGGCGTCCGACGCACCCCGCCCGGTGATCGGGGCGGAGGCGCCGGACGCGGCAGACGCGGACACCACCGCGGTGCTGCCGGACGAGGCGGGCACGCCGAGGGCGGCCGAGATCCGGGCCCCGGCCGGGACGCCGGGCCCGGCCGATACGTCGGCGCCGACCGGTACGCCAACGCCGCCCGGTACGTCGGCGTCGGCCAAGACGCCGGCGCGGCCGCGCGGCGGGCGGCCGTACCGTTCCGTGAGCCGGCCGAAGTTCGCCAGCAGCCGGTGCCCCTCCTGCGTACCGATCGACTCCGGATGGAACTGCACGCCCCACAGCGGCAGCGTGCGGTGGCGCAGCGCCATCAGCACCCCGTCCGGCGACCACGCGGTGGCCTCCAGCTCCGGCGGGAGGTCGGTCACCGCCAGGGAGTGGTAGCGCACGACCTCCAACGGGACCGGCAGCCCCTCGAAGAGCCCCGTGCCGTCGTGCCGCACCGCGGACGTCCGGCCGTGGCGCGGCTCGGGCGCGCGGCCCACCCGCGCGCCGTGCGCGAGCGCCATGCCCTGGTGGCCCAGGCAGACGCCGAGCACCGGCAGCCGCCCCTCCTCGGCTATGCCGGCGCACAGGCCGAAGTCGGCGGGCCGGTGCGGGGTGCCCGGCCCGGGGGACAGCACCACGTTGTCGAACGCGTCGAGCAGCCCGGGCCGCCAGGCCGGGTCGTCGTTGCGGATGACCTCCGGTTCCCGTCCGTTGACCCGGGACAGGTAGTGGAAGAGGTTGTAGGTGAAGGAGTCGTAGTTGTCGACGAGAAGTGTGCGCATGGTGTCCTTGTCCAGGAGGCGCGTGAGCGGAAAGTGGCGTGGAAGGCGGCGGACGGGATCGCCGTCCGGCCGTGTGCGGGCTCTCCGGTGATGCGTCGGCCACGGCTGCGGCGGCCGTGCCGGGGCACGGCGCCGACGGGCGTGCGCCGGTCACGGCTCCTGCGCCTGCCCGGATGGCGGTCCCGCCACCGCCCGGGCCGGACGCTCAGGAGGCCGTGGCGTGCCGCGCCGGGTCGAGGGCGCGTCCGATCTCGGTCTGGACCGCCGAGAGGTGCTGCGTGAGGAAGAAGTGGCCGCCGCCGAACACCCGCAGCCGGAACGGCCCCGTGGTGTGGTCCTGCCAGCGCTCGGCCTCCTCGACCGTGGTCAGCGGGTCGTCCTCGCCGGTGAGGACGGTGAGACCGCAGCGCACCCGACGGTCGGCGGGGCAGGAGTACGTCTCGATGGCGCGGTAGTCCCCGCGCAGCGCGGGCAGCGCCATGCGCAGGATCTCCTCGTCGCCGAGGACCCCGGCGGCGGTGCCGTTCAGCCGCTTCATCTCGGCGACGATCCCGTCGTCGTCCCGCTTGTGGACCTCTTCGGCGCGGGTGGTCGAGGGCGCCCGGCGGCCGGACGCGAGGACGGTGTGCGGGCCGGTGCCCCTCTGTTCCAGCCGCCACGCCGTCTCGAAGGCCAGCGCGGCGCCCATGCTGTGCCCGAAGAACACCGTGGGCCGCTCGTCCAGGGCGAGCAGCTGCTCGGTGATCAGGTCGGCCAGGGTGCCGAGATCGCTGACGCAGGGTTCCTTGCGGCGGTCCTGGCGGCCGGGGTACTGCAGCGAGATGACCTCGGCGGCCGGCGCGAACCGCGCCGAGACGGGGTGGTAGAAGCTGGCGGAGCCACCTGCGTGCGGGAAGCAGACCAGCCGGACGGCGTCGGTGCCGGCCGGGTGGTAGCGCCGCAGCCAGCGGGCCTGGGTGTCGTCGGCGGTGGTCACGGTGTGTCCCTTCCATGGTGCTTGTCCGGTGGTGCTTGCTCTTGCGGTGCGAACTCTGTGCGTGGACCCGGCGGACGCGGCGGACCGCCCGGTGGTCGTGGCGGGCGGCCCCTCCGTCGCCGCCCGCCAGGGGTGGGCCCGGGAGCCCGACAGGTCGGGGAGGGCCCCCGGGCCCGGCCGGGGGCCCGCCGGACTCGTCGACACGCGTCGCGTCTCAGTCCTCGTGGACGGCGACCGAACCCGACGGACACAGGTCGCCCGCCGCGCGGACACCGTCCAGGTCCTGTTCGCCGGGCTCCTTCCGCAGCAGGACGACGACCCCGTCGTCGTCCTGGTCGAAGACGTCGGGCGCGTTCAGCACGCACTGCCCGGCTCCGACGCACCGCTCGCTGTCGACGGTGACACGCATGATCGTTGGCTCCTCGGTGGTGGGGGATCGGCGGTGGGGGACCGGCCCCGCCCGGGTGCCGCCGGGCGGGGCCCCCGGGTGCCGTCGGGACCGTCCGACGGCACCCGGTGCCGGCGGCTACCAGCGCACCGGCAGCTCGTGCAGTCCGAAGAGGATCCCGTCGTACTTGAAGGCCAGTTCGTCCATCGGGACGGCCAGCTCCAGCGTGGGGATGCGCTCGAACAGCTTGCGGTAGGCGATCTCCATCTCGACCCGGACGAGGTTCTGGCCCAGGCACTGGTGGACGCCGTAGCCGAACGCCACGTGCCGCCGCTCGGCACGCTCCGGGTCGAAGGCGTGCGGGCAGCCGAAGACCTCGGTGTCGTGGTTGGCGGCGGCGATCAGCGGGACGATGCCCTCGCCCTTGCGGATCAGCCGGCCCGCGATCTCCACGTCGTCCACGGCGACCCGCAGCGCCACCATGTCGGCCACCGAGTGCAGCCGCAGCAGTTCCTCGACGACCTTGTCGTTGCCGACCCACTGCGGGTTGGAGAGCAGGGTGACCACGCCGAGCCCGATGTTGTTCGCGGTGGTCTCGTGTCCCGCGATCAGCAGGAGCAGCAGGACGCCCGAGAGCTCCTCGTGGCTCAGCTGGCCCGTCGAGAGCAGCCGGCTGATCAGGTCGTCCCCGCGCCACTTGTCCTTGATGACGATCAACCGGTTGATGTAGCGCAGCAGTTCGCGGGTGGCGGTGGCACGCTGCTCGTCGGTGGAGGTGCGGATGGCGACCAGGGTGCGGGTGCGGGACTCGAAGAAGTCCCGGTCGGCCGACGGCACGCCGAGCAGCGAGGAGATCACCAGGGACGGCACGGGCAGCGCGAAGTCGTTGACGAGGTCCGCGGTGTTGCCGCCGGCCAGCATCGCGTCGATGCGTTCGTCCACGGTCCGTTCGACGGCGGGGCGCAGTTCGCGGATGCGGCGCACCGTGAACTCGGGGATCAGGACCTTGCGGAACCGGTCGTGCTCGGGGGAGTCGAGTCCCACGAACCAGCCGGGGATCTGGTCCTGCTTGGGCACGCCCATCGTCTCTCCGACGTTGGGGAAGCCCTCGTTGTCGGGGTTGGCGCTGATCTTGGGGTGGGTGAGCACCGCGCGCACGTCCTCGTGCCGGGTGACCAGCCAGACCGGCACGCCGTTCGGCAGGTGGGTCCGCACCAGGCCGGGCTGCTGCCGGTGGCTCGCGTACTGGGACAGCGGCAGCGGCTCCTCCGGCGTGCGAAAGGGGAAGTCGACCACCGTGGGGCCGGTGCTGGTCGTCATGTCCGCTCCTCGTTTCTCTTCCTGCGGTCGCGGTGCCGTGCCCGGTCGGGACGGCGGTGCGCGGGGCGGCGGCCCGCGGTGCGGGCCGGCCGGTCAGCCCGCGCCGTAGAACTCCCGGACGGCGCCGGTGATGTACTCCTGGTCGGCGGCGGTCAGCCCGGTGTGGGTGGGCAGGTAGAGCCCGTCCTCGCTGAACCGGTGGGCGTTGAGCGTCGGCCACACCGGGTCGAGGTAGCCGGGTTGGCGGCTCATCGGCTTGAAGAACAGCCGCGTCTCCACGCCCCGCGCGTCGAGGTGGGCGCGCAGCTGCTCACGGCGTTCGGCGCGCAGGTCGTACATCCACAGCACGTCGCGCGCCGGCATCGGCGTGATGCCGGGGACGTCCTTGAGGGCGGCGTCGTAGCGGGCCTCGATCTCCCGGCGCGCGGCGAGGATGTCGTCGAGCCGCTCCACCTGGGCCAGCGCCACGGCGCCCTGCATGGCGGTCATGCGGTGGTTGTAGGCCAGCTTCTTGTGCAGGAAGCTGTGGTCGCGGGTGAAGGCCATCGCCCGCAGGTGTGCCATCTGCTCGGCGAGCCGGGGGTCGTCGGTGAGGCAGACGCCGCCCTCACCCGCCGTGATGATCTTGTTGGCGAAGAGCGAGAAGCAGGCGATGTCCCCGACCGGACGGACGCCGTGCGCCTCCGCGGAGTCCTCCACCACCCGCAGGTTGTACTGGTGGGCGATGTCCATGACCGTGTCCATGTCGCAGCGCCGCCCGTAGACGTGCACGGGCATGATCGCCCGGGTGCGCGGGGTGATCTTCTCCTCGATGCGGGTGACGTCGATGTCCAGGTCGTCGGCGCAGTCGACGAAGACGGGGGTGGCGCCGGTGTAGGTGACGGCCCACGCGGAGGCGATCATGGTGAACTCCGGCACGATCACCTCGTCGCCGGGGCCGATGCCCAGGGCCCGCAGCGCGAGCGTGAGGGCGGCGGTGCCGGAGGAACAGGCGACGCCGTGCGCCACGCCGTTCCACTCGGCGAAGGCATCCTCGAAGCGCCGCACGTACGGTCCCTGGGAGGAGATCCAGCCGCCCGACACGGCGTCGGTGACGTACTCCAGTTCCCGGCCTGCCAGGAAGGGCCGGGAGACGGGGTGGGTGAAGGCCATGGGGTCCTCGCTGCTGTCGCGGTCGCTGGGCGGTGGCTCGATGGGGTACGGCCGGGGTGCCGGGTGAGTCATGCCGTGGGGAGCAGGCCGAGCACGAGGTCGGCGGCGGCCTGCCGCCCGCCGGCCGCCTGCTGCAGGGCGCCCAGCCGCTCGGCCCGCTCGCGGAAGGACGGGTCGGCGGTGACGCGGGTCAGCTTGTCCACCACGTCGTCCGGGTCGACGGTGTGCGGCCGGTCCAGGGTCAGGCTGATGCCGAGGTCGCGGCCGCGGACCGCCTGGTCGAAGCAGTCCACCCACAGGGGCCGCACCACCTGCGGCTTCCCGAAGTAGACGCCCTCGTGGTACGCGTTGCCGCCGCCGTGCGAGAAGAACGCCGACACGTTCGGGTGGGCCAGCACGTCCAGCTGCGAGGGCACCCAGCTCTCCACCCGCAGGGTCGCCGGCAGCGACTCGGCGGGCGGCAGCAGGTGCTGCTGCTCCCGGGGCAGCTTCCACAGGAACTGGTGTGTGCCCGACATCCGCCGGGCCACCTCCACCAGCGCCCCGGCCTCCTCGCGGGTGAGGCGGGTGATGGTGCCGAAGCCCATGTAGACCACCGAGGACTGCTTGTCGAGCCACCCGGACACCTCGGTGTCCTCGGGCGCCTCGGGCAGCGGCGGCAGCACGGCTCCCACCAGGCGCAGCTTCTCCGGTACGTCGAAGGGGTAGTCCAGTTCCGCGATGGAGGAGCACACCACCGCGGCGGCCTCGTCCACCCGCGTCATCGCGTTGGGCGGGGTGATGCCCAGCTCCTTGCGGATCGCGGCGTCCTCCCGCAGCACCTTGCCCATCTCCGGGTGCAGGAACATGGCCAGGGTCCGCCACTTGAACAGCGTGTTGGCCAGCTTCTGGCGGCCCGACATCGCCAGCGGCAGTCCCGAGTTGGGGACCGGGAAGTTCTTGGGGGTGTACGACGCGCCGAAGGGGTTGTGCGAGGTCAGCACGTTGCTGGCGACGAACGGCACATTGAGCACGTACGGGATGCCGCGGGCCAGCGCCAGGTCGACGGCGAAGCCGGCCACGCAGTCCACGACCATGAGCGCCGGGCGGACCTCGTCGACGACCCGTTCCAGTTCACGGAACTTGCGGGCCTGGAGAGCCGGCTTGTACGACTGCCGCACCACCGCGCGGTGGGCCTTGAACCGGGAGGACTGGGTGACCTCGCGGTACACCTCGTCGTCCCAGGTCACCGCGGACAGCTCGGGGACCACCTCGCCCAGCGAGGCGAACGACACCGAGGAGGCGGCGGAGAGTGCCTCCACGTCCTGCCGCCGGTGCTCGTCGGTGGCGAACCACAGTCCGGGCACGCCGCGCCGGGCCAGCTCCCCGGCCAGCACCAGCAACGGGTTGAGCAGCCCGCTCTCGGGGAGGCTGACGAAGAGGATCGGCCGAGCGGCGGAGTCCATGAGGGCCCTTTCACGAAGTGACTGCCGTGGGTCGCCGCGGCCCGCCGGTCAGGCGTGGAGGGGCGCGAGGACGCGATGCCGTGCGGCCTGCCGGCCCGATCGGGCGTGTGGGATGCCGACCGCACCACAACTTGATCTCACGGCCGCTACCGGGGAAATCCTTAGAGTTCTCGCCACGGAGGGCCACAGGGCCTTTCCGTGGCGTAAATGTGGCGTGGACGGGGTCATGGCGGGCAGACGGCGAGTCGCCGTCGGTGACCGGCTCCGGATGCCGCGCACGCGCCGGGCCGCCGGGGCCGCCGCGCCGTCCGTCCCGTACGACGTGAGGGGAAACAAGTGACCAACCGGGCCCGCGCCGCCAATCCCGCACTGCCGCTGGTCGGGCGGACCCGGCACCTGGAAGCCCTCGCCGGGTATGCCGAGGCGGCCCGCGCGGGCCGGCCCCGGCTGGTGCTCCTGGACGGTCCGGCGGGGGTCGGCAAGACCGCCCTGCTGCGTGCCGCCCTCGCCGACGACGGCCCCTTCGCGGACATGACCGTCCTGCACGGCACCTGCCGCGCCGTCGAGGCGACCACGGGTTACAGCGGGGCGCGCGCACTCTTCGGGCGGCTCGGCCTGACCGGCCGCAAGGGGCGCACCTCCGCCCTCCTGGACGGTGGCGCCCGGCGTGCGCTGCCCGCCCTCGCCGCCGGACCCGACGACCTGGACGACGCCGCGGGCGGCACCTTCGCGGTGCTCCAGGGCCTGTACTGGCTCACCGCCAACCTCATGGCCGACGGCCCCCTGGTGCTCGTCCTCGACGACGCCCACTGGTGCGACGAGCGCTCCCTGCGCTGGCTGGACTTCCTGCTGCGCCGGGCCGACGGCCTGCCGCTGCTGGTGGTGGTCGCCCACCGCACCGAGGCGGGCCACGCCGCCCCCGCCGCGCTGGCCGACCTGGTCGCCCACCATCTCCCGGCGCCGCTGCGGCTCGGCCCGCTGGAGACGCCGGAGGTGGCCGAACTGACCGGTCTGGTCTTCCCCGCGCAGCGACCGCAGCCGTCGTTCGTCGACCGCCTGGCGTCCGTCACCGGCGGGAACCCCCTGGAGGTCGTACGGCTGCTGCGTGACCTGCGCTCCGCCGGCCTCGGACCCGACGACGCGGGGGCCCGGCAGATCGCCAAGGTCGGCGGGAGGGTCGTCGCCGCCTCCGTGCAGACGGTGCTGGAGCACCAGCCGGCCTGGGTACGCGAGGTGGCCTGCACCCTGGCCGTGCTCGGTGACGAGGACAGCGACTACCTCGCGGCCCTGGCGGGGGTGTCGGCCGTGCACGTCGACGAGGCGGTGGAGATCCTGCGGCAGGCCGGCCTGGTCCGGGCCGGCCGCCGTGAACTCGTCCACGACCTGGTGGGCACCGCGGTCCTCGGCGCCCTCGGCACCACCGGGGTGGCGAGCCTGCGGCTGCGTGCCGCCCGGCTGCTCAGCGACATCGGACGCTCTCCCGAGGAGATCGCCGCCCAGTTGCTCCTGGTGCCCGGTGCCCAGGACGCCTGGACCCTCCCCGTGCTGCGGGCCGCCGCCGCCCAGGCCGAGCACCGGGGCGCCCCCGAGGCCGCCGCACGCTACCTGGACCGGGTGCGCGAGGCCGAGCCGGACGACCCCGAGGTCCTGACCCGGCTGGGCAGGGCCCTGGCGGAGAGCGACCCCGAGCGCTCGGTGGGACTGCTGCGCGAGGCGCACGCCGTGACCACCGACGTGCGCGCCCGCACCTCCACGGCGGTCCAGTTCGCCCTCACCTGTCTGAGCGTCCAGCAGTCACCGGAGGGCACCCGGGTGCTCACCGAGGCATTGGACGCCCTCGACGCGGAGCTGGGACCCGACCCCGAACCCGCCGACGGCGAACTGCGCACGCTCGCCGAGTCGGCCCTGCTGATCGTCGGCGCCGACGAGAAGTCCACCCTGCCCGAGGTCCTGCGCCGCACCGCCCGCCTCACCCCGCCGCCCGGCGACACCCCCGCCCAGCGGCAGCAGCTCGCCATGCTGAGCGTGCTCTCCGCGGTGGGCGGCGCCTCCGCCGAGGAGGTCGCGCGCCAGGCCCGCCGGGCGCTGCGCGCACCGGGCGTCCCACTGGGCGTGTGGTCCCTGCTGCCCGCTTCGCTCGCCCTCCAGGTGGCCGAGGAGAACGACGCCGCCGACGACGCCCTGGAGACGGTGCTGCGCGGCAGCCGGGACAGCGCCGCCGTGTGGACGTACGTCCTCGCGCTCTCCACGCGGGCGCTGTTCCGCCTGGAGAACGGCGCGGTCGCGGACTCCATGGCGGACGCGCAGACGTCGCTGGAGATCCTCGGCACGGAGCGCTGGGGTGACAACCCCGTCATGGCGCACACGGCGTACGCGTCGGCCCTCGTCGAGCGCGGCGAGGTGGAACGCGCCGAGGAGGCCCTCGACGCCATCAAGCGCCCCCACCTGGACCGCTTCGTCTGGGAGTACCACTGGTACCTGATGGCGAGGGGCCGGGTCCAGCTGGCCCGCGGCGACGTCCACGGGGCGCTGGAGGTGTTCCGGACCTGTGGCGACTCGCTGGAGGAGGCCGGGATCACCAACCCGGTCCTCACCCCCTGGTGGCTGGAGAGCGCCTGTCTGCTGGGTGGCCTCGGCCGTACCGCCGAGGCACTGGAGGTCGCCGAGCTGGGCACCCGGCGGGCCGAGCGCTGGGGCACCCGGCGCGCCCTCGGATACGCCGCCCTGGCCAGGGGCGGTGCCACCTCGGGGGCGGCCGCGGTGGACCCGCTGCGCGAGGCGGTCGCGCTGCTGGGGGCCTCGCCGGCCCGCGGTCACCAGGCACGTGCCACGCTGCTGCTGGGGCGGGCGCTGCTGGCGGACGGGCGCGTGCGGGAGGCGCGGGAGCACCTGCGCGAGTCGGTGGGGCTGGCCAGACGGTGCGGTTGCGTGGCCCTCGCCAGGGAGGCGAGGGAGGCGCTGATCGCGGCCGGCGGGCGCATGGGGGAGATCACCTCGTCCGCGCTGGACATGCTGACGGGAACGGAACGCACCGTAGCCGGTCTGGTCGCCGCGGGAGGCAGCAACAGGGAGGTCGCGGAGTCCCTCTTCGTCACGATGCGCACCGTCGAGCTCCACCTCACCAGTGTCTACCGCAAGCTGGGCGTGGCCCGGCGGGCCGACCTGGCGGAAGCCCTGCGCGGAGGCGGTTCGCCGGCCTCGTCGCGGACGGCGGGGCGATGACGGTGGATGAAAGAGTTCCGTGACGCAAGAACAAGGAACTCCACGGTGTCACCAGTCCCACGGCATAAATATATGATCACCCGCATGCCGTCTCCCGACCCACTGCTCTGGGAGCGCGACCGTGAACAGGCCGTTCTCTCAGCCGTGATCGGAGAGCTCCGGTCCGCCCGCCCCGCCATGGTCACCGTGACGGGGGAACCCGGCCTCGGACAGAACGACCTGCTGTGCTGGGCCGCCGGGCACGCACGGAACGCGGGACTGCACGTGCTGACCGCCCGCGCCAGTCCCGCCGAGCACGAACTGCGGTACGGCGTCGTCGCCCAGCTCCTTGCGGAAGAGGGCCCGACCACCGTGTCCCGCCTCTTCCTGACCCAGGACCGGCCCGGCGGTCTGCCCGGCCTCAACGCCCTGCTCGCCGCGGCCCGGGACCGGCCCACCCTCCTCGTGGTGCACGACGTCCAGTGGCTCGACCCGGCCTCCCTGCGCTGGCTGGAGGCCCTTGCCCGGCGGCTGCCCCAGGTTCCGCTGGTGCTGCTCACCAGCAGCACGGGTACCGCCATCGACCGGCCCGAGTGGAACGTCGGCACCCCGCTCACCGGGCTGGCCAGCACCATCGAACTCGCGCTGCCACCCCTCACCGCGAGTGGCACGGCCGCCGCCGTGCTCGCGGTGTGCGGCACCCCCGGCGACCCCGCCTTCACCGAGGCCGTCGCCGGTGCCACCCGCGGCATACCGGCGGTCGTCCACGACGTCCTGGACCGCTTCACCCGCACGGGCCGCCGCCCCGACGCCGAGCACGTCGACCACCTGCGCGCCCTCACCGCCGAAGTGGTCGGCGACCACGCCGCCCGGGCCCTGAGCGAGCTGCGCGATCCGGCCGCCGTCGACGTCCTGCGCGCCCTCGCCGTCTGCGGCGACCTGCTCGACTTCCCCCTGGTCTGCATGCTCGCCGGCCCGCACTCCGTGCCCGAGGCCCGACTCCGCGCCGCCCTCGGCGCCAGCGGACTCACCGCCAACCGCGACGGCTCGCCCCGCGTAACCGACGCCGTGGTGCGCGCCCGCATCCTGGAGGAGATGCCCGCCGGTGACCGGGCCGATCTGTACGCGCGCGCCGCCCGGCTCGCCCAGCGGGTGGCCGCCGCCGACCAGGGCATCGCCGAACTGCTGCTGGCCGCCCGCCCCGTCGGTGCGCCGTGGGCCGTCGACACCCTGCGCCGGGGCTTCACCGCCGCACTGCGCAACGGCCGCCGGGACCGGGCCACCGCCTACCTGGCCCGGGCCCTCGACGAACCCCTGGACGCCGAGAACCGGGTCCGAGTCGAACTCCAGCTCGCCTCGGTCCAGATGGTCATCGCCCCCGCGGCCGCCGAGCGTCGCCTGCACGGTCTCATCCGCTCCTCCGGCGACTGCGCGGGTTTGCGCTCCCACGCCGTGGACCTGTGCCTGCTCGGCGGCGACACCCGCGCCGCCCGCCTCGCCGGGACAGGAGACCCGGGACCGGACGGCGGGCGAGGACGGCGGGCGGTGCCGGGAGCCGTCCGGGCCGCGGGCACCGGGGAGAACGCCGGCCCCCCCGACACCCGTCCCGGCGCGGAGCTCCCGTGCCCCACCTCGCTCGCCCCCGGCGACCCCGCGCCCGGAGCGGCACAGGGAAGCGGCACCTCGCAGGCACCCGGCCCCCGCGACGGTGTGCCCGCCGAGGGTGCCACGGCCACTCCCGGCACACCGCTCGCGGAGGCGGCACCCCCTCCGGAACCCGGGGACGCGTCCGGAACGGACCCCGCTGTCGCCGAGCGCCACGAACTGACCACCCTCGCACGGGTCGCCCGATTCCTGCGCCACGAGGACTCCGAGCTGGACGTCCTTCCCGTCCCCGACCTGCCCGAGCACTCGTGCAGCCCCGCTGTCGCCGGCGTCCGGGCCTGGGAGCATGCCGTCGCCGGCGTCCACCTCGACGCGTCCCGCCGACTGGCCAGGGCCGCCTTCGCCCCTGATCCGACCGGTCGCCCGCCGCTCGTGGTGCCCCGCCTGTTCGCCTGCCGCGCGCTCTTCCTCAGCGACGACGGCGACGAGGCCGAGGGGTACCTCGGCGCCCTGCTCACCGAGGCCCACCGGCAGCGCGCCGCCATCTCCGTCGCCCACGTCCTGTCGGTCCGCGCCGACCTGCACATCCGGCACGGCCGCCCCGACGCCGCCGCCCGGGACCTCGCCGCGGCCGAGGCGGAACTGCCGCCCGCCAGACTCCACCCCCTGTTCGTCCCGTACTGGACCTCCCTCAACCTGGTCACCGAGCTGCAGAACGGCCGGCTCGACCGGGCCCGCGAGGCCGCCGCCCGTCCCGTGCCGCCCCTCGCCGAGGAGTGCGCCACCACCTCCTACCTGCTGTTCGCCAGAGGCTTGCTGGCCCGCGTCGAGCAGGATCCGCACCGGGCACGGGAGTACTTCCGCGCCAGTGGCCGCTGGCTGCTGCGGTACGGCTGCGTCAACCCGGCCGTCCTGCCCTGGCGCTCCCTGGCCGCCGAAGCCGCCCACGCCCTCGGCGACGGCGAGGACTCCCTGCGCCTGGCGCGTGAGGAGGTGCACCACGCCCGCCGCTGGGGCGCCCCCGGCGCCCTGGGCCGCGCCGAGCTCAGCCTCGCCGTGGTGAGCGGCGAGAACCGTACCGAGTACCTCCGCGCCGCCGTCGCCACACTGGGGGAGTCCCCCGCCCGCACCGCGTACACGCGTGCCGTGCTCGCCCTGGCCTCCGCGGAACGCGAGGACGCCGCACACCAATCCGCCGTTGCCCGCACCTCCAGAAACACGGCCCTGCCCGCCGGTGACATCGACCCCGGCGTGCTCATGGACATCCCCGGCCAGGACCGGCACGCGCACCACGGCGCACCGCCCGCGCGGGGCGGACCCCCGCCGCCGGGCACACCGTCGCGCACCGAGGCCGCCGAACCGGCCCCGCGGCACGGTCTGAGCGCCGTCGAGAGCGAGACCGCGGCCCTCGCCGCGCAAGGACTGGGCAACCGGGAGATCGCCGCCGCCCTCTCGGTGACCACCCGCACCGTGGAACTGCGCCTCAGCGGCGTCTACCGCAAACTCCGCATCCGCGGACGCGACGAACTGCGCGCACTGACACAAGGATCGGAGGGCAGCTGACCGCATGCTGCTGGAGCGCAACACCGAGACCGCCCTGGTCGATGCCGCGCTCGGCGCCGCGGCCGAAGGACGGTCCTCCCTCGTGGTGGTCACCGGCCCGCTCGGCATCGGACGCTCGGCACTGCTGCAGCGGCTGTCCGCACTCGCCGACGGCCACGACGACATCCGTGTGCTGCGCGCCAACGCCGCGCCCATGGAACAGGACTTCGCCTTCGGTGTCGTACGCCAGCTCTTCGAGACCCTGCTGAGCGACTCGCCCGACGACGTCCGGGACCGCTGGATGGACGCCCACGCCTCCTTCGCCCGGCACGTCCTCGCCGACGACGCCACCTCACCCGGCGCGGACCAGGCCATCGCCGCCACCGAAGCCGTACTGCACGGACTCTTCTCCCTGCTCGCCAACGTCAGCGCCGACAGCAGACTGCTGATCCTCATCGACGATCTCCAGTGGTCCGACGTGCCGTCGCTGCGCTGGCTCACCTTCCTGGCCAAGCGGCTGCACGGACTGCGGGCCGTCGTGGTCTGCGCCCTGCGCGACGGCGACCCCCGTACCCACCACACACTGATCCGCGAGGTGCGGGAGGCCGCCACCCAGACCCTGCGGCCCGCCAGCCTCAGTCTGGAGGCCGTCCGCGTCCTGGTCCGTGAACGCTTCGGCGAGCCGGGCGACGAGGAGTTCGTCCAGGCATGCCACGAGGCATCCGCCGGCAACCCCCTGTTCCTGATGTCGACCCTCGTCGGCACGGATGTCCGCGGCCACCGTCCACGTGCCGAACACGCCGGCACCACCCGCGGAGCGAGCCCCTCCCAGCTGCGTGAGCGGCTGGCCAGCATCCTGCGCGCCCAGCCCGAGCCGGTACGCGATCTCGCCGCCGCCATCGCGACCCTGGGCGAACAGGGTGACGCCCAGACCCTGGCCCGCTTGGCCGGACTCGACTCCGTCGGCTACTCGGGGGCCCTGCGCGCCCTCGACGCCCTCGGACTGCTCACGGACGCACACGAACCGCGCTTCATCCACCGCGCCGTCCGCGACGCCGTCGAGTCCACCCTCACCATGGTCCAGCGGGAACGGATGCACGACGAGGCCGCCGCACTCCTGTACGCATCCGGCAGTCCCGCCGAGCACGTCGCCGCCCAGCTCCTGGCGGTCGTCACCCGGCACCAGCCCTGGGCCGTCGACGTCCTGCGCTCCGCCGCCGACACCGCACTGCGCCGCGGCGCGCCCGACGCCGCCGCCCGCTATCTGCGGCGTGCCCTCCTGGACAGCCCCGTCGAGGGCATCGGGCGCGCCCGCCTCCTGGTGGAACTCGGCACCGCGGAACGCGGCTTCGACCCCCTGGCCTGCGAACGGCACATCGCCCAGGCCATGACCCTCCTGCCCGAACCACGGGACCGGGCCGTGGCCGCGCTGCGCATCTCACCCACCCCGCTGGGCCCCGCCCCGCTCGCCGTCGTCGACCTGCTGCGCCAGGCGGCCGAGGGACTCGGCCCGGTGTCCCTGCTCACCGGCTCCGACCGCGACCTGGCGCTGCGCCTGGAGGCCAGACTGCGGCACTGCGGCCACGAGGATCCCGCCGAACTGGCCGCCGCGGCCGAGCGGCTGAAGGAACTGGGTCCCGAACCTCCCCTGGACACCGGCGCCGAGCGGGAACTGACGATCGCGCTGCTCGGCGCCGTCACCCTCGGCTGCCGGCTGCCCGCCGCCGAGGTGGCCCGGCTCGCGGAACGTGTCCTGGACCGCGAACCCGCCACCTCCGCCCGCATCCACTCCACCTTCCCGCTGGTGATGATCGCGATGATCGCCGCCGACTCGGTGGAAGCCCTCGACTCCTGGCTCGCCGTGGAACACCGCGCCCGCATCGGTCACACCACCCCGGCCAACGCGCTGGTCCACATCGAGCAGGCCCTCGTCCACCTGGGCCGCGGCCGGCTCGCCCAGGCCCGCGAACAGTCCGAGACGGCGCTGGCCATGACCGAGTCCGAGCACCACACCCTGGGCACGGTCGCGACCATGACGCACGCCATCGTCGCTCTGGAGTCCCGCGACCCGTCCCTCGCCGAACGCGTGCTGCACCGGGCCGGCCGCGTCCGGCCACAGGGACTCACCCTCACCGGCATGCTCCGCCTGCTGGAGGCATGCGGGGAGATCGCCGCGGGCGATCACACGGGGGCGCTCGACTCCCTCCAGTCCTGCGGCCGCCAGACGGAGGCCGCAGGCTGGTACAACCCGGTGCTCTTCCCCTGGCGCCCGTGGGCCGTCGGCGTCCACCGCCGCCTGGGCGACACCCGCGCCGCCCGGGTCCTCGCCGAGGAGGAGTACGACCGCGCGCGGCAGTGGGGCGCACCGGTCGGTGTCGGCCGGGCCCTGCGGCTGCTCGGACGGCTGGAGGACGGCGGCCGGGGCACCGCGATGCTGCGCGAGGCGGTCGCCGTGCTGCGTGGCTCCGCCAACCAGCTGGAACTCGCGCGGGCCCTGCTGTCGCTCGCCGAACGGCTGGGCGGCGGACCGGAGCCGGAAGCACTCGCCAGGGAGGCCGCCACCCTGGCGACCGCCTGCGGCGCACCCGGGCTCGCGGAGCGTGCGGCCCGCGGCAGCGGCGAACGGCCGGCGTACACGGTGTCGCCGGAGACCCTGCTCACCCCGACCGAACGCCGGGTGGCGGGTCTCGCGTGCCAGGGGCTGACCAACCAGGAGATCGCCGGTGAGCTGGGAGTCAGCTCCCGTGCCATTGAAAAACACCTGACGCATGCCTACCGGAAACTGGGCATTCCCGGACGCCGGGAACTCATCGCCCTGGTTTCCCGCGCGAAAAGATCGAATGTCGCCGAGTAGCCCATAAGAAGAACGCCCGGGTGGTCCCCCGCATATTCGGGGGAGTGCCCGGGCGTTTCCGTTTGGGTCGGCGGGATGTGACCGTCGTCTCCGGTCGGCCCGTTCCGGCACGGCCACGGCGAAAAGGTGAGCGCCTGTCACCATTGTGCGGGAAACGCGACAACCCTGCGTACGGACATGGACCCCCTACGTGAAACGGGCCGCGGATCTGGGGGGATATGCGGGTGTTTCTCATGGTGGGACGAGCACCGAAGGGTTCGGTGCCCCGCACCGAACCCCCGCCACCGAAACATTTCGGTGCGGGACCGTACCGACCGAAGGGGTCACCACAGTGTTGGCAGGTCAAACCTCTGTTTCGTTGACCCGCCGTCATCGGCGTTCGTAATATCGGCCACATCTTCTTTCCGTCGTGTCCTTTTCTGCGATGCCGGAGACTTCGGGTCTGATTTCCCGGGATTAACCGCTCCTCTCCCGGTGATGAACCAATAGAAGAAGGGTTTTGAGATCCTTGATGGCCACCCCCCACACCGCGCTCATGGACGGCACGTCCGCCGTCCCCCCGGTGGACTCCTCCGAGGTCGGCGGTCCCATGGACCGGTTCGACCGCGCCGACGCCTATGTCGCCTGTCTGGATCCCTCGCTCACCATCCAGCAGGTCAACCAGGAATTCGACCGCCGTTTCGGCGGAGCGGCGTCCGGGCTCTGTGGCAAGCATTTCTGCGATCTGATCCACCCCAGCGTCCAGCAGCCCCTCATGCAGCAGTTCTCCCGGATGCTGGAGGGCAAGCGGCACCGGTTCGTCACGGAGGTCATCGCGGGCGGCAGGGAGAACACCACCTCCATGCTCCCGTTGAGTGCCATGGCGGTCCGCGGCGGCCACACCCCGGACGTGGCGGCCATCCTCGTCGTGATGTCCGCCGGGGACGAGCGGACCGAGGACACCGAGGTGATGGCACCGCGCAAGAAACTCCTCAGCGAGATCGACGCCCGCATCCTGGAGGGCATCGCGGCCGGAGTCTCCACGATCCCGCTCGCCTCCCGGCTCTACCTCAGCCGTCAGGGCGTCGAGTACCACGTCACCGGACTGCTGCGCGCGCTCAAGGTCCCCAACCGCGCCGCCCTCGTCTCCCGCGCCTACTCCATGGGCGTCCTCAAGGTCGGCACCTGGCCGCCGAAGGTCGTCGAGGACTTCATCAAGTGAGCCGGGAGGACGCCTTCACCGAGCTCGACGGCGAGCCCGTGGACCCCGGCGCGCTGACCGCTCTGGGGCTGACCAACTACGGGCACTTCACCACGCTGTCGGTGGAGGACGGCCACGTGCGGGGCCTCGACCTCCACATGGAGCGCCTGATCCGCGACTGCCGGCTCCTCTTCGACACGGCACTCGACCCGGAGCGGGCGCGGACCCTGGCCCGCCGGGCCGCGCCGGAGCGGGGCCGCCGGATCGTCCGCGTCACCGTGTTCGACCCCGCGCTGGACCTCGCCACCATCGCCGCGGACGCCCACCCGCGGATCCTGGTCACCGCGCGGCCCGCCCCGGACGCGGACCCCGGCCCGCTGCGGGTACGGACCGTGGTCCACCGGCGCGACCTGCCCGAGGTCAAGTCGGTCGGCCTGTGCCCCACCCTCCGGCTGCGGCGCCGGGCCCAGCGGGACGGCTACGACGACGTGCTGTTCACCGGGCCCGAGGGCGAGATCCTGGAAGGCGGCACCTGGAACATCGGCCTGGTGCGCGGCGGCCGGGTCGTCTGGCCCGGGGGAGACATCCTGGCCGGCACGACACGGCAGCTCCTGCGCCGTGCCGCGGGCGATCCCACGGACCTGGTCGACCTCACCGGACTCGACGACTGCGAGGCCGCGTTCGCCACCAACGCCGCCACGGGCGTCCGCCCCGTCACCCGCATCGACGACCGGACGTTCCCCGCCTCCCACCCGGCGGTGACACGCCTCGCCGAGCTCCACCGGAAACTCCCCGCCTCCCGACTCTGACCGGCGGCCCCCACCGCTACTGGGGACAACCCCCGGCACACAGGACGCCGACCGCGCCGTCCCGGAGGCCGGTCTCCGCGCAGGCGGCGGCGCCCTCCTTGAGGGTGACCGCTCACGCGGCGCGGGCTTCTTCATTACAGTGGCAGCGCAAGTTACCGGTGATCCATGGACCAGTGAGGTACGCGCGAACCATGTCGGCTGAAACGTTTGAGTTCCAGGTAGAGGCCCGTCAGCTGCTGCAGTTGATGATCCATTCCATCTACTCGAACAAGGACGTCTTCCTGCGCGAGCTCGTCTCCAACGCCTCCGACGCGCTCGACAAGTTGCGTCTGGCCGCGTTGCGGGACGACTCGCTCGACGCGGACGTCTCCGACCTGCACATCGAGCTCGAGACCGACCCGGACGCCCGTACCCTCACGGTGCGGGACAACGGCATCGGGATGTCGTACGACGAGGTCGGGAAGCTCATCGGCACGATCGCCAACTCGGGCACGGCCGAGTTCCTGCGAGAGCTGCGGAAGGCGAAGGACGACGCCGGGGCCGAGGGGCTGATCGGCCAGTTCGGCGTTGGCTTCTACTCCGGCTTCATGGTGGCGGACGAGGTGACCCTGCTGACGCGGCGCGCGGGTGAGCCCAAGGGCACCCGCTGGACGTCCCGCGGCGAGGGCACCTACACCCTGGAGGAGGCCGACGCGCCGCAGGGCACCTCGGTCACGCTGCATCTCAAGCCGGCCGATCCCGAGAACCAGCTGTACGACTACACCTCCGAGTGGAAGCTCAAGGAGGTGGTCAAGCGCTACTCCGACTTCATCACCTGGCCCGTCCGGCTGGTCGGGAAGCGGGACGGCGAGGGCGAGGAGGGCGCGGGGCCGGCCGAACCCGAGACGCTGAACTCGATGAAGGCCCTGTGGGCACGCTCCCGCGACGAGGTGTCCGAGGACGAGTACCACGAGCTCTACAAGCACATCAGCCACGACTGGCGCGACCCTCTGGAGACCGTGCCGCTGCAGGCCGAGGGGACGTTCGAGTACCAGGCCCTGCTGTTCATCCCGTCGCACGCCCCGCAGGACCTGTTCACGCAGGACTTCAAGCGCGGAGTGCAGCTGTATGTGAAGCGCGTGTTCATCATGGACGACTGCGAGGCGCTGCTGCCGCCGTACCTCCGCTTCGTCAAGGGCGTGGTCGACGCCCAGGACCTCTCGCTGAACGTCTCCCGCGAGATCCTCCAGCAGGACCGGCACATCCGGATGATGCAGCGACGGCTGACGAAGAAGGTCCTGTCGTCGGTCAAGAGCATGATGGCGGGCGACACCGAGCGGTACACCACGTTCTGGCGGGAGTTCGGCGCGGTACTGAAGGAAGGTCTGCTCACCGACACCGACAACCGTGACGCCCTTCTCGCGGTGTCGTCGTTCGCGACCACCCGGGGCGAGGAGCCGACGACACTCGCCCAGTACGTGGAGCGCATGGCGGAGGGTCAGGAGGCCGTCTACTACATCACCGGCGAGTCCCGGCAGAGCATCGACAACTCCCCGCACATGGAAGCCTTCCGGGAGCGGAACATCGAGGTGCTGCTGCTGACGGACCCCGTCGACGAGGTGTGGGTCGACGCGGTGGGCGAGTTCCAGGGCAAGCGGCTGCAGTCGATCGCCAAGGGGGAGATCGACCTGGCCGCCCAGGGGGACGAGAAGTCCGAGACCGAACGGGAGCAGCAGGCCGAGGAGTTCGCCGGTCTGCTCGGCTGGGTGAAGGAACAGCTGGACGAGGACGTCAAGGAGGTACGGCTGTCGACGCGGCTGACGGTGTCGCCGGCCTGTGTCGTCGCGGACGCCCACGACATGACCCCGGCGCTGGAGAACATGTACCGGGCCATGGGGCAGGAGGTGCCGCGTACCAAGCGCATCCTCGAACTGAACCCCGGGCACGGGCTGGTGAAGGGCCTGAACCAGGCGTACCGGGAGCGCGCGGACCACTCGGGCCTCACCGAGACCGCCGAACTGCTCTACACCCTGGCCGTCCTGGCCGAGGGAGGCCGTCCGACGGACCCGGCACACTTCGTCAAGGTGGTGGCGGACCGCCTGGAACGCACCCTGTGAGCTGACCCGGACCCGCACGGCAGAGGTCCCGGCGGCGGGAGGAACTCCTCCGCCACCGGGACCCCTGTTCGGTGGGTCACCGGTCAGGGCTTCTCCTCGCCGTGGAGGGCGCTCACCTCCTCGGCGGTGAGTGCCCGGTCCACGGCACGGACCTCGTCGACCGCGCCGTTCCAGAAGTCGACCTGCGAGCCGTCCCAGTGGGCACGGCCGACGGTCAGCGGGCCGGTGCTCGGATAGGCGGCGCCGCCGGTGGCCGTCGCCGCGAGCTTCCCGTCGAGGTACAGCCTTATCTCGTTGGTGCCGGCGTCCCGCACCCCGACCAGGTGGTACCAGCGGCCGGTCTCCGCGGTGACCGCCACCTGGGCGCGGCGTTCACCGGGGGTGCTGAAGGCGAAGTTGCCGTGCCCGTACTGCAGGTAGAACGGGTTGGCCGTGGTGCGGGTGTCCTGGCTGACGGCCGTGCCGTAGTTGCCGGGGATCCCGTCGAGCCGGACCCAGGCCGACACCGAGTAGCTGCCACTGGTGTCGAGCACCGGTCCCGCGGTCTCCGCGTACTGCTTCTGGCCGTCGAACTTCAGGGCGCTGCCGCTGACGCCTTCGGTCCAGGAAGCGCCCTCGCGCAGGGTGAGCGGCGCCTTGTTGGGACCGGAGTCCTCGCCGGTGGTACCGGTGCCCTCGTCGAGGGTCCAGTGCCCGCCGCCCTTCAGCTCCTTCCTGCCCGCCGCGGCGCCGGCCGCGATCACCTTGAGGTTGACCTTCCGTACCTCGGCGGCGTCCATCTTGATGTCCCGGCGGTCGTACGTGTAGAGGCCGTTGAGCTCGTTCTCCAGGTCGGTTATCTGGGTGTAGACCGAGCCGGACAGTTCCGCGCCGGCCTGTGCGAGGTAGAACTTCTCGGTGTTCTCCACGTACTTGCGGGTCAGCTCCGCCTTGGTGGTGACACCGCTGTAGATCACCGTCGGGGCGCCCGGCCACATGTGGCCCGGGGTGCGCAGGGTGAAGCCGCCGTGCTCGCCGTCCATGGCGGCCCGCCTGTCGTCGGGGAACGGCGGGTCGTCGTTGTTGTAGTCGTGGTGGTCGATGATGTCGCCCTTGCCCGAGTCACCCTTGGAGTTGCAGCAGTTGACACCGCTGTGGGCGTTGACGACACGGGACGGGTCGGCGGCCTTCACGGCCTCGGTGATACGGCCGGTCTCCTCGCGGTTCCACTCGCCCCAGCCCTCGTTGAAGACGATCCAGCCGATGACGGAGGGGGAGTTGTGGTGCTGGCGCATCATCTCCCGGCCCTGGTCGACGAACGCCTTCTGGCCGGTCTCGTTGGTGATGTTCCCGGAGACGAAGTCCTGCCAGACGAGCAGACCGAGCTTGTCGGCGTGGTAGAACCACCGCGCCGGCTCCACCTTGATGTGCTTGCGCACCGCGTTGAAGCCGAGCTTCTTGTGCGCCTCCAGGTCGAAGGCGAGGGCGTCGTCGCTGGGCGCGGTGTAGAGACCGTCGGGCCAGAAGCCCTGGTCGAGGGTGGCGAGGGAGAAGACCGGCTTGCCGTTGAGGGCCAGCTTGTTGAAGCCGCCCACCTTCTTGACCTCGATCTTGCGCATACCGAAGTAGCTGCGGACCTTGTCGCTCGACCTGCCGTCGGTCAGCGTCACGTCGAGGTCGTACAGGTACGGGTCGTCGGGGCTCCACAGGTGCTGCTTCGCCACCGGCACGGTGAGCTTCCTGCCCGCCGCCCCGCTGACCTTGCCGACGACCTTGCCGCGGGCGTCACGGGCGACGGCCTCGACGCGGGCGGAGGAGGAGGCACCTTCGGCGTCGACCGTCACCGCGAGGGTGCTCGTGTCGATGTCGGGCGTGGTGACGATGTTCTCGATCGAGGCGGGAGCCACCGGCTCCATCCACACCGTCTGCCAGATACCGGAGGTCTGCGTGTAGAAGATGCCGCCCGGGTTCGTGGACTGCTTGCCCATGGGCTGGTCCGCGCCACCGGTGTCGGTGACGGCGACCACGATCTCCTGCTTGCCGGTGCCCTTCAGCGCGTCGGTGATGTCGGCGCTGAAGGCGTTGTAACCGCCGGTGTGGTCGGCCACCTTCGTGCCGTTGACATAGACGCGCGACTGGTAGTCGACGGCGCCGAAGTTGAGCTTGAGCCGGTTCGAGCGGCTGTCCTTGCCGACCTTCCAGTTCTTGGGCACGTCGATGGTCCGGCGGTAGAACATGTGGTCCTCGTGCCGTTCGAGCCCGGAGAGCTGCGACTCGACCGGGAACGGCACGATGATCTTCTCGTCGAGGTTCTTGCCGAAGACCGGCTGCTCACCCGCCTTGGCGGCGCTGAACTGCCAGGGCCCGTTGAGGTTCTCCCACTTGGACCGCTTCTGCTGCGGACGCGGGTACTCGGGCAGCGGGTGCTTCTTGTCGACCTTGTCGCCCCACTTGGTGGTGAGACGGTGGGTGGAGGCGTTCTCCGCGTAGCGGATGACCTTCGGTACGGCCTTGCCGCCGGCCGTCAGACCGCCCGCGCCGTCGTAGGAGACCCGGACCAGCTGGTTCTTCTGGATCGGCTCCGACAGGTTGACGTAGAGGGAGGAGGAGTCCCCGGGGACGGACGTGACCGACCTGATCGGCATGGCGGTCGTGTCGGCCTCGACCTTCAGGTGGTCCTTGACCGCCTGGATGCTGCCCACCCTGCCCTCGAAGCGGGCGCGCAGCCGCGTCCCGTTCTCGGCGACGGTGAGCTCCACCGGGAAGACCTCGAAGTCGGCCGGCGGGGTGAACGCGGACATCGGCACGATCTGCTTGGCCAGCGTCGGCGTCGACCAGCGCAGGAACATGTTGGCGCCGCCGGTGTCCTGGAACAGCTCCAGGCGGAAGGTGTGCTTCTCGCCCGCGGTCAGCCGGACGGCCTGACTGGTCTGCTCCCGGTCCCAGTCGCCCTCCCAGTGGTCGATGACGGGTTCGTCGTCGATGAAGAGCCGGAAGCCGTTGTCGCCGATGGCGTAGAAGGTGTAGTCACCCGTGGCCGGCGCCTCGATCTGGCCGGTCCAGCGTGCGGTCGTGTGCTCCGTCCGGCCCGTCAACTCCTTGAAGGTGTCGGTCAGACCGGAGAAGTTGATCTGCGGGTCGAGCGTCGTACCGCCGAGTTCGGCGAAGTCCCGGGCACCGGGGGCGGACATGCTGAAGTACTCGCCCTTGAGGCCGTGCGTCACGACGGCGGCCTGTCCGTCGGCGGCGGACGCCGAGGTACCGCTCGTCAACTCGGAGGCCGCCGCGGCGGGCAGCATTCCACTCGGGGGCAGCACCAGGGCCGCCGTGGCGAACAACGCCAGCAGCCTGGCTCTGCTGCTGGCTCTGGGGCGGGTGACGTGTCGTGTCATCGGACCTTTCCTCGTACAGAGGCCGTGACCGCGTTCGACTGCCGGGGCAGGACTACGGGCTCCGGTGAGGAAGCACGCAGGACAGAAGCTGCACACAGGCTGAGGACGTTCGGTGGGCGGCCTTTTCAACGTTGGAAACCCTCTGCCTGCGGTATGACAGCACGCTCACAGGAGCCTGTCCAGACCTCGCGCACCACTCTGTTGCCCGGCGTCACGACGAGGGCGTGCCGCGGCGCCGCGAGGTGTACGGCTGAGAAAAGGGGGGTAACGGAACGGGCGCCGCGCCCACCGACGTGACCGGCGGCGCCTTCGCCTTTCACCGGTTCCTCAGGCGCCGGCGCGAGGACTCCGTCGGCGGGATGCTCCGGGCCAGGACTCCCACGCTTACCTGAAGATTGCCTCCGTCCGCCTGGTCATCCCGGTGTCTGGTGTCGGCGCCGGGAGCGGGACGGACCGCGTGACTACACTGCGTGCTGTCTCCGTGACTCCAGGTCAGGTCACGTCCGGCAGGTGTGCGCGCAGCCTTCGTGAGGATGCGCCACGGCGTGGCAGTGCCTCCACGGCGCGCGTGTGTGTGGCGCGCGGGACGACCCACTGTGTGTTTCGTGACGAACCATGAGGATGTGACGTGTCGAGGCAGCCTCACCAGGCCGAATCGGATTCCCTTCTCGCAGGGACCAGGCCGGCTCCCCGGGTGCCGCCGGTCGTGGACGCCGCCGGTGTCCCGGACGGTCAGGACAGCGTCCGGGCGGCGACCCGTGCCGCCGCCCGCGCCACCGACCTCCTGCTGTCCCTCCAGCACCGGGACGGCTGGTGGAAGGGCGACTTCGAGACGAACGTCACGATGGAGACCGAGGACCTGCTGCTGCGTGAGTTCCTCGACATCCGCACCTCCGAACAGACCCTCGCCACGGCCGCCTGGATCCGCTCCAAGCAGCGCTCCGACGGAACCTGGAGCACCCACCCGGGCGGACCGGCGGACCTGTCCACCACCATCGAGGGCTACATCGGGCTGCGCCTTGCCGGTGACGACGTACGGGCGCCCCACATGGCACACGCCGCCGCGTGGATCCGTACCCAGGGCGGCATCGCCCGGTCCCGCGTGTTCACCCGCATCTGGCTCGCCCTGTTCGGCTGGTGGAGATGGGAGGACCTGCCCGAACTCCCACCGGAACTGATCTACATGCCCAGGTGGGCACCGTTGAACCTCTACACCTTCAGCTGCTGGGCCCGTCAGACGATCGTCCCCCTGACGATCGTCTGCGCCCATCGCCCCACCGCCCCGGCCCCGTTCCCCCTCGACGAGCTGCACACCGACCCCGCGCGCCCCAACCCCGCCGTCCGCAGGAGCCCGGTGACATCCTGGGAGGGCGTCTTCCAGCGGCTGGACGGCGCGCTGCACCGATGGCGCGCCGTCGCCCCGTCCGTACTGCGGCGCGCGGCGATCCGTACGGCCGCCACCTGGATCATCCGGCGCCAGGAGGCCGACGGCTGCTTCAACGGCATCCAGCCGCCCCTGGTCTACTCGATCATCGCGCTGCGGCTGTGCGGCTTCAGCCTGAACCACCCCGTGCTGCGCGCGGCCCTGAAGGCCGCCGACGCGTTCATCGTGCGCACCCCGGACGGCCGGCGCTGGGTGGAGTCCTGCCAGTCCCCGGTGTGGGACACCTGCCTCGCCGTCACGGCACTCGCCGACAGTGGCCTCGCCCTCGACCACCCGGCGTTGCTCAAGGCCGCCGACTGGCTGCTGGAACGGGAGGTGACCACGCGCGGTGACTGGTCCGTCCGGCGCCCCCACCTCGCGCCGGGCGGCTGGGCGTTCGGCTTCCACAACCGTAACTACCCCGACACCGACGACACCGCCGAAGTGGTCCTGGCCCTCGCCCGGCTCCGGCATCCCGACCACGCCCGCCTGACCGGCGCGGTCGACCGGGCGGTGGCCTGGAGCATCGGTATGCAGTCGCGGGGTGGCGGCTGGGGCGCCTACGACGCCGACAACAGCAGCTCGCTCTCCACCAGGCTGCCGTTCTGCGACTTCGGCGAGGTCACCGATCCGCCGTCGGCCGATGTGACCGCCCATGTGGTGGAGATGCTCGCCGCCGTCGGCCTGGCCGGCCACCCCGCCGCCCGCAGGGGCATCGACTGGCTCCTCGCGGAACAGGAGCAGGACGGCTCCTGGTACGGCCGCTGGGGAGTCAACCACGTCTACGGCACCGGCACCGTCGTACCGGCGCTCATCGGCGCGGGCATCCCGGCCGACCACCCGGCCGTCCGGCGGGCGGTCCGCTGGCTGACGGACCATCAGAACCCGGACGGCGGCTGGGGGGAGAAGTGGGAGTCCTACACCGACCCGGCCTGGCGGGGCCGAGGCCCCTCGACGGCCTCCCAGACGGCCTGGGCCCTGCTGGGTCTGCTCGCCGCGGGGGAACACGACAGCGACGCCGTCGCCGACGGGGTGCGCCGGCTGGCCGCCACCCAGCGCGAGGACGGAACCTGGGACGAGCCCGAGTACACCGGCACCGGTTTCCCCGGCGCCCTGCCGCTGAACTACCACCTGTACCGGCTGGTGTACCCCCTCAGCGCCCTGGGCCGCTACCTGAAGGCCACGAACCCGGGCTGATCCACGAGAAACGCCCTGGCCGCCGGCTCGCGGCCAGCCCGACGTCCCACGGCGTCCGAACCATCCGCACCCTCCGCCAGCCCCCGCAGACAGGACCCCCATGCCCCCCTTGCACAACGCCACCCTGCAGCAGGGCCCTGCGTCCGGCGGCACCGCGCCGGTGGACCGCGGGGGAGTCCCGGTGGTCTCGGGCGCACTGCCGGGACTCGGGCATCTGCCCGCCTTCATGAGCGACGCGACCGGCGTCCTGCGCCGCGGCTACGCCGAACACGGCCGCCTCTTCGGACTGCGGCTGGCCGGTGTGCCCGCCGTGGTCATGCTGGCTCCCGAACACCGCAAGGAGATCGTCGCCCGCCCTGAGGAGACGCTGTCGATCGCCGCGTCCTACCCCTTCCTGAAGACGATGTTCGGCAACGACTTCTACTTCATGGCCGAGACCCCCGAATACCGGCGCCAACGGGCCCTGTACGTACCGGTCTTCCGCGGCGCCGCCCTCCACGACTACCTCACGGTCATGGAGGACCACACCCGACAGCTGGTCCACCGCATGGGCGAGGCCGGTGAGCTGGACATCGTGAGCACCTGCGCCGAGCTCAACCTGCGGATCATCGCGGACACCTTCTTCGGAGCCGACCTCGGCCACCACCTCGCCGACACCCTCGCGACCTTCGAGGACTTCTCCGCCAACGTCAGCTTCCTGCTGCCGCCCTGGATGCGCCCCACCCGGGCACTGCGCAGCCGCACCGCCCGCCGGCACCTGCACACCGTGGTCCGGCACTGCCTCGCCGAGCGGCGCGCACACCCCCGCCCCGGGGCGGACTTCCTCCAGTCCCTGTGCGAGAGCCGCTACCCCGACGGCAGGCCGGTGCCGGACAGTTCCACCGTCCACCAGGCCCTGGGACTGGTCTGGGCCGCCCGCGAGACCACCTCGGGACAACTCGCCTGGGCCCTGGCCGACCTGCTGACCCACCCCGAGCACCATCCCGCCCTCCTCGCCGAACAGCGGCACCTCGGCACGGGCGGCGCGCTCACCACGGAGAGCCTGCACCGGCTCACCCACCTGGACCACGTGCTCTACGAATCCGAGCGGCTGCACCCCCTGGCCATCCTCATCGCCCGCAGGGCCCTGAGCGACCTGCGCATCGGCACCTGTGCCGTCCCGCGCGGCACGATGGTCCTCACCTCCCCCTACCTCGTCCACCGGCTGCCGGAGGAGTTCCCCGACCCCGAGGCGTTCCGCCCCGAGCGCTATGCCGAGGACCCCCAGGCCGTCCAGCGACTCCTCGGCTTCGGCGCGGGAGTCCACCGCTGCCTGGGCCAACGCTTCGCCCGCCTGGAGACCAAGGTCCTCGTCACCCTCCTGCTGCGCCACTTCCACCTGGAACTCCTCGACACCCCGACCCCGGTCACCGGCCTGGCCCCCCGCGGACTGAGCGGCCCGTGCCGCCTGCGCTACCGGCGCCGCGCCGACAGCGCCTAGGGAGTCCGGCGCCGCGGAGAAGGACGGCGGGGCACCCGCCCCGACACGGAGGGCCCGGACATGACCCCCACCACCACAGCCGCCACCGGCACCTACCTGCCGTCGCTCACCGGCCTGCGCGCCGTCGCCGCACTGGGCATCTTCTGTTTCCACGCGGCACTGCTGGGCTGCGCGGACCGCTCACCCCCCGGTCCGCTGGTGGCGATGGGCCCGCCCTGCGTGTCGTTCTTCTTCGTCCTGAGCGGCTACCTCCTGGCCCGCTCCGCCCGCCCGGCCTCGAACCGCGGGCGGTCTTCTGGCGCCGCCGCCTGACCCGGCTCTACCCGGTCCACCTGGTGCTGACGGTGCTCGTCGTCGCCGGACTCGCGTTCGCCGTTCCGGCCGCCGCGGGCACGGCCCTCGTCTCCGCGCTGCCCAGCGTGTTCCTGGTACAGGCATGGCTGCCGGACTTCCGGTACGTCCTCGGCGGCAACGGCTCGTCCTGGCCGCTGGCGTGCGAAGTGTTCTTCTACGCCCTCTTCCCGGTGCTGTGGGCCGCGGTCGACAAGGTCCCCCGGTCCCTGCTGCTGCCCGCCGCCGGGTGCGCCGCCGCGGCGACCTGGGCGGTGGCCGCGCTCGCCCACGCCGTGGTCCCCGGCGGGGCACCCCTGCCGCAGGCGCCCTTCACCGTGTCGCAGGCCCAGCTGTGGGCCGTCTACTCGTTCCCGCCGGCCCGGCTGCCGGAGTTCGTCCTGGGCATGCTGCTGACCCGGCTGCCCCGCACCGGCCGCGCCTCCCGGATCGGGGTCGGTACGGCCACCGCCGTGCTCGGCGTCACCGTGGTGGCAGGGTGGTACCTCCTCCCCCAGGTGTTCTGCCTGGCGGCGACCACCGTGGTACCCGTCGCGCTGCTCATCCACGCGGCCACCGCCGCGGACCTCAAGGGCAGGCCCTCGTACCCGAGGGCGTCACCGATGCTCTTCCTGGGCAGGATCTCGCACCCCTTCTGCCAAGGGCACTCCCTGCTCGTCGCGGCCCTGTACCTCACCTTCGGAACGGCCCTCCCCGTACTGACCGCGGCCGCGGCCCTGCCCCTGGCGGTGGCCTTCGCCTGGCTGCTGCACCGTTATGTCGAACAGCCCTGCGCCAGACGCCTGTCCCCGGCCCGGCGGGGCGCGGCCCGGCCGGCCCTGGACCGCTCGGAGTCCGGCAAGTGACCGGGTGCCGAGGTCGGCGGGACCTCGCCGCGGAGCAGCCGCCCGGCACCTGACGCGGCACGGCGTACGGTCTCACCCCGCGCTGTCCGGCCGCCCGCCGGGCTGCACGTGTTCGAGCTGCCGCTCCAGCTCCTTGCGGATGGCGGCGCCGAGTTGCCCCGTCCGGGCGAAGGCGACCACATGTTCCGCGACCTGCCGCAGCTTGATGTTGGTCCGCTGAGAGACCGCCCGAAGGACTTCCCAGCCCTGCACGGGTGTCAGCCGTCCCAGGACGATCACGACGCCTATCGCCTGGTCGACCACGGCATGTGCGTGCACCGCCTCCTGCAGCTGCGCGTTCTCACCCTGCAGCCTCTCCAACCGCTCCACCGCGCGTTCCTCCACCGCATCCTGACCACCGGGCGCCCGCGGCGCCCTTCTCCCAGAGCTACTGCCCGGCAAAAGGTGAAGGAGCCCTGTCCGGTTTCGACCACCGATGAGATCATCGCCACTGGGCTCAGGACTGCAGGGCGGTGGCCGCCTCCTCCGGGGTGGCGTAGAAGGCGAACACCTGGTCGAGCCCGATGAGTTCGAAGATACGCATCTGGTCCGGGCTGACGCCGGTGAGGCTGAGCTGTGTGCCGGCGGCGAGCGAGCGGTTGTAGGCGGTGATGAGCACCGAGATGCCGGTCGAGTCGCAGTAGGTGAGCCCCGACAGATCGATGATCACGCTCTGCTCGCTGAACGGAGCCTCGTTGACGGCCTCCGTCAGCAGGTTGGAGGTGTGGTGGTCCAGCTCGCCCGCCACCACCAGGAGAAAGGCTTTCGCGGTGACGTGGCGTGGCGTGACGGTCAGTAGACGTGCGGGCTCGGTCACCTGTTCTCCTGAAAAGAGGTTCCGGGGTGTGCGGGTACGGAGAGCGCCATGAGGGCGGTGTCGTCGTTGACGCCGTCGCCGAGTTCGTCGAGGAGCGCCTCGACGCTGTTCAGCAGAGCGTGCTGGGGATCGTCCGTGGCGCGGTCGGTGCCGCCGGCGAGATACCGGGCGAGGCCGTCCTCGCCGAGCAGCGCGCCGTCGGGAGTGCGGGCTTCGGTGAGGCCGTCCGTGTAGAGCAGAAGACTCTCACCCGGGGACAGTCTGATGCTGGTCTGGACGAACCGGGGGCTGGGCAGCATGCCGACGAGCTGTCCGCCCATGGTGGAGACCGGCCGGACGGTGCCGTCGGCGCGCAGGGCGAGCGCCGGCGGGTGGCCGCCACCGGCCAGCGCGACGGTGAAGGAACCGTCGGACAGGGGCTGGAGCACCCCGAAGACCGCCGTGCAGTAGCGGGGATCGCTGCCCTGGTACTCGCCCTTCAGCACGAGGTCGAGATTGGCCAGCGCGGCGCACGGATCGGGGTCGTAGATGGCGGCCGCGCGCAGGGTGTACCGGGTCAGCGAGGTCAGTGCGGCGGCGTCCGCGCCCTTGCCGCAGACGTCGCCGATGAAGAAGGCCCACCGGCCGTCGTCGAGGGGGAACAGGTCGTAGAAGTCGCCTCCCACCTCGTGCGGGGAGGCCGTGTGATAGGCGGCCGCCGCCTTCAGGCCGGGCACCTTGGGGAGGGTCGGGGGCAGCAGGGTGCGCTGCAGGGCGCGGGCGAGGCGCTCGGCCTCGGTCCGCCGCTCGCGCTCGGCGGCGATCGTGCGCGCGGCGGACAGCCGCGACTCGAGTTCGTCCATGACGAGAGCGGCCAGGTCCTGCAAGGAGGCGAGCTGGGCGCGGGTCGCCCGGCGCGGCCGGGTGTCGAGGACGTCGACCGTGCCCAGGCGTCTGCCGTCCGGGGTCGTCAGGGGAGCGGCGGCGTAGAAGCGGACGCCGGGGTCGCCCACGACGAGCGGATGGTCCTGGGCGCGGGGATCGGTACGCGCGTCGGTGACCACGTACGGCCCGTCCTGCAGGACGGCGGACGCGCGCAGCCCCGGGGCGCGGTCCGTCCGCGTCGTCCCGGCCGGCCCGTGGGCCGCCAGGAAGCGGACCTGGTCGGCGTCGACGATCGCCACCGTGGCCATGGGCGCGTCGAAGATCCGGGCGGCCAGTGCGGCGATCCGGTCGTACGTCCCGTCCGACGGGGTCTCCAGGGCGCGGTACCGCAGCACCGCGGCCAGCCGGGCCCCCTCGTCGGCCGGCGGCGCCGGGAAAGTCGTCGACGGCGTCGTCGTCATCTCTGTCCGTTACCCCCGCTGCTCGGCCCGCTGCCCGCCCGAGCGATGGAGTCCCGGTCGATTGGCCTATCCTACGAAGTCGTTTCTGTCGACTGCCAGGCCCCCGGGTGATCACCGCACGTCGTGGACGTCGTGCAGTGTTCCCGCAGGTCCGGCCCGCGGTGCGGTCGGCGGACAGGTGCGACGGAAGGGGTGTCCAGTGACGCGTTCGGAAGGCGCCGACCACGAGCGCGCCGTGGGCGCCGGGGCCGGCGTGTTCGCCGCCGACGCGGAGATCGGGCAGGACCTCGCGCGGGTGGACTGGTCGGCGACCCCGCTGGGTCCGCCGGACCAGTGGCCGCAGAGCCTGCAGACGGCGGTGAGCATCCTGCTGTCGTCCCGGTTCTCCATGTGGATGGCGTGGGGCGAGGAGCTGACGTTCTTCTGCAACGCGGCCTACCGGCGCGACACCCTCGGCCAGAAGTACCCCTGGGCCCTTGGCCGGCCGGCGAGCGAGGTCTGGACGGAGATCTGGGGCGACATCGGCCCCCGGATCGACACCGTGATGACCACGGGGGAGGCGACCTGGGACGAGGCCCTGCTGCTGTTCGTGGAGCGGTCCGGCTACACGGAGGAGAGCTACCACACCTTCTCCTACAGCCCGCTGCGCGACGACGACGGCACGGTGGTCGGCATGCTGTGCGTGGTGAGCGAGGAGACCGAGCGGGTCATCGGCGAACGCCGGATGACGACGCTGCGCGACCTCGGCTCGGACCCCAGTGTGGTGCGCACCGAGCAGGAGATCCTGGCCTTCGCCGACCAGCAGCTGAGCCGCAACCCGCAGGACCTGCCGTTCACGCTGACGTACCTCTTCCGGCCCGACGGTTCCGCGCAGCTGACGGGCGGCAACGGAATGCCCGCCGGGCACCCGGCCGCCCCCGCCGTCCTGCCGCCCGACGGCGGTGTCTGGCCCGTGGCCGAGGTGGCCGACGGGGAATCCGTGCTGATGCCGCTGGCCGACGCACCGTTCACGCGGCTGCCGGCCGGCAACTGGACGAAGCCGCCCACACAGGCCCTGGTGACGCCGCTGCTGCAGCAGGGCGGCACCCCGTACGGGTTCCTCGTGGCCGGCCTCAACCCCTTCCGGGCGCTGGACGACGGCTACCGCGGCTTCGTGGAGCTGCTCGCCGGACACCTGTCGGCGGGGATCGCGAGTGCCCGCAGCTACGAGGCACAGCAGCGCAGGGCGGAGGAGCTGGCCGAGCTGGACCGGGCCAAGACGGCCTTCTTCTCCAACATCAGCCATGAGTTCCGTACCCCGCTGACCCTGATCATGGGGCCGCTGGAGGAACTGCGTGCCCGGTTCACGGACGGCGACCGCCGGGTCCGGGAGGACCTGGACGTCGTCCACCGCAACGGCCTCAGACTCGGCAAGCTGGTCAACACCCTGCTGGACTTCTCCCGCATCGAAGCGGGGCGGATGCAGGCCACCTACGAGCCGGTGGACCTGCCGGCCCTGACCGGCGAACTGGCCAGCGTCTTCCGCTCCGCGGTGGAGAAGGCCGGTCTCGTCTACGAGGTCGACTGCCCTCCGCTCGACGAGCCGGTCTTCCTGGACCGCGGCATGTGGGAGAAGGTGGTCCTCAACCTGCTGAGCAACGCGCTGAAGTTCACCTTCGACGGCTCCGTCCGGGTCACCGTGCGGGCCGAGGACGCGCAGGCGGTGGTGACGATCGCCGACACCGGCATCGGGGTCGCGGCCGACGAGGTGCCCCGCCTCTTCGAGCGGTTCCACCGCATCGAGAACGCCCGCTCCCGCTCCAACGAGGGCAGCGGCATCGGGCTGGCCCTGGTGCAGGAACTGATCGGCCTGCACGGCGGCACCATCACCGCCGACAGCACCGAGGGCGAGGGGACACGCTTCACCATCCGCCTGCCCTTCGGCACGGCCCACCTGCCCGCCGCGTCCGTGGCACCGGCCGGCGACACCCGCGCCCTGCCCTCGGCCGACCCCTACCTCCAGGAAGCGCTGCGCTGGCTTCCCGACGACGACGAGCGGCCGGCCGTGCCGCACGCCGATGCCGGCACGTCCCCGGACCGTCCCTCCGGGCCGGGCGCGACCGCACGCGTGCTGGTGGCGGACGACAACGCCGACATGCGCGACTACCTGACGCGCATCCTGACCGGCGCCGGATACCGGGTCGACACCGTCGACGACGGCGCCCAGGCCCTGGCGGCCGTCCGCGCCCAGGCTCCCGACCTCGTGGTCAGCGATGTCATGATGCCGGAACTCGACGGCCTGTCCCTGGTGGCGGAGCTGCGCGAGGACCCGCGTACCGCCGCCGTACCCGTGCTGCTGCTGTCCGCCCGGGCCGGGCAGGAGGCATCGATCGAGGGCCTGCAGGCCGGCGCCGACGACTACCTGGTCAAGCCGTTCGCCGCCGCCGAACTGCTCGCCAGGGTCCGGGCCAACATGGAGCTGGCGCGGCTGCGCAACCACCAGGCGCGCTGGCGGGCCGCGCTGGTGGACTCCCTGCAGGAGGCGTTCTTCGTGTGCGACGAGGACGGCGCGGTCATCGAGATCAACACCGCCTTCACCGACATCCTCGGCTACGGGCCGGAAGGACTGCCGTACCAGCCGATCCACCCCTGGTGGCCGGACGCCGGCACCGATGCCGGCGCCCACGACCAGGTCGCCGCCGCCTTCTCCCAGCTGGTGGGCAACTCCAAGGGCTCCTACACCATCCCGGTCAGCCACCGGGACGGACACCGGGTGTGGGTGACGGCCATGTTCAGTGAGGCCCAGGACCCCGACACCGGGAGCCAGGTGATCGTCGGCACCTTCCGCGATGTCACCGCCGAGCACTACGCCATCCAGCGGGAGAGCGCCCAGGCCGCGCTCAACATGCGGGTGAGCCGGGCGACCAGCCTGCCCGAGGCGCTGGCGGGCGCGCTGGCCGAGCTGAAGGACCTGTGGAGTGCCCGGCGCGTACTGGCCGTGGTGCGCCCTCAGGGCCAGGAACCGGCGGTGCTCTCCACCCACCAGGACCTGACCTGGCAGACGCTGTCCGCCCAGCGACGGGACACCTTCGCCGACTGGCTGGAGCAGCCGCCTCTCACGGCGGTCTCGGACGCCGACGGGGCGGGCATCACGGTGAACCACCCCGAGGGCCCCATGGTGCTGCACATCAGCCTCAGCGAGAACCGCCACTTCACCGACGAGGACCAGCTCCTGCTGTCCCTGATCGCCGGACAGCTCGCCCAGGCGCTGGCCCGCGCCCACCAGATCGACCAGCAGCGCGAGACCGCCATCGCCCTGCAGCGAGCCATCCTCGGCCCTTCCCACCTGCCGGCGGGCTTCGCCGTCCGCTACGAGCCCGCCACCCGTCCGCTGGAAGTCGGCGGCGACTGGTACGACACCGTCACCCTGCCCGACGGACGCATCGGCATCGTCGTCGGCGACTGCGTCGGACACGGCCTCCAAGCGGCCACCGTGATGGGACAACTGCGCAGCGCCTGCCGTGCCCTGCTCCTGCAGGACGCCAGCCCCGCCAAGACGCTCATGGCCCTGGACCACTTCGCCGCGGGCGTCGCCGGCGCCCTGTGCACCACCGTCTTCTGCGGCGTCCTGGACCCCGGGACCGGCGAACTGACGTACTCCAGCGCTGGCCACCCGCCGGGCATCCTCACGCATCCGAACGGCACCACCGCCCTGCTCGAAGGGGGGCGTTCCATCCCGCTGGCCGTCCGCCCGGGCCGGCACCGGCCCGAAGCCAGCTGCACCGTCCCGGCTCGCGCCACCCTCCTGCTCTACACCGACGGCCTCGTCGAGCGCCGGAGCCGTCCGCTGACCGCCGGCATCGACCAGGCCAGCGAAGCCGTCCAGGACGGCCGGGACGCCGCCGTGGACGATCTCGCCACCGAGGTCCTGGCCCGGCTCGCCCCCGTGAACGGCTACGACGACGACGTCGCCCTGCTGCTGTACCGCCACCCGGCTCCGCTGGAGATGAGTTTCCCCGCCGAGTCCTCTCAGCTGGCGCCGGTCCGCAAGGCGCTGCGCAGCTGGCTCGGGCAGTGCGAACTGCCGCCGCACATGGTGCAGAGCGTGCTGGTGGCCGCCGGTGAGGCATGTGCCAACGCGGTGGAGCACGGCCACCGCGACACCCCGGGCGAGACCGTACGCCTGCGCGCGGAGGCCCACGTCGACGTCCTGCACCTGACCATCGCCGACAGCGGCCGCTGGAAGCAGCCCCAGCCGCACCTGAACACCCATCGTGGCCGCGGAGTCGGCCTGATGAACGCACTGATGCAGCAGGTCACCATCACCGCCGACCCGGCCGGCACCACCGTCGACATGCACACGAGGATCGCCCGATGACCACTCCGCTCACCCTGATCCCCGGTCACCAACCGGACGGCAGCCCGCTGTTGACGGTCGTCGGCGAGATCGACATGACCAACACCGGTGCCCTGGCCGACGCCCTCGACAAGGCCGAGGGGTTCCTCGTCGTCGACCTGACCGCCGTGGAGTACCTCGACAGCGCCGGGCTGAGCGTCCTGTTCGCGCATGCCGACCGCATCCGGCTCATCGCCACGCCCCTGCTGGGACCGGTCCTGAACATCTCGGGCCTCACCGAGCTGACCAGCGTCCAGGGCCTGACCCCCGACGGGCCGCCCGACGACCGGTGACCGCTCGCCCGCGCGTCCCGCCCGGCCGGCGCCCGCCGAGGATCAGCCGCCGGCCTTCGGGTAGTGCTTGCGCAGGTCGGAGGTCGTCATCCGGTCGAGCACCCGGTCGGGGAGGAAACGGGAGGCACGGATGAGGAAGGTGGCCGTCGCGCCGACGGTGTAGCGCGTGCGGGGCCTGCGGGCGGTGGCGGCCTCGGCGATCGTACGGGCCGCGGTGTCGGGGGTGACGCCGGCCTTGGTGAACGCCGCGACGTGGGAGGGCAGCGCCCGCACCAGGGTGCCGTAGCGCGTGCGCTGCTCCGGGGTCATCCGGGCAGCGAGGCGGCTCAGGTCCGCGGTGCCGCGGCCGGCCATGTCGGTCTGCACGCCGCCCGGTTCGACGACCACCACCTGCACGCCGTGCGGGGCCAGTTCGTTGCGCAGCGCGTCGCTCACCGCCTCCATGGCGAACTTGCCGGCGGCGTACGGGCCGTAGCCCGCCATGGCGATCCTGCCGTTCAGCGAGGTGATGTTGACGACGCGGCCCCCACTGCGCACCAGCGCGGGGAGCAGGGCCTGGGTGATCGCGACGTGTCCGAGGACGTTCACCTCGAACAGGCGCCGCCATTCGTCGAGGGGCACCACCTCGACCGGCCCGGCGCCGGGGATGCCGGCGTTGTTGACCAGCGTTCGCAGGGCCCGCTTCCGGGGGTCGCCGTCGACGCGTGCCACCAGCGCCGCGATGTGTTCCTGACGGGTGATGTCCAGGATCACCGGCTCGATGCCGGCGGCGCGCAGCGCCTCGCCGTCGCTGTCGCGTCGCACGCCGGCGAGAACGTGAAACCCGCGGCGGGCCATGGCCCGCGCGGTGGCCGCGCCCATCCCCGTCGACGCGCCGGTCACGATCACGAGTTCCTGGGCTGCTGATGACTTACTGGGCACGGCGTGCTCCTCGGAAACGCGGTACGGGCCGAACAGGGGCGGGGCGAGCCGCCCTGCCCCCCTGATGACCACTGTCGGCCGGTGCGAGGCCGGCAGCCAGTGCACCCCGCGACGGCAGGAACGGGAGTACCACCCTCGCCTTCACCGGAGCTTCATGGAGTGAAGGCGGGATCCGGGTGACAAGCAGCCGTCACAAGTATCTGACGCCCCGTTCGGCGCTGCCCGCCAGGAAGCCGGAGAGGCGGGCGCCGTAGCGGATCCAGCGGCGGCGCAGGGCCGGGGAACGGGCGAGGTCGGGGGCGTGCAGCAGCAGCCAGGACCAGTTGGCGAGGACCGTCCGGTGGTCGCGGCGCTCGAAGCCGGCGTGGCGGTAGGCGGCGTACAGCTGGGCACCGGACCTGCCGTAGTTCCACTTCTGCCGGGCCAGGGACGTGAGTTCGGCGCGCAGCCGGTAGTGCATGCGGGCGTCGTGCGCGTAGCCGACCCTGTAGCCGCACAGGTGGGCCCGCCAGGAGAGGTCCATGTCCTCGCCGCCGCCCCGGTAGTTCTCGTCCCAGCCGCCGATCGTCGTCAACACGTCCTTCCAGGCGGCGCAGTTGGCGCCTCGCGCGAACGGCAGGAAGTCCGTCTGGCCGGTCATCGGCGCCGGCTGCTCGTCGGCGTACACCGGGCTGAGCACACTGCTGTCCAGGCTGCCGCCGATGAGGTCGGCGTCCGGGGCCGCGTCGGCCAGCGCGGCCAGCCAGCCGGGGTCGGCGACGTCGTCCGCGTCGCAGAAGGCGACGAAGTCACCGCGGGCGGCGGCGATCCCGCGGTTGCGCGCGTAGCTCTCGCCGGGGCGCTCGTGGGCGTCGACGATCCGCAGGGCGGGCAGGTCGGGGCGGGCCTTCTCGGCCACCTCGCGCGTCGCGTCGGTCGAGCCGTTGTCGACGACGAGGACCTCCCAGGGACCAATGCGGGTCTGCGAGGACAGCGCGCGCAACTGTGCCGGGAGGGTGAGCGCGCCGTTGCGGACGGGGATCACGACGGAGACGAGGTCCGGGGCGCGTCCGCGTCCGGCCGCCTCCTCCGGGGGCTCGTCGACGCGGGGGGTGAGGTGCGCGTCCCGTACGAGGCCCGAGCCGGCGGCGCGGGCGGCGGAGGCGGTGGTGGCGCTGTCGTCGGTCCGGCGCCGCACCAGCAGCCGCGGCACCATGACCCGGGCGGCCGTACGCCCGCTGGTGCCCAGCAGGTCGCGTCGTACGGCGTACGCGGCGCCGTCGAGACCGGGCGTCAGGGCGATGCCCTCGACCAGCGCGTCAGCCCGCACCCTGAGCGTGCCGCACTGGACGAGGCCGGCACCGTCGCGGGCCGCCCGGGCCAGGCGGCGCAGCCAGTCGGGGAGGGCCTCGTCACGGCCGTGCAGGAAGGCGACGTAGGGTGCCCGGGTGGCACGCGCGGCCCCGGCGCAGGCCCCGGCGGCGGTCCCGGGCGTGCAGGGTACGAAGTGCGGGCGGAGGTCCGGCGGCCCGTCCGCCGGGGCCGCCGCCGATCTGGTCGCCGGAGTGGTCGTCGAGGTGGTCGTGGGCGTGACCACCGTGATCGACGCCGGTGGCAGGGACTGGCGCAGCAGGCTGTGCACCGCGGGTTCCCACGCGCCCTCGGGCGCGGCGACGACCACGCCGATCGGGGGCAGGGGCGCTTCCATGCTCGTCACCCTCACCCGCCCACCGCGACCGGCTCCAGCGTGAAGTCGATGTCGTTGGGCGGCGCGAGCAGCAGGGGCAGCAGCTCCTCGCGGGTCGCCGCCTCACGACGGCGGCGCTCCTGTTCACTCATCGCCCGCGTGTAGGACAGGCGTTCGGCGGACCCGAAGCCCGTTCCGGGCGCCTGGGTCAGCGACTGGGGCCAGATCCGGTAGCGGTACAGGACGTGACGCACACTGCGCAGCCGGTACAGCCGGGCCGCCCGGAGATGGAAGTCGGTGTCCGCGCCCAGCCGGACCGTGCCGTCGAAGCCGCCGAGCCGTTCCAGGACCTCGCGGCGTACGACGGACGACGGGTGCAGCAGCACCGTCGAACGGCCGAGGCGCATCCACAGGTTGCCGTTGCGGGGCATCCGGCGCCGCCCCGTGCTCCGCCCCGCGGCGTCGATGTACTCGTAGGCGCAGCCCACGAGATCCGCCCTGCCCCGTTCCAGCAGGGGGAGCTGCCGACGCAGCCGGCCCGGCAGGCTGATGTCGTCGGCGTCCTGGAAGGCGATGTACGGGGTGTCCGCGCGTTGCAGGACCTTGTTCTTGATGCGCAGATGGCCGACGTTCTCCGAGGTGCGCAGGACGGTCAGCCGCGGGTCGTCGGCGTACGGGCGCAGCGCGGCCGTCCACGCCTCGTCGGGGGAGCAGTCGTCGACCACGACCAGCCGCAGGTCGGTCCGGTCCTGGGCGAGGACCGAGGCCGCCGCCGCGCCCAGATAACCGGCGCAGTCGTAGTGCGGCAGGACGACGGTGACCGCCGCCTCCTTGAGTGCCGAGGTCCGCACGGCGTCTCCCCTCCGGGGCCGCCGCAGCGGGCGGCCGCCTGTGTCGGCGTGCGGGCGGCCGCCGTGTGCCGGGCGGCCGTCCCGTGTCAGCTTGCGGTGCGTGCCGTCGCGGGGGGTCCCCCGGCGGCCGGGCTCATGAAGTCGCCGTCGTCACCCCACGGCACGTGCCGCAGCGGCCGGCCGGCCGCGCCGCGTACGGCGAGCCCGGCGGCGACGGAGCAGAACCAGGCCAGGTGGACGGCCTTGACGGTCCAGCGCTTCAGTCCCCGTACCGGGCCGCCGCTGCCGTCCCAGGCCGCGAGCGGCCACAGGCCGTGGAACAGGGTGCCGGTGAGGTACGTCCGCGCGGTCGCCCACGGGTAGTCGGCCGTGCAGGTCACATGGCTGTAGAGGGAGCGGCGCAGCCGGCGCAGGGTGTCGCGGGTCCGGGCGACCCGGTAGAAGGTGCCCCGGGCGTCCGGCAGCACTTCGAGGTCGTGCAGCGGGTCGGCGGCGCCGGGGTCGAGGAGCTCGAAGAGGACATGGCCGTCGTCGGCGAGCCGCCGGGCCGGGATGCCGCCGGCGACGACCTCGGCCGCCACGAGCATGCAGGCCGCCGCGGGGTAGGCGGCGGGCGGCACGGTGACGCCGGAGACACGGTCCATCGTGCGTGCCGCGGCCGTGGCGCGGGGCAGGGCGACGAGGTGGGCGCCGACCGCTCCGGCGCAGCCGCGTTCGTGGAAGCGCTCGACGAGCCGGACGAGACAGCCGGGGCCGAACTCGACGTCGTCGTCGGTCCACAGCCAGCCGGTGTGGCCGAGCCGCCGGGACAGCGCGAGCGCGGTGTTGACCGTCCGGAGTTTCCCGCGGCCCGGCAGCGCGAACCCGACGACGGGCAGGGCGCGGTCCCTGGTCAGCGCGCGCAACCGGTCGACGGCCTCCTCCAGTTCGCCGTGGCCGTACTGCATGCCCAGCCAGATCGTCAGGGGCAGGCCGGGACGGGCCTTCCGTACGTCGGTGAGCGCGTCGAGGAGCTGGCGCAGGGCCGTCTCCTGGGCCGCCAGGGGGCAGCGCGCCACATAGGTGGGCAGCAGCACCCCGAGTCCGCCGGCGGGCAGTCCGGCCGTCAGGTCCGCCGGATCCCGCCGGACCTCTCCCGACCCGACCAGGGTCACCGGGGTCCGCGGCGGGGGCAGGGGGTCGAAGCCGCGGGCCACGGCGCGCTGCCACCACGTACGCCCGCTTCCGGTTCCCCCGCGCATCCGCGTCCCTTCGCCGGCCGACCCGTGCACCACCCGTTCCGGCCCTCCGCCGAGCAGCCGCGGGGCGAAGGGGAATTCACCGTCTACATGCGCGCCGCACAATGTGCGGAGTGTGCTGATTTCGACGGGGCGAACTCTAACGGGGGCCTCGAAGTGATCACAAGACGGTTGTCCAGTTCCGGGGCGGTGGCCGAAATGCCGGGGTTCCGGTTGCGTCGGTCCGGTGAATCCGCCGGGCGGACGTGGGGGAATCGCGCGATGGCCTGGCCGAATTCTGTTGCCCTCGCGCCGAGTTCTTTCGGGACCCGTCCGGGAAACGGCCGAAAGTATTCGGCCGACTTATTTCGGCACGTCGCGTGTACGGGCGGTACGCGCGGCCGGTTCGCCCGGCTGTGGCAGGCTGACGGCACGGTTTTCCGCGCCATTCGTCGCGGCGGCGGAAGGAAGGTGTCACACATGAGGTATTCCGCACGTGCGGAGCGGCAGTCGGACGGGGTGTACGGGCCGCCGTCCGGGCGGGAGGTCCTGCTGCACGCACACGGGATCGTGAAGAGCTACGGTCGCCGCCGCGTCCTGGACGGTGTCGATCTCGTCGTGCGCGCCGGTGAGGTCGCCGCGATCGTGGGCAGCAACGGAGCGGGCAAGTCCAGCATGCTCAAGATCTGCGCCGGGCTGCTCGCGCCGGACGCGGGCCGCGTGACCATCTCCGGATGCCTCGGCTACTGCCCGCAGAACGCGGGCGTGATGGGCTTCCTGACGCCGCGCGAGCATTTCACGCTGTTCGGCACGGGCCGGGGGATGGGCGGCCGGGACGCCGACCGCCGGGGGCGCCGGCTCGCCGCGGAACTCGACTGGCCGGTCGCCCGCGGCACCCTGGCCAAGGATCTGTCGGGCGGTACCCGGCAGAAGCTGAACGTCGTCCTGTCCGCCCTCGGCGATCCGGACGTCCTGCTGCTCGACGAGCCCTACCAGGGCTTCGACCGGGGTTCCTACGTCGACTTCTGGCGGAACGTCTGGAGCTGGCGCGACCAGGGCAAGGCGATCGTGGTCGTCACGCACATGCTCAACGAACTCGACCAGGTCGACCACGTGCTGGACCTCAGCCCCAGGAAGCCGGAGGCGAGCCGATGACCCGGACCCTGCGCATGGCGGAGATGACCCTGCGCGAACTGCTGCGCCGGCGCGGAGTGCTGGGACTGCTCCTCCTCGTGCCGCTGGTGTTCTACCTGGGCCGCCACGGCCAGCCCGGCCAGGCCATCAGGTTCGCCAGCCTGGGCGTGGGCTTCGCGGTGAGCACCGCCGCCCTCTTCTCGGCCGTCGGCGGCCGGGAGATCGAGCCCCGGCTCACCCTGTCCGGCTTCCGGCCCCGGCATCTGTACCTGGGTCGGCTGTTCGCGCTGCTCACCGCCGGGCTCATGATCTCCGCGCTGTACTCCGTGGTCGTGATCGTGGACCAGGACGTGGCGCACCCGCAGGCGGTCGCGCTGGAACTGGCGCTGACCACCCTGGTGGCGGTCCCGCTCGGGCTGCTGCTCGGCCTCGCCGTACCCCGCGACCTGGAGGGCACCCTGCTGCTGATCTCCGTCATCGGTGCCCAGATGGTGATCGACCCGGCCGAGGACGCCGCCAAGGTGCTGCCCTTCTGGTCGACCCGGGAGATCATCACGTACGCCGTCGACGGCGCCGGCAGCGGATCCCTCACCTCGGGCGCGACGCACGCCGTCGTGGTGACCGCGCTGCTGCTGCTGGCGAGCGGCGGCGTCATGGCGGTGCGATTGCGGCGGCGTACCCACATGCAATTCGTCTGAATCCGCCGCGAGTCCGCGCTGTATGTCCGGGGTAATGACTCTGTCTCGCCGATACGAACACGTGTAGGGTTGGGTATTCGTCCTGCTGCCGCGGTGTCCACGCGTGCGTCGGCACGGTGGCCCGGCTCGTCGCCTCTCCCCAGAAAGGAGAGTTCGTGAACGGTGCACAGCGATTACCATTCGGCGAATCCGCCGAACAAGCCCTGGAGAGGGCAACGGAATTCCTCCGGACCGCGCGTGACGCGGACGGCTGGTGGAACGACTACGAAGTCCGTGGCCCGGGCCAGTTCTGGGCCACCGCCTTTGTCGGGGCCTCACTCGCGGAATTGCCCGAGGGCCCCGGGCGATCGGCGGCGGTGTCCGCCTGGGAGCTGCTGAGACAGACCCGCGGCCCGTCCGACGGCTGGGGCTACTGCCCCCAGGTCCCCGGTGACGCCGACATCACCTCCTGGGTACTGCGACTGGCCGAAGCGCTGGACGCCGAGGACGATCCCCGCGCGGACGAGGGATACCGCTTCGTGGCGGCGCACCTCCATGAGGACGGCGGCATCTCCAGCTATCTCCCGCGGATCGCCGCGCCCTTCCTGGAGCGGGTGGCCCCCCGCTGGGACGCCTGGTACGCGAGCCATCCGTGCGTGACCACGGCCGCCGCCGGACTGCACGGACTGCCCGTGCGTGAGCGGCTCCTGACCCGCCTCCGCGAGCTCCAGCGCCCCGAGGGGTCATGGCCCGCCTACTGGTGGCCTGATCGCGAGTACCCCACCGCGCTGGCGGCCGAGGCCCTCACCGCCGGCCCGTCGGACGAGGTGCCGCCCGAGGTCTCGCGGGCCGCCGGCTGGGCCGCCGCCAGGATCGGCGAGGACGGCGCCGTACGCACCGAGTGGGAGCCGGAGGGCTCGGCCTTCGCCACCGCTTTCGCCCTGCGCACCGTGCTGGCCGGCCGGTCGCCGCAGGGCCGTGCCGCCGCCGCCCGGGCGGCCTCCCACCTGATCGACGCGCAGGAGAAGGACGGCAGCTGGCGGCCATCCGCATGGTGCCGGGTGCCAGGACCCATGGAGTTCGACCCCGACGCACGTGAGCACTGGGAACGCGGGCTGCGCGGGAAGGCCGCGCTCGGCTCCGTCGTCCTGGACACGAAAGCGCTCTACACCACCGCGTCCGTCGTGGCGGCACTGGCCAGGACGAGGACCCCGGAGACGTCCTCGGCGGCCGCGCCGGGCGGACCCGGCAGGACGGCGCGCAGCGCGCCACGACCGGACCACGAGGGGGATCGCTGGTGAACACGTCACCGCAGCTGGCCCAGCGCACAGAAGTCCCGGCGGCAGCACCCCTGTTGAGCCGGGGAGCGGTCCTCGCACGGCTGCAGGGGCACGAACGGGGGCCCGTCCACATCATCGACCCGTTCAAGGTGCCCCAGGCCGAGGCCGTGGAGAAGGCGAAGATCCTCGACGAGCTCGGCTGCCCCGCCCTCATCCTCGCCAGCACCGACTACGAGTCGTTCGAGGCCCGCATGAACCCGTACGTGGCGGCGATCAAGGAGGTCAGCTCGCTGCCCGTGCTGCTGCACTTCCCGCCGCGCAAGGGCTCGGGCTTCCCCCTGGCCCGCGGAGCCGACGCCGTGATACTGCCCGCGCTGCTCGGCTCGCGCGACGACTACTACGTGTGGAAGAGCTACCTGGAGACCCTGGTCAACCTGCCCGGCCGGGTCGACCGCGAGGACTGGCCGGAACTCCTGCTCACCGTCGCCCTCACCTTCGGAGAGGACCACAGGACGGGGAAGCTGCTCGGCACGGTGCCGGTGGCCACCACGACCACCGAACAGATGGACCGGTACATCGCGGTCACCCGCAGCTTCGGCTTCCACATGGTGTACCTGTACTCCCGCTACGCCCAGGTCCCCGCCGACGTGGTCCGTCACTTCCGGCGGCAGCTGCACCCCGACCAGATCCTGTTCGTCAGCGGCAACGTGCGCCGGCGGGAACACGTCACGGCCTACCTGGAGGCGGGCGCCGACTACGTGGGCTTCGCCGGGGCCCTGGAGCACGACGACTGGCGGTCCACGCTCGCCGAGATCAGCGCGGACCGGCCGTGACCGCGGCCCTGCCCGCGGCCTACACCACGTCGATGCTGGTCACCGAGGCCGCCAACCGCGACCACGTGACGGAGTTCGTCGCCCGCAACGGCGGCTCCGCCGAACTCGTGGCCCACACCGCGGCATTGCGCCTGTACCTGAGGGTGCCGCACTTCCTCACCGAGTGGGTCACCGAACCGCGGCGGCGGGCCGCGGTGGCCCGCGCGCTCGCCATGGACATCGTCGCCATGAAGCTGCTCGACGACCTCATGGACGACGACACCGGGCTCGACCGTGTCGAACTCGCCTGTCTGTGCCTGCACCTGCATCTGACGGCACTGCACGAGATGTGCGCGCTCGCCGAGGACGCCCGCGCCGTGACCGAGGTGCTGGAGCACGACTTCACCGCGGTCTGCACCGGCCAGATCCGAACCAAGAGCCACCGTGCGGGGAACCTCGACGAGTGGTGCGCCAACGCCAGCACCTACGGGGCCACCTTCCTCGGCTGCTACGGCTCGCTCTCCGCGATCTGCGGGCGTGCGGAGAAGTCCGTCGACGCGGCGCGGCGGTTCGCCGAAGCCTTCGGCACGATCATCACGATCGCCGACGACCTGACCGACTACGACCGCAACGGCGAGCGGGAGGGAAACCTCGCCCACCTGATGCGGACCGGAGCGGTGCCCCCAGGGCAGGTCGGGGAACTGCTGGAGAGGCTGCGTGCCAAGGCCCTGGCCGCGGTGCGGGAGCAGCCGGCCTCCTCGGGGCTGGTCCCCGTCGTCGGCCTCTACACCGACGACGTACTGGACCGGCTGCTGCCGCGGCACCTGGTGGGCTGAGTGCCGGCCGACGGCCTACCGGGGCTCGCCCCGGTAGGCCATCACGTCGTCGAAGACGAACAGGTCGACGTCGCTGTGCGCGAAGTCGTCCAGCACGTGCCGGCTGGTGTGGGCGATGGCCCGGCCGGGGCCGTTGAGCGAGGTGTTGATCAGTGCCGGGACGCCGGTCTGCGCCTCGAAGGAGCCGAGCAGCCCGTGCAGCCGCGGCTGGTCGGCGCCCAGGGTCTGGATCCGGCAGGTGCCGTTGACGTGCCGGGCCTCCGGCGCGGTGCCCTCCGGCAGCAGGTACTCGAAGAGCATGTACGGGGACGGGCGGCCGCCCGGGTAGAGCTCGGCGAAGCGCTCGTCGCGCATCACGGCGCCCAACGGGCGGTACCACTCGCGCTGTTTGAGCTCCTCGCTCATCCGCTTGCGCATCCCGGACGCGGCCGGGCTGCCCAGCAGTGAGCGGTGCCCCAGTGCCCGGGGCCCGAGCTCGGCCGCCCCCTCCGTCAGGGCCACGACACCGCCGTCCGCGAGCAGCCGGGCGACCGCCGGGGCGTCGTACGGCACGGCCCGCAGCCCCGCCGCCTCCAGGTTGGCCAGGACGTCGGCGCGTGGCTCGCCTGCGCCGTTGGCGTACACGCTCAGCGGTTCGGGCCGCTCGCCCAGCAGGTAGGTGAGGGCGTAGATCCCCGCGCCCGCCAGGTGCCCCGCGTCACCGCAGGCCGGCGGGACGGCGATGTCCCGGCCGAAGGTCTCGCGCAGCACCGAGTTGGCGACGATGTTCAGGGCGCAGCCGCCTCCGAGGGCGATCGGTCCCACACCCGCGGCCGTGCGGGTGACGTGCCGGTCGAGCACGGCGTGCACGGCTTCGGTGAACAGTTCCTGGAAGGTGGCGACGACATGGGCCGCCGTCTCGAACTCCGCGCTGAACTCGGGACGTTCGGCGAGTTCGCCGCGGACCCGTTCGGCCAGTGCCAGATCGTGCATGACCCGGGGATCCACCGCCCGCAGCTGTTCGCGTATGCGGGTGTCCGGCTGCCCGTACCCACCGAGGGCCATCACCTTGCCGGCGACGCTGGGACTCGTGCCGAAGCCCAGGAGGTGGCCGATCGCGGTCCAGCCGAAGCCGTTGCCGTACCAGGGCAGCGGGTCCTTCTCGATCCACTCCAGGCGCTCGCCCTCGACCCGGAACAGGGAACTGCGGGTGAGCTGCCCGCGGCCCTCGTTGACCAGCACGAGGGTGCCGTCCTCGTGGCCCGCGTAGTGGGCGGCGAGGGCCGCGTGCGAGACCTCGTGCGTGACGACCACGCAGTCCACCCGACGGCCCAGCAGGTCGCAGGTGGTCCGGTGGTGCGGCGCTCCGGCGTTGATCCGCTCCATGGCGTGGTCGAGGTCCGGGATCCGCAGCAGGGCGCTGCGTACCGGGGTGCTGACCGCCACGAGGTCGATCCCGTCGGTGTCCACGCACTCCTGGGACAGCACGTGCTCCAGCGCGAGGTCGGAGCGGTGGTCGTGCTTGACGCGGGTGAGACGTTCGGTCTCGACGGCGAAGACCAGCCGTCCGTCCTCGAAGTAGCCGACGCCGGTGTCGTGGCCGGCGGAGTGGAGGGACAGTACCTTCATCAGCGCTCCTGGTCAGCGGGTGTGAGGGGAAGGACGGCCGAGTACGGGGCCCACTCCACGGCGCGCAGCGGCCGACCGGTCAGCCCGCGCAGGTACAGCTCCGCTCCCACCCCCGCGAACCAGGCGAAGTAGAGCCACTTGATCAGTGCCTTCTGGACGCCGCGCCGCCGTCCACCGGTGCCGTCGAAGCCGGTCAGCGGCCACATGTCGGCGAAGAGGAGATGGCGGAAGTAGTGGCGGACGACGGGCAGGGGCCAGTCGGCGAGGTCGACGAGGTGGTTGAGGAGGAGCCGGCGGATCCTGCGGCGGGTCTCGACCGCGGGACCGGCGACGTAGTAGTGGCAGCGTGCGTCCGGTACGAGGCGCAGCCGGGCCAGGGGATCGGGCAGCGCGGGATCGAGGAGCCGGAAGCAGACGTAGCCGTCGTCCGAGACGTACCGGCCCGGCAGGCCGCCGGCCAGGACGTCGGTGGCCACCAGGATGCAGCAGCCGTGCGGATAGTTGGTCGCGGGTGCCGCGATCGCCTTGGCACGGGCCAGCAGGCGCGAGGTGGCGAAGTCCTTGGTGTGCGGCACCTTCGTGGCGCCCACCGCGCCCCGGCAGCCGGCCGCCCGGAAGTCCCGTACCAGCCGTGACAGACAGCCCGGGTCCAGGGTCACGTCGTCGTCGACCCAGCCGACGCCCGCGCAGCCGAGCAGTTCCGCCACCGCGATCGCGGCGTTGAGTGTGCGGGGCTTGCCCGGGCCGGGCACGGAGAGGCCGCACACGGGTAGCCGCGGCAGCCGCCCGCGGGCCCGCAGGAGCAGGGCCCGCAGCCGCCGTACGGACTCGTCCCGCTCCTCGGCCGAGGACCACTGCATGCCGACGAACAGCACGGCGGGGGCGTCGGGGTGTTCCTCGGCCAGCTCGGCGACCCGGTCCAGCAGTGCGTCGAGGCGCTCCTCCTGCTCGGCCAGGGTGCCGCGGGACACGTACGTCGGGGCGATCAGGGCGAGGGCGGGGGAGCCGGCGCGCAGGACGTCGGCGGCGGCGCGGGCCGCACGGAGCGGGGGTGTCTCGCCCTTGGGCCCGTCGGGCAGGACGTAGGCCACCGGTACCGACCAGGACGCGGGCGGGCGGAAGCCGCGGGCCATGGCCGTACGGACGTGATGGGTCAGGAGGGGTTCGCCGCGCCGCCGCCGGCCGTGGGCCGGCAGCGGCGTGTTGAGGCGGACGGGAGGGCCCGGCCGCAGGGACGCGGCCGGGCGGGCGGTCTCAGAAGTCACGGTCGGTGTTGGAGGTCGACCGGGCCAGGCTGCGCAGCCCGTCCAGCGTGTTGCGCCACTGGCCGGTGGTGGCCATGTGGGTCAGCAACGGCTTCGCCATCGAGCGGCGCAGGAAGAACGCACGGTAGGCGGCCTGGGCGCGGCGCTGGGCGTCGGGCACCAGATAGCCGATTCGCGCGTCGAACTCGCCCTGCACGAACCGGTCCCAGTAGTCGGCCGGTATCTGCCCGGCGGCCACGGACTCGGTGTGCAGCGGAGTGCCGGGCAGCGGGGTCGCGGTGTAGAAGCTCGCGTAGTCCAGCGGGATGCGGCAGGCGAGGTCGACGGTGGCGCGGAACTGCTCCCGGGTCTCGCCGAGCCAGCCGACGATGAAGTAGCCGAAGCCCTTGATGCCCGCCTCGTGCGCGGAGGTGACGGCCCCTTCGATCTTCTCGATGTCGCTCTCCTTGCGCATCCGCTTGAGGATCTCGGGGTCGCCGTGCTCGATGCCGAACCGCAGCCGGGTGCAGCCCGCCCCGGCCATCGCCTTCAGCAGCGGCTCCGGCACCAGGTCCACGCGGGTGGGTGCCTCCCAGCGCACCTTCAGACCCTGTTCGCCGATGAGTGCGCAGATCTCCCGGACGCGGCCGCGGTGCAGGGTGAACACGTCGTCGTAGAACATGATCTCCTTCACCCCGTAGCGGTCCTTGAGCTCCGTCATCTCGCCGACGACGTCCTCGGGGGAGCGGTACATCGACTTCTTGTCGACGGCCTGCTTGAAGCAGAAACTGCACTTGAAGGGGCAGCCCCGGCTGGAGATCATCGTCGCGAACGGCCGGGGGGCCATGATCGAGTAGTAGCTGTTCATCGGCAGGCCGTCGCGGGAGGGCCAGCCGACCTCCTCCAGGTTCACCATCGGCGCGGCGCCGCCGTCGTGCTCACGGGTCACCAGACCCCGGATGCCCTCCGGTTTCTCACCCTGTTCCAGTGCCTCCGCCAGCTCGGGCATGATCGTGATGCCCTCGCCGACACCGACGTAGTCGATGCAGTCGTGGAAGAGGTTCTCGTGCGCGTAGACCTCGGTGTGCGGGCCGCCGAGGATGACCTTGGCGCCGGTGCTCTTGGCCGCCTGGCACGCCTCGACGGCACCCGGCAGGCCGGGCGTGGTGGTGCTGACACCGACCAGGTCCGGTCCGAAGTCGGCGAGCAGTTTGCGCAGCCCTTCGCTGTCCAGGCCGAGGGCGGGGGTGTCGACCTGGATGACCTCGTGGAAGCCGGCCGACTTCAGCGCGGTGTGGATGTAGCCGAGGCCCAGGTGTGGCAGGACCCCGGCCCGCTTCTGGATCTGGGTGATCTGCCGGGTGTTGAGGCACAGGTCGTGGTGGCGGACCAGCGCGATGCGCAGGGCGCGTTTGCGCCAGCGTGGCAGGCCCGGACGGGCCGGTGCCGCGGCGGCGGGCGTCGAACAGCCGCCCGACGAGGTGCCGGTCGCCACACCGGTACTGATGACGGGCAGTGTCTTCCGCATGATGTCCCCTCTTCCTTTGGGGTGGTGCGGGCGGTGGTGTCGTCCGGGCTCAGGGGGTTCTCCCGGCCGCGAGGGACTCCAGCTGGAGGAGATAGAGGGCCAGCGGCTGGAGCCGGCTGACGCGCTGCGGCGCCCCGGGGCCGCGCCCCGCGGCGAGCAGCCGCTGCAGGACCCGGTCGCGGCTGCGCCACCAGTCCCGTTCGGTGTGCGTGGTGTGGGCGAACAGCTGGGTGAGGTACGCCAGCCGGTGCCCGACCAGGACCGGCCCGTGACGCTGCGGAACGGCCGAGGCGAACCCCAGGCCGGAGTGTTCCGGGAACGCCTTGTCCAGCGCCTGGTCGTGGAGGGTGCCGTCGATCAGGAAGCGCTGCGGCACCGAGGAGAGGTGGTCGACGAGCGCGTGATCGAGGTAGGGGGTGTGGATCACCGCGTGGTCGTCGCCCAGGGCGAAGGGGGCCAGGGCGATGGAGCGCCGGGTGCGGTTCCAGAAGAAGAACGAGCCGAGGGGCAGGGCGGCGTCGGCGTGCCGGGCCAGCTCCCGCACGAGCCGGGCCCGGGCCCGTTCCCGGCTCCACAGGGCGCGGGTCCGGACGCCGAGAAGGTGTTCCACGTGCGCTCCGGTACGGCCCGCGGCGAGCAGCCGGTCCGCGAGCTGCGGCAGGTCCGTCACCTTGTACGGGTTCTTCCTGATCAGCTCGATGCTGGGGTTCTGGGCCAGTTCGCCGCCGCCGAGCCCGTCGTACCACAGGCCGCTGTGGCGGCGCAGGAAGGCCAGCAGGGGCCGGCTCCAGGCACCGTCCAGGGTGCCCATGCCCTGGGCCGGGTTGGCGACGCGCTCCGCGTGGAACTGCGAGCGCGGCCGGGGCACGGTGCGGTGCGGCAGTCCGAGGCGCTCGGCGAGACGGGCGGCGACCCGTGCGTCGGCACCCGGGTCGGGCGGGAACTTCGCACCGCTGACGCACAGTCGCGGCAGGGCGCCCTGGCGGCAGAGTTCCAGCAGGATGTGCCGGGAGTCCCGGCCGCCGCTCAGCGGGAGGACGTACGGCTCGGTGGGCAGCCGGCGGGTCACGGCGGCGCGGAACAGTTCGACGAAGCCGTCGACGGCCTGCGCCCGGGTGAGGTCCGCGGGCCGGCGCACGGGCGGCGCGGCGGAGTCGACGTGCGGGCCGTCGCGGGTCCAGGTCAGTGTGGCGGCGGGAGGCAGCGCGCGGATCGCGGTGAACGCGGTGTCCTCGCCGAGGAAGAACCCGAGCCGGATGAAGACGGCCAGCGCGTCGTGGTCGAGTTCGGCGCTCTCGCCGGGCGGCAGCAGGGCGAGCGGGTCGGGGGAGAGCGCCAGCGAAGTGGCGTCCGTGCGGTGGTAGAGGGGGTGCATGCCGTACCGGTCGGTGCGGACGAGGAGACGCTCGCCGTCCCACTTCCAGGCGGCGAAGACCCCCTCGGGCGGCGGCCCCTGCGCCAGCGGGTCCCCGCCGAGGGCGTGTCCGAGCCTGGCCTCCTTGTCACCCTCGGCCCGGATCCCGTCGGGGGTGGCGACGAGCCGTATGCGGGGCTTCACCGGGCGTCCAGCAGGGGCCGCACGGCGGCTCCGATCCGGCGGGCCACCGCCGCCTGGTCGAGCACCGACTCGGCGAAGCCGATCGCGGCCTCCTTGTGCGCCTCGATCGCCGACGGCCGGGCCAGCCAGTCGTCGACGGTGCGGAAGAGGTCCTCGGGCGTGGCACAGGCCCGGCCGAGATCGTGGTCGTGGATCAGCCCCGGCACCCACTGCTCCATCGGCAGCCCCGACTCCAGCATGAGCACCGGGATCCCGAAGTAGGCCGCCTCCAGGGTGGTGTTGGGCCCCGCCTTCGAGACGAGCAGCCCGTACGGCGACTTGGACGCGCGGTCGATGTAGTCGAAGTACTCGGCCTGGGTGAGCCGGCTGTGGAAGCGCCAGTGCGCCAGCCGCTCGGCACCGGCGGCGGCGCGCCGGGCCAGGGCGGGGTCGTCGTAGCCGACGAACACCAGGTCCGTGTCCGGGTGCCGGACGGCGATGTGGTGCACCAGCTCCAGGTACACGTCGCCGCCGCGGTTGCAGAACACGATCAGACAGGGGCGGCCCGAGTCGGTGTCCCCGCCCCAGGGATCGCCCGCCGGAGCGGCGGACTCACTGGTCATGAAGTCCCGCAGGTCGTGCTGGGCGACCAGCGGCCCCACCACCCGCACCCGGTCGGGATCGCCGCCGGTCCGCGCGAGGAGATGGTCCTTCGCCCAGGCGAAACCCACCAGCGTCAGGTCGGGATGGGGGCTGCGGTGCAGCGGCAGCTGGAGGAGCCCCGGGTTGGTGACATGGCTGACCACCCGGGTGCCGGTCCCCGCCAGCCGTACGGCCGCCACGCACAGCCGCGCCACGAAGCCCTTGGTGCCGACCACCACGTCCGGCGACGTGGTACGCACATGGGCGGTGAGCGGGGCCAGTTCGGCGATCTGCTCGGGGGAGGGATCGATCTCGAAACCGGCGGGGAAACGTTCCTGGAGGCGGGCCATCAGCGCCATGTAGCGCCGGGTGCGCACGGTGGCGTCCGGGCTCTCCAGGGAGATCGTGCGGATCTCGGCACCGGCCTCGCCCAGCCAGGGCAGGATCGGCTCCGCCTCCAGCAGGGTCACCTCCGCGTCGACGGCGTCGCGCAGCACCCGGGAGAACCGGGTGGCGGCGAGATAGTTGCCGAACTCCCCCCAGGTCCGGGGGGAGAGCACCTGGATGTGCGGACGGTCAGGGCGCACGATGCGGCTCCTCGGTGAGGTCGAGGCAGACGGGGGACGGGGTGTGCGTGGGGAGCGCCTGGTACCAGAGCTGGTAGGTCAGCAGCGCCCACAGCTTTCGCGAGGTGTCACGCCGGCCGCTGAGGTGGTCGTCGGCCAGCAGCCGTACGGCCCGGGCGTCGAACAGCCCGCCGCGGTCCAGCGCGGGCGCGGCGAGCGTGTCCAGCAGCAGCGTGCGCAGTTCGCCGCGCAGCAGGGCGGCCAGCGGGGCGCGGAAGCCGAGCTTGGTGCGCCGCACGATGTCGGTGGGCAGCCAGTCGGCGGCGACCCGGCGCAACAGGTACTTGCCGGTGAAGCGGCGCAGTTTGAGTGAGGTCGGCAGTGCGTTGCCGTACTCGACGAGGTCCAGGTCGAGGAAGGGGGAACGCAGTTCGAGGGCGCTGCGCATGCCGCCGCGGTCGGCCTTGGTGAGGATCACGTCCCGCAGGAAGTGGGCGACGACGGCGAGTTGACTGCGCTGCACACCCGTGAGGCCCGGCTGGCCGTCCAGGAGCCGGGAGACCTCGGCGAAGGGATCGTGTCCGGCGAGGGCCGCGCGGGCGTCCGGGCGCAGCAGGCCGGGCAGTTCGGCCGGCCCGAAGGGGGCCGTGGACAGGTAGAAGCGGTGCTCGGGCGCCGCGCGCAGTCCGCGCGCCAGCAGACCGAGGGCCGTGGCGGCGGGCAGATTGCCGGACCGCGCGGGCAGCCTGCGCACGAGGGCCCGCACCAGGGCCTCCAGGCGGGGGGCCGGCATCAGCCGCAGCAGCAGTTCGATCGCCCGCTCGGCCTGGAAGTACCGGTAGCCGAGCAGCAGTTCGTCGGCGCCGTCCCCGGTGAGCACCCCGCGGACGTGCTGCCGTGCCAGCCGGCAGACGATACGGGTGGGCAGCAGGGAGGGGTCGGCGAGCGGTTCGTCGGCGCGGGCGTACTCGGACTCCACCACGTCGGCCAGGTCACGTCCGCCGATACGGACGACATGGTGCTCGGTGCCGAGATGGCGGGCGACCGCGACGGCGTGCGCGCTCTCGTCGAAGTCGTCCTGCTCGAACCCCGCGCTGAACGTCGGCACGGGCCGTTCCGGCGACAGCTGCTGGGCGACGGCGGCCACCGCGCTGGAATCGAGGCCCCCGCTCAGCAGCACCCCGAGCCGGCGCTCCGTGCTGGTGACCCGGCGGGCGACGGCGGCCCGGAACAGCTCCTCGAAGCGGGCGGCGGCCTCCCGGCCGCCCGGTGCCCGCGCGGCCGTGGCCAGCCGGGGCCGCCAGTACTCCACCTCGCGCAGCCGGCCCTCGGAGTACTCCAGGTAGCTGCCGGGACGGACCTTGTGCACGCCGGTCACGGCCGAGCCGGGCGCACAGAACGCCTGGAGCGTCAGGTAGCCCGCGAGCGCCCCGACGTCCGGCGTGCGCGGGGCGTCGGGATGGCGGAGCAGCGCGGTGAGTTCGGAGGCGAAGGCGATCCCGCCGGGCACACGCGTGTAGTAGAGCGGCTTCTTGCCCATCGGATCGCGTGCCAGCACGGTCGTCCCGGTGCGGGCGTCGTGCAGGACGAAGGCGTACATGCCGCGCACCCGCTCCAGCACCTTCATGCCGTGCCGCGCGTACAGCTCCACCAGCACCTCGGTGTCACCCGCGGTACGCAACCGGGCTCCCGTGGCGCGCAGTTCGCGGCGCAGCTCCTCGTGGTTGTAGATCTCGCCGTTGAGGACCAGCGCGGTGGTGCCGTCCGCGGAGACGACCGGCTGCCGGCCCCGGCCGGGGTCGACGAAGGTCAGGGCACAGTGGGCGAAGGTCACGCCGTGGTGGTGGCACGCGTTGCTGCCGTCGGGGCCCCGGTGCGCCACCGCGGCCAGCATCCGTTCGGCCGTGCCGCGCGCGGCGTCCCGGCCACCGCCGGGGTCGCTGAATCCCACGAAGCCGCACACAGCGGCTACGACCGGCGGGTGGGCGCCATCAGGGACGACGAGGCGGTTTCATGGGGCGGGGCCTGGGCGAGTGCCTGCCTGGCCCACTCGATCTGCGTGGCCAGCCCGGTGCGCAGGTCCGTCCGCGCGGTGAAACCGATGTGCTGCCGCGCCCGGCCGACGTCGGCCGTCGTGGACCGTACGTCGCCGATGCGTGCCGGACCGTACCGCGCGTCGGGCGTCGTGCCCGTCAGCTCGCCGGTCAGGGCGAGGACCTCGTTCATCGACACGGCCTGTCCGGTACCGATGTTCAGGACGCTGCTGCCCTGCTCCGGGGTCGTCGCGGCGAGCATCAGCGCCCGCACGACGTCCGACACGTGGACGAAGTCGCGGATCTGGGTGCCGTCGCCGTAGACGTCGATCGGCTTGTCCTCCAGGGTGGCGCGGATGACCCGGCCGATGAACATGTCCGGGCGCTGGCCGGGGCCGTAGACGGTGAAGAAGCGCAGCGCGCTCACCGACGTGGGGGCGTCGCGGCGGGCCGCGAAGGCCAGCGCGAGCCGTTCCGCCGCGAGCTTGGTGACCCCGTAGGGGGACAGCGGACGCGGGAGGTCGTCCTCGTTCATCGTGCCCTCGGCGCCGCCGTACACGCTGGAGGAGGACGCCATGACCACGCGCGGCACACCGGCACGGACACAGGCGTCCATGAGGCGCTGGGTGGCCAGTACGTTGCAGTGCAGGTATTCCGGAAATTGCGTCCAGGACGGGCGCACCCCCGGCAATGCGGCTAAGTGAAAGACCGTGGCCGCATTTTTCAGACAGGCCGACAGGTCCGCCGAGACAAGATCGGCGCGGATCGACCGGAGGGATCCCGACTCGGCGGACGGCGGGATTTCATCGGTGGGCCAACTCGGTTTCCGGTCGATTCCCACCACGTTTGTGCCGTCGCGCCGCAACGCCTCGACGAGATGGGAGCCGATGAAACCCGCGGCACCGGTGACCACCGCTTTTCCCGCGGTTCCGGCCCCGTCGTGCGCGTCACCCGACATGGCGAATCCCCCTTGGTTCCGTTGGTGTCCGGTGGTTCAAGGCGGTGCTCCGTGCTGGTGCCGTCCCCGGGCGCCGGTCCACTGCGGTACGGGAACTCGGCCGGCCCGGACGTACAGGGGCGCAAGGAGAATGTGGCCGAGAATGATGGGTCCGCAGGCGGCGGCATGCAAGGCGAATTGCCCAGAAGACCCGTGGAGTCTAACAGCGAGGTGTTTCAACAGCAACGGTGTTTCGGACGTGGTTGATCCGGCACCGAACAGCGAGCCGTATTCCGCACGTCAGGCGGACCTAATCCCGGTTCCGGCACAAGAACCTCCGTATGACGAGTTCGCCGGTGTCCGCGTCATTCCCAACGCCCCGGAACCGACTTTATGCTGTGTCCTTCCGCCGCCCGGCGCCCGGGGAGGAACGCGTTGGCAGGCAGTCCGTTACGGCAGCTCTCCGTACTGTTCCGCTATCTTCGCGGAGAACGGCCGTCCGTTCTCCTCCTCGCGGTGCTCGTCCCGCTGGGCATCGGACTCCAGCTGGTGGCGCCCCAGATGCTGCGCCGGTTCATCGACCACACGCTCTCCCGGAGCCCTTCCGACCTGCTGCTGGCGGTCGCCGCCTGGTACCTGGCGGCGGCACTCGGTCTGCTCGTGGTCACCATCGGCTGCGACGCCGTGGCCGCGCGCCTCGCCTGGCGCACCACCAACCGGCTGCGCGCCGACCTGGTGACCCACTGCCTGCGCCGGCCCTCGCGCTTCTACCAGCGGTACCCGCCCGGCGAACTCGTCGACCGCGTCGACGGTGACGTCACCAGACTCGCCGCGGTGATGTCCGCGCTGGTCCTGGAGGTCCTCGCCCAACTGCTGCTGGTCGTCGGGATCCTCGGCGCCCTCTTCCAGCTCGACTGGCGACTCGCCCTGGTCTTCGCGCCGTTCGCCGCCGGAACCCTCCTGCTGCTGCGCCGGCTCGTGGGGAAGGCCATGCCCTTCGTCGCCGCCCGGCAGAGCTCGTCCGCGGAACTCCTGGGCTTCCTGGAGGAACGCCTCGCCGGCGCCGAGGACCTGCGGACCAACGGAGCCTCCGCCCACACCCTGAGCGCCCTGGAGACCCGGCAGACCGACCTGTACCGGCGCGCGCGGCAGGCGGCGCGGGTCTCCGTGCGCTGGCCCGCCACGGTCCAGGGACTGTCCACCGTCAGCGTGGTCCTCGCCCTGGCCGTCAGCGTGTGGCTGCACGGCCGCGGACAGGTCTCCACCGGCACGGTCTTCGCCTGTCTGTCGTACGCCATGCTGCTGCGCCGGCCGCTGCTCGCCGTCACCACCCGCTTCCACGACCTGGAGGAGGCCGCGGTCAGTGTGCAGCGCCTCCAGGAACTGCTGCGCCAGGACGACGACGTCGTACGCACCGGCACCCGCCGGCTGCCCACGGGACCCCTGGGCGCCCGGCTCGACCGCGTGTCCTTCTGGTACGACCCCGGTGAACCGGTGCTGCGCGAGGTCTCCTTCCGGCTGCGCCCCGGGGAGCGGCTCGGCATCGTCGGCCGGACCGGAAGCGGCAAGTCGACCGTCGTACGGCTGCTGTTCGGACTGCACCACCCGGTGAGCGGCGGCGTCAGCGTCGGCGGCCAGGACGTGGCCGCGCTCGACACCCGGGCGTTGCGCAGCCGGGTCGCCCTGGTCACGCAGGAGGTCCAGGTCTTCCACGCGACACTCCGCGACAACCTCACCTTCTTCGACCGGTCCGTCGACGACCGCCGGGTGCACGCCGCGCTCGACGAGGCCGGCCTCACCCCGTGGTGGCGCGAACTGCCCGACGGCCTGGACACCGTGCTCGGCGAGGGAGCACGCGGGATGTCCGCCGGACAGGAGCAACTCCTCGCGCTGGCACGCGTGTTCCTGCGGGATCCGGGAGTGGTCCTGATGGACGAGCCCACGGCCCGGCTGGACCCGCACACCGAGCGGCAGCTCCTGCCCGCGATGGAACGGCTGCTGGAGGGACGGACCGCCGTCGTGGTGCAGCACCGGCCGCACGCGCTGCGCACCGTGGACCGCATCCTCGTCCTCGACGCGGGGACGGTGGTCGAACACGGCGAACAGACCGTGCTCGCGGCCGACCCGGCCTCGCGCTTCCACGAACTGCTGCGCGCCGGCTGACGGGGCGGAAGGGTGGCCGACATCGACACGGGGGGCACGTTCGGGCGGCTCGGGGCCGTGCTGCGCGGTTCGGCGCGGGCGTACTGGACACTGACCGGGCTGTGGGTGCTGCTGCGGGCCGGAACCCTTGCGGTGGGGCTGCTCTTCCAGCGGATCTTCGACGCGATCGGCTCCGGCGGCGCGGTCTGGTGGCTGATCGCCTGGGTGGCCGCCATCGAGGGGGCACGGCTGTGCCTGCAGTTCGGCGTGATGATCAACCGTCTGGAACCGCGGGTGCAGTACGGCACGACGGCCCGGTTGCGACGGGAACTGCTGGGCACCGCCCTGCGCGGACGGGGGGCCGCGGCACGCACCGCGCCGGGGGAGTCGCTGCGGGTGGTGGGCGAGGACGTCGAGGAGACGGGTTTCTTCGTGGCCTGGGCGCCCACCAACCTGGCCCACTGGCTGTTCGTCGTCGCCTCCGTCACCGTCATGATGCGGATAGACCCGGTCGTCACCGGCGCGCTCCTGGCGCTGCTCGTCCTGATCACGCTGGTCACCGCGGCCGTGCACGGCCGCTTCCTCCGCCATCGGCGCGCCACCCGTACCGCGTCGGCCGAGGTCGCCGGCGCCCTGCGGGAGGCGGTCGGTGCCGTGAAGGCGGTGCAGGCGGCGGGCGCCGAGGACCATGTGGCCGCGCACATCGCCCGCTTGAACGCCGCGCGGGCGCAGGCTGCGGTACGTGAGGAACTCTTCGCGGGCGTGCAGCGGACCGTCATCGGCAACGCGGCGCCCCTGGGCGTCGGCGTCGTCCTGCTGCTGACGGCGGGCCGGGCGCACAACGGGACGTTCAGTGTCGGGGACCTGGCGCTGTTCACCTTCTATCTGCAGATCCTCGCCGAGGCGCTGGCCTCGATCGGGATCCTCTCGGTACGGCTGCAGCGGGTGTCGGTGGCCCTCGGCCGGATCACGGACTTCCTCGGCAGACGGCCCGGAACGCGGCTCGGGAAGCCGGCGCCCGAGCCCGCACAGGCGGACACGCTGCGGGAGTTCTCGGTCCGTGGCCTGACCGCCCGGCACCCCGGTTCGCAGCACGGGATCGAGGACGTCGACCTGACCGTGGTACGCCACTCCGTCACCGTGGTCACCGGCGGCGTCGGCTCGGGCAAGTCGACGCTGATACGGGCGGTCCTGGGCCTGCTGCCGCACGAGCGGGGCACCGTGCTGTGGAACGGCGAACCGGTCGCCGATCCCGCGGACTTCCTGGTGCCCCCGCGCTGTGGCTACACGCCCCAGGACCCGCGGCTGTTCAGCGGATCACTGCGGGACAACGTGCTGCTGGGCCTGGAGGGCGACAGCGACGGCACCGGCACTGACGACGGCGAAGGCGACGGCGACGGCACGATCTTCGAGAAGGCCGCGCACACCGCGGTCCTCGGCCCCGACCTGTCGGCCATGCAGGACGGCGCCGACACCGTCGTCGGCCCGCGCGGCCTGCGGCTGTCCGGCGGCCAGTTGCAGCGGACCGCGATCGCCCGGATGCTCGCCCGGCGCCCCGAACTCCTGGTGCTGGACGACGTCTCCAGCGCTCTCGACCCCGCGACCGAACATCTCCTGTGGGACCGGCTGCTGGACGGCTCGGTCACCGTCCTCGCCGTCTCGCACCGGCCCGCGCTGCTGCGTGCGGCGGCCCGGGTGGTGGTGCTGAAGGACGGGCGCGTGGACGCGGTGGGGACGTGGGAGGAGGTACTGGCCGAGTCCGCCGAGATGCGCCGGATCCAGGCGCACCCGGAGGAGGGGCGGCGCGAGGAGGACTGACGCGCACCCGGGGGAGGGGCGGCGTGACTCAGCCGCGCGGCGCGCCGGACTCCGTCCAGATACCGTCCAGGGCCTCGACGAACCGGCGGACGTCGGCGGCCTCGTGCACGGCGGAGGGCGCCACCCGCAGGATCTCCTCGCCCATGGGCACGCTCGGCGCGTTGACGGCCTGCACATAGACCCCGTGCCGCTCCAGCAGCTGCGCCGACATCGCCTTGCAGAGGCGGTCCTCGCCGACGAGGACCGACACGATGTGGGTCTGGTCGGACAGGAACGGGATGCCCCTGTCCCGCAACAGCCCGTGCAGGAGTTCGGCGTTGGCCGTGAGCCGCTCCCGTTCCCGCTGGGAGCCGCGCAGGTGCCGTACGGCGGCGAGGGCACCGGCCGCCACCGCGGGCGGCAGTGCCGTGGTGAAGATGAAGGAGCGGGCGAAGGCCCGGACCGCGTCCATCAGCACGGTGGGCCCGGCGACATAGCCGCCGGTCATCCCGAAGCCCTTCGCCAGTGTCCCCATGACGACGGTGAACGCGGGGGCGAGGCCCTCGCGCGCCGCGATGCCGGCGCCCTCGGGCCCGTACATACCGACGGCGTGCACCTCGTCAAGGAATGTCACCGCCCCGTACCGCTTGGCGATGTCGGCGATCTCCGCGAGTGGCGCGATGTCGCCGCGCATCGAGTGCACGGACTCCGTGACGATGAGTTTGGGCCGCTGCGGATCCGCGCCGGACAGCAGTTCCTCGAGATGCGCGCAGTCGTTGTGCCGGTAGATGAACTTCTCGGCGCCGCTGTGCCGCAAACCGTCGATGATGGACGCGTGGTTCAACTGGTCGGAGAACACCGCGCAGTTGTCGATGCGTCCGGCGAGCACGGAGAGCGCCCCCTCGTTGGCGGCGTACCCGGAGGTGAACAGCACCGCGTCCGCCTTTCCGTGCAGCGCGGCGAGTTCCGCCTCCAATGCCACGTGGTAGCGGTTCGTCCCGCCTATGTTGCGTGAACCGCCGGAGCCGGCACCGCATTCGTCGACGGCGCGCTTCATCGCCGCCAGAACGTCCGGGTGCTGGCCCATACCTAAGTAATCGTTGCTGCACCAGACCGATATCTCGCCATGATGTGCCGTATCGGCAGCCGGGAAGCGGCCCGCGATACGGCCGAGCTCCAGAAACTCCCTTTTCCGCTCGGACGTCTCCTGCGCAAGGTGTGCGAAGAATTCCATGTACTCGGACATGTCTCACACTCGCTCTCTGTCGCTTTCCTTCCGGAGCGCCTCATCGTAGGATGCGCTGCGGTCCCTGCACAGTGCGCGTTCAGCACGAAAGCGGAGTATCGATGACCGAATGTGGAATCTTCCTGCCGCGCTTTCACAAGACCTTTTCCGGCCGTGCCGGAATGCGCGGACCGCGCCTATGAGTGGCCACGCCACGCTCACGCTGGCGGATGTCCTCGCGGATCCCGCGACGCGCTGCCCCGACCGCACGGCGCTGGTGGCCGGCCCCCGGCGCATCTCCTATCGAGACCTCTGGCTGGCCGCGCGCCGGTACGCGGCGGCGCTGCGCGACCGGGGCGTCGGCCCCGGCGACCGGGTGGCCCTGCTGCTGCCCAACACCCCGGCCTTCCCGACGGCGTACTTCGGTGTCCTCGCGCTGGGCGCGACCGTCGTCCCGGTGAACGCGCTCCTGAAGGCGGAGGAGATCACGTACATCCTCCGGCACTCGGGGGCGCGGGCCGTGCTGTGCGCGGGGGCACTCCTCGGGGAAGGGGAGCCGGCGGCGGAACAGGCTCGGGTGCCGCTGCTGACGGTGGACGCGGACGACGACGGACACCGGCCGGCACTGGACGCACTCGCGGCCCGCGCCACGCCGGTCGAGGGTCCGGTGCCCCGCGCGCCCGACGACATCGCGCTGATCCTCTACACCTCGGGCACCACGGGCCGCCCCAAGGGCGTCATGCTCAGCCACCTCAACGTGCTCCTGAACATCGACACGACGGTGCTCTCGCCCTTCGCCATGCGCACCGACGACGTCCTCCTGGGCTGCCTGCCCCTGTTCCACACCTTCGGCCAGATCTGCGGCATGGGGACGTGCTTCCGCGTCGGCGCGACCCTCGTCCTGATGTCCCGCTTCACACCGGACGGGGCGCTCGACCTGATGGTGCGTGAGGACTGCACGGTCCTCATGGGCGTGCCGACGATGTACGTCACCCTGCTGGAGGCCGCGGCACGGGACCCCCGCCGTCCGCCGCTCGCCCGGGCGTACTCCGGGGGCTCCGCGCTGCCGGTCCGGGTGCTCCAGGACTTCGAGACGGCCTTCGGGTGCCCCGTCCACGAGGGCTACGGCCTGACCGAGACCTCCCCCTGCGTCGCCTACAACCAGCACGCCTGGCCCCGGCGGCCGGGCACCGTGGGCAGACCGATCAGAGGAGTGCAGGCGGAGATAGCCCGGGCCGACACCGAGCACGAGATCGTGCTGCTCGCGCCGGGCGAGGTGGGCGAGATCGTGATCCGCGGCCACAACGTCATGGCCGGCTACCTCGACGATCCCGCGGCCACCGCGGCCGCGCTGGTGGACGGCTGGTTCCGCTCGGGCGACCTCGGGGTGAAGGACGCCGAGGGCTGCCTGACGATCGTCGACCGCAAGAAGGACATGATCGTGCGCGGTGGGTACAACGTGTACCCGCGCGAGGTCGAGGAGGTCCTGTCCCGCCACCCGGCCGTCGCCCAGGCCGCGGTGATCGGTGTGCCGGACGACCGCTACGGCCAGGAGGTGTACGCGGTGATCGTCCCCCGCTCCGGCGCCACGACGGACGCGTCCCTCGCGCGGGACATCATCGCCTGGAGCCGTCGGCACATCGCCTCCTACAAGTACCCGCGCCACGTGGAGTTCGCGTCGGCCCTGCCCCTGGGGCCGAGCGGGAAGGTGCTCAAACGGCAGCTCGTCGCCGTGCTCGGAGCGGGGACGGCCGACCGGGCCTGAACCGGGCAGCTTCCGTCGCGCCGCGTGCGAGGTCCGCTGCCGGTCGGGCCGCCGCAGCGGGCCGGCACGTCGTCCTCCTCCCCCGGGTGCGCTCCTCGGAGTGCATGCCCGCGCACGCGCTGGAGAAGTGCGCCCCACGTGCTCCCGGCGGGATCCGGCCGAAGTCGGCGCCGGAACGGGCGGTCGGCCGAGTGTGCGGACAGCCGGTCACCGGGCACCGCGGCGAACTTCTCGTCGCGTTCGAGCCGTCCCTGAATGAGATGTTCCGGTCTTTTTTCCGTGGATCGCGGTACGGCCGCGAACAATCTCTGCGCAGGTGAGGGGAGTTGGCACCGGTGGGTGCTCAAGAGGAATTCGAGGTTCTACGCAAGTGCCTGTTTAGCCAACTGTCCCCGGGGCACGCGTGGGGGCGGTGAAGCAAGCCAGGGTCATCGTCGATGTGTTCGATTCAGCCTGCACGAAAACAATGCGAAATGGCTTGTCGGCATACCCTCCATTCACCTTCAGGGGGTTGCCCCCCGGTTGGCCCACCATGAAGACTGTCGCCGGTTCGACCGGGCCGAAGGAACGCGTCCCGGGTACGGCCCGCCCCATCCGGCGGGTATGCGCGACCCGTCCGGCCAATTGAGATGTCCGACCCTCAAAAGTCTGACGAAAAAACGAGGGGGAAGTCACCGCGCAACGGCTGCGCGGTTCGTCCACTGGAGATGACTGATGTCAGCTTGGTGCACACGACGAGTACCACCGGTCGTCCGAGGACCGACGTGGAGCCGAAAAGGACCACGGCACACCTGGTGACGCGGACGACAGGACCCGACGGCGCACGGCCCGTGCCCGTACCGGCCGGCGCAGGTGACCGGTGGCAGGTGACCCCGACCGAGCCGCCCCGTCACCGCGCAAGCCGCCCGTCCGTCAGGAACGCACCAGGTCACGACCCGGATCCCCGTCCGGACCAGGAGCCCGACGTCAGCCATCCCGCTTGTGGTTTCGCCGTCCCCGCGAGCCGCACGAAGGAGAACAGGTGACCGGCAACCCCTCGAAACAGGACCACTTACCCTTCGACGCGCTGAGCGATCGTTGGCAGTCTCTACGCGCATTGAGACCCGTGCACCACGACGAACGGCAGGGCGCGTGGCAGGTGGTCGACCACGCGTCGGTGTCCGCGATTCTGGCGGACCCGGCGACGTACTCCTCGGACTTCTCGTCCATCGCGCCGACGCAGGAGGACTTCGAGGTCTTCGTGCAAGGCAATTTCGTCGGTATGGATCCGCCGGAGCACCGAAAACTCCGAACTCTCGTCAGTCAGGCATTCACGCCCCGCGTGGTGAACGGATTACAACCACGCATCGAAAACGTGTGCGCCCGGTTGCTGGACGGCGTCGCCGACCGCGACCGGTTCGATCTCGTCGACACGCTCGCCTACCCGCTGCCCATCATCGTCATCGCCGAACTGCTCGGCATACCGGCGAGCGACCACAGGCTATTCCAGGAGTGGGCGGCCACCCTCTTCGGTGGTGACGAACTCGGCGACGCACCCACCAGGGAAGATCTGGAACGCGCCCTGAATGCCATCGCCCCGACCGTGCGCGAGATGAACGGCTACGTCCTGGACCATATCCGGCGGTGCCGGAAGAACCCCGGAAATGATCTGACCAGCAAACTGCTGGCCGCCGAGGTGGACGGGGTCCGTCTGGAGGACCAGGAGATCGTCGGGTTCGTCGCCCTGCTGCTCGTCGCCGGCCACATCACCACCACGGCGCTGCTCGGCAACGCCGTCGTCACGTTCGACCGGCACCCCGGCGCATTCGCCACGCTGCGCGCCGACCCCGGGCTGCTGCCGGACGCGATCGAAGAGGTACTGCGCCTGCTGCCGCCCTTCGCGGAACTCGGCCGACGCACCACGCGACCCGTGGTGATCGGCGGGCAGGACATCCCGGCCGGCGCGATGATCGTGGCCCACCTGGCCGCCGCGAACCGCGATCCCGCCCGCTTCGACGACCCGGACGTCTTCGATCCGACGCGCACCCCGAATCCCCACCTGACCTTCGGTCACGGCATCCACTTCTGTTTCGGCGCCCCGCTCGCCCGGCTGGAGGCGCGCATCGCGCTCCGGATGCTGCTTGAACGTTTCTCCGGTCTGCGTGTCCCCGACTACGACGAGGTCACCTTCCAGAACCCGGCCGTCATCGTCGGCGTACGCCACCTGCCGGTCGAGGTCGCCAGGCCGTAGCCCGCAAGGACGCTTCACCCGCACCGACGCGTCGGGCCGTACCGCTCATCCCCGACCGGCCCCCCGCGTCCCGCTCACAGAACGCATATGGGAGTCCCCTTCACATGCCGTACCACACCGCCGCTTCAGTAGCCGTCCCGCGACCGTCCCTCTTACGCCGTTCGTTGCAGGACACCCTCGACACCCTGGCGCGAACCCACCGCGTGCCCGGTGCGCAGCTCGCCGTCGACACCGGGACGGAGGTCGTGAGCGTGCACACCGGCACGGCCGACGCCGTCCGGGGCACCGCGTTCACCGCCGACACGGCCGTACCGCTGGGCAGCATCACCAAGACGTACACGGCCGCCACTGTCATGATCCTGATCGACGACGAGGACCTCGACCTGGACGAGGCCGTCGCCGACGTCCTGCCGGAGTTCGCGGACCTGCCGAAGGTGACGATACGTCACCTCCTGTGCCACACGGCCGGTCTGCCCACCGGCCCGGACTCGGACACCGCGGCGGCCATGACGGCCTCCCGCTATCTGTCGGCGGTCTGCACCGCCGAGGACGCGCTGTTCGCGCCCGGGACGGACTTCTCCTACTCCAACGCCGGCTACGTGGCGGCAGGACGCCTGATCGAGGCCGTGACCGGCATGACATGGCAGGAAGCCGTCCGCGTACTCCTCCTGGATCCGCTGGGCAGCACGCCCGCCTTCCTCGGCGAGAGCCGCCCCGCCCGCCCGACCGCCACCGGACACGCCCTCAACGCGGCGACGGGGGCCATGCGGCCGGCCCACCAGAACCTGGCGCCCGTCGAGGCCCCGGCCGGCGCCCTCCTGGCCAGTGCGTCCGACCTGATCGCCCTGGGCAGGACCCTGACAGGCCGGTCCGCCGTCGTCCCGTCCGCCACCGCGGCGCTCATGCGACGCCCCGGAGAGGGAGCCGAAGCAGCGCCCCTGGCGGACGCCTGGGGACTCGGAGTCTCCCTCCACCAGCAGGACGACCGCTGGTGGTGCGGCCACGACGGCAACGCCCAGGGCACCTCCTGCCATCTGCGCGCGGAACCCCGCAGCGGAGTCGTGGTCGCCTTCACCGGAAACGCCGGCGGCGCCACCGCCCTGTGGCACGACCTGGCCGACCACCTCACCGGCCTCACCGGGATGCGGGTGCCGACCGCTCCGGCGCGTCTCGACCGGGGCGGGCCCGTCGCCTTCCCCGCGTGCGCGGGGCTCTACCGCAACGGAACGAGCGAGTACCGGATCGGCCTCGACGCCGACGGTCTGCCCGCGCTGTCCATCGACGGTGACCTTCCGCTGCCCCTGATCTGCTACCCGGACCTGACCTGTGACCTGGTCGACCCGGCCACCGGCCGCCGGGAACCGGGCGGGCGCTTCCACCGCGATCCCGTCGACGGAACCGTCGATCGCGTGCAGATCTCCGGCCGTACGGCCCGCCGCGTCGGCACCGTCTGACCCCGAGCCGCCCCGCCGCACCCTTCCCGCCGCACCGCCGCCCCGTGCGGCCCCGGTGCGCCCGGGGCGGCTCCCGCGCCCGCGCACCCGCATCGTCACCGCCTGCGAAGGACCCTCCATGACGGACCTGCACAACGAACCGGCCCCGGCATACCCGTCCCCACGGGCGAACGACGTCACCCCCGGAGGCGGTGCGGGCGCCGCGGTGCCGCACCTGCCGCTCGGCGAACTGTTCGAGGCGTGGGCGAGCCGAACGCCGGACGCGCCGGCGGTGACCGACGGCCGGCGGACGTGGTCCTACCGGGAACTGGAACAGCGAACCGGCCGCCTGGCCGCCGATCTCGTACGCCGCGGGGCCGGGCCCGAGCGGACGGTGGCGCTGGTCCTGCCGCGCTCACTGGAGCTGATCGCCGCCGAACTGGCCGTCGCGCGCGCAGGGGCCGCCTTCCTGCCGGTGGACCCCCAATACCCCGCCGAGCGGCGCGCGTTGATGCTCGCCGACGCGGCACCGGCCGTCGTCCTGGACGATCCGGCCGCCCTGCGCGCCGCCATGGAGTCCGGCGGGCCGGTCCCTGGTCCGGGCCCCCGGGTGGGCGCCGACCACGCCGCGTACGTCATCTACACCTCGGGCTCGACGGGCACGCCCAAGGGAGTGACCGTCACCCACCGCGGCATCGCCGACTTCACCGCGGGCGCCGCCGGACGGTACGCCGTGGGCCCCGGCGACCGGGTGCTGCAGTTCTCCTCGCCCAGCTTCGACGCCTCCGTGCTGGAACTGTTCATCTCCGTGCTGTCCGGCGCCACCCTCGTCGTACCGCCCGACGGTCCCTGGCTGGGCGACGAACTCGTCTCCGTGGTCAACGAGCACCACATCACCCACGCCCTGATCCCGCCGGCCGCCCTGGCCACCCTGACCGACCCGGCCCGCGTCGAACCGGACCGGCTGCGCACGCTGATCGTGGGAGCCGAGGCGTGCCCGGCGGCACTCGTCGACCGCTGGGCGCCCGGCCGCCGGATGATCAACTCCTACGGGCCCACCGAGACGACCATCGTGGCCTCCTGGACCGGACCGCTGTCCGCCGGCAGCGGCACACCGGGCATCGGCAGGCCCCTCGCCGGCACCGAGGTGCACGTGCTGGACGCGGCCCTGCGGCCGGTGCCGCCGGGATGCGACGGCGAACTGTACATCGGCGGTGAGGGAGTGGCCCGCGGATACCTCGGCCGGCCCGGCCTCACCGCCCAGCGCTTCGTCGCCAGCCCCTTCGGGCCGCCCGGTGCCCGGCTCTACCGCACCGGAGACCGGGGACGCCGGGACACCGACGGCGAACTGCACTACCTGGGCCGGGCCGACCGCCAGGTCAAGGTGCGGGGCTTCCGTATCGAGCCCGGCGAGATCGAGGCGGCACTGCGGCGCCACAGCGCCGTGCGGGACGCCGTCGTCGTGGTGCGCGAGGACGAGCCCGGCCGGCGGCGGCTCGTCGGCTACGTCACCCCCGCCGACCCGCGACACGTCCCCGAGCCGCCCGAGCTGAGGGCGGCCGTGGCCGCGGCCCTGCCGTCACACATGGTGCCGTCCGCCGTCGTCGTCCTGGAGGCCCTGCCGCTCACCCCGCAGCACAAGATCGACCGGCGTGCCCTGCCCGCGCCCGTCCGCACGGCCGCCCCGGGACACGTGGCGCCGCGCACCCCTCGGGAGCGGATGCTCGCCGACGTCTGGGCGGACGTCCTCGGGAGCGAGGCAGTGGGCGCCGAGGACGACTTCTTCGACCTCGGCGGCGACTCCATCCTCGCCGCCCGCGTACTGGCCCGGATCCGCGAGGAACTCGGCGCCCGCCTGACGATCCGGGACGTGTTCACCGCGCGTACCGTCGCCGCACTGGCCCGGCTGCTCGGTGCACCGGCCTCTGCGGCACCCCTGGACCCGATCCCGGCCGTCCCGCGTGACCGGCCGCTCCCGCTCTCCAGCGCCCAGCGACGCCTGTGGTTCCTGGACGACCTCACCGCCGGCGGCACCGAGTACAACACCGGCCTGGCACTGCGGCTGCGCGGCACACTGGACGTCGGGGCGCTGCGCCGTGCCCTGGACCGCCTGGCGGCCCGTCACGACTCCCTGCGCACGACCTTCGCCACGTACGACGGCCAGGGGACGCAACGCGTGCATCCACGGGCCGAGCTCCCGTTGCGCACCACCGACGTGACCCACCTGCCCGCCGACCAGCGGGACGAGGCCGTCGAACGACTGCTCACCGGGGAACTGGGCCGTCCCTTCGACCTGGCGGCCGGTCCGCTCACCCGGGCCCTGCTCGTCCGCCGCGGCGACGAGGACCAGGTGCTGCTGCTGGCCCAGCACCACATCGTCACCGACGGCTGGTCCGTGGGCATCCTGACCCGTGACCTGGCGGCACTGTACCGGTCCGAGGTGTCCGGCACGGCGGACGGACTGCCCGCACCCGGCGTGCAGTACCCGGACTTCGCCGTGTGGGAACGGCGACAGCGCGCCGGCGACGGCCCGCACGGCGACGCGGACGACCTCGCCTACTGGAAACGGCACCTGGCGGGCATGCCGCCACTGGAACTGCCCACCGACCGTCCCCGGCCCGCGGTGCGCACCACGGCGGGCGCCGCGCACCGGCAGCACCTTCCGGCCGAGCTGGTCACGCGGCTGCGGCACCTGGCCGCAGGACGCGGTACGACCGTCTTCACCCTGTTCGCCGGGGCGGCGGCGGTGCTCTTCTCCCGGTACTCCGGGCAGCGGGACATCGCCTTCGGCACCGTGACCACCGGGCGCGGACGCCGCGAACTGGAGGACGTGACCGGGTTCTTCGCCAACACCGTCGTGCTGCGCGGCGAGGTGGACGACGCCGTGACCGTCGACCGGTTCGTGGAGAGCATGCGGGCCACGGTGCTGGACGCCTTCGCCCACGAAGCGGTGCCCTTCGACCGGGTGGTGGAGGAACTGGCGCCGACCCGGGACCCGAGCCGCACCCCGCTGGTGCAGGTGCTCGTGGTGCAGCAGACCGCCCTGAGCGACCCGCCGCAGGCCGGCCCCGTGCGCATCGAGCCCCACCCGCTGCCCCGTCCGGCCGCCCGGTTCGACCTGGTCCTCGAGTTCGTACCGCGGGCCGACGGCGGCTGCGAACTCACGGTCGAGTACAACACCGACCTCTTCGAGGCGGAGACCGTCGCACGGATGAGCCGCCATCTGCACCGGCTGCTGGAAGGCATGGCCGACGGGCCGCACCGCACGGTGGGCGAGCTCCCGCTGCTGTCGGCGGACGAACTGCGCACCCTGCTCCAGTCATGGAACCCGCGCCCCGCGGACACCGGACACGCGGCGGTCCGCACCCTGCCCGCGCTGTTCGAGGCACAGGTGGCGCGGACGCCCGACCGGACCGCCGTGGTCTGCGGACCCGATCGCCTGGACTACGCCGAGGTCAACCGGCGCGCCAACCGGCTCGCCCGGCTGCTGGCCGCCCGCGGCGCCGGGCCCGAGACGCTGGTGGCGCTGTGCCTGCCGCGGACGGCGGACCTCTTGGCGGTGCTGTGGGCCGTGCTCAAGGCGGGCGCGGGATACCTGCCGGTGGACCCCGGCTACCCGGCCGAGCGCATCCGCTTCATGATCGCCGACGCCGCTCCCGCCCTCGTCGTCGCCACCCACGAGACCGCCGCGGCGCTGCCCGCGGACTGCGCTCCGCTGCTCCTGGAGGACTGCCTCCCGCGGAGGACCGCGGTCGGCAGCGACGCCACCGGTCCCGGTACCGATACCGGATCCGACACCGGCTTCACCGACACCGACACCGACCTGACCGACGCCGACCGGGTGCGGCCCCTCGACCCGGAGCATCCCGCGTACGTCATCTACACCTCGGGCTCGACCGGACGTCCCAAGGGCGTCATGGTCGCCCACCGCAGCGTCACGGCGCTCGCGGCGTGGGCGGGGGAGCGGTTCGGCCCCGGGCGGATGTCCCACGTGGTGGCCTCCACCTCGCTCAACTTCGACGTGTCGGTCTTCGAGATGCTCTGCCCCCTGCTCGTCGGCGGCTGCATCGAGGTCGTCGCCGACCTTCCAGCCCTCGCCGACACCACGGAACCCCGGCGGGCCGGACTGGTCAGCGGTGTGCCGTCCGTGGTCTCCCGGATGCTCGCCGACGGCGGCGCGCCCGTCGAGGCGGACACCGTCGTCCTGGCCGGTGAGGCGCTTCCCGCGCAGACCGTGCACGACCTGCGGCGAGCCATGCCGGACGCCGACGTCGCCAACATCTACGGCCCCACCGAGGCCACGGTCTACGCCACCGCGTGGTTCGCCGGCGGCGCGGCACCGGACCAGGCCCCGCCCATCGGCAGGCCCGTGGCCCGCACCCGGGCCTACGTCCTGGACCGCCTGCTGCGTCCCCAGCCGCCCGGCGTGACGGGGGAGCTGCACCTCGGCGGCGACGGACTGGCACGCGGCTACCTGGGACGCCCGGGGCTGACCGCCTCGCGGTTCGTCGCCGACCCCTTCGGCGCGCCGGGGGACCGCATGTACCGCACCGGGGACCTGGTGCGGTGGACCACCGACGGCGAACTGGAGTACCTGGGCCGCACCGACCAGCAGGTCAAGGTGCGCGGCTTCCGCATCGAACTGGGCGAGGTGGAGGAGGCGCTGCGCGGCCTCGACGGGGTGACGGAGGCGGCGGCCACCGTCCGGGAGAGCGAGGGCCACCGGCGACTGGTCGGCTACGTCGTCGCCGCCCCGGACGCGCGCGTCGAGCCCGAGGAGATACGCCGGACCCTCGGCCGTACCCTGCCCGACTACATGGTGCCGGCGGCCGTCATGGTCCTCGCCGACCTGCCCCTCAACCCGAACGGCAAGCTGGACCGGGACCGCCTCCCGGACCCGGGGCCCGCCCGCAGCACGTCGCACCACGTGGCGCCGCGTACGCCGACCGAGCGCGTCCTCGCCGGCATCTGGGCGGACATCCTGCGCGTGGACCGCATCGGCGTGGACGACAACTTCTTCATGCTGGGCGGCGACTCCATCCTCAGCATCCAGGTCGTGGCCCAGGCCCGGCAGGCGGGCCTCACCCTGACCTCCCGGGACGTCTACCGCCACCAGACGATCGCCGCCCTCGCCCGCTGCGCCGACGCGGCCGGCGACCGTACGCCCGCCGCCCCGGCCCGGGTTCCCGCCACCGGCGACGCGCCGTTGACGCCCATCCAGCGCTGGCTGTTCGACAGTGCCGCCGAACGCGCCGGCCGCTTCGCCCAGACCCTGTCGTTCCACGTCGCCGACGACCTGGACCCGACGGCGCTGGAGGACGCCCTCAACGACCTCGTCGCCCACCACGACGCGCTGCGCTCGTGCTTCCGTACCGAACGGACTCCCGAGCAGCCTCCCGGAGAGGTCCCCGCCGTCCCTGCCGCCTGGCGCATCGAGGACCGGGCACCGCGGGTACGCCTGGCCCGCCACGCGGGCCCGGACACCGACACACCGCATCACAGCCCGTTCGACCTGCGCCACGGCCCCCTGCTGCGCGCCGTGCTGCACGACCGCGGACCGGGCCGGTCCGCGGTGCTGCACCTGGCCGTGCACCACCTGGTCGTCGACGGCGTGTCCTGGCGCGTCCTCCTGGAGGACCTCGACCGTGCCTACCGCGCCCGCCGGGAAGGCCGGGACGGGCAGGCGGCGCTGCCCCCGAAGTCCTCACCGCTGAGGCACTGGGCCGGGCGGCTGTCCGCGCACGCGGCCGGCGGCGGCTTCGACGACGAGGTCGCGTACTGGACGGAGGCCGTCGCCGGCGCCCGGGCGGACCTGCCCACCGACGCCGAAGCCGAGGGCGACCGGGACCGGGACGGTGCGGGCGCCGACACCTACGCCTCCGCGCGCTCGGTGACCGTGCGCCTCACGCCCGAGGACACCTCCGCCCTGCTGCGCACCCTGCCGGACACCTACCGCACCCAGGTCAACGACGTGCTGCTGAGCGCGCTCGGCCGGGTGCTGTGCTCATGGACCGGGCACGAGCGGGTCCTGGTGGACGTGGAAGGGCACGGCCGCGAGGAACTGTTCGCGGACACGGACGCCAGCCGTACCGTCGGCTGGTTCACCACCCGTCACCCCGTCGCCCTCGCCGTCCCGCCGGAGGCCGACGCCGACTGGGACGCCGTCCTCAAGCAGGTCAAGGAGCAGCTGCGGGCGGTGCCCCGGCACGGCGTCGGACACGACGTCCTGCGCCACCTCGCCGTCCCGCGGACCCTGCCCGAGGCACCGCGGGCGCAGGTCAGCTTCAACTACCTGGGCAGGTTCGGACTCCCGGACACCACCGGCGGCCTGTACGCGGGCCAGTTCCGCCCGCTCGAACTGGACGCCGACCCCGCAGCCGTGCGCCCGCACCCGCTGGAGGTCGTGGGCCGACTGGACGGCGACGCGCTGGAGTTCACCTGGTTCTACTCCGCGGACCTGCACACGAGAAGCACCGTCGCCGACCTGGCCGCACACTTCGCCGACGCGCTGGCCGCCATCGCGCGGCACGCCGGCCGGCCCGGCAGCGCCGGGCGCACCCCCTCCGACTTCCCGCTGGCCCGGCTCGACCAGGCGGCCGTGGACCGGATCGCGGGGGACGACCCGGGCGCGGTGGAGGACATCCACCCGCTCACCCCCACCCAGGCCGGCATGCTCTTCCACGGACTCTCCCAGGACGACCGGGGCGTCTACTTCCAGCAGCTGACCTTCGACCTGGACGGCGTCCCCGACCCGGCCGCGCTGGCGGCGGCCTGGCAGCGCGTCACGGACCACACGCCCGTGCTGCGCGGCCACGTCGTCTGGCAGGACGTGCCCGAGCCGCTCCTGGTGGTACGCCGTCACGCGACCCTGCCCGTGACCCACCTGGACTGGCGCGACCTGGGCGAGGAGGAACGCGAGCACCGGCTGCGCGACCTGCTGGACCGGGACCGCGAACAGGGCATCGACCTGGACCGGGCCCCGCTGCAACGGCTGGTGCTCGCCAGGGTCTCCGACGGCGGCGTACGCGTGGTGTGGTCGTTCCACCACCTGGTCCTGGACGGCTGGAGCCTGTTCCAGGTGCTGTCCGACGTCTTCGCCGGACATGCCACGGCCGGACGGGAGCCGCTGCCCGACCGGCGGCCCTTCCGGGACTACGTGGCCTGGCTGCACGAGCGCGACCGCGACGGGGCGGAGGCCGGCCAGCACTGGCACCGCCGCCTGGCGGACCTGGCCGAGGCCACCGCGCTGCCGTACGACCGGGAGCCGCGCGAGAGCCACCGCGCGGAGTCCACGGCGGCGGTCCGCACCGCCGTGGACGCGGCCACCACCCGGGCGCTGGAGGAGCTGGCCAGGACGGCCGGGCTGACCCTCAACACGCTCGTGCAGGGTGCCTGGGCGCTGCTGCTGAGCCGGCAGGCCCGCCGGTCCGACGTCGTGTTCGGCACGACCGTGTCCGGGCGGCCGCCCGAGCTGCCGGGCGCCGACAGCATGACCGGCCTGTTCATCACCACCCTGCCCACACGGGTGACGGTGCCGCACGACGGGACCCTGCTCGACTGGCTGCGCGACCTGCAGCAGGAGCAGAGCGAGGACCGCCGCTTCGACCACATGCCGCTGACCCGGATGAAGGGGTTCACCGAACTCCCCGAGCGGGTCGCCCTGTTCGACAGCATCGTGGTCTTCGAGAACTACCCGGTCGACGACGGCCTGGCCGCCGCGCACGGACTGCGGCTGAAGGGCCTGGACGGCATCGAGACCACCAACTACCCGCTGAGTCTGGTGGCCTACCCGGGCACCGAACTGGGGCTGCGGCTCGGCTACGACCCACGGTTGTTCGACGCGGACACCGTGGAGCGCATGGTCGAGTACCTCACCGTCCTGCTGGCGGGCATGGCCGAGACTCCCCAAGATCCGCCCGCCCGACTGCCGTTGGTGACGGCCGCTCGCCGCCGTCAGGTGGTCGAGGAGTGGAACGACACGGCCACGGACGCACCCGAGTCGACCGTGGCGGAGCTGTTCGCCGCGCAGGTGCGGCGTACGCCGGACGCCGTGGCGCTGGAGACGGACACGGAGCGGCTCACCTACCGGGAACTCGACGCCAGGGCGGCCCTGATGGCGGGCCGGCTCGGCGCGCTGGGCGTGGCGCCCGAGGTCCCGGTGGGCGTCCTGATGCATCGTTCGGCCGATCTCGTGGTCGTCCAGCTCGCCCTGGTCCGCACCGGCGGCGTGTACGTCCCGCTGGACGGCAGGGCACCGCACGAGCGGCTGCGGCGGATGCTCACCGAGGCGGGCGCGCGGCTCCTGCTGACCGACGCCGAAGCCGAAGCCGACGCCGTATCCGGCGTCGACACCGAATCCGACGCCGCTGCCGGCTTCGGGGGCACGGCGGAGGAGGTGCTGCCCGACGGCACCGTCCTGCGCGTGGCCGACCTCCTGACGGCCGGCCTTCCCGGCACGGACGCGGAGGCCACCCGCACCCGGGATTCCCGGGACGGCGGGACCACCCGTTCCCAGGACGGCGATGTGGCGCGCCGTCAGGAGATCCACCCCGACAACGTCCAGTACCTGATGTTCACGTCCGGCTCCACCGGCACCCCCAAGGGGGTCGCGGTGCGCCAGCGGGACGTCGCCGCGCTCGCCCTCGACGGCTCCTTCGCCGGCCACGACCGGGTCCTCGTGCACTCCCCGCACGCCTTCGACGCCGCCACCTACGAGGTGTGGGTGCCGCTGCTGCGCGGCGGGACGGCCGTGCTGGCCCCGGCGGCCGAGGTGGACGCCGCCGTCGTCCGCCGAGCGATCACCGGGCAGGGGGTGCGGTGCCTGTGGCTGACCGCTGGCCTGTTCCGGCTGCTCGCCCAGGAGGACCCCACCTGCCTGCGCGGTGCCCGTGAGGTGTGGACCGGCGGCGAGGCCGTACCGGGCGCCGTGGTCGGCCGTGTGCTCGACGCCTGCCCCGGCCTCACCGTGGTCGACGGCTACGGACCGACCGAGACCACCACCTTCGCCACCCGGCGGGTCTTCCGCGCCGGCGACCCGCTGCCGCCGGTGCTGCCCATCGGGCGTCCCCTCGACAACACCCGCGTGTATGTGCTGGACGACGTCCTGCAGCCTCAACCGCCTGGTGTGCCTGGGGAGTTGTACGTCGCGGGTGCCGGACTGGCCCGTGGCTACGCGGGACGGCCCGGCGCGACCGCCGCCCGCTACCTGCCCGACCCGTTCGGCCCGCCCGGCGGGCGGATGTACCGCACCGGCGACATCGTGCGATGGAGCGCCGACGGCGAACTGCACTTCGTGGGACGCGCGGACGACCAGGTCAAGATCCGGGGATTCCGCGTCGAGCCCACCGAGATAGAGGCCCGGCTCACCGCCCACCCGGCCGTGGCCGAGGCGGTCGTCTCGGTCTACGAACACACCGGACGCAAGCGGCTGGCCGCCCACCTCGTGCCCGCGCCCTCCGCCGCCGTGCCCTCCGCGGGCGAACTGCGCGTGCACGTCGTCGCCGAGCTGCCCGACTACATGGTGCCCGCCGCCTTCGTCACCCTGGACGAGTTGCCCCTGACGGCCAACGGCAAGGTGGACCGGCGCCGGCTGCCCGCACCCGACTGGACGGCGGCCGGCGACGCCGCGTACCGCGCGCCGCGTACCGAGACCGAACGCGTCCTCGCCGGGATCTGGGCGGAACTGCTCGGAGTGGAACGGGTCGGCGCCGACGCCAACTTCTTCATGCTGGGCGGCGACTCGATCCTCAGCATCCAGGTCGTCTCCCGGGCCCGTGCCGCCGGGCTCGCGCTCACCCCGCGGGACCTGTTCCGGCATCCGACGGTCGCCGCGCTGGCCGCCGCCGCGGCCACCGGGACGGCCGTACCCGTCGCCGGGACCGGGCCGGTGAGCGGCGAGGTCCCGCTGACCCCGATCCAGCACTGGTTCCTCGATCCCGGGCCGCGGCGGCCGGAGTTCTTCAACCAGTCAGTCGTCGTCGAGACCCCCGAAGACGTCGACCCGGCGGCCCTGCGCCGCGCCCTGACAGCCGTGTACGCGCACCATGACGCCCTGCGCTGCCGTTTCGTCCGGTCCGCCGACGGCTCCTGGCGCCAGGAGTGCCCCGGAGCCGACGAGGGGACCCCGGACCTGCTGGAGGTCTGCGACCTGGGCGGACTGGCGCAGAGCGCGGCCGAGGAGACCGAGACCCGCATGACCGCCGAGGCGCACGCCGCCTTCCGCCTGGCGGAGGGGCCGCCGCTGACGGCCCGCCTGTTCACCGGCACCAGGAGTACCACGGGCATCACGAGCACCACGGGGATCACTGGCACCACCGGCGCCCGGCTGCTCCTGGTCGTGCACCACCTGGTCGTCGACGGCGTCTCCTGGCGCGTCCTGCTGGAGGACCTGGAGACCGCCTACGGGCAGGCCCGCGCCGGAGAACCCGTACGCCTGCCGGAGCGGACGACCTCCGTCCAGGAGTGGGCGCGGCGGCTGCACGCGCACACCGCGGCGGGCGGTTTCGCCGCGCAGCGCGAGCACTGGGAGACGGTGGCCCGGCACTGCGCCGCGCCCCTGCCGGTGGACGGCGGCGGCACCAACACCATGGCCGACGTGGCCGCGGTGACCGTACGCCTGGACCGGCGCCACACCGACGACCTGCTGCGCAAGGTGCCCGGCACCTACCGCACCCGCGTCGACGACGTCCTGCTGACCGCCCTCGGCCGGGTGCTCGCCGGCTGGACCGGACGGCGGACCGTCACGGTCGGCCTGGAGGGCCACGGCCGCGAGGACCAGCTGTTCGACGACATCGACCTGTCCCGCACGGTCGGCTGGTTCACCACGCTGTTCCCGGTCGCCCTCGACCTCCCGGACGGGGACTGGGGCACGGCCCTGAAGTCCGTGAAGGAGCAGCTGCGGTCGGTGCCGGAGCGGGGCCTCGGCCACGGCGCGCTGCGTCACCTGGCACGCGACGGGCGGCTCGCCGGCGCGCCGATGCCGGGGGTCAGTTTCAACTACCTGGGCCGCTTCGACTGGTCGGCCCACGGCGGCGCCCTGGTGCGCTCCGTACCGGGCGGTCTCGACGGCGCCGAAGCGCCCGAGCAGGTGCGCCCGCACGTGCTCGACGTGGTCGCCCGCGTCGAGGACGGCGAGCTGGAGATCAGCTGGCACTACAGCCGGCACCTGCACCGCGAGGAGACCGTCGCCGGCCTCGCGACCGGCCTGCTCCGGGCGCTGGAGGACGTCGTCGCGCACTGTGCCGATCCGCGGGCGGGAGGCCGTACGCCGTCGGACTTCCCGCTGGTCCGGATCGACCAGGCGGCCGTGGACCGGGTCGTGGGCGACGGCCGGTCGGTCGAGGACCTGTACCCGCTGACGCCCATGCAGGGGGGCATGCTGTTCCACAGCCTGATGGACCCCGACAGCCGCACCTACGTCAACCAGGTGCAGCTGGTGCTGTCGGGCGTCACCGATCCGCGGGCCCTGGCCGAGGCGTGGCAGCGGACGGTGGACGCCAACCCGATGCTGCGCACCCGCCAGGTGTGGCAGGAGACCGCCGAACCGCTCCAGGCCGTGCTGCGGCGGGCGACCGTGCCCGTCACCCACCACGACTGGTCCGGATGGTCCGACGAGCACCGCGAGACGGAACTCGCCCGGCTGGTCGACGGGGACCGGCAGGCCGGCATCGACCTGGAGACGGCCCCGCTGATGCGCCTGGCCCTGATCCGGCTCTCGCCCGAACGGGTGCGGATGCTGTGGACGTTCCACCACCTGCTGCTCGACGGGTGGAGCGCGGCCCAGGTCTTCGACGAGGTGTGCGAACGGTACGCGGCGTTCACCGCCGGGCGCCCCCCGCGGGTTCCCGACCGCGCCCCCTACGGCGACTTCCTGCACTGGCTCACCGGGCAGGACACCGAGCGGGCGGAGAACTTCTGGCGCGAGGCGCTGGCCGGATTCCCCGCCGCCACCGAACTGCCGCGCGACCGGCGCCCCGCCGAGGCGCACCGCACCTCGTCCTCCGGATCCGTGCGGGTGACACTCGACCACGAGGTGTCCGCGCGGCTGCGGCGGACCGCGCAGGAGGCGGGCCTGACCGTCAACACCGTGCTCCAGGGCGCCTGGGCGCTGCTGCTGTCCCGCTACGGCGGCGGGGACGACGTCGTGTTCGGCACCACCGTCTCCGGCCGGCCCGCCGACCTGCCCGGCGTGACCTCCATGGTCGGCCTGTTCATCAACACCCTGCCCACCCGGGCGCGGATCGACGGAGACCGCCGGCTCCTCGACTGGCTGGGCGAACTCCAGGCCGCCCAGTCGGAGTCCCGGCGGCACGACTTCGTCTCCCTCGCCCAGCTCCAGACCTGGAGCGAGGTACCGGGCGGCACCACCCTGTTCGACAGCATCGTGGTCTTCGAGAACTACCCGTTCGACGCGGACGCCCTGGCCCGGCACGGCCTGGCCATGGAACAAGAACGCGACGTGGAGCCGACGAACTACCCGCTCAGCGTGGTGGTCGCACCCGGCGACACCCTGACGGTCACCCTCGACTACGACCCCGCCGCCTTCGACGCCGCCACCGTCGACGGCATCGGCGCGAGCCTGCGCACGCTGCTGACCGAGATGGCCACCGACCCGGACCGCGACCTGGCCGACCTGCCGCTGGTGTCCGGCCAGGAGGGCCGCCGGCTCCTCGACCGCTTCGGCGGCCCGGTGACCCGGGCCCCGTACCGGACACTGCCCGAGGCGTTCGGCTCCCAGGTGGCGCGCACCCCGGACGCCCCGGCCGTGCTCGGCGGCGAGGGCCGGGAACAGCTCACCTACCGGCAACTCGACGAGCGCGCCAACCGGCTGGCCCGGCTGCTCATCGACGCGGGGGCCGGGCCCGAACGGTTCGTCGCGCTCGCCCTGCCCCGCACCCCCGACCTGGTCGTGGCACTGCTGGCGGTCCTCAAGAGCGGCGCCGCCTACCTGCCCGTCGACCCCGGGTACCCGGCCGAGCGCATCGCGTTCCTCTTCGACGACGTACGGCCCGAGGCGGTCGTCACCTGCGGGGAGACCGGCGCCCGGCTGCCGGCGGGTCCGTTCACCCGGATCGCCCTCGACGACCCCGCCTACGCCGCGCGCCTGGCCGCCTCGTCCGCCGCCGGCATCGCCGACGACGAACGCCACGGAAGGCTGCTGCCGGACCACCCCGCCTACGTCATCCACACCTCCGGCTCGACCGGCCGGCCCAAGGGGGTCGTCGTCGCCCAGTCGTCGGTCCTCGCGCTGACCGACTGGGCCGCCGCCGAGTTCGGCGGACGGGGTCTGGCGCACGTGGTGGCCTCCACCTCGCTCAACTTCGACGTGTCCGTGTTCGAGATCTTCTCTCCGCTGCTGGCGGGCGGCCGCGTCGAGATCGTCCATGACCTGCTGACCCTCGCCGAGCGCACGGAGCCGTGGCGGGCGGGACTGCTCAGCGCGGTGCCCTCCGCGCTGGGCCGGCTGCTCGCGGAGGACACCGTCCGCGTCAGCGCCGACACCGTGGTCCTCGCCGGTGAGGCACTGCCCGCGCGGACCGTGCGCCAGGTGCGCTCGGCGGTCCCCGGCTGCCGGGTGATGAACATCTACGGCCCCACCGAGGCCACCGTCTACGCCACCGCCTTCACCTGCGACCCGGCCGAACCCGACCGCCTCCCGCCCATCGGCAGGCCCGTCGGCGGAGCCCGCGCCTACGTCCTGGACACCCGGCTGCGCCCGGTGCCCGCGGGTGTGCCGGGCGAGCTGTACCTCGCCGGGACCGGTGTCGCCCGCGGCTACCTGCACCGGCCGGGTCTGACCGCGTCCCGCTTCCCCGCCGACCCGTTCGGCCCGCCCGGCGCCCGCATGTACCGCACCGGGGACCTCGTACGGTGGACCGTCGACGGCGACCTGGTGTACCTCGGCCGCTCGGACGACCAGGTGAAGGTCCGCGGCTTCCGCATCGAACTCGGCGAGGTCGAGGCCGCGCTGACCCGGCACCCCGCCGTGTCCGCGGCGGCCGCCCGCGTGGTCGAGCACGACGGCCACAAACGCCTGGTCGGATACGCCGTCCCCGACGCCGCCGAACTGCCCGAGCCCGCCGACCTGCGCGCCTTCCTCGCACGCACGCTCCCCGACCACCTGGTCCCCGCGCTCGTCGTACCGCTGGAACGGCTGCCGCTCGGGGCCACCGGCAAGCTGGACCGGCGCGCGCTGCCCGACCCCGTGTGGTCGGCGCCCCGCGGGACCGGTGACAGTCCGCCGCGCACCGAGGCCGAACGGACCCTCGCCGCGATCTGGTCCGAGGTACTGGGCGTGCCCGAAGTGGGCGCGCGCGACAACTACTTCGCGCTCGGCGGCGACTCGGTCCTCGGCATCCAGATCGTCTCCGCCGCCCGCCGGGCGGGTCTGGCCCTGACACCCCGACACCTGTTCCGCCACCAGACCGTGGCGGAACTGGCCGCCGCGGCCGAGGCGCCCACGGCCCCGCGGACCGTGGCGGAGCAGGGCCCGGTCGTCGGGGAGGTGCCGCTGACACCCGTCCAGCACTGGCTGTTCGACACCCTCACCGGCGACCCCGCGCGGCTCACCCAGGCGGTCTCCTTCCACCTGGCCGCCGACACCGACGAGACCCTGCTGCGGGCCGCCCTCGCCGCCGTCCTGGACCACCACGACGCCCTGCGCCTGCGCTTCGAGCCGCTCGGCGACGGACGGTGGCGGCAGCACGGCACGGCGCCGGGGGAGGAACCACACCTGGAGGTGCACGACGTCTCCGGCGGCACCGGCGCGGGGACGCGAGAGCCCTCCGGCGCCTCGGCTCCGACAACGGCTGAGCCGTCCGGCGCCTGTGACGCGGCGATACGCGCCCTCACCGACCGCCTGTCCGCCGTGTTCGACCTCGCCGAAGGCCCCCTCCTCCGGGCCGCCCTGTGCCGGACCGGCACAGGCCGGCGGCCGGTCCTGCTCCTCGCCGCCCACCACCTGGCCGTGGACGCGGTGTCCTGGCGCGTGATCCTGGACGACCTCGACACCGCGTACCAGGCGCTGCGCGCCGGCGGGCGGGCCGACCTCGGACCGAAGACCACCTCCTTCCGCGCGTGGGCCCAGCGGCTGGCCGACCACACCGCGTCCGGCGGTTTCGACGACGAACTCGCCCACTGGCAGGCCCTGTCCACCGACACCGCACCCCTGCCCGTCGACCTCGACGGAGCCGACACCGCCGCCTGCGAGGAGACGGTGACGGTGGGCCTGGACGCCGACGAGACCCGGCGACTGCTTCAGGACGTACCGGACGTCTACCGCACCCGCGTCAACGACGTCCTGCTGTACGCCCTGGGCCGGGTCCTGGCCCGCTGGACCGGGCAGGACCGCGTCACGGTGACGCTGGAGGGCCACGGCCGCGAGGAACTGTTCGACGACGTCGACCTGGCCCGCACCGTCGGCTGGTTCACCACCATGTTCCCCGTCGCCCTCGACGTCCCCAGGGACGCGGGCACCGCGGCGGCCCTGAAATCCGTCAAGGAGAGCCTGCGGGGCGTGCCGGGGGGCGGCCTCGGGTACGGCGCCCTGCGCCACCTGCACCCCGAAGGAGACCGGCTCGGCCTGCCGGAACTGCCCCAGGTCGGCTTCAACTACCTGGGCCGGCAGGACCGCAACACCACGGTGGGCGGCCTGCTGCACACTCCGTACGCCGCACTGGCCGGCGGCATCGACCGTGCCGCGGACCGGCCGCACCTCCTCGACGTCCTCGGCCAAGTCGTCGGCGAACGCCTGGAGTTCAGCTGGTCGTACTCGCGCGAGGTGTACCGGCGCGACACGGTGGCCGCACTGGCCGCCGAGCTCGCCGACGAACTGCGGCAGCTCGTGCGGCACTGCGCCGAACCCGGCGCCGGCGGGCGCACCCCGTCGGACTTCCCGCTCGTCCCGCTCGACCAGGCGGCCGTGGACCGGCTGGTGGGCACCGGCCGCGACGTCGTGGACCTCTACCCGCTCACCCCCACCCAGACCGGCATGGTCGTGCACGGACTCGACGAGACCGGACAGGGCCTGTACGTCGAGCAGATCACGTTCGTCGTGGACGGAGCGCGCGACCCGCGCCTGCTCGCCGCCGCCTGGCAGCACGTGGTCGACCACACGCCCGTCCTGCGCACCGCCGTGGTGCTGAGCGGCGTGCCCGTCCCGCTCCAGGCCGTCCACCGCACCGCCGTGCTGCCGGTCACCGAGCACGACTGGACCGCCCTGACCCCGGCCGAGCGCGACACGGCACTGGAGCGGACTCTCGCCGAGGACAAGGCCCGCGGCCTGGCCCTGGACCGCGCTCCGCTGCTGCGCCTCGCCCTGATCCGGCTCGGTCCGGACCAGGTGCGGGCCGTGTGGACCTTCCACCACATCCTGCTGGACGGCTGGAGCGTCTTCCACGTCCTTGCCGACGTCATGGCCGCGCACGCGGCGCTCGTCCGGGACGAGGAACCCCGGCTGCCGGACCGCCGCCCGTTCGCCGACTACGCCGCCTGGCTCGCCGACCGGGACACCGCGCCGGCCGAGGAGCACTGGCGGAGCGTCCTCGCGGACCTGCCCGCCCCGACACCGCTGCCCTACGACCGCAGGCCCGCCCAGAGTTCCACGGCCCGCTCCGACACCTGGCTGTCCCAGTGGCTGGGAACGGAGGAGACCAAACGCCTCGAGGACTTCGCCCGTCGTAACCGCCTGACCCTCAACACCGTGGCGCAGGGCGCCTGGGCACTGCTGCTGTCGCGGTGGAGCGGCGAACGGGAGGTGTGCTTCGGCACCACCGTCTCCGGGCGGCCCGCCGACCTGCCCGGCGCCGACACCATCACCGGCCTGTTCATCACCACCCTGCCCGCCCGGGTCGCCGTGGACGGCGCCGCCGCCTGCGACACCTGGCTGCGGGAGACCCAGGCCGCACGCGCCGAGGACCGCCGCTTCGACCACGTACCCCTGACCGACCTCCAGGCATGGAGCGGCCTGCCCGCCGGGACACCGCTGTTCGACAGTCTCCTGGTCTTCGAGAACTACCCGGTCGGCGACGCCACGGCAGGCGCCCACGGCGTCCAGGTGACCGACCTCGACGCCCGGGAGGCCACCAACTACCCGCTCACCGTGGTCATCTCGCCCGGCGAGCGGCTCGGCGTCGAACTCGGCTACGACCCCCACCACTTCGACGCGGCCACCGCGCGCTCCCTGGCCGACCAACTCCTGCACACGCTGGGCGAACTGGCCGCCGCCGCGGACGCCGACCGGCTGGACGCGATCGACATCGTGCCGCCGGGGGACCGGGCGCGGCTGCTGCGCGGCCCCGCCCGCCCGGAGCTCGCACCCGTCACCCCGGCCACCCTGCCCGCCCTGATCGAGGCGGCGGTGGACGGCCGTCCGACGGCCACGGCACTGAGCGCGCCCGGCCTGTCCCTGTCCTTCGCCGAGACGGAGGCACGGGCCAACCGCCTGGCGCACCGGCTCATCGCCCGCGGCGCGGGCCCCGGCACCCTCGTCGCCCTGGTCCTGCCCCGCTCGGCGGACATGGTCCTCGCCCAGCTGGCGGTCACCAAGACCGGCGCCGCCTTCCTGCCGGTGGACCCCGACTACCCGCCCGAGCGGGTCGCGTTCATGCTGCGGGACGCGGCGCCCGCCGTCACCCTCGACGCCGCCCAGACCGCCGCCCTGCTCGCGGGCGGACAGGACGGGTACGACGGACACGACGGACCGGACGGCACACCCGGGCACCGGCCCACCGACGCCGACCGCCACCGTCCGCTGGACCTGGACGACCCGGCCTACGTCATCTACACCTCCGGCTCCACCGGCACCCCCAAGGGTGTGGTGGTCACCCACCGGGGCCTGGCGGGCTTCGCAGCCGCCGAGGCCGCGCACTACCAGGTGGCGCCGGGCGACCGGGTGCTGGCGTTCGCCACACCCAGCTTCGACGCCTCGGTCCTGGAGCTGTGCATGTCCCTTCCGCGGGGCGCCTCCCTGGTCGTCCCGCGCCCCGGCCCGCTGCTCGGCGCCGAACTGGCCGACGTGCTGCGCACCGAGCGGATCACCCACACCCTGCTGCCCCCGGCCGCGCTGGCCACCCTGCCGCCGGACACCCCCGGCACCCTGCCAGACCTGAAGACCCTGACCGTGGGCGCCGACGCGTGCGGCGCCGACCTCGTCGCCCGCTGGGCCCCGCACCACCGCCTGGTCAACTCCTACGGGCCGACCGAGGCCACCGTCGTCGCCACCTGGTCGGACCCCCTGGAGCCGGACGGCACCGCCCCGCCCATCGGCCGCCCACTGCCCGCCACCGGGGCCTACGTCCTGGACGCCCGGCGGCGGCCGGTCCCCGACGGCGTGGCGGGCGAACTGTGGCTCAGCGGACCGGCACTGGCCCGCGGCTACCTGGGCCGGCCCGGTCTGACCGCGACCCGGTTCACCGCCGACCCGTTCGGGCCGCCCGGCACCCGCATGTACCGCACCGGGGACCTCGTACGGCGCGACGCCCGCGGTGAACTGCACTACCTGGGCCGCACCGACCACCAGCTCAAGCTGCGCGGCCACCGCATCGAGGCGGGCGAGGTCGAGGCGGTGCTCGTGCGCCACCCGGCCGTGCTGGACGCCGTGGTGAGCGTACGGGAGGACGAACCGGGCCTGCCGCGCCTGGTCGCCCACCTGCTCGGCGCACCCGGCGCCGAAGCACCCACCGCCGCCGACCTGCGGGCGCTGGCCGCCGCCACCCTGCCCGGCCCCATGGTGCCCACGGCGTACGTGGTGCTGGAGCGCTTCCCGCTCACCGAGAACGGCAAGACCGACCGGGCCGCCCTGCCCGCGCCGGCACCGCAAGGGCCACGGACGACGGAACACGTCGCTCCCCGCACCCCCACCGAGGAGGTCCTGGCCGCCCTCTGGGAGGAGGCCCTGGACACGCCCGTCGGCGCCGAGGACGACTACTTCGACCTCGGCGGCGACTCCCTGCGCGCCCTGCTCATCAGCTCACGGGCCAACGACGCCTTCGGCGTGGCCCTCACGCCCCGCGACGTGCTGGTCCACCGCACGGTCGCGGCCCTGGCGGAGCTGGTGGAGGAACAGGTGCTCAGCGAACTCGAACTCGAAGACGCCGCACGCGGCGACAGCGACCACGACGAACGGTGAGGACCGGCAGACCATGACGTCTTCGAAGCGAGACCGCAGCACGGCCCTGCCCCAGGACCTCCAGGAGGCGATGCGCCGCCGGCTGGCCGGCCGGGCCGGCAACACCCCGGGCGCCCGCCAGGGCATCCCGCACGCCGGCCGCGCCCGGCCGCTGCCGCTGTCCTTCGCCCAGCAGCGGCTGTGGTTCCTGGACCGGCTGCGTCCCGGCGACGCCCGCTACAACAGCGCCGTCGCCCTGCGCCTGACCGGCCCGCTGGACCGCACCGCGCTCTCCCGCGCCCTGGACACCGTCGTCGAACGGCACGAGGCGCTGCGCACCACCTTCGAGGAGAACGACGGGCGGCCCGCGCAGACGGTGCGACCGCCGGCCCCGGTGCCGCTGCCGGTGAGCGACACACCGCCGCACGCCGTGGAGGGGGCGCTGCTCGCGGAGTACGAGCGCCCCTTCGACCTCGGCACCGGCCCGCTGCTGCGCGCCCTGCTCCTGCGCGAGTCGGACACCGTCCACACCCTCCTGCTGACGGCTCATCACATCATCACCGACGGTTGGTCGATGGGGATCGTGCTGGAGGAACTGTGCACCGCCTACGACGCCCTCGCCCAGGGCCGGACGCCGGTACTCAAGCCCGTGGCGACGCAGTACCCGGACTTCGCGGCATGGCAGCGCGAGCAGCTCTCCGGTCCTCGCCTGCAGCGGCAACTCGCGTACTGGTCACAGCAGTTGTCGGGTGCCGTTCCGTCACGGCTGCCGCTGGACCACCCCCGCGACGGTGAGGAGTCCGGTGCGGGCGCCGTGCACACCTTCACCGTGCCCGCGGACACCACCGCACGGCTGCGCCGGCTGGCCGCCGAGCAGCACACCACCCTGTTCACCTCCCTGGTCGCCGGCTGCCAGGCCCTGCTGGCCCGCTGGTCGGGGCAGGACGACATCACCGTGGGCTCCCTGACACCGGGCCGCTCCCGCACCGACCTGGAGCGCACGGTCGGCTTCTTCGCGAACACCGTCGTCCTGCGCACCCCCGTGGACCCGGACGGCTCCTTCCGTGACCTGCTCGGGTTCGCCGCGACCACCGTCAACGACGCCTTCGCGCACGGCGACACGCCCTTCGAGCGGCTGGTGGAGGCCGTGGGCGTGACCCGGGAGGCGGGCCGCAACCCCCTGTTCGACGTGATGGTCCTCCTCCACCCGGCGCCCCCCGCCGCCCCCGACCTGCACGAGGTGACCGCGTCCCCGGTCGCCGTGCCCCGGCAGGCGGCCACCTTCGACCTCAGCGTCGAGTTCGTCCCCGCCGACGGCACCGACGGCACCGACGAGCAGGGTCTGACGGGCCTGATCGAGTACCGCACCGACCTGTTCGACGCGGCCACCGCCGAACGGATGGCCGACCAGCTGTTGCGCACCCTGGAGGGCGCGGCCAGCACACCGGACCGCCCGCTCGGCTCGCTGCCGCTGCTCGGCCCGGACGAGGCCCGCCGGATCACGCGCGAGTGGAACGGGACCGCGCTGCCCGTCCCCGCCGTCACCTGCCCCGAGCTCTTCGCCCGGCAGGCGGCCCGCACCCCGCGCGCCACCGCCCTGGTCGCCGGCGACGACCGCCTCGACTACGCGACGCTCGACGCCCGCGCCGACCGGCTCGCCCACCACCTCGTCGCGCGGGGCGCCGGCCCCGAACGCCTGGTCGCGCTGCGTCTGCCGCGTACCGCCGACATGATCGTGGCGATGCTCGCCGTGTGGAAGTCGGGCGCCGGTTACCTGCCCCTCGATCCCGCACTGCCCGAGGAACGCGTACGGTTCCTCCTCGACGACGCGCGCCCCGCGCTCGTACTGGACGAGGCCGCCCTGCGCGCGGTGCCCGAATCCGGGTCCGCGTCGGGGTCCGTGTCCGGGTCGGCGTCCGCGCCCGAGGGGGCGCCCCAGCCGGACACCGCTCCGGGCGGCGCTCCGGACCCGGACACGACCGCGTACGTCATCTACACCTCCGGTTCCACCGGGCGTCCCAAGGGCGTCGCGGTGACGCACCGCTCGCTCGCCCACCTGTTGGCCGGGCACCGTGCGGGCTTCGTCGCCGACGCGGGCGGCGAACCGCTGCGGGTGGCGCTGACCGCGTCGTTCTCTTTCGACACCTCGCTGGAAGGCGTGCTCCTGATGGCCGACGGCCATCCGCTGCACCTCGTCGACGAGACGACCCGGCTCGACGCCGCCGCCCTGGTCGCGTACGTCGTCGAGCACCGTATCGACTTCCTCGACCTGACCCCGTCCTACCTGCGCCAGCTGCTGCCCGCCGGGCTGCTCACCGATCCACGCCACCGCCCGCGCGTCCTGATGCTCGGCGGCGAGGCGATCGGCCCCGGCCTCTGGCGCGAGCTGGCCGGTCACGAGGACGTGACCGCGTACAACTTCTACGGCCCCACCGAGTGCACGGTCGACGCCCTGGCCTGCCGCATCGAGGGCGACGGGCGCCCCCTGGTCGGACGGCCCCTGCCCAACGTCCGCGCCTACGTCCTCGACGGCCGCCTGCGGCCGGTGCCGCCCGGCGTCGGCGGCGAGCTGTACCTGGCGGGGGCGCAGGTGGCCCGCGGGTACGCCGGCCGGCCAGGACTCACCGCCGCGCGCTTCCTCGCCGACCCGTTCGGCCCGCCCGGGACCCGCATGTACCGCACGGGCGACCTGGCCCGCTGGACCGCCGACGGACGCGTCGACTACCTCGGACGGGCCGACGACCAGGTGAAGGTACGCGGCCACCGAATCGAGCCCGGCGAGGTGGAGGCGGCTCTCCTGGACCTGCCGGACGTCACCGGCGCGGCGGTCGTCGCGGTCCCCGACGCGCACGGCCATCTGCGGCTGGCCGCCTACGTCGTCCCCGGTGCGGGCGCACAGCCGCCCACCGCCGCGGAGCTGCGGGCCGGCTGCCGGCACGCCCTGCCCGCCCCCATGGTGCCGTCGTCGTTCACCGTCCTCGACGCGCTGCCGCTGACCACCAGCGGCAAACTGGACCGCCGTGCCCTGCCCGCCCCCGACCTCGACGCGGCGCCGCGCGAACGGGAGTTCGTCGCGCCGCGCACCCCCCAGGAGGAGACGCTGGCCGGTGTCTGGGCGGAGGTGCTGGGCGTCGCGCGGGTGGGCGTCACCGACAACTTCTTCGAACTCGGCGGCGACTCCATCCTCAGCATCCAGGCCGTCTCCCGCGCCCGCGCGGCCGGCCTGCGGCTGACCTCGCGGGACGTCTTCCGCCACCAGACCGTCGCGGACCTGGCCGCCGCCGCGTCCCGGCGCACCGCCGAGGTGCCCGCGCCCCGCCGCCCGAGCGAGGACGGGCCCGCGCCGCTGACCCCGGTCCAGGAGTGGTACGTCGCCACCCACGGGGACCGGGACGGCAGCCCCCGGCCCTTCAGCATGTCGATGCTGCTCGACCTGCCGTACGACGTCGACGAACCCGCCCTGGGGCGCGCCGTCGAGGCGCTGGCCGCCCACCACCCGGCGCTGCGGACCCGCTTCGCCCGCACCGGCGACACCTGGCGCCAGCACCCCGGCGAAGGACCCGTCACCGACCTGATGGCCCGTCATGACCTGTCGGCCGCATCGGGCTTGGCGGACGCCCGCACTGCGGCCGCCGACGCCGCCCGTGCCGCCCTCGATCCGGCGACCGGCGCCCTGCTGCGCACCGCCCTGCTCCTGCTCCCGCGCGGCGGACGTCCCCAACTGTTCGTCACCGCACACCACCTGGCCGTGGACAGCGTGTCCTGGCGGATCCTGCTCGGCGACCTGGAGCAGGCGTACCGGCAGGCGTCGGCGGGCGAGCCGATCCGGCTGGAGCCCGTCGCCACGCCGTTCACCGACTGGGCCGCGCACCTCGCCCGCCGGGTGCGGGCCGGCGACCTGGACGACGACCTGCCGTACTGGACGGCCGAGGCCGCCCGGCCACGTACTCCGCTCCCCGTGGACCGCCCCGGCACCCCGCTCGCCGCGACCGTGCGCACCGTACGCACCCGCGTGGACCGCGCCACCACCGCGGCCCTGCTGCGCCGGGTGCCCGCCGTCTACCGCACGCAGGTCAACGACGTCCTGCTCAGCGCGTTGAGCAGGGTCCTCACCGACTGGACGGGCACCGACCGGGTGGCCGTCGCACTGGAGGGCCACGGGCGCGAGGAAGCAGTGGGCGGGGGCCGCGACAGCGGACTGGACCTGTCCCGCACGGTGGGCTGGTTCACCTCCCAGTACCCCGTCACCCTCACCCCGGCCGGGCCACCGGACGCACCCGACTGGGGGGCCACGCTGAAGGCCGTCAAGGAACGGCTGCGGGCCGTGCCCCGGCGCGGACTGGGCTACGAGGCCCTGGCCCGCCTGGGCTCACCCGACCCGGCCGCCCGCGCCCTGCGGGACGTGCCGCTGCCCCAGGTGTGCTTCAACTACCACGGGCAGTGGGACACGACCGCCGGAGCGGACTTCGCACCGGCCGCCGAGACACCCGGGCGGGACATGGCGGCCGACGAACCCCTCGACCACCTGCTCGACATCTCCGCCGTCGTCGCCGACGGGGAGCTCGAACTCAGCTGGCACTACAGCGACCAGGCACACGACCCGGCCACCGTACGGGAGCTGGCGCAGGACATGGTGGCGGCGCTGGCCGCGATCGCCGAGCACTGCGCACGCCCCGACGCGGGCGGCCGCACCCCTTCCGACTTCCCCCTGGCCCGCCTGGACCAGAGTGCCGTGGACCGCCTCGTCGGCGACGGCCGCGCGGTGGAGGACCTGCTCCCGCTCACCCCGCTCCAGGAGGGCATGCTCTTCCACCGCCTGGTCGGCGGTCCCGACGACGTGTACGTGGACCAGGCCACCCTGCTCCTGGACGGCGTGGCCGACCCGCACGCCTTCGGCCTGGCCTGGCAGCGGATCACCGACCGCACGCCCGCGCTGCGGACCTCGGTGGTGTGGCAGGACGTGCCCGTGCCGCTCCAGGCCGTGCACCGGGACGTACGCGTGCCCCTCACCCATCTCGACTGGCGGGACGCGGACCCGGCGGAACGGACCCGCCGCTTCGACCGGCTCCGCGCCGACGACCTCGCCCGGGGCATCGACCTCGCCTCCGCCCCGCTGATGCGCCTCACCCTCGTCCGGCTGCCCGACGCCCGCCTGCACCTGCTGTGGACCTCCCACCACCTCATACTCGACGGCTGGAGCCTGGCCCAGGTGCTGACGGAGGTGTGCGAGGAGTACGCGGCCCTGACCGCGGGCAGCGAGCCGAACCCGCCGGTGCGCCGGCCGTTCGCCGACTACGTGCGCTGGCTGGCCGACCAGGACACGGAGGCCGCGCGGGAGCACTGGCGGCAGGTCCTCGGCGGGTTCGCCACCCCCACGCCGCTGCCCGTCGACCGCCCCCCGACCGGCACGCACGAGACCCGCTCGGCGGACGTCCACACCACCGAACTGTCCGACACGGTGTCCGCGACGCTCGCCCGCACCGCCCGCGACGCCGGGCTGACCGTGAACACCGTCGTGCAGGGCGCCTGGGCGCTGCTGCTGTCCCGGTACGCCGCCGAGCCGGACGTGGTGTTCGGCACCACCGTCTCCGGCCGCCCCGACGAACTGCCGGGCGTGGAGTCGATGGTGGGCATGTTCATCAACACCGTGCCCACCCGCGTCAGGGTGGACAGCCGTCGCCCGGCCGCCGCATGGCTGCGCGAACTCCAGGACGCACAGGCCGAGTCGAGGCGCTTCGCGGCCGCCTCCCTCGCCGAGCTGACCGCCCTGAGCGACGTGCCGTCCGGCACCCCCCTCTTCCACAGCATGGTCGCCTTCGAGAACTACCCCTTCGACGCGGCCCGCACCTCCGGCTCCGGAGTGCGGCTGGTGGACGTCACCTCCCGGGACGCCACCAACTACCCGCTGGTGCTGCGCGCCTACCAGGGCGAGCGCCTCGGCTTCGACCTCGCCCACGACCCGGACCTGTTCGACGCCGGCACCGTCCGGGCCCTCGCCGGCCGGCTCCGCCTGCTCCTCACGGAGATCGCCGAGCACCCCGACCGGCCCCTGCGCGCCCTGGCCTGGACGACCGCCGAGGAACGGCGCCGCATCCTGGTCGACGTCAACGGCACCGAGCACGGCCGGCCGTCGGACACCCTGGTGGACCTGTTCGAGGCGCAGGCCGCCCGTACCCCCGGCGCCCCCGCCGTCACCTGCGGGACCGACCGCCTCGACTACGCCACGCTCGACGCGGCGGCCGGCCGCCTCGCCCACCGGCTGGCCGAGGCGGGCGCCGGACCCGAGCGGTACGTGGCCCTCGCCCTGCCCCGCTCCACCGACCTCGTCGTGGCCGTCCTGGCGGTCCTCAAGACCGGCGCCGCCTATCTGCCGATCGACCCCAACCTGCCCGCCGAACGCGTCGCCCACCTGCTGGCCGACGCCGCCCCGGTGACCCTGGTGACCACCACCGACGGCGCGCGACGCGCGCAGGACGCCGCCGTCCCGGTGGTGGCCCTGGACGACCCGGCCACCCGGACCGACCTCGCCGGCCGCCCGGCCACCGGCCCCGACCACCCCCGCCGCCCGCTGCCGGAGAGCCCCGCCTACGCCATCTACACCTCCGGCTCCACCGGCCGCCCCAAGGGCGTGGTCGTCCCGCACGCCAACGTCGTCCGCCTGTTCACCCGCACCCGCCACTGGTTCGGCTTCGACGAGAGCGACGTGTGGACGCTGTTCCACTCCTACGCCTTCGACTTCTCCGTCTGGGAACTGTGGGGCGCCCTGCTGCACGGCGGCCGGCTCGTCGTCGTCCCCGAGGACGTCGCACGCTCCCCGGAGGACTTCCTGCGCCTGCTCGCCGACGAGCGCGTCACCGTCCTCAACCAGACCCCGTCCGCCTTCTACCCGTTGATCCGCGCGGACGCCGAACACCCCGAACTCACCGCGCGACTCGCCCTGCGCACCGTGATGTTCGGCGGCGAGGCCCTGGACGTCGGCCGGCTCGCCGACTGGTACGCCCGCCACCCCGACACCGCGCCGCGCCTGGTCAACATGTACGGCATCACCGAGACCACCGTGCACGTCACCTACGAGGCACTGGACCGCACGACCGCCCGCACGGGCGCCGCGAGCCCCATCGGCACCGGCATACCCGACCTGCGGGTCCATGTCCTCGACGAGGACCTGGCTCCCGTACCGCCGGGAGCCGTGGGCGAGATGTACGTGGCGGGGGAGGGGCTGGCCCGCGGCTACCTGAGAAGGCCCGGCCTGACCGCGACGCGCTTCCTCGCCGATCCGTTCGGCGCGCCGGGGACGCGGATGTACCGCACCGGCGACCGGGCCCGCCGCCGGGCCGACGGCACACTGGAGTACCTGGGCCGCGCCGACCAGCAGGTGAAGATCCGCGGCTACCGCATCGAGCCCGGCGAGATCGAGGCCGCCCTGCACACCCACCCGGACGTCGGTGACGCGGCGGTGGGCGTGTACGAGGACACCGCGGGGACCCGCCGGCTGGTGGCCCACGTCGTCGGCCGCGCCGGCGCCGAGCCGCCGGCCGCCGCCGACCTCCGCGCCCACCTGGAGCGGCTGCTGCCCGCGCACATGGTGCCAGCCGCCTACGTGCCGCTCGCGGCCCTGCCGCTGACCGTCAACGGCAAGCTCGACCGGCGAGCGCTGCCCGCCCCGGGACCGGACGGTTTCGCCACGGGCACCGCGCGCACCGCGCCGCGTACACCCGCCGAGCGTGCGGTCGCCGCCGCCTGGGCGGACGTCCTCGACACCGACGAGGTGGCGGCCGACGACGACTTCTTCGCCCTCGGCGGCGACTCGATCCTCGCCGTCCGGGTCGTCTCCCGGCTGCGGGCCGCCTTCGGCGCGGAGGTCTCGCCCCGGCTGCTGTTCACCCACCCGACGCTGTCCGCCCTGGCCGCCGCACTCGGCGACCCGCCGGAGGACCGCACCGCGCCGGCCGACGTCATCCCGGCCGTGGCGCCCGGCACCCCCGCCCCGCTGTCGTACGCGCAACAGCGGCTGTGGTTCCTCGACCGCTTCGAGCCGGGCAGCACCGAGTACACGATCCTGTCCGTACTGCGCCTGCGCGGCCCCCTCGACGTGGACGCCCTGCGCGCGGCCCTCGACGCTCTCGTGGCCCGGCACGAGGCGCTGCGCACCACGTTCGCCGAGCAGAGCGGCCACGCACGGCAGTTCGTGCACCCGCCGTACCCGGTGGACATGCCGCTGGACGACCTCACCGGCGCCCGCGACCGACTGGACGCCCTCGTCGAACGCGAGGCGTCCCGGCCCTTCGACCTGTGCACCGGACCACTCCTGCGGGCCCGGCTGGCCCGCCTGGCCGACGACGAGCACGTCCTCGTCCTGGCCGTCCACCACATCGCCACCGACGGCTGGTCCGCCGGTGTGCTCGGCCGTGACCTGGGTGAGCTGTACACGGCGGCCCACGAGGGACGTACACCCGACCTGCCCCACCTGCCCGTCCGGTACGCGGACTTCGCCGTCTGGCAGCGCGCCCGCACCGAGGAGGCGGACGGACAACTCGCGTACTGGCGCGACAACCTGGCCGGGATCACCCCGCTGGAGCCGCCCACCGACCGGCCGCGCCCCGCCGTACGCGCCCGGACCGGCGCGCTGGTGACGTTCACCCTGCCCGCCGCGCTCACCGACCGGCTGCGCGAGACGGGCCGCGCGGCCGACGCCACCCTCTACATGACGCTGCTGACGGCCTGCACGGTCCTGCTCTCGCGCTGGGCGGACCAGAAGGACATCGCCGTCGGCACGGTCACGGCAGGCCGCGAACGACCCGAACTCCACGACGTGGTCGGTATGTTCGTCAACACCCTCGTCCTGCGCAACCGGGTGGAGCCCGGCCTGTCCTTCCACGCGCTGCTGGAACGCGTCCGCACCACGGTCCTGGACGCGTTCGCCCACCAGGACGTGCCCTTCGAGAAACTGGTGGACGCCCTCCAGCCCGAACGGGACACCAGCCGCACCCCGCTGTTCCAGGCGATGGTGGCACTGCACAACCTGGGCGCCGAGACACCCGACCTGCCGGGCCTGGACATCGAACCGCTCACGCCACCCATCCGGCACGCCGCCTTCGACCTCGCCTTCGACTTCGTCGAGCACGACGGCGGCCTCACCGGCCACCTTGAGTACGACACCGACCTGTTCGACGCCGGGACCGCCGAACGCCTCGCCGAACGGCTGCAGTTGCTCCTGACGGCGGCGGCGCAGGATCCGCACCGGGACGCCGGCGCACTGCCGATGATGACGGCCGCCGAACGACACCAGGTGCTCCACGCATGGCAGGGCGGCCACCTGCCCACCCCGGACACCGACTTCCCCGCCCTGTTCGAGGCGCAGGCGGCGCGCACACCGTACGCCACCGCCCTGGTGGCCCGGGACGGGTCGCTCACCTACGCGGCCCTGAACGAACGCGCCAACCGGCTGGCCCACCACCTGATCACCCTGGGCATCGGCCCGGAACGCGTGGTCGCCGTGCGGCTGCCGCGCACCTCCGAGCTGCTGGTCGCCGTGTTCGCCGTGCTCAAGGCGGGCGGCACCCTGCTGTGCCTCGACCCGGACCTCCCCGAGGAGCGCGTCGCGTTCCTCCTCGCGGACGCCGCCCCGCACACGGTCCTGACCCAGGACGTCCTGAACGGGGTGTCCCGCGACCACCTGCCGGCCCACGACCCCACCGACGCCGACCGGACGGCCCCGCTGCACGCGGACCACGCCGCCTACATCGTCTACACCTCCGGCTCCACCGGCCGCCCCAAAGGCGTCACGGTGGAACACCGCCACCTGGTCAATCTCTGCCACGACCACCGGGAAGGACTGGTCACCCCGCACACCACGGACGGCCGACGGCTCAAGGCCGCCCTCAGCGCGTCCTTCTCCTTCGACACCTCCTGGGAAGGGTCCCTCCTGCTCGCCCTCGGCCAGGAGGTCCACCTCGTCGACGAGGACGTACGCCTGGACCCGGAGGCGTTCTGCGCGCAGATCGACGAACGGCGACTGGACCTGGTGAACGTCACCCCGTCCTTCCTGCGGGAACTCACCGCCGCCGGGCTCCTCGCACCGGGCCGCCACCACCCGCGCCTGCTGCTGGTGGGCGGCGAGGCGGCCGGCCCCGACACCTGGGCCGAACTGTGCGCCGCGCAGGACGGCCTCGGCGTCACCGCGTACAACATGTACGGCCCCACGGAGACCACCGTCGACGCCGTCTACGGCCGCTGCGCCGACCGTCCCGAACGCCCGGTCATCGGCCGTCCCGGCCGCAACCTGCGCGCCCATGTCCTCGACGGCGCGCTGCGCCCGGTCCCGCCCGGCGTGCCCGGCGAGCTGTACCTGGCCGGGGCCCAGGTCGCGCGCGGCTACCTGAACCGGCCCGGCCTGACCGCCGCCCGCTTCCTCGCCGACCCGTTCGGGGCGCCGGGGGAGCGGATGTACCGCACCGGCGACCGCGCGCGCTGGGACACGGACGGGCTGCTGGAGTTCCTGGGCCGGGCCGACGAACAGGTCAAGATCCGCGGGTTCCGCATCGAACCCGGCGAGGTGGAGGCGGCCCTGCTCGCGCTGCCGGACGTCGGCGACGCCGCCGTGGCCGCCCGCGAACACGCCGGACGCACCCTGCTCGTGGCGTACCTGGTGCCGGCCGGCGAACACCACCCGTCCGGTGACGAACTGCGGGTGCGGCTGCGACGGACCCTGCCGGACCACATGGTGCCCACCGCGTTCGTGTCCCTGACGCGGATACCGCGCACCAGCAGCGGCAAGACCGACCGCCGCGCGCTGCCCGCCCCGACCCTCCAGCCCGACGGCGGCACACCGTACGTGGCACCCCGCCCCGGCGCCGAGCAGCGACTGGCCGCCATCTGGGCCGAGGTGCTCGGCGTGGAGCGGGTCGGCACCCGGGACAACTTCTTCGCGCTCGGCGGCGACTCCATCCTCAGCATCCAGATCGTCTCCCGCGCCCGCAGAGCGGGCCTCGCCCTGACCACCAAGGACGTCTTCCGCCACCAGACGGTCGCCGAACTCGCCCTGCGCGTCGGCGAGTCGGCGCCCCGGCCGGCCACGGGCACGGACGACGCGCCGCCCGCCGAGGCACCGCTGACACCCATCCAGCGCTGGTACCTCGACGGCCGCCACCCCGGCGACACGCTGCGCTTCACCATGACGCAGCGGCTGGAACTGGCCGTCGGCACCGACCCGTCGGCGCTGGAACAGGCGGTCCACGCCCTCGTACGCCACCATCCGGCCCTGCGCACCAGGTTCCGGCACACCGACGGCGCCTGGCACCAGGACGTTCTCCCGTCGGCACCGGACAGCGTCTTCACCCACCATGACGTGGCCCACCTCGACGGCCCCGCCCTGGAGACCGAGGTGCAGCGCGCCGCGGACACCGCACAGGCGTCGCTCGACCCCACCGAGGGCCGCGTCGTCCGCGTCCTGCTCTTCGACCGGGGCCCGCAACGCCCCGCCCACCTGCTGTTCACCGTGCACCACCTGGTCGTCGACGGCGTCTCCTGGCGCATCCTGCTCGGCGACCTGGAGACGGCCCACCGCGCCACCGCCGCCGGCCGGCCCGTCGAACTGGCCCCGGCGGGCACCTCGTACGGCCACTGGGCCCAGCGCCTGGAGCAGCACACGCGATCCGGCGCCCTGGACGCCGACCTGCCCCACTGGACCCGCACCGCCGGCGCACCCGCCGGCCTGCCGCCCGGCCGGCCCGGCCCCAACACCCACGGCACCGCGGCCACCGTCACCGTGTCGCTGGCCCCGCAGGAGACGCGGGCGCTGCTGCGCCAGGTCCCCGACGTCTACCGCACCCAGGTCAACGACGTCCTGCTCAGCGCCCTGGGCCGCACCCTGGCCCGCTGGTGCGGGCGGGACACGGTACTCGTCGGGGTGGAGGGGCACGGCCGCGAGGAACTGTTCGACGACCTGGACCTGTCCCGGACCGTCGGCTGGTTCACCGCGGAGTTCCCCCTCGCGCTGACCGCCCCGCCCGACGGGGACTGGCGCGCCACCCTGCGCTCGGTCAAGGAGCGGCTGCGCGAGGTCCCGCTGCACGGCCTGAGCCACGGGGCCCTGCGCCACCTGCTGCCCGACAGCCCGCTCGCCGACGCCCCGCCGCCACAGGTCGGCTTCAACTACCACGGCCGCTGGGACGCCGGAAGCACCGGGGAGGGCCTGGTGCGGGCCGCGCTCCCGCCCGCCGGCCGCGACACCGACCCGGAGGAGACCCGCCCCTACCTCCTGGACGTCACGGGCGTCGTCCAGGACGGCCGGCTCGAACTCGGCTGGACCTATCCGCCCGCCGTCTACGACGAGTCCACCGTGCGGCACCTGGCGGAGGAGATGCGCGCGGCGCTCCGCGACATCGTGGCGCACTGCGCCGACCCGGACGCGGGCGGCCGCACCCCCTCCGACTTCCCCCTCGCCGGCCTCACCCAGGAGCAGCTCGACCGGCTGGTGGGCGACGGACGACAGGTGGCGGACGTCCTGCCGCTCACCCCGCTGCAGTCCGGCATGCTCTTCCACGGCCTCGTCGACACGGCCGGCGCCTACTTCGACCGTACGGCCGTACGGCTGACCGGAGTCACCGACCCGCGGGCGTTCGCGGCGGCCTGGCAGCAGGTCGCCGACCGCACTCCGGTCCTGCGCACCAGCGTCCACTGGCAGGGCCTGCCGCATCCCGTACAGGTCGTCCACCACCGTGTGGAACTGCCCGTCACCCACCTGGACTGGCGAGGACTGGCGCCCGGACAGCGGGAGCGGGCGACGGAGCGGCTGCTCGCCGAGGACCGCGCGGCGGGCATGGAACTGACCACCGCGCCGCTCACCCGGATCACGCTGGCGGCCCTGCCCGACGACGAGGTCCTGCTGCTGTGGTCCTCCCACCACCTCATCCTGGACGGCTGGAGCTCCGGGCAACTGCTCACCGAGGTGTGCGAGCGGTACGCCGCGCTCACCGGCGGCCCGGACACCGCACCGCCCGTGCGGCGGCCGTTCGCGGACTTCCTGCGCTGGCTGCGCGAGCAGGACGCCGACGGGACGACGGCCGAACGCCACTGGGCGGACGCCCTCGCCGGCTTCACCGAGCGCACCCCGCTGCCGTACGACCGCACCCCCGCCGAGGCCCACCGGGCCCGCTCCGCCGAGTCCGTCCACCACGAGCTGGACGTGCGGGTGTCACAGCGGCTGCGGGAGACGGCGGCCCGCGGCGGACTGACCGTCAACACCGTGGTCCAGGCCGCCTGGGGGCTGCTGCTGGCCCGCTACAGCGGGCGCGACGACGTCGTCTTCGGCACGACCGTCTCCGGACGGCCCGCCGAACTGCCCGGCGTCGGCTCCATGATCGGCATGTTCATCAACACCGTGCCCACCCGGATACGTGTCCGGGGCGAGGGTGTCCTGCCCTGGCTGCGCGGCCTCCAGGAGCGGCAGAGCGAGGACCGGCGCTTCGACTTCCTCTCCCTCGCCCGTATCCAGGCGCTGACCGACGTCCCCACCGGTGACGCCCTGTTCGACAGCATGGTGGTGTTCGAGAACTATCCCGTCGACGAGTCGGCCGCCGCCCGGACGGGCGTGGGCGTGGCGGAGGTACGGGCCGACGACGCCACCACGTTCCCGCTGTGCCTGCGCGCCCACCTGACCGACCGGCTCGGCTTCGACCTGGCCTACGACCCCGCCTTCTTCGACCGCGGCACGGTCGAACGGGCGACGGCCCGCCTGGCCACCCTGCTCACCGCGTTCGCGGACGGTCTCGACGGCGACGTCGGCGACCTGGAACCGCTCACCGCCGAGGACCGGCACCTGCTGGAGGAGTGGAACGCCACCGCCCGCACCGCTGAGCCGCGCAGTCCGGTGGACCTGTTCGCCGAGCAGGCCCGCCGCACCCCGGACGCCCCCGCCCTGCACGACGGCGGGCGGCGGGTGACCTACCGCGAGCTCGCCGACTGGTCCGACCGGGTGGCGAACCGCCTGCTCGGCGACGGTCTGGCCGCCGAGGAGGGGGTGGCGCTGCTCATGGACCGCGGCGCCGAACTCGTCGTCGCCCAGCTCGCGGTCCTCAAGGCGGGCGGCGCCTACGTGCCGGTCGACGCCCGCGCCCCCGAGGAGCGGCGCCGGGTGATGCTCGCGCAGGCGGGCGTCAGGGCCCGGCTCACCGCCGAGGACGTCGCCGCGGCACGCCACGCTCCCGCGTCGGCCCCGGCCGTCGTACGGGCGGATCCCGACCGGCTGGCCTACGTCATGTTCACCTCCGGATCCACCGGCCTGCCGAAGGCCGTGGCGGTGCGCCACCGTGACGTGGCGTCGCTGGCCACCGACAGCCGATTCGCCGGCGGGGTGTGCGACCGCGTGCTGCTGCACTCGCCGGTCGCGTTCGACGCCGCCACCTTCGAGGTCTGGGCGCCCCTGCTGACCGGCGGCTGCGTGGTCGTGGCCCCCGGGGAGACGGTGGACGCCGCCCTGCTGCGGCGGCTGACCGGTGCGGGCGGGCGGACCGGGGACGGCGGACCGGCCGGTCCCGGCGATGAGGGCGCGGCAGCCGAGGGCACCGGACGCCCCGCCGGCGGCGGACTGACCTCCCTGTGGCTGACCGCCGGCCTCTTCCGGCTCCTGGCCCAGGACGCACCGGACTGCTTCGCGGGCCTGCGTCAGGTGTGGACCGGCGGAGACGTGGTCCCCGCGGCCGCCGTACGCCGGGTGCTGGCCGCCTGCCCCGGCCTGACCGTGGTGGACGGCTACGGGCCGACCGAGACCACCACCTTCGCCACGTCCCACGCCCTCGACGACGCCTCGGCCGTGCCCGGCACCGTCCCCGTCGGCCGGCCCCTGGACGACAAGCGGGTCCACGTCCTGGACTCCCGGATGCGTCCCGTTCCGCCGGGCTGCGCGGGCGAGCTGTACGTGGCCGGCGAGGGCGTGGCACGCGGCTACCTGGGCCGCCCCGGCGAGAGCGCGCGCCGCTTCCTCGCCGACCCCCTGGGACCGCCCGGAGCCCGCATGTACCGCACGGGCGACCTGGCCAGGCGCCGTCCGGACGGCACGGTCGAGTTCCTGGGCCGCGCCGACGACCAGGTGAAGATCCGCGGCTTCCGGGTGGAGCCCGGCGAGGTGGCGGCCGCCCTGGCGACCCACCCCGGTGTCGCGGACGTGGCGGTCGTGGCACGCGAGGACCGGCCCGGCGCACGCCGCCTGGTGGCCTACGTCGTCGGCCCGGCCGCCGACGACCCGCACGACCTGCGCGCGTACGCCCGCCGCACGCTTCCCGACTACCTGGTACCCACCGCGTTCGTGGCGCTGGCGGCCCTCCCGCTGAGCGGCAACGGCAAGGTGGACCAGGCGGCTCTCCCGGCGCCGGAGCCGGACACCGCGACGGGGCGGGGGACGCGCAGCGCACCGCGCGACGGGACCGAACGCCGTGCCGTCGAGGTCTTCGCGGACGTGCTCGGCGGCCGACCCGTGGGCGTGGAGGACGACTTCTTCGCCCTGGGCGGCGACTCCATCCTCAGCATCCGCCTGGCCTCGCGGCTCGCCGAGGAGTTCGGCACGACCCTGTCCCCGCGCGCCGTGTTCACCCACCCCACGCCCGCCGCGCTCGCCGCGCTGCTCACCGGGGACCGGACCGCCGACGAGGCACCGGCCGTCATCGTGCCGGTGGACCGGGACGCGGCGGCCCCGATGTCGTACGCGCAGCAACGCCTGTGGTTCCTGGAGGAGTTCGCGCCCGGCGGCACCGAATACGTCACCGCCCTCGCGCTGCGTCTGCGGGGCAGGCTCGACCCGCGGGCCCTCGCCGCCGCCCTGCGGAAACTGGTGGCCCGGCACGAGTCGCTGCGTACCACCTTCGACACCGTGGACGGCCAGGGCGTCCAGATCGTCCACCCGCCGCGGGAGGTGCCGCTGCCGCTCGACGACCTGTCCGGGCTGCCCGAGGGCGAGCGCGCGGCCCGCCTGGAGAAGCGGCTCGCGGCCGACCGCGCCCGCCCCTTCGACCTGCGCGAGGGCCCGCTGCTGCGGACCGGCCTGATCCGGCTGGCCGCCGACGAGCACGTCCTGACCCTCACGCTGCACCACATCGTCACCGACGGCTGGTCGACCGCCGTACTCACCGGAGACCTCGCCCACCTCTACCGGGCCGAGCTGGACGCGGCCACCGGGCCGCTGCCGGTGCTCGCGGTCCAGTACGCCGACTACGCCCACTGGCAGCGCACCACGAGCGGCAGTGAGCAGCAACTGGCCTACTGGAAAGAGAAGTTGGCCGACATCGGCCCGTTGGAGCTGCCCACCGACCGGCCCCGCCCGCCGATCCGCACCCGCTCCGGCGCCACCGCCCGGCTGGCGCTGCCGCCCCGCACCGCCCGCCGTCTGGCGCAGGTCGGCCGGGACCGGGGCGCCACCCTGTTCACCACGCTGGTCGCCGCCGCCCAGACCTTCCTCGCCCGGCTGAGCGGCGGCCGGGACATCGCCGTCGGCACCGTCACCTCGGGACGCGAACAGGCCGAGATCCAGCAACTCATCGGGTTCTTCGTCAACACCCTGGTGCTGCGCTCGCACATCGACGCCGACCGTCCCTTCCCCGAGTTCCTCGACGACGTCCGGCGGACCGTGCTGGACGCCTTCGCCCACCAGGAGGTGCCGTTCGAGCAGGTGGTGGACGAGGTGCGACCGGTGCGCGACACCAGCCGCACCCCGCTCTTCCAGGTGATGGTCGTCCTGCAGAACACCCCGTCCGCCGACCTCGACCTGCCGGGCCTGGAGGTGACCGCCGTCGAGACTGAGCTCCAGCACGCCGCGTTCGACCTCACCCTGGAGTTCGCCGAGACGGACTCCGGCGCACTGCACGGCGTGCTCACCTACAACACCGACCTGTTCGACGCACCCACGGCCGGACGCATGGCCGATCAGCTCGCCACCCTGCTGACCGCGGTCGCCGACGACCCGCACCGCCCCCTCGGCGCCCTGCCCCTCGCCTCCGACGAGGAACTCAAGACCCTCCTGGACCAGGGACAGGGCGCCGCGGCGCCGGTACCGGCGGCGACACTGCCCGAGCTGTTCGAACGGCAGGCGGCCGGCACCCCCGACGCCGTCGCCCTGCTGGACGGCGACCGGCGCCTGTCGTACGCGGACGTGGACCGCGCCGCCAACCGGCTCGCCCACCGGCTGATCGCCCGCGGCGTCGGACCCGAGGAGATCGTCGCCCTGGTCCTGCCCCGTACCGCGGAGACGGTGGTGGCGCAACTCGCCGTCGCCAAGGCGGGCGGCGCCTTCCTGCCCGTCGACCCCGCCTACCCCGAGCGGCGGCGGGAGTTCATGGCACGCGACGCGGGCGCCCGGGTGGTCCTCGCCGATCCGGCGCAGATCTGGGTGGCGGAGGAGGACGGCCCGGACTCCGCACCCACCGACGCCGACCGCACCGCCGCCCTCACCCCCGACCACCCGGCGTACGTCATCTACACCTCCGGGTCCACCGGCACCCCGAAGGGCGTCACGGTGACGCACCGGGGCCTGGCGGGCTTCGCCGCGGCCGCCGCCGAGCGGTACGCGGCGGGCCCCGGCGACCGGGTGCTGCAGTTCGCCTCACCCAGCTTCGACGCCTCCGTCCTGGAACTGTGCGTCTCCCTGCTCAGCGGCGCCGCCCTGGTGACGGGGGAGGAGGGGCCGCTGATCGGCGAGCGGCTGGCCGACGTGCTCGCCGGGCGCCGCATCAGCCACACCCTCATACCGCCCGCCGCACTGGCCACCGTGCCGCCGGGCACCTCGGATGCCCTGCCGGACCTGCGCACCCTGATCGTCGGCGCCGAGGCATGCCCGGCCGACCTCGTGGAACGGTGGGCACCGGGCCGCCGCATGATCAACTCCTACGGGCCCACCGAGGCCACCGTGGTCGCCACCTGGACCGGCCCGCTGAGCCCGGCGGACGGCGCCCCGCCGATCGGCCGCCCCGCCGGCGCCACCCGCGTGTACGTCCTCGACGCGGCCCTGCGTCCCGTTCCCCCCGGCGTGACCGGGGAGCTGTACGTGGCGGGAGCGGGGCTGGCACGTGGCTACCTTCACCGGCCCGGCCTGACCGCCCGGCGGTTCGTCGCCGATCCGTTCGGCGCGCCGGGAGAGCGCATGTACCGCACCGGTGACCTGGTGCGCTGGGGCGCCGACGGCGACCTGCGCTTCGTCGGCCGCGCGGACGACCAGATCAAACTGCGCGGCTTCCGCATCGAGCCAGGAGAGACGGAGAGCGCGCTGCGCCGCAGCCCGCACGTGCGCGACGCGGTGGTCGTCGTCCGCACGGACGGCCCGGACGGGCAGCCGTCCGACGGCCCCGGACGGCTGGTGGCGTACGTCGTCCCCACGAGCACGGCCACCACCACGACCACGGCCGACGTGGCGCCGGTCCCCGCTCCTGCTCCTGCCCCGGCGGGTGCCACCGCCGGCGACGATGCCGAGGGCCTGCCGGTCGCCGCGCTGCGCGAGCACCTCGCGGGACTGCTGCCCCCGCACATGATCCCGGCCGTGTTCGTGCCGATGGAACGACTGCCGCTGACCCCCAACGGCAAGACGGACCGGCGGGCCCTGCCCGCGCCCGGACCGGCGCGGTCGGCCACGGGCCCGCGCACCGCACCCCGTACCGGCACCGAACGCCGTATCGCCGCCGTCTGGACCGATGTCCTCGGCGTGGCGGACATCGGCGTGGACGACAACTTCTTCCACCTCGGCGGCGACTCGATCCTGAGCATGCAGGTGGTGTCCCGGCTGCGGCGCGAGGGCCTGCACCTGGCCACCCGGGACCTGTTCACCCACCAGACCGTCGCCGAGCTGGCCACGGTGGTCGGTACCGCTCCCCAGCACACCGGTGACGGCCCGGCGACCGGCGCGGTGCCCCTCACCCCGATCCAGGAGTGGTTCCTCACCACTCCGCGCGCCGACCACACCCACTTCAACCAGTCGGCGCTGCTGGAACTCGACGGCCCGCCCGACACCGCCGCCCTGGAGACCGCGCTGCGGGCCCTGCTGGAACACCATGACGCCCTGCGCATGCGGTTCACCAGGGACGCCGACGGCTGGCACCAGCACAATCCGCCGCCCGGCGACACCCCGGGTCTCCTCGTCCGCCACGACCTGGCAGGCATGTCGGCGGAGGAGACCGACGCGGCGATGGAGAAGGCCGCCGACGACCTGCACACCGGCTTCGACCTCGGCCGGGGCCCGCTCCTCAAGGCGGCGCTGTTCACCGGCGCGACCGGAGAAGGCACCTCAGCAGCAGGCGCAGGCGCAGGCAGGGGCGAAGGCGACGGCGCAGGCGGCTCGGCCTTCCTCCTCCTGGTGGGCCACCACCTGGTCGTGGACGCCGTGTCCTGGCGGATCCTCGCCGACGACCTGGAAGCCGCCTACGGGCAGGCGCTGCGGGGCGAGACCGTCGACCTGGGGGAGCGCACCACCTCCTTCCGCGACTGGGCCCGCGGACTCGCCGCACACGTCGCCGAGGGCGGCCTCGACCACGAACTGCCGTACTGGGAGGAGGCCGTGACCGCCGGTCAGCTCACGCCCGCCGCCGAACCCGGCGCGGCCGCGCGGGAGGCCGGCACGCTCACCGTCGAACTGGGGGAGGAGGACACCACGGCGCTGCTGCGGGCCGCTCCGGCCGCCTACCGCACCCGCGTCAACGACGTCCTGCTGGCCGCCCTGGCCCTGGCGCTGGCCCACTGGACGGGAAGCGACCGTGTCCGCCTGGACCTCGAAGGCCACGGCCGCGAGGACCTCCTCGAAGACGTGGACCTCTCCCGTACCGTCGGCTGGTTCACCACCATCCACCCGGTCGCCCTCCAGGTGCCCGACCCGGACCACGCGGGGCCCGACCGCAACTGGCGGGCCCTGGTGAAGTCGGTGCGCCGCCAACTGCGCTCGATACCCGGCAACGGACTGGGCTTCGGCGCCCTGCGCACCTTCGGACCACCCGAGGTGCGCGAGCGGCTCGGCGGCGCCGACGCACACGGCCAGGTGGTCTTCAACTACCTCGGCCAGTGGGACGCCCGCCCCGCCGCGTCCGGCGGCGGCCTGGTGCGTGCCGAGCACGGCTCCTTCGGCCAGGACCACGATCCCCGGGACAGCGGCTCGCATCCGCTGGAGGTGGTCGGGGCGGTACGCGACGGACGCCTCGCCTTCACCTGGAACCACCGCTCCGGGACTCACGACCCGGCGACCGTACGGCGGGTCGCCGAGGAGTTCGCCGCGGCACTGCGGCACATCGCCCGGCATGCCAGGGAGAGCCGGTGACCCCACACCGTCCCGGCGACCCGCCGCGCCACCGACACCTCCGCCCACACCGGCCGCGGACGGCCGGACGAACCCGACCCACGACAGGAGAGAACGACATGGACGAGAACACCCGCTACCAGGTGCTGCGCAACGACGAGGACCAGTACTCCCTCTGGCCGGTCGACGTCGAGGTGCCCGCGGGCTGGCAGCCCGTCGGGAAGGAGGGCACCGAAGAGGAGTGCTCCGCCCACGTCGACGAGGTATGGACCGACATGCGCCCGCGCAGCCTGCGCGAGCGGATGGAGAACGCGGAATCCTGACCCGCCCGCGAGGTGTCCCGGGGGCGGCGATCCCGCCCCCGGACACCGCACACCGACTCTCTCCACCACAGCTCAGGAGCCCACCGATGACACCCACCCTGAAGACCGAACGGCTGGAGTTCACGCCCTACCGCCCAGAGGACGAGGACCACTTCGTCGCACTGCTCCGCAACGAGGAAGTGTGCCACTGGATGGGCCAGGACATGGCGCCCGAGGCCGACCTGCGCGAGGTGTTCCGCGCCATCCTCACCGACGTCTACCCCACGCAGCGCTTCGACGTGTGGGGGGTGTGGTGGCAGGGCACGTACATCGGCCACGCGGAGGTGAAGAAGACCGGCAACGTCGACGGCCACGAACTCATCGTCGCCCTCGCCCCCGACTACTGGGGCAAGGGCATGGGCACCGAGATCGTCCACGGCCTGCTGCGCCACGCCTCCGACACCCTCGGCCTGAAGGAGGCGTACGGCATGGTGGGCGCCGGGAACACGGCGAGCCTCGCCCTGTGCCGGCGACTGGGCTTCCGGCACGTACGCGATGTGGTCGGCGAGGACGGCACGGTGACGCAGATGGTCGTCATCTCCACCACGGAGACGACGTGACGGCATCGGCGCACCCCGCGGTCAGCTCCGCAGGGCCGCACCGGCGTCGACCTGGTCCCACGCCCCCGCAGGCACCTGGCGGGAGCGGACGTCGGCCAGACTGGTGGCCAGGGACTGCCAGATGTGGGCCGCCAGGTCGAGGTTCTTCGCCTCCGTCGCCTCCCGGCCCAGCCGTTGCAGGGTCGCGATGCCGTCGTCGACCCGGCCCGACAGGATCATCAGCCGGCTGTCGAGGACCGACAGCCGGACCCGGTCCCGGTAGGACAGGCGCAGGTCCTCCTCGGACAGCAGCCCGTGGCTGAGCGTGCGGGCGTCGTCCAACTGGCCCTTGTGGAACGCGAGGTGGGCCTGGAGCGCCCGCACCTCCTGTACCTGGAGCGGAGTGCCGACCAGCGCGAGGACGGACGCGGCCTCGCCCAGCCAGCGTTCGGCCACGGCGACCCGCGGCGGTGACATCTGCAGCGCGGCCGCGGTGGCGGCGGCCCGCAGCCTGGTCCACAGAAGCAGGTCGTCCTTGCTCTGCGAGAGTTGCAGGGCCGCCTCCAGTCTGGCCTGGGCGGCCGCGTGGTCGCCCTGCCGGTTGCTCACCATGGCGGCCGTCCACAGCGCCTCGGCCGCCTGGGCCGGCGCGGCCTCCGGCAGCAACTCCCGCTCCAGCTCGTCGACGTGCCGTCCGGCAGTCTCCAGCCTGCCGAGTTCCGTCTCGATGCTGATCAGCACCATCAGGGCGGCCATGGTGTCGGACACCGGCAGACTCTCGGCGCGGGCGATGGACAGGGCCGCCACGGCCGCCGGTTCCGCCGTCCGCATGTCGCCGAGGGCGCGTGTGCAGCGTGCGTACTGGACCTGCGACCGCGCACGGAGTTCCGCCGCCTCCAGCAGGTCGCTCAGCTCGATGATCTCCAGCAGCTGTAGGCGTTCGCGCTCGTAGTCGCCGTCGCGGCCGGCGGCGCGGCTCAGCAGCCACAGGGCCTGCCAGCGGGCGGCGGGATCGTCGCCCGCGTCCTCCTCGACCGCGCGGCTGAGGGCCGCCGTCTCGTCCGTGCCCGGCGGAGCCGACACCACCGCGGCCAGCACCCCGGTCAGGGACCTGCCGTCCGAAGGCGCGGTCAGTGCGGACGCATCGATGCCCAGACGCTCGGCGAGGTAGGTCACCGCCCGTTCGGTGGGGCGTCGTTCACCCGACTCCAGGCGGGACAGGTAACCCGTCGACAGGCCCTCACCGACGAGGTTGGCCTGGCTCATCCCTCGTTCCAGCCGGAGCCTCTTCAGCCGGCGGCCGAAATGCGGCTGCTCGAGCATCTCCCCCCTCTGGTGGCGCGGTCCGCAGGGTCCTCGTTCCCGGCCCACTCGGCGGACACGTGGAGTTGTCAACATTTTACGAACCGTCCGGAACGGCGGCAACCCGTTGCGCGCGGTTCAACCACCCAGCTCGCACGCCCCGTTGTACGTCCTGGCGTGGCCGCCGGCCGGAGACCCCGCCTGCCCGGCAACCGCCGCGTTTACGGGGAGTTGACAGGTTGCCCAGGTCACTTGGCAAACTCTTGCCAAGGTGGTTGCCGCATCCTAATCTCGAAGGCGCCGCCGTCCTGATGCGATTCCCCTACTCGTCTCGTGGAGGTATTCGTGCCGCGTCACCCCCGGCCGGGTTGCTCGCAGGGGTCGATCACCCGCTCGCAGAGGTCACTCGACCGGCCCTCGCCGGGCGCCGGTTCTCCCGTTCCGGTCACGCCCCTGTCACCGGGCGGACGGCCGCCGGGGCGGCGTAACGAGATCGAATGGCCCTGACAACGTTATCCAGGTGTCGGCCGCTCCGGCGTCGGCACCCTCGCTCCTGATCCCCTCCGGGAGTTCCGGCACACACCGCCGGTCCGCCCGGCGCGACGCGGAACACCTGGCCCGACCACCGGCGAGGTGGTGTGCGCCATCACCGGGCGCCTGCCGACACCCCGGCACCAGGGCACCCGGCCGGCTCCGCGTCCGCACCCCTTCCCAGCCCCCCACGCGCAGGAAGAAGGACGGTACGTCCGTGGCGACCACGAGTTTCCCCGGTGCTTCGCCCCGCCAGAAGACGCGAGCCGCACACCCGGCTCCCCGCGCCCGCCGCGACACCATCAGGAGCAGCGCGAGTGCCCCACGCGGTGCCGTGTCACGGGATGTCCGCACGGCCCATGTGTCCCCAGGGGCCCTGGTCGTCAGAGCCGCGGACACGGAATTCGCCCGCCAATTCGGTCTGAGCGCCGACGAGATACGCGGACTGAGTCTTCTCGACCTTCTGCGATCGTCCGTTCCCGCGCGGTTGCGAGAAAAGTTCGCCGCCCTTTCCTCGGGTCGACTTCGGCGATTCACCGAAAGGGTCACGGGCCGGGATGGCACCGGATCCACCTTTTCCGCGGAAGTCACCGGAACCGCCGTCAGAAGGCCGTCAGGTGAAATAGCGAGTGTGCTCGTTCTTCTGCACCCGACGGGAGAGGTACGGCGGCCGAGAAAGGACACCGAGTCGATGTCTTCCGGTGAACTACCCAGGCCCTCCGACGACGTACCGCAGCCTTCCGGTGACGTACCGGTGCTCGACGCTCTCGACGCGCAGGTCCTGGAAGGCGTGGCAGGCGGTGAGTCCACGGTGCAGCTGGCCGCCCGCCTCTATCTGAGCCGCCAGGGGATCGAGTACCGCGTCGGCCAGATGCTGCGGAGGTTCGACGCGCCCAACCGCCCCGCCCTGGTGGCGCGTGCGCACGCGCTCGGGATGTTCGCCGCCGGCCAGTGGCCGCCACGCGTCCTTCCGAAGCACGTGCGCTGACGTACGTACATGTGGTGACGTACGTGCGGTGACGCGTACGGCAGTGCGGCACGAAGCCCCGCCGGCCCGGCGGGCCGGCGGCCGTGGCGGTCTCCACCGCCACGGCCGCCGTCGTACACGCCCCTGGGCGCCTCCGAGAGGAACGGGTCAGGCCGCCGTGGGCTGCCACGCCTCCTGGAAGCGGCGGCGGGCCCGGAACAGCCGGGACCGGACGGTGCCCACGGGCAGCGAGAGGACCTCCGCCATCTCCTCCTCGCTGAGCCCGTAGGCGCGCAGGGTGAGGACCTGCCGGTGGGCCTGCGACAGACGTTCCAGCACGTCACTGATGTGCACCGCGTCGAGCGGGTTCGTCTCCTGCCGCGACTCCATCTGCGTGCAGGTCCGTTCCTCGCCGTAGCGCTTGGCCGTCCGGACCGCCTCACGGATCGTCACCGAGCGCACCCAGCCGTAGAACGCCGCCGGTTCGCGCAGGGTCTGCAGACCGCGGTAGATGGCGAGCAGCGCTTCCTGCGTGGCGTCGGCGCCGTCGTCGTGGGTGACGGAACGGCAGATGCGCGCGACGTACGGCGTGATGGCGGTCAGCAGGTGATTCATGGCCGCCTCGTCGCCCGACTGGGCTCGGGGGAGCAGTGTCAGGGGGGAAGGGAGTTCGCTGACGGTGGTCATGTCGGGAAGGCTCCTTACGACGCCGGGTCGGCGTGTGCGTGCGCGGAGGGGGCGGTGCTGCGCACACGGCGGCGGTCGGGGGGTGTTCGGCCGCCGCCGCGGCCGGAGCTCAGCCCGCGGCGGCGCCGACGGGCTCGTGCTCCGTCGCGGCCCCCGTCTCCTCCGCGGTCGCGAAGGCGAGGAGGCCGTCACGCACCTCGTCACGGAACGCCCGTACGAAGGACGGGCTGAAGCAGGCGGTGTAGTACGGGAACTCGATGGCGAGCCGGCCCTCGAAGGAGACCACGCACGCCATGACGGGACTGCGTCCTGCCTGCGGGAAGTAGTGCTCGCGGGCGGGCACCAGGCGCACGTCGACCGCTTCCAGCCCGTCCGGCAGCCGGGGCCCGGGTACGACGCCCATGTTGGTGGCGATCACCGTGGCCAGTTGCAGCGTGGGGTTCCGGGGGATCTCCGGCGTGATGCGCACCTCGAGGAAGTGGTCGCCGCGTGAGATGTAGTCGCTCAGGCGGGCGTGCACGGCACGCGCCGTCTCCAGCGGGTCCGAGGTCCCGGACACCTCCAGGGTCTGCAGGTGGGTGGTGACCGCGGGCACCATCGCGGACGCGGGCAGCGGCGGGGTCAGCCGGGAGCGCAGGTCGACGGGGGAGAGGCAGCCCAGGGTGCGGGGGCCGTCGCCGTCCAGGCGCCGCCTGGCCGTGGCCAGCAGGGTCGACGCGATGAGCGAGTGCACGGAGACTCCGGAGCGGCGTGCCGTCCGGCGCAGTCCTGTGGTGAGTTCCGTGTCCAGCGTCAGCCGGCAGACCTCGATGTGCCCGTCCGCGTCGGCTGCCCCGTCCGCTCCCTCGCCGGTGACGGACGGACGCCGTACGTCGTACGGCACCAGCGTGACCGGGTGCGCCCGCGCCTCCTCGATGCGGCGCTCCAGGTACTCGGCGGTGTCGGCCTCGCCCGCCGGGGGCAGCAACTGGCTGACCGGCCGCGGCCACTGCGGCGCGTCGGACGCGGCGGCCCCGGTGCCGCCCCCCTCCTCGACCAGCGTCCGGTAGTGGTCCCACAGCGCGTTGTGCAGGGCGATGCTGCTGTGGCCGTCCGTGACGGTGTGGTCCACCACCAGGAGGAACAGGTGCCGCTCGCCGTCCGGCGCGCTGACCAGGACGGCCCGGCTCAGCGGACCCCCGACCGGCAGGGGGTTGTTCAGCTCCGCCGCGTACGCCTCGTCGCCGTCGCCGGTACGGGTGAGCAGCCGGGGCCGCTCGTCCTCGTCGAGGAGGGACAGCGCGTGGCCCGCACCGTCCGGCACGATGCGCGACCGCAGCGTCGGGTTCGCCTCCGTCACGGCGTCGAACGCGGCCGACAGCGCCTCGACGTCGACACGTCCACGCAGGGTGCAGGACAGGAAGGCCCTGCTTCGCTGGCCCACGTAGAGCGACTCGACAGGACACAGCGCACGGTGCATGCCGTCAGCCTTCTTTCCGTTGTCCATTTCATGTCCACGTTCATGTGTGCACGGCCCGGGAGCGGTCTGTCGCCGTCGGCCGTCCGCGGAGATCGGGGTCCTTCCGAGAGTGCACCGAAAAGGGTGGCCGAATCCATTCGAGAAGCGCCGTGCGGCGAAGTCCCGTGTTTTCCCTAGAAGTTTTCCCGGGACGCCATCTCTTCCGCGCCGGGAACTCCCTCACGCCGCGCGCATTAGGGAAACACTTGAATCGACCCTCGTAGGGTCCGCCCCGGCTTGACCGAATCCGCTCCGGCATCTCACCGTTGGGTGCTGTGAAACCGGGGCGGGGCGATGCGTATCCCCTGCCCCTGGTGTGCGACCCCCTTTTTCCGTCCTGTGGGCCGGCCCGGCGCGTACACACTCGCGAGGGCGGCACGGAGCGGTGGCCGCACCCGTCCGATCCGGCCGGGCCTTCGCCGTCCGGGACATTACGGCTTGTCACGTGAGGGTTGTGCTATGTCACTGCAGGAGGACGAACGTCGACCGCTGTCCGGAGCCCAGGAGGGCCTCTGGTACGCCGGGCGGCTCGCACCGGACAGCGCCGCGTACAACACCGCGGAAGCGGTGGAGATCCACGGACCCCTCGACACCGGCCTGTTCGAGGCCGCGCTGCGGCGCACCGTCGGGGAGGCCGACACCTTCGCCCTGCGCTTCGTCGACACCGACGACGGCCCCCGGTGCCACCCCGCCCCGGACGCCGACGACTGGCCCCTGCACCGGGTCGACGTCAGCGGCGCCGGGGATCCCGAGGCCGCCGCGTGGGACTTCATCCGCACGGACCTCGCGACCCCCGTGGACCTGGACAAGGGCCCACTGTTCTCGCACACCCTGCTGACCCTGGCACCCGACCGCTTCATCTGGCTGTTGAGGGCCCACCACCTCCTGCTCGACGGCTACAGCTACAAGCTCCTCGGACGCCGCCTCGCCGAGACGTACAACGCGCTGGCCGAAGGGCACGAACCGCAACCCTCCGGGTTCGCGCCGACGAGCCGGCTCCAGGCGGACGAGGAGACCTACCGCGCCTCCGAGCGGTACGCCCGTGACCGCGACCACTGGGCCGCGCGCCTGACCGGGCTGCCCGAACCGGCCCGGCTCACCTCCCGGACGGCCGCCGCCACCGCCCCGTTCCTGCGCCGCACCGCCGAGCTGGATCCCGCCGGGGCCGGCGCGCTGGAGGCGGCCGCGGACCGTCTGGGCGTCTCCCGCACCGACCTGCTGGCCGCCGCCACCGCCGTGTACCTGCACCGGATGACCGGCGCCGGGGACCTGGTGCTCGGCCTCGCCACCATGAGCCGGCTCGGCAGCGCCGCGCTGCGCACCCCCGGCACCGCCTCCGACGTCCTCCCGCTGCGCGTGGCCGCCGCTCCCGACACGTCCGTCGGGGAACTGGTGCGGGCCGTCGCGGACGAACTGAAGGACCTGCGCCGGCACCAGCGGTACCGCGGCGAGTTCCTGCGCCGCGACCTGGGCCTGCTGGGCACCGGACGCCGGCTGTACGGGCCGGTCCTGAACATCGTCCCGTTCGACGAGTCCCCGGTCTTCGGCGGCCACCCCACCACCTGGCACCACCTCTCCGGCGGAGCCGTCGACGACCTGCAGATCTCGGTGCGGCCCGGCGCCGTGGCCGGAGGGCTGTGGCTGGCCTTCGACGCCAACCCCGCCCTCCACGAGGACGACGAACTGGCCCTGCACCGCGACCGGTTCCTCACGGTGCTGCGCCGGCTGGCCGAGGCCCCGGCCACGACACCGCTGGCGGAGCTGGACATCCTGCTGCCGGGCGAGCACCCCCGCGACACCGCCGTACGCACCTGCCCCGCGGAACAGACCCTGACGGAACTGTTCGAGGAACAGGCCGCGTCCGTGCCCGACCGGACCGCCGTCACCTGCGGGGACGAACAGCTCACCTACGCCGAACTCAACGCCGGGGCCAACCGCCTGGCCCGGCTGCTGGCCGAACGCGGGGCGGGCCCGGGACGCGTGGTGGCGCTGGCCCTGGAGCGCGGTCCGCGACTGCTGCCCGCCCTGCTGGCCGTCCTCAAGACCGGCGCGGCCTACCTCCCCCTGGACCCCGGCCACCCGGCCGAGCGGCTTGCGCTGGTCGTCGAGGACGCGGCACCCGTCGTCCTCGTCACCGAGGGCGCCCACGCCCACCTGGCCGGGGACGCGGTGCCCGCCGTTCCGCTGGACGACCCGCAGATCGTGGCGGACCTCGCCCGCCGCTCCGCCGCCGACCTGACCGACACCGACCGGCACGGGCCGACCGGCCCGTCCGACACCGCGTACATCATCCACACCTCCGGTTCCACCGGCCGCCCCAAGGGCGTACCCGTCCCGCACGCCAACGTCGTACGGCTGTTCGCCGCCGCCGCGGAGCACTTCGACTTCGGCGCGGACGACGTGTGGACGCTCTTCCACTCCTACGCCTTCGACTTCTCGGTGTGGGAGATGTGGGGCGCCCTGCTGCACGGCGGCAGGCTCGTCGTCGTCCCGTACGCCGTCAGCCGCTCGCCGGGTGACTTCCTGGAGCTGCTGCACCGGGAGGGTGTCACCGTCCTCAACCAGACGCCGTCCGCGTTCGCGCAGCTCGTCGACGCCGACGGCGAACGGGCCGACGACAGCGGGGCGTTGCGGTACGTCGTCTTCGGCGGCGAGGCGCTCGATCCGGCACGGCTGCGCCCCTGGGCGGACCGGCACGGCCTGGACCGTCCTGCGCTGGTGAACATGTACGGCATCACCGAGACCACCGTGCACGTCACCCACCACCGCGTCACCCGGGCCGACCTGGACGACCCGCGCCGCGGCAGCGTCATCGGCACCCCGCTCGCCGACCTGCGGGTCCACCTGCTCGACCCCGCCGGGCGGCCGGTGCCGCCCGGCGCGACCGGCGAGATGTACGTCTCCGGCGCCGGGGTGGCCGCCGGCTACCTCGGCCGGCCCGGCCTGACGGCCGAACGCTTCCTCGACGACCCCTTCGGCCCGCCCGGCACCCGCATGTACCGCTCGGGCGACCTGGCGCGACGCCGCCCCGACGGCACGCTCGACTACCTCGGCCGCGCCGACGCACAGGTCCAGATCCGCGGCTTCCGCGTCGAGCCCGGCGAGATCGAGGCCGTCCTCGCCGCCCACCCGCACGTCGCCCGGGCCGCCGTCGTGGTCCGCCGCGCCGACAACGGCGCCCAGCAGCTCGTCGCCTACACGGTCCCCGCGGGCGACGGCCCCGCGCACCCCGCCGACCTGCGCGCCCACGCCGCGGCCCACCTGCCCGAGCACATGGTCCCGGCCGCCTGCGTCCCCGTGGAGACGCTGCCACTGACCGCCAACGGCAAGCTCGACGTCCAGGCTCTGCCCGCCCCGGACTTCACCGCCCAGGCAGCCGGCACCCGCCCCGGGACACCGCAGCAGGCCCTGGTGTGCGGCCTGTACGAGGACGTGCTGAAGCTGCCCGCGGACAGCGTGGGCATCGACGCCGACTTCTTCGACCTCGGCGGCGACTCCCTGCTCGCCACCCGCCTGCTGGCCCGCCTGCGGCACGAGACCGGCGCCGAGATCCCCATCACGGCCCTGTTCGACACACCGACCCCGGCCGCCCTCGCCCAGCGGCTCACCGCGCGGACCGGGGCCGCCCTGCCACGGCCCGCCCTCGGTGACGCCGTACGCCCCGAGCGGGTACCGCTGTCCTTCGCCCAGGAACGCATGTGGTTCCTCCACCGCCTCGACGACGGAGCGGCCACCTACAACATCCCGCTCCTCATCACGCTGGACGCCGACCTCGACGCCGAGGCGCTGGAGGCGGCCCTCGGCGACCTGGCCGACCGCCACGAGAGCCTGCGCACCGTCTTCGCCGAGCACGACGGAGTCCCGTACCAGCGGATCGTGCCGCCCGGCGGACTGCGCCCGCCCCTGCGCCGCGTCGACTGCCCGGCGGCGGAGACCGCCGCCCACGTCACCGCCGCACTGCGGCACCGCTTCGACCTGACCGCGCAGAGCCCCCTCGCCGCGTGGCTGCTGGGCACCGGACCCGAACGCACGCTGCTGCTCGTCCTGCACCACAGCGCGGCCGACGGCTGGTCCCTGCGCCCCTTCGCCGACGACCTCGGCACCGCCTACGCGGCCCGCCGCGCGGGCCGGGCGCCGCAGTGGACGCCGCTGCCCGTGCAGTACGCCGACTACGCGCTGTGGCAGCGCGCCCTGCTCGCCCCCGAACCGGACGGCAGCGGCCGTCTGGAGCGGCTCACCGCCCACTGGCGCACCGCGCTGGACGGTCTGCCCGAGGAGTGCACCCTGCCCGGCGACCGGCCGCGTCCCACCACGCCGCGCGGTGGCGGCGCGCACGTCGAGACCGCCGTCGACGCGGCCGTCCACCGTGACCTGCTGAGCCTCGCCGACCGCGAGAACACCAGCCTGTTCATGGTGCTCCACGCCGCCGTCAGCGCGCTGCTCACCCGCTGCGGAGCCGGCCAGGACATCGTCCTCGGCACCCCGGTCGCGGGCCGCACCGAACCCGCCCTCGACCACCTGATCGGCCTGCTCACCAACACCCTCGTCCTGCGGGCCGACACCTCCGGCGACCCCGCCTTCCGGGACCTGCTCGCCCGGCTGCGCACCGCCGACCTGGCCGCCCTCGACCACCAGGACCTGCCCTTCGACCGGCTGGTGGAGGAGCTCAACCCGCCCCGCACCCCCGGCCGGCACCCGCTGTTCCAGGTCATGCTGGCCCTGCAGAACAACGAACCCGCCGTGCTGCGACTCGGCGAAAGCCGGGCGCAGTTGCGGCCGACCGCCACCGGCACCGCCAAGTTCGACCTCTTCGTCGACGTCCTGGAGCGCCACACCCCCGAGGGCACCCCCGACGGCCTCGCGCTGCACGTCGAGTACGCCACCGACCTGTACGACGCAGACACCGTGGAGGCGTTCGCCGCGGCCCTGCACGACACCCTGCGCACGGTGTGCGCCGATCCCGGGACCCGCGTCGGCGCACTGCCGGCGATCCCCGAGCGCACCCCCGCCCCCGTCCCGGCCGACACCGCCACGCTGGTGGACACGGCACTGTCCGTACCCGGCATCCGTGACGCCCGGGCCCTGCCCGGCGCCGACGGCGGACCACCGCGCCTGTACGTGGTGCCAGGGCGAGCGGACGCGGCGGAACGGGTCGAGGACGTCCTGGACCGCGCGGGCCACGGCACCGTCCGGGTCACGGCGGTCAGCACACTGCCCCTCGGCACCGACGGCACCCTCGACACCGGGGCGCTGTGTGCCCTGCCCGCCGTCGATCGCGCCGCCGCCGGAACCTGGCGGGAACACCTGGCCCGCGTCCCCGGCGTCACCGACGCCGAGGTGTCGGTGGAGAACGCTCCCGACGAACTCGGGCGCCGCCACGCAGGACGGCAAGACCGCACCACCGCCCCCGCACCGGCCGACAGCACCCCCCGCACGGCCGCGGCCTCCGCCGTCCCGGCGCTCAGCGAGGGCCCCGCCCTCGCCGAACCCTCCGTGTCCGGCTGGGCCGAGGCACTGCGCCGCGCCGCCGAGCGGGGGCAGGGCGACATCGTCCACGTCCACGCCGACGGCAGCGAACACCGGCGCAGCTACGCCTCCTTGATCCCGGAAGCCTCACGCGTACTGGCCGGTCTGCGCCGGGCGGGCCTGCGCCCCGGGGACCAGGTCATCCTCCAGTGCGACGCCACGGAGGACTTCCTCGCCGTGCTGTGGGGCTGCATCCTCGGGGGCTTCGTCGCCGTCCCGCTGACCGTTCCCCCGTCCTACGACACGCCCTCGGCGGCGCTGACCAAGCTGGAGGGCATCTGGCGGATGCTCGGCCGGCCCTGGATCGTGTGCTCCGCGGACCGTGAGGCCGGGCTGCGCGGCCTCGCCGCCCGGCAGGACCGGCCCGCGCTGCGCCTGACCACGGCCGACGCGCTGCGTGAGGCACCCGAGGACCACGACTGGCACGCCGCCCGGCCCGACGACCTCATCCTGATGCTGATGACGTCCGGCAGCACCGGCCTGCCCAAGGCGGTGCGCCTCACCCACCGCAACGTGCTGACCCGCTCCGCCGCCACCGAGCAGCTGAACGGGCTGGGCCCGGCGGACGTCTCCCTGAACTGGATCCCGCTCGACCACGTCACCGGCGTGGTGATGTTCCACCTGCGGGACGTCTACCTGGGCTGCCGTCAGATCCACGCCCCCACGTCGTGGATCCTGCAGGACCCGCCGCGCTGGATGGACCTCGCCGACCGGCACCGGGTCACCGTCACCTGGGCGCCCAACTTCGCCTTCGGACTGCTCGCCGAGGAGTCCCACCGCTTCACGGGCCGCGCCTGGGACCTCTCGCCCATGCGGCTGGTGATGAACGCCGGCGAGGTCGTCGTCGCCCCGGCCGCCCGCCGGTTCCTGCACGCGCTGAAGCCCTTCGGTCTGCCGCAGGACGTGATGCACCCCGGCTGGGGCATGTCCGAGACCTGCTCGGTGGTCACCGACGCCGTCCTGCCCGGCGAACCCGCGGACGGCGAGGGCACGTTCGTCAGCTGCGGCCGCCCCTACCCGGGCTTCGCCATGCGCATCGTCGACGACACCGGCACCGTGCTCGCCGAGGGCGACGCCGGCCGGCTCCAGGTCCGCGGCACCTCCGTGACCGGCGGCTACCACGACAACCCGGCGGCCAACGCGGAGGCGTTCACCGAGGACGGCTGGTTCGACACCGGCGACCTCGCGTTCCTGCGCGACGGCGAGCTCTACATCACCGGCCGCGTCAAGGACGTCATCATCGTCAACGGCGTCAACCACTACAGCCACGAGATCGAGGCATGCGTCGAGGAACTGCCGCACGTGGTGCGCAGTTTCACCGCCGCGGTCGCCGTGCGCTCCGACCCCTCGTCGTCCACCGACGAACTGGCCCTCTTCTTCCACCTCACCCCCGAGACCGCCGCGCGGGACACGGCCGGCGCCCTCCGCGAGATCGCCGGCAAGGTGACCCGGGAGATCGGCGTCAGCCCCGCCTTCCTCGTCCCGGTCACGACGGACGACATCCCCAAGACCGAGATCGGCAAGATACAGCGCACCAAGCTCCGCAAGAGCTTCGAGGCGGGCGCCTTCGACGAGGAGGTGCGCGGGGCCCAGCTGCTGCTGGGCAGCGCCGCCACCGTGCCCGACTGGTTCCTGCGGCCGGTGTGGCGGCGCGCGGAACTCCCCCCGCGCGGCGCGACGTCCCGCGGCCGGCACACCGTCGTGCTGACCGGCGGCGACCCGCGCGTCCAGCGGCTCGCCGGCCGGCTCGCCGACGCGCTGCGCTCCGGCGGCGGCCTGTGCACCGTGGTGACCGAGGGGACGTCGTACGCCCGCTTCGACGCCGCCCGCTACCGGGTCCGGCCCGCCGAGGAGGCCGACTACACCACGTTGCTGGACGCCGTGGAGCGGGACCAGCGCCCGGTCGACGCCGTCCTGCACCTGGACGGCCTCCGGGGCGCCGAAGCCCTCGGGACGGCCCCGGCCGCAGGGCCCGGCACGGAGCCGGCACCGCACGACACGGCCGGCCGGGAAACGGCACCGTACGACACCACCGCCACGGAAGGGCTGCTCGCCCTCGCCCGTGCCCTCGCCGCCCGGCCCGGCCGACAGCGCCCCGTCGACCTGGTGTACGTGACCGCGGGCGCCCAGGGGGTACGCCCCGGGGACCGCCCGCACCCGGCGCACGCCATGGCGGGCGCCCTCCTCAAGTCACTGGGCGAGGAGTTCGGGCGGCTGCGCGGCACGCACCTAGACCTCGCGCCGCACGACGACGAGGACCCGCTGCCCGTCCTGCTGGCCGAGTCGGCCGTCGCGGCGGACAGCGCGGAAGTGGCGTACCGCGACGGACGCCGTCACGTACGGCGCCTCGCGCCCCTGCCCGACACGCCGCCGCGCGCCGAGCCGCCCGCGCACGACGGCTTCACCCTGCTCACCGGCGGACTGGGCGGCGTCGGCCGTGAGGTCGCCGCCCACCTGCTGCGCACCCCCGGCACCCGGCTGCTGATCGTCGGCCGCACACCGCAGGCCGAACTCGACACCCACGGAGCCGAACCGGACCGCGGCCACGTCCTGCGCCGGCTGCGCGAGTCGGGCGACGTCCGCTACGCCTGCGCCGACGTCACCGACGAACACCAGGTACGGGCCGCCGTGGACGCGACCACGCAGGCATGGGGCGTACCGCTCACCTCGGTGCTGCACCTGGCCGGCGCCCTCGTCGAACGCCCCGTCGGCGACCTGGACCCCGCCACCTGGCGCCGGGCACTGGAGGCGAAGGCACGCGGCGCCTGGACACTGCACCGCGTCACCGCGGACCACCCGGTGCACTCCTTCGTCACCTTCTCCTCGGTGAACGGCTACTTCGGCGGTGCCATGAACGCCGCCTACGCCGCCGCCAACGCCTACCTGGACGCCCTCGCCCAGCACCGCCGCAGCCTCGGCCTGCCCGCCCAGTCCCTGGCCTGGAGCATGTGGCGCGAGCACGGCATGAGCAGGGGCTACCGCCTCACCGCGCTCACCGAGGCGCGCGGCTACCGGCTGCTCGACGCACCCGCCGCGCTGCGCTCGTACGACCTGGCCCGCACCCTGGACGAGCCCCACCTGCTGATCGGCGCGGACCGCGGCGCCCCCTGGGTCCGCAGCCACGTGGTGGCCCCGGTCCGCCAGGTGCGCCGCCTGGCCGCCCGTGTCGGTCTGGAGGACGGCGCCGACCTGGGCGCCCTCTACCGCGCGGCGGCCGACAGCGCCCGCGCGGCCGGCCTGGGCGAGGACTGGACGCTGCGTTCCGCGGGCACCGCCGCACCCCGGGACCGGGCGGACGCGGGGGAGGACCCGCGGCGGCTGGAGAAGAGGCTCGCCGAGGTGTGGTGCGGCGTACTGGCCCGCGACCGGGTGGGCCGGGACGAGAACTTCTTCGACCTGGGCGGCAACTCGCTGCTGCTCGTCACCGCCCAGAGCGCCGTCAACAGCGCCTTCGGCACCGATCTCTCGGTCGTCGACCTGTTCGCGCACCCGACCGTACGGGACCTGGCCCGCCACCTGTCGACGCGCACCGGCGCCGGCACCGGGGCGGCCGAAGAACCCTCACCACCGGGCGGGCCCACGGACGAAGGGGCCGCCGGCCCCGCGGCACGACAGTCCGACGGGACCGCCCCCGGCGGCCTGGACCGGGCCAGGGAACAAGCACAGCGCCAGCGCGCGGCCCGCGCGCGCCGCACCGCACGGCAGGGGAAGGACCGAGGCCATGCATGACGACACCACCGCACCGCACGGCACAGCCCATGACCAGGAGATCCCCGCCGTCGCCGTCATCGGCATGGCGGGCCGCTTCCCGGGCGCCGACGACCTCGACACCTTCTGGGACAACCTCGCGGCCGGCCGGGAGTCGGTACGGCCGGTCACCGACGAGGAGTTCCTCGCCGCGGGCGGCGACGCGCGCGACCTCGACGACCCCTCCCTCGTACGGATGGCCTCCGTCGTCGAGGGCATGGACCGGTTCGACGCCGGCTTCTTCGGCTACAGCCCCGCCGAGGCGGCCGTGGTCGACCCGCAGCAGCGGCTGCTGCTGGAGACGGCCTACCACGCCCTGGAGGACGCGGGCTGCCTCGGCGGCGACCGTGGCGACGACAGGTTCGGCGTGTACGCCGGCAGCGGCGACAGCCGCTACTACCCCGCCCATGTGTACCCGAGATACGCCGGACAGCCCGGCTCGGTCGAACTCGTGCACGCGGCCACCGCCAACTCCCTGGGCACCCTCGCCACCCGCGTCTCCTACGAACTGGGCCTCACCGGCCCGAGCGTGTCCCTGCAGACGGCCTGCTCCACCGCGCTCGTCGCCGTGCACACCGCCTGCCAGGACCTGCTCGACTTCCGCTGCGACACCGCGCTCGCCGCCGCCGTCTCCCTCAACCCCTCGGCCGCGCTGGGCTACCGGCACGTACCCGACGGACCCTTCTCGCCGGACGGCCACTGCCGCGCCTTCGCCGCGGACGCCGCCGGCACCTCCTCCGGCGACGGCGTGGGAGCCGTCGTGCTCAAACGCCTGGAGGACGCCCTCGCCGACGGCGACCCCATCCGGGCCGTCATCCGCGGCAGCGCCGTCAACAACGACGGCCGCCGCAAGGTCGGCTTCAGCGCGCCCAGTTCGGCCGGACAGACCGAGGTCGTCCTCGCGGCGCAGGCCCAGGCCGAGGTCGACGCCGGCACCATCGGCCTGATCGAGGCGCACGGCACCGCCACCAAGCTCGGCGACCCCATCGAGGTGTCCGCGCTGACCGAGGCGTTCCGGCAGAGCACGCGGGAGACCGGCTTCTGCGCCCTGGGCTCCGTGAAGACCAACATCGGCCACCTGGGAGCGGCGGCGGGCATCGCCGGGCTCATCAAGGCGGTCCTGGCCCTGGAACACCGGCAGATCCCGCCGAGCCTGCACTTCGAACGGCCCAACCCGCTCATCGACTTCGCCTCGGGACCCTTCCGCGTGCCCACCGCCCTGGAGGACTGGCCAGCGAGCGACGACCATCCCCGCCGGGCCGCCGTCAGCGCCTTCGGCATCGGCGGCACCAACGCGCACGTCATCCTGGAGGAGGCCCCGCCCGCCGCCCCCGCCGCACCCCGCCCGCCGGAGGACGGCCGCCGCCTGGTGCTGCCGCTGTCCGCCCGCACGGCCGGTGCCCTGCGCGGACAGGCCGACGCACTCGCCGACCACCTCGAACGGCGGCCCGAGCTGCGTCTGGACGACGTCGCGCACTCCCTGCGCGCCGACCGGCCCGCGCTGCGCCACCGCCTCACCGTCACCGCGGCCTCCCGCGACGAGGCCCTCGACGCCCTGCGCGCCGCCGCACCGGCCACCCCGCCGCCGCCCGAGGACCCGGCCCGCGTGGCCTTCCTGCTGCCCGGCGGCGGCACCCAGTACCCCGGCATGGGAGCGGAGCTCTACCGCGACCACGCCGTCTACCGCGACACCGTCGACGAATGCGCCCGCATCCTGCGGCCGGCGCTCGGCGCCGACGTCCGCACCGCCCTGTTCGAGGACCGCCGGCCGGACGACACCGCCGCGTTCCTCGGCCTGGTGGTGACCGAGTACGCCCTGGCCCGCACCCTCATGGAACACGGCGTGCGCCCCGACGCGCTCATCGGCCACTCGCTCGGCGAGTACACCGCGGCCTGCCTGGCCGGAGTCATCGACCTGGAGGACATGCTCCCCCTGGTCACCGAACGCATCCGGCTCATCAGCACGGCGGGCGGCGCCACCGTCGGCATCGCCGCGCCGGCCGAGGACATACAGCCCCTGCTCGACGACGAGCTGTCCCTGGCCGCGGTGAACGGCCCGAGCGCCTGCACCGTCGCCGGACACCTCGACGCCGTCGCCCGCTTCGAGGCCGAACTCACCCGCCGCGGCGTCCCGTTCCGCCGCCTGCGCATCCCCGTCGCGGCCCACTCCCACGTCCTCGACCCGGTCCTGCCGACCTTCGAGAGCCACCTGCGCCAGGTCACCCTGCGCCCGCCGCGGATCCCGTACGTCACCAACGTCACCGGCACCTGGGTCACCGACGCCCAGGCAACCTCCGTACCGCACTGGCTCGACCACACCAGGAACACCGTCCGGTTCGCCGACGGCATCACGGCCCTGTGGGAGCGGCAGCACCCCGTACTGGTCGAGATCGGGCCGGGGGACACCCTGACCAAGCTGGCCACCGGCCGCCTCGCCGACGAGGCACCCGTGACGGTGACCACCATGCGGCACGCCAAGGCCGAGGCGTCCGACGGCTTCGTCCTCGCGGAGGCCCTCGGCCGGCTCTGGAGCGCGGGCGTGGACAGCGCCCTGCCCCCGGCGCCGGACTCCGCCCGACGGGTCCCGCTGCCGCCGTACGCCTTCGACCGCCACCGTCACTGGATCGACGCCCCCGGAGCCCGTACGGACCCCGCCGCGCCCGCCGCCCCGGCCACGGCACCCGCGGACACGGCCCTCGCCCCGCGCCCCCGCCTGACCACCGAACACGTACCGCCGCGCTCCGCACGCGAACAGGCGGTCACCCGCCTGTGGGAGGAGACGCTCGGCATCGGCGGCATCGGCGTGCACGACAACTTCTTCGACCTCGGCGGCGACTCGATGCGCGCCGTGCTGCTGGCCGGGCGGCTGCGCCAGGCCGGAGTCCTCGACATCCCGGCGGCGGACCTGCTGGCCGCGCCCTCGGTGGCCGGGATCCTCGCCGCGTCCGACGAACAGGACCGGGGCCCGGAACAGGCCGCGTCCACCGCGCTCGGCCCGCTGCTGCCGCTGCGCGCGGAGGGCACCGCCACCCCCCTGTTCTGCGTCCACCCCGGCGCGGGCGTGTCCTGGCGCTACACCGGGCTGCTGCCCCACCTGGGCGGCGACCAGCCGGTCTACGGCATCCAGGCGGCCGGCCTCGACGGCACCCGGCCGCCCGCGCCGGACGCCGCCGCCATGGTCGGCACCTACCTGGACCTGCTGCGGGAGGTCCAGCCGCACGGCCCGTACCGGCTGCTGGGCTGGTCCTACGGCGGGTTCGTCGCGCACGCCATGGCCTGCGCGCTGCAGGAGAGCGGCGAGCGGGTCGAACTCCTCGCCATGCTCGACGCGCCGCAGCCGCACGGCACCGCCCACGACGCCGACGCGGCCGAACGCCAGGTGGCGGCCCTGCTGTCACGGGTGGCCGGCCTGCCCGTCGAACCGGGGGCCGCGCCGCTGGACGCCGACACCGTCCTGGAGCGTATCGACGCCCGGGTCACCGCGGATCCGGCCGCCTCGCCCGTCACGCGCGCCGAGGCGGCCGCCATCGCCGCCGTCATGCGCAACAACCTGCGCATCGCCCCCCAGTTCGCCCCCGGCGTCTACCACGGTGACGTGCTGTTCTTCAGCGCCGCCCAGGAGGAGCCGACCGGCTTCCCGGTGGACCTGGCGGTACAGCCGGGCAAGGCCGACAGCTGGCGGCCGCACGTCGACGGCACCCTCCACGACCACCAAGTGCCGTGCGGCCACTACGAGATGACCGAGCCCGAGCCGATCGCCCGCATCGGGGAAGCGGTCGCCAAGGCACTGCGTGGCCTCGCCGGCTGACCTCGTCCGGGGCGACCCCCGCGCCCCACGCCCGCACCCCTCCCTCTCGCCCCGCCTCGCCGGCCCCGGCCCGTTCCGGCCGACCGGCCCTTGAGAACGCCCACCGACCGTGTAGGAGAAGCCGCGTGACCGCGACCCAGGACCTCTACGAGCTCGGCGACGCGCCTGAGCTCGGCACCGTCCCCAAGAAGATGTACGCCTCCCTCATCCGCCGTGAGCGCTACGGCCGGCCGGTCGACGCCTTCCGCACCGAGGTGGTCGACGTCCCGCCCGTCGGCCGCGGCCAGGTGCTCGTGAAGATCATGGCGGCCGGCATCAACTACAACAACGTGTGGGCGGCCCTCGGTTCGCCGCTCGACGTGATCGCCGCACGGCAGAAGGCGGGCGCCACCGAGGACTTCCACATCGGCGGCTCGGACCTGTCCGGGATCGTGTGGGCGGTCGGCGAGGGCGCGCGCGGGGTGAAGCTCGGCGACGAGGTGGTCGTCCTGGCCGCCCGGTGGGACGAGTCGGCCGAGGACATCCGCATGGGCACCGACCCGGTGATGTCCACCAGCCAGCGGGTCTGGGGCTACGAGGAGAACTACGGCTCCTTCGCCCAGTTCGCGGTCGTCGACGACTACATGCTCCACCCCAAGCCGGCCCGGCTGTCCTGGGCGGAGTCCGCCTGCTACATGGCCACCGCCGCGACCGCCTACCGCCAGCTCTTCGGCTGGGAGCCGCACACGGTACGCCCCGGCGACCCGGTGCTGATCTGGGGCGGCGCCGGCGGTCTGGGCTCCATCGCCATCCAGCTGGTCCGGCACGTCGGCGGCATCCCCGTCGCGGTCGTCTCCAACGAGGAACGCGGCGAGTTCTGTCTCAAGCTGGGCGCCAAGGGGTGGATCGACCGCCGGGAGTTCGACCACTGGGGCCGGCTGCCCGACACCTCCGACGACGCCGCCATGGCCCGCTGGCTGACCGGCGCCCGCGCCTTCGGCCGGCGCTTCTGGGACGTGCTCGGCGAACGCCGCAGCCCGCGGATCGTGCTGGAGCACTCGGGCGCCGACACCATCCCCACCTCGCTGTACATGTGCGACAACGGAGGCATGGTCGTCATCTGCGGCGGCACCACCGGCTACAACGGCGACGTGGACCTGCGCTTCCTGTGGATGCGGCAGAAGCGGCTGCAGGGCTCGCACGTCGCCAGTGCCCGTGAGGCGCGGGAGGTCACCCGGCTGATCGACCAGGGCGTCGTCGACCCGTGCCTGTCACGGACGTTCGACTTCGACGAGATCGGCCTGGCCCACCAGCTCATCCACGACAACCAGCACCCGGCGGGGAACATGGCGGCGCTGGTGAACGCGCGGGACTGAGACGGCCGTCGTGTGGGCGGCGGCCCCGACGGGACCGCCGCCCGTCGTGCAACGGGTGGTTTGTGTCGGACGTGCGGGGTACCTGCGGTGGAGTACGACGCACGCACTATCTCGGGAGGCATCCCATGAGCAAGCTGGGCGACATGGCGAACAAGGCCAAGGAGATGGCGAAGGGCCACCCGGACCAGGCCGACAAGGGCGTGACCGGCGCCGAGCGAGTGGTCGACGAGCGGACGGGGAACAAGTACGACTCCCAGACCGACAAGGCCGCGGACGCGACACGTGACTACTACCGTGACGGCGGCACGACGGGGCACTGATCCCCCACGGATTCCACGGAAGTTACGGATCCCTGGGTCCGCACGGTCGGACACCGGCTCCCGGCACTGCGCCGGGAGCCGGTGCCGTGTCAGGGGCCGGTGTCGTGTCGTCAGGGCCGCGCGTCGGCCCGGCCGATGACATAGCTGAGTACTCCTGATCCCAGGGCCGTCACATGGACCTGTACCGCGTGTGCGGGGTGTGCGCGCCGGCAGACGCGCAGGCCGTCCCCGGACGGGCGGGCACGCAGGTCCCGCAGAGTCCCCGGCTCCGCCGCTCCGTCGGATCCGCCCGCTCCGGACACGTACCCCGCCTCAGCCACGTACAGAGCCTTCCACGCGGCCTCCTTGGCGGAGAACAGCTCCGTCACCGACCAGGCCGAGTCCACCGACCGGGAGCCGGTGACCAGCAGCTCCTCCTCGTCCGCACGCAGCACCAGACGGGCCGCACGGCGGGGGAGGGGCCGCAACTCCAGATCGCAGCCGACCGGCCGGTCCCGGCCCGCCGCGTGGGCCACGGCGACGGCGACACCGGCGCTGTGCGAGATCGACGCCGCCCGTCCTGGCGGAAACACCGGCAGCCGTCCCGCACGGGGGATCTCGCCGCAGTCCAGTCCCACCGCGCGCAGGGCCCGGCGGGCGGCCCGACGGCCGGCCAGGAACTCCAGGCGCCGCCGCGCCGGCATGCCCTCGGCCGCGGCAGCCTCGGAGGGACCCGCGGGTTCGAGCCCCGGCTCCGCGACGGAGGCGACGCCCAGGCCGAGCCCGGCGGCGGCCAGCAGGGGACGCAGCCGGGCGATCGTACCGAGGTCCGCTCCGGCCGACGGAGCGTCACCGCCGACCGGGCCGCCGAGGGGTGTCACACCCGCAGCAGCTTCTTGATGATCTTCCCGGCGGGGTTGCGTGGCACCTGGTCGATGAACTCCACGCGTCGCGGGCGCTTGTACGGTGCCAGCAGTCCCGCGACGTGTGCCAGCAGCTCGGCCGTGCCCGCCTGCGTGTCCGGTTCCAGGACGACGTACGCCAGCGGCACCTCGCCGTAGTCCTCGTCGGGCATCCCGACCACCGCGGCGTCCCGTACCGCCGGGTGGGTCATCAGGGCGCGTTCGATCTCCGAGGGGTAGACGTTCTGGCCCGCGCGGATGATGACGTCCTTCGTGCGGTCCACGAGGCTGATGCGGCCCTCGTCGTCCACGAACCCCAGGTCGCCCGTCCTGACCCAGCCGTCGAGGGTGATCTCGCGGGTGGCCTCCGGGTCGTTCCAGTACCCCTGCATGAGACCGGGACCGCGCACGATGATCTCGCCGATCTCACCGCTCGGCAGTTCCCGGCCGCCCTCGTCCACCGCGCGGGCGGACATGCCCGGGACGACCCTCCCGCAGGGGATGCGCGCGGTGACGTCCCCGGGGGCGGGGTGCTCGTCGGGTCCGAGCGTGACGAACGGGCCGCCCACCTCGGTCATGCCGTACACCTGGCGGAAGCCGCAGCCGAGCCGCTGGACGGCGTCGGCGTACACGTCGAGCGGCATCGGGGCGGCGCCGTAGAGGATCTCCCGCAGGGACGACAGGTCGGTGCGCTGCGACGCCTTGGCTTGCAGCATGAACCGCAGCATCTGCGGCACCATCCACATATGGGTGGCGCGGTGCCGCTCCACCGCGGCGAGCGCCCGCTGCGGGGTGAAGCCGGGCATCAGCACCACCGTCGCGCCGGCCGCCATGTAGGTCAGCGACACGACCATGCTGCCGTGGTACAGCGGGCAGCAGTTGGCCATGACGATGTCGTCGGCGGGCCGCGCCAGGACCAGCCAGCCCAGCGCGATGGCCCGGAACGAGCCGCTGTCGACGGTGACCCCCTTGGCCCGCCCGGTGGTCGCCGAGGTGTGCAGCACGGCGATGGGGTCGGTGTCGGCCACGGCGGGCAGGTCCCGTTCGGCGGCCAGGGTGCCCAGCGCCTCGAAGGAGGGCTTGTCGAAGGCGAGCCGGATCCGCACCGATCCCGGCAGTTCGGGATGCCGGTCCAGCAGGTCCGACTCACCCAGGACGGCCACTGCCCCGACCCGCTCGATGATGTCGGCGACCTCGGGCTCGGCCAGGCTGTGGTTCAGCGGTACGAACAGCGCGCCGAGCCGGGCGAGCGCGAAGTAGCTCTCCAGGACCTCGATGCGGTCCTTGGACAGCACCGCGACCCGGTCACCCCGCTCGATGCCCAGGTCGGCCAGGCCCCGCGCCAGTTCGGCCGTACGGTCGTGGAACTCGGCCCAGGTGACGCTGCGTTGCTCGTCGACCAGCGCCGTGCGGTCGGGGAAGCACTGGCGGTTGCGTTCCAGCAGCTGGGTCAGCCACATCACGCACCGCCGGCGGCGCCGGCGACGGAGTGCTCGGCGACGAAGCGCTCGTAGTCGGCGATGGTGTGCAGCTTCTCCATGTCCTCCGCGGTGATCTCCACGCCGAGCCGCTGCTCGACGAGCAGGACGAGACGCACCAGGTCTCCGGAGTCGATGCCGCTGGCCGCGAGGTCGACGTCGTCGCCGACCTGGTCCGCGTACTCGGTGGTGCCGGTGAGTTCGACCAGCAACTCCCTGATGGTGCTCATGCTTTCCCCTTTCGCCTCGGCGTGCCGGCCGCCGTGCGGATCTCGGCTGTCACCCACTCAAGAGGCGACGGCCGGCGGTTCCACTCCCTCGGCCGGCCCGTGAGCTTTGTCACGCGCCGGAACCGGGCGCGCCAGGGATAGCCGGAGGGTGTGCCCGGCCTCTCTCTGCAACGAGGAAACGTGGTACGCCACGACGTCCCCTCACACCACGACGTCCGCCCTGCCCGACAGGACGGGCGGGTCCCAGCCGAAGGAGTGATGCGAGTGCCCAGGCAGCCGGTACCGGTCCGGGCCGCGGGAGGGCGCGGGCGCCCAGTGCGCCGCGTCGACGCGGCGCACACCGCTGGTGCGGGCGGTGCCGCGTGAGCACACAGCCCGCCGTCACAGAGCTCGCCGCGGAGCCCGCCGCACGGCCCGCTGCCGCCGCGCCCGCGGGCCAGGACGAGCTGCTCGCGGATCAGGACGAGTTGCTCGCGCACTTCGACGCGCTCATCGCCGGAGGCGAGACGATCGAGCCGCGCGACTGGATGCCCGACGGCTACCGCCGCATGCTGATCCGCCAGATCGCCCAGCACGCCCACTCCGAGATCATCGGCATGCAGCCGGAGGGCGCCTGGCTCACCCGCGCCCCGTCCCTGCACCGCAAGTCGGTCCTCATCGCCAAGGTGCAGGACGAGGCGGGTCACGGCCTGTACCTGTACTCGGCCGCCGAGACGCTGGGGGTGGACCGCGCCGACCTCCTCGACGCCCTGCACCGGGGGCAGCAGCGTGCCTCGGCCACGTTCAACCACCCCGCACTGACCTGGGCGGACACCGGGACCATCGCCTGGCTGACGGACGGCGCCGCCGTCATCAACCAGGCGCCCCTGTGCCGCACCTCGTACGGGCCGTACGCCCGGGCGATGCGCCGCGTCTGCCAGGAGGAGGCGTTCCACGTGCGGCAGGGCTACGACCTGATGCGCGCGCTGTGCGAGGGCACGCCGGAGCAGAAGGAGATGGCCCAGGACGCGGTGGACCGCTGGTGGCTGCCGGCCGTGGCGCTGATGTTCGGCCCGCCCGACACCGAGGCGGGCGGCGCGGACGCGCGGACGGCGGCGCTGGGCGCCGCGGTCTCCCGCCGTGCGATGGCCTGGGGCATCAAGCGCCACACCAACGACGAACTGCGCCAGCGTTTCGTCGACCAGTGCGTCCCGCAGGCCGAACGCCTCGGACTCACGCTGCCCGACCCGGCGATCCGCTGGAACGAGGAGCGGGGCCACTACGACTTCACCCCGGTCGGCTGGGACACCTACCGCGAGGCGCTGGGCGACGACACCCACTGGGCGCGGCAGCGGATCGCACGCCGCAGGGCCGCACACGAGGACGGTGCCTGGGTACGGGAGGCGGCCGCCGCGTACGCGGCCCGTGCGGACGTGGACGCCGACACGGGCGTGCGGCAGCAGCCGGGGGAGGCCGCATGAGCCGGGACCGCGAGGGCGTACCGGCGTCCTGGGAGGTCTTTCTGCGCGCTCGCCGTGGTTTGGCGCACCAGCACGCGGGATCGGTGCGTGCCGCCGACCCGGACACGGCACTCGCGCTCGCCCGCGACCTGTACGCGCGCCGCGGCGACCCGCTGTCGCTGTGGGTGGTCCGCTCGGACGCCGTGCACACCGCCTCCCCGGACGAACGCGACCCGTACTTCGCCGGCGCCCACCACAAGCCGTACCGGTATCCCGAGCACTTCGCACCGCTGACCGAGAAGGGGCCCGAGGGTGACCACGTCGACTGACACACGGGTGGACGCCGCCGCGACCGGTGCGGCGCCGCCGACGGCCGTACCCGACGGGCCCGCGTCCGCGCCCCGGGCCCGGGCCGACGCCGACCTGGCCGTACACCTGTTGCGGCTCGGCGACGACGCCCTCGTCCTCGGACAGCGACTGTGCCAGTGGATCACTCGCGCGCCGACCATCGAGGAGGACCTGGCGCTGTCCAACATCGCCCTGGACCTGATCGGCCACGCCCGTATCCTGCTCACCCGCAGCGGCCGGCTCGACGGGAGCGGCCGGACCGAGGACGACCTCACCTTCACCCGGTCCGAGCGCCAGTTCACCAACGCCCTGCTCACCGAGTTGCCCGACGAGGACTTCGCGGTCACCGTGGCCCGGCAGCTGGCCTACACGCACTACGCGGTCCTGTACTACGAGGCACTGGCGGACTGCGCCGACACCGAACTGGCGGCCTTCGGCACCCGGGCCGCCAAGGAGGTCGTCTTCCACCGGCTGCACGCGGAACGCTGGACCCGCCGGCTGGGCCGTGGCACACCGGAGAGCACCCGCCGTATGCAGCGTGGCCTGGAGCGGGTGTGGCCGTACATCGGTGAACTCTTCGACGAGGACGAGGTGGTGCGCCGCCTCGCCGCCTCCGGCACGGTGCCCTCACCGGCACCCCTGCGCGCGGAGTGGGAACATCGCGTCACCGGCGTCGTCACCGACGCGGGGCTCACCGTGCCCGCACCCACCTGGTCGGCCGAGGGCGGCCGGTCGGGCCTGCACACCGAGGAGTTCGGCCCGTTGATCGCCGAACTGCAGTCGGTGCACCGGCAGTTCCCCGGAGGCACCTGGTGACCGGGCCGCTGCCGACCGCGGTCCGCTCCGTGCGGGAGGTACGCGAACGGGTGGAGGCGATCCCGGACCCGGAGCTGCCCGTGATCGGCCTCGGTGACCTCGGCGTGGTGGGCTCGGTCGCCCCGGGCGCCGACGGGATCCTGGAGGTCGAGATCACGCCCACCTACCTGGGCTGCCCCGCGCTGACCGCGATCACCGCGGCGGTACAGGACGTCCTGACGGACTGCGGTCACCCCGAGGGCCGCGTACGGCAGGTGCTGTCCCCGCCCTGGACGACGGACCGGATCACCGACGAGGGACGACGGAAACTCGCCGCGAACGGCATCGCCCCACCCGTGTCCCCGGCCCCCGAAGGACCGGTCACGGTCGAACTCGGCGGAGTGCCCTGCCCGCACTGCGGTTCGCGGGCCACCCGGCCGCACACCCCCTTCGGGCCGTCCCGCTGCCAGTCGGTGCTGTGGTGCACGGCGTGCCGCGAGCCCTTCCCCCACCTGACCGCGCTGTGAGGCAGCCCGTGAACACCGCCCCCACCCCGCCGACCACGCGCCTCGGACCCCTCCCTGACCGCGGCCGGGACCTGGCCCCGGAACGACAGCGACGCCCCGGCCGGCACCAGGGACCGGACCAGGACCCGGGCCGGGCGCCGGACCCGGACCGGGGCGCGCGTCCGCGCGCACCCTGGTACCGCCTGGAGGTCGCCGACGTGCACCGCCTGACCCACGACGCCGTGGCCGTCGCCCTCCGCGTGCCCGCCGCGCTGCGCGAGGTCTTCGCCCACCGGCCCGGCCAGCACGTCGTCGTCCGGCACCGCCGCGCCGGTGGCGAACTGCGCCGCAGCTACTCGGTCTGCCCGCCGCCGCACGACCCCACGGCACTCCGCCTGGTGATCAAACGGGGCGGCCCCGACGGCTTCGGCGCCCACGCCACCAGCCGCCTCGCACCCGGCGACCACCTCGAACTCTCCCCGCCCACCGGCCCCTTCGCCCTGCCGGACCTGCCCGGCGCCCACCACGTCCTGCTCGCCGGCGGCTCGGGCATCACGCCACTGGCCGCCATGGCCGCCCACGCGCTGCGCCGGGACCCGGCCTGCCGCGTCTCCCTCGTCCACTCGGTCCCCACCTCCGCGGACGCCCTGCTGGCCGACGAACTCGCCGAACTGAAGGACGCGTTCGTCGACCGGCTCACCGTCCTGTACGTCCTGACCCGGGAGGACCGCGGCCCCGGTGACGGCCCGTTCAGCGGGCGGCTTGACGCCGAGCGGCTGTCCCGCCTGCTGGCCGCGCTGGACGCCCGTCCGACCCCGGACACCGCGTTCGCCCTGTGCGGCCCGCCCGGTCTGGTCGACGCCCTCCGACAGGCCCTGACGGACTGGGGAGCCGATCCGGCGCTCGTCCGCCAAGAGGTGTTCACGGCGGCCGGCACGCCACAGCGGACGTCCGGGACGTCCGGGCCGGTCCGGACGACCGCACCACAGGCCCCGCACGCCGGGGAGACCCGTGTCACCGCCCTGCTCGACGGGCGCCACCGGGCCGTCACCGTCCTGCCGCAGGACACGGCGATCCTCGACGCACTCCTGCGAGCACACCCCGACGTGCCGTACGCCTGCCGTGAAGGCGTGTGCGGCAGCTGCCGCGCGAAGGTCCTGTCCGGCCAGGTGGCGGGGGAGGGGCAGTACGCCCTGGACGAGCGCGACCGCGCCGCCGGCTACACGCTCGTCTGCCGGACCCGGCCGAGCACCCCCGAGGTCACTCTCGACTTCGACGCCTGACCCGTACCCGTATCCGTATCCACTGAGCGAGACCCAGCACCGAGCAAAGGAGATCCACCGTGACCGCCACCGCCCGCCACGAGGGGAAGACCGCCCTGGTCACCGGAGGCAGCCGGGGCATCGGCAAAGCCATCAGCCGTCGTCTGGCCCGCGAGGGCGCGCTGGTGGCGGTCCACTACGGCCACGACCTGACGGCCGCCGAACAGACGGTCAAGGAGATCGAGGCCGACGGCGGCCGCGCCTTCCCCGTACACGCGGAACTGGGTGTGCCAGGTGACGCCGACACTCTGTGGGCGGCCTTCGACCAGGCCCTGTCCGAGCAGGACGCGCCGGCCGGACTGGACATCCTCGTCAACAACGCGGGCATCACCGTCCCGCGCCCCATCGCCGCCGTGACCGAGGCCGACTACGACCGGGTCTTCGCGATCAACACCAAGGCCCCGTTCTTCATCATCCAGCGTGGCCTGGACCGGCTGCGGGACGGCGGCCGGATCGTGAACATCTCCTCCGTGGCGACCCGCGTCGCCTTCCCGGCGCTCGTCTCGTACACCATGACCAAGGCCGCCCTGGACTACCTCACCCTCGCCCTGGCCCAGGAACTCGGCCCCCGGCACATCACGGTCAACGCCGTCGCGCCCGGCTACACCGAGACGGAGATCAACCCCACCCTCAGCATCCCGGAGATCCGCCGCCGGTACTCCGAGGCGTCCACGTTCGGCCGGCTCGGCGACCCGGTGGACATCGCCGACGTCGTCTCCTTCGTGGCGAGCGACGACGCCCGCTGGGTGACCGGTCAGTGGCTCGACGCCTCCGGAGGCGCCCACCTCGGCGTGTGACACCGCCTCCGCAGACGCCCACCTTCCTGGCCGTCCGTCGGCCGCACCACCAGGAGATGCGATGAACAACAGCACGTCCGCGCTCGCCGAGCCGGTGACGGACGACGCCCTGACCCGGCCCTTCGCGGGCGCCAGCCCCTACGACGCGTACGTGCACGCGTCCGTCCTCAACTCGCTGCAGCAGCCGCTCACCGAAGCCCCGGACGAGATGGGCTTCCTCGTCACCACCCAGGTGATGGAGCTGTGGTTCACCCTGATCGTGCACGAGTGGCGCACCGCACGGGTGGCCTTCGCCAAGGACGACCTGCACGCGGCGATGGACGCCCTGGTACGCAGCCGTCGGGCGCTGACCTCGCTCAACGGCGCCTGGGCACCCATCGCCGCACTGACCCCCGCCCAGTTCAACGGCTTCCGGGCCGCGTTCGGCCAGGCGTCGGGTTTCCAGTCGGCCATGTACCGGCACATGGAGTTCCTCCTCGGCGACAAGTCGGCCGGGATGCTGCGCGCCCACCGGGGCGACCCGGCCGTCCACGAGGCGCTGGGGGAGACGTACCGCGAGACGTCCCTGTACGACGAGGTGCTGGCCTTCCTGGACCGGCAGGGCCTGCCCGTGCCGCCCGGCGTCCGCGAGCGGGACGTCACCGGCCCGTACGTCTCCGATCCCGGCGTGGTGGAGGTGTGGCGGCAGATCTACGCCGGCCCGCAGCACCATCCCCACCTGGCGCTGGGCGAGTTGCTCACCGACATCGCCGAACTGGTCACCCGCTGGCGGTTCGAGCACGTCCTGGTGGTGCGCCGCGCCATGGGCTCCAAGCCGGGCAGCGCCGGCTCCGCGGGGCTCGCCTGGCTGGAGAAACGTGCGGCCCGCCCGGTCTTCCCGGAACTGTGGGAGGTGCGCGGTGACGTCTAGGGTCCTCTCCGCCTTCGCGGCCGAGGAGGAGAAGCGGGTCCTGAGCCTGAAGCCGGTGCTGGCGCCGGTCCACGGCCGCTACGGGGACCACCCCCACCAGTCCTACGACGCCTGGCCGGCCGACGACCCCCGAGCGCCGCTGGTCGTCCTGCTGCACGGCGGCTACTGGCGATACGACCGGATGCACCTGACCCCCTTCGCCGCCTACCTCTCCCAGCAGGGCTTCCACGTCCTGCTTCCCGGCTTCCGCCGTTCCGGCGGTGCGGGCGGCTACCCGGAGACCTTCGACGACGTCGCCCGGATCGTGGACACCCTGCCCGAAGGGCGGCCCTACGTCCTGGCGGGCCACTGCTCCGGCGGCCACCTGGCCCTGTGGTGTGCGGCCCGCGGACTGCTGCCCGCCGGCTCGCGCTGGCACACGCGCACCCTGCCGACGAGCGTGCTGGCCCTCGCCCCGATCACCGACCTCACCGCCACCAGGCGCGACGACCTCAGCGACGGCGCCGCCCTGCAACTCATGGGCGGGGAGACCGAGTTCGACCGGCGGCTGCCCGAGGTCGACCCCCTCACCCTGCTGAGCGGCGCGGGGACGACCGGGGTGCCCACGGTGCTGCTGCACGGGGCCGTCGACGAGGAGGTGCCGCTCACACAGTTCACCGACTACGCGGACGTCCACCGCGACCTGCGGACGGTCGTCCTGCCCGGCACCGGCCACTACACGCTCATCGAACCGGGGGCGCCCGGCGCCCGCGCCGTCGCGGACACCCTGCGCGAGCTGTCCGCCGGATTCACCCCGCACCGGCCCGGCCCCGGGTCCACCCCGAGCCCGTCCGATCCCGGGTCCACCCCGAGCCCGGCCGCTCCCGAGTTCTCCCCCCTCCGGTCCGGCCGGGCGGACGAGGAGGCCGCACACCGATGACCACCGCGCTGTCGGCACCCACCGCCCTGCGCGAGCAGGCCGCGCGACTGGACGCCGACGACCCCCTGGCTCCCCTCCGCGAGCGCTTCCTGCTCCCGCCGGACGTCGTCTACCTCGACGGCAACTCCCTCGGCCCGCTGCCCGCCGCCGTACCTCCGGTCCTCTCCGACGTCGTGACACGCCAGTGGGGCACCGGCCTGATCGGCTCCTGGAACGACGGCGGCTGGTGGGAGGCACCCCTGCGGGTCGGCGACGCCATCGGCGCGCTCATCGGGGCGGCGCCCGGGCAGACGGTCGCGGGCGACTCCACCAGCGTGCAGCTCTTCACCGCGCTCGACGCCGCGGCCGCGCTCCGCCCCGACCGGCCCCTGCTGGTCACCGATCCCGGGCACTTCCCCACCGACCGCTACCTCGCGGACGCGGTGGCCGGCCGCCGCGAACTCGACGTACGCCGCGTGCCTCCGTCCGCGCTGCCGGACTTCCTCGACGCCGAGGGCCACCGGGTGGCCGTGGTCAGCTACTCACCCGTCGACTTCCGCACCGGCGAGCTGTACGACATGCGGGCGCTGACGCGCGCCGCGCACGAGGCCGGCGCCCTCGCGCTGTGGGACCTGTGCCACGCGGCCGGAGCCCTGCCCCTCGACGTCGACGCCCTGGGTGTGGACCTGGCCGTCGGCTGCGGCTACAAGTTCCTCTCCGGCGGCCCCGGCGCCCCCGCCTTCCTGTACGTGGCGCACCGGCACCACGCGGACCTGAGAACGCCGTTGCCCGGCTGGACCGGCCACGCCGACCCCTTCGCCCTGGCCCGGGAGTACACCCCGGCCCCGGGCATCGCCCGCGCCCGCATCGGCACCCCGCCCATCCTGTCCCTGCTCGCCCTGGAAGCGGCCCTGACAGCCTTCGACGGCGTCGACCTGACTCAGGTCCGCACCAAGAGCCTGTCCCTCACGGACTTCTTCCTGCGCTGCACGGAGGAACTCCTGACCCCGGAGGGCTTCACCCCGGTCACCCCGGCCGATCCCGCCCGCCGCGGCAGCCAGATCACCCTGCGCCACCCCCACGCCCACGGCCTGACCACCGCGCTGGCCCGGCGCGGCGTCATCGCCGACATGCGCGCACCCGACCTCCTGCGCTTCGGCGTCAACGCCCTCTACACCACCCACCAGGACCTGCTCACCGCGGCACTGCGCCTGCGGGACATCGCCCACGAGGCCGCCTACGACCCGACACCACCGGCCACGGGACCGGTGACATAGACGCGGTGACCACCGCGGCCCCGACCTGGCCCGCACGCCGGCTCGCACCTCCGGGTCTCCGGTCCGCCGTTCGTAAGGCGGACCGGAGACCCGGCATGACCGCCCGGCCCGCGCGCGGCGGGCCGGGCACCGGAGGATCCGCTGACGCCGGCCGCGTCAGAGGTGCAGCCGGGCGTCCGCCCAGTCGGCGTGGTCCGAGTCGACCCCGTCTCCACCGTCCGTGACCCGGAGCGTCAGCCGTTGTACGCCGCGGACGTCGACGTCGATGCCCCGCGCGGCGTCGGCGGAGGTGAGTACCCCGGTGGACGCCAGCGACCGGCCGTCGCCGAGCACTTCGAAGGCGACGCTGCCCTTGCCGGCGACCTCGTCGTCGATCCCCACGACGGTGGTGAACCGCTGGTAGGAGCCGTTCAGTTCGACGACGACCTCACTCGCGGCGTGCACCCCGAGTCCCTTGTCGTAGGACTTGCCACGGAGGGTCAGCCGGCCACCGTCACCGGGGTCGCGTTCTCCGTTGGACCCGTCACGTTCGACCGGTCCCCAGCCGTTGCGCTCCTCCGCGAAGGGCAGACTGCTCACATGGTCGACGCCGGGCGGTGAGACGTACACGCGGGCCGTCCGCTCCACCCGCAGGGCGTCGGCACCCGGCCGGTCCGGTGCGCGGTACTGCGCGGTGACCGTCAGATCCCGGCCGCCGTCCGCGGCGCCGGGCGGCACCGTCACCTTCCAGCGCCCGGTGAGTTCGCCGCCCGTCTTTACCTCGGTGGCCCGCGGATCGTCCCCCTCCACCGACCAGCCCTCGGGCACGCCGAGGGACAACGAGACGTCCTCGGCCGGTCCGGCCTGTTCCACCGCGTACCGCGCGCTGACCTCGACCGTGGTGCCGGGGTCGGTCTCGATCCGGTCCGGCGTGACGGTCAGAGCGGTCAGCGGCAGCCGGGACACCTCACGGTCACAGGTGTCGCGGCCCGGCGCCTGACGGCACATCAGGGCGGCGAAGCCGCCGTGCTCGGCCGTGGGCACGCGCAGGGTGTCACGACGGGTCAGGACGTGCCGTTCGCGTACGAGCCCCGCGTCGCCGTCCCGCACCACCTCGACCAGCCACCGTCCACCGCCGAGGAAGTCCAGCGGCACGTCCTGGTGGCCGGCCGGCCCCGCGGTGACACTGCCGAGGAACCACCGGTCGCCGTGGCGCCGGGCGAACGTGGCCTCCTCACCGGGGCGGCCGGACACCAGCCGCGACTCGTCCCAGACGGTGGGCACCTGCTCCAGGAACCGCTCCAGCTCGGGACGGTCCCGGTAGGCCCGCACCGATCCGGCGAAGTTCTGGAAACCGGACTCGTACACCACGGACAGGGCCAGTTCCGCGGCGTCGGAAACGGTCCGCGTACCGAACTGGAACGCCATCGGGGTGTAGTCCATCGACCCGACGACGTTACGGGTGAACGGCAGGGCGGTGATGTTGGAGGCGGGGACGTTGCCCTGCTCGGCTCCGTAGACCGCCTCCAGTGTCATCACGTGCGGCCAGGTCCGCTGGATGCCCTTGGGCAGGGTCGCACCGTGGAAGTTGACGAGCAGTTCGTGCCGGGCCGTGTCCCGCAGCACGTCGTCGTACCAGCGGAAGCGCTCCTGGGCGTCGGAGTCCATGAAGTCGATCTTCAGCCCGGCCGCACCCCACTGCTTGACCCGGGGCAGGAACTCCGCGCGCTCCGCGGCGGTGTCCAGGTCGCTGTAGTGCACCCACAGGAGGATGTCGACGCCCCGCTCACGGGCGTACTCGATGAGCTGGGGCATCCACGTAACCGTCTTCCAGCCGTCGTCGACCAGGGAGTACGGCCAGCCGTGCGCCGCGGCGTAGTCGACGAAGCGCTGCTGCGCGGGGAGGCTGCGCTGCGCGCCCGCGAAGCCGTCGAGCCACGACCACGCCACCTTGCCGGGGCGGATCCACGAGGTGTCGCGGATACGGGAGGCCGGTGCCAGGTCGTCCACCAGCGTGGACTCGGTGACGGTGGCGAGGTCGCCGATCACCACGGTCCGCCACGGTGTGGCGAGCGGGCCGGGCGAGGTGACCTCGGGGTCGGCCAGCTCCACCGTGTAGCGTCCGCTGCCCTGTTCGTGGACGAGGTGGGCGCCGGCGTAGCGTCCGTCGACGTCGGACTCGGTGAGCAGGGCGTAGGTCCCGCCCACCTTGAAGAGCGAGGGATAGCCGTAGGTCCCGTCCGCGGCCTGGGACGCGGAAGTGGCGCTGAACACCCGTTCGTAGTTGGCGGTATAGGGCGCGAGCCATGCCTCGGCCGAGGCGGGGAGCTGGAAGGCGGACGCCTCGCGCAGCACGGTGATCCCGTCCCGGCCGGGCAGTACGTACCGGTAGGCGACACCGTCGTCCGCCACCCGCACGAGCAGGTCGAGACGTGCGCCGCCGGTGCCGCTGAAGGAGAACCGGCTCTCGGTCGCCTCGAAGGTACGGCGGAGCTGCTTACCGGTGGTCATGCTGTAGCGTTCGGCGACCTGCCGGGTGGTGCGGGAGATCAGCCGCAGTCCGGAGGTGAGGTCGGCGCTCTTCGTGACGAGGCCGACGGGGGCGGGCTCCAGCACGGTGGTGGCGCCCTTGTGGGCGGCCAGGGTCACCGTGCCCTGCGTGTCGTCCAGCCGGACGACGGCCGAGACGCCGTCGCGCCGGTGTCCGGGCTCGCCGACGGACCAGCTCTTGCCGGTGCGTTGGGCGGCGTGGACCTCGGCGCTGAGCGGGATGAGGGCCAGCAGCAGGGAACCGAGGGCGAGGAGAAGCGCGGTGCGGGGGAAAAGGTGACGCGAGCGGGGTGACGCTCTGAGCATCAGGGCCTCCATCCAGGGTCTGACATCGTTGTCATAGCTGGTGCTGTGAGAACCCTGCCCACCTCACGGCCCGTCAACCACGGTGGCCCCTCACGACCCCCTTCTCGCGGACGGCCCCACCACCGCGGCCGGCCGCACACGGATAGGGTCGGGCCATGACCGCTGAGTGGGCCGGCCGCAGGGGCGGGCGCTGTCCGCGGGGGCGGGCCGTGTGCGTCGAAACCCTTTTCACAGCGTGTTGCGGCGCCTCTACGCTGGCGTCGTGAAGACTGCGGTGATCGTTCTCAACGGTGGTTCCAGCTCGGGGAAGTCCGGGATCGCCAGGTGTCTGCAGGCGGTCCTGCCGGATCCCTGGCTGACCCTCGGCACCGACACGCTCGTGGACGCGATGCCCGCGTCCATGCAGGCGTCGGACGGCGGGATCGAGTTCGCTCCGGACGGAGAAGTGATCGTCGGGCCGGAGTTCCGCACCGTGGAGGCCGCATGGATCGAGGGGATCGCCGCGATGGCCCGTGCGGGCGCCCGTGTCGTCGTCGACGAGGTGTTCCTCGGTGGAGCGGACTCGCAGCAACGGTGGCAGAAGGCTCTGCGCGACCTGCGGGTGCTGTGGGTCGGCGTCCGGTGTGACGGTGCGGTCGCCGCGGGCCGCGAGGCCGCCCGGGGCGACCGGGTCGTCGGGATGGCCGCGTCCCAGGCCGAGATGGTCCACCGGGGCGTGGTCTATGACCTGGAGGTGGACACCACGCATGCCGAGCCGATGGAGTGCGCGCGGGCCATCGCCGCGCACGTCAGGTGACCGCCGGGGGCGACCGGCTGCCGCCCTGACCGCAGCGGCCCCTGCCCCTTCCGGCCGGGTCCGCGGACCTCGACGGGCTCCGCCACGGTGCCTGGACGCACGGATGCGATGTCGGCACACGTCCCACCCCACCCAAGTCCCGCACGGCGGACGGCAACCCGGAGAACCTTCGCGCGGTCACGGCACCGGCCACGCAGGTGTCGGGCACCGCCGCCCCGCGTGACGGCGGTGCGCGGGCGCGTATCGGCCGTGTGCCCGATCACCAGCTGAGACCGGCGGCCACCGGCAGATGGTCGCTGCCGGTGGCGGGCAGCACCCGCGCGCTCGCCGGCTCCACACCGCGGACCAGGATCTGGTCGATCCGCACCATGGGGAACGTCGCCGGCCAGGTGAAGCCGAAGCCGTCCCCGGCCGCCTCCTGGACCGAGCGCAGCCGCGAGGTGAGGTCCGCGAACGCACGGTCGTCCATGGTGCCGTTCAGGTCCCCGAGCAGCACCACCCGCTCGTTCCGCTCCGCGGCGACGGCCGTACCGAGCGCCCGCGCTCCTCTGTCCCGCGAGTCCGTCCAGAAGCCCGCCCTGGGATTCACCCGCGCGGACCCCAGGTGAGCCACGTACACCGCCAGCGGCCCCTGATCCGTGGCCACCGTGGCGCGCAGGGCCCGGTTGTCCGCCATCCTGACGTCGAGCGGCTTGGTGTCCGCCAGCGGTCCGTGGTCCATCGCGGTGTCGACCGGCCGGATGTCCGACAGCGGCAGCCTGCTCCACAGCCCGACCGTGCCCATCACCGTGTGGTACGGGTACTCCTTCGCCAGCTCCTTCTCGTACGTGCCCCGCGCCCTCTGGGTCAGCTCCTCCAGTGCCAGCACATCCGCGCCGGAGGCGGCCAGGTCACGGGCGGTGCCGGCCGGATCGGGATTGGCGGCGCCGACATTGTGGCCGGCCACGGTGAGGTCGCTGTCCGGGCGGGACTTGTCGTCGAGCAGCCCGCCGAAGAGGTTCAGCCACACCGTGACCGGCAGCAGCAGCGCGGCCACCGCGGCGGCGGAGCGGCGCCACAGGGCCCCGGCCAGCAGCACCGGGACGAACAGGCCGAACCACGGCAGGAAGGTCTCCACCAGGCTGCCGAGGTTCCCGATCCGATTCGGAATCTCCGCGTGCAGCAGCATGAGCAGGCCGAGCAGCAGCCCCAGCGCCGCGAGCACGGGGCCGCGCAGCCAGGGCTCCGGCCGGAAGCCGCGGCGAACCACCCGGCGGATGCCCGCGCGCCAGGTCACGGCGCCGGTGCCCCGGCGGTCGCCCGCGTGCCGGGTCCCCGGGTCGGCATCCCGGCGGTCGCCCCGTCCGGCCTCCGCCACGTCCACCCGTGCCCTCGTCTCTCCTCGCTCACCGCCGGTCACCGCTGCATCCTCGGGTCGTGGGTGGGGTCGGCGTACCTGCGCGGGCAGTCGGAGCGCCCGATGCCGACCGCGTCCGCCGACACGTGCGGGGACGGCGCCGCGGTCGCCACCCATCGGGCGGCCTCGTCCTGCGACCCGTACTCGGAGACCGCCTCGCGAAGAAGCCGGTTCTGGTAGGCAGGGGACCGCCGGCCGCTGGTGACGTAGAAGTGGACTCCGTCGTCCGCGGCGGCCGTCGCGGCCCGGCGCAGGGCATCGAGCAGAGCCGCATCGAGATGGGCCACGGCCGGAACGGCGTCGTCGAAGACCGTCACGCCGTCGGGGACTACCCCGTCGGCTTCGCCGAGCGCACCGAGATGCCCGCTGCGAAGAGCGTGCGACGGAGCCGCGGCCGAGGGCGGCGAGGACTTCGCCACCTGGTGACCGATGGCCGCGGTGATCACCGCCAAGACGACCAGCGGGCCGACGACGGGGAGGCGACGAAGCCGGCGGGTCGTCGTTCGTGCCGATGATGGGGTTCGCGTCATACCGCCAGTGAAGGCAGTGCGTTGTTGCCGGTACGTATCCGGTTTCCGATACGCCGACGATACGCGTCGGCTCGTAGCCTCAAGGCATGCGAGTGCTGATCGTCGAGGACGAGCCCTACCTGGCGGAAGCCATCCGCGATGGCCTGCGCCTCGAAGCCATCGCGGCGGACATCGCGGGTGACGGCGACACAGCTCTGGAGCTGCTGAGCGTCAACGCGTACGACATCGCCGTCCTCGACCGGGACGTTCCCGGGCCCACCGGTGACGAGATCGCCCGACGCATCGTCGTCTCCGGCAGCGGCATGCCGATCCTCATGCTCACCGCCGCCGACCGGCTCGACGACAAGGCCACCGGGTTCGAGCTCGGCGCCGACGACTACCTCACGAAGCCGTTCGACCTCCGGGAACTCGTGCTCAGACTCAGAGCACTCGACCGCAGGCGCGCCCACAGCAGGCCGCCCGTGCGGGAGATCGCAGGTCTGCGGCTGGATCCGTTCCGCCGCGAGGTCTACCGGGACGACCGTTACGTCCCGCTCACCCGCAAGCAGTTCGCCGTGCTCGAAGTTCTCGTCGCCGCCCAGGGCGGTGTCGTCAGCGCCGAAGGGCTGCTGGAACGCGCATGGGACGAGAACGCCGACCCGTTCACCAACGCCGTCCGCATCACCGTCTCGGCACTGCGCAAACGCCTCGGTGAACCCTGGGTCATCGCCACCGTGCCGGGCGTCGGCTACCGCATCGACGCGCGACCGGAAGCCGGACAGGGGGGAGACGAGAAGGACCAGAGGGACGAGAGGGACCAGAAGAAGGGCGCAGGGGACGGGGGAGGCAGGCGTGGATAGGACACGTGGGGTGAGCGTCCGCGTCAAACTCACCCTCAGCTACGCCGGGTTCCTCATGATCGCGGGCGTCCTGCTGCTCGCGGCGGTGTGGATGTTCCTCCTGCGCTACGTCCCCGACCGTGCGCTCATGATCCGCGACGCGGGTGACGCCCTCCCACACGGTGTCTTTCCCATCCGGTCCAACCTCCTGCACGTCTTCGCTCCGAGGGCGGCCGCAGTGCTCGCGTTCCTGCTGGCGTTCGGCCTCGTCGGAGGGTGGCTCCTGGCCGGCCGGATGCTCGCCCCGATGACGCGCATCACCGACGCCACCCGCCAGGCCACGACCGGATCACTCTCCCACCGCATCCGACTGCCGGGCCGCAAGGACGAGTTCCGTGAACTCGCCGACGCGTTCGACGCCATGCTGGCGCGGCTCGAAGCACACGTCGCCGAGCAGCGGAGATTCGCCGCCAACGCCTCGCACGAGCTGCGCACCCCGCTGGCGGTGTCGAAGGCCCTCCTCGACGTGGCCCGCACCGACCCGGACCACGACGCCGGTCAGGTCATCGACCGCCTCCACGCCGTCAACACCCGGGCCATCGACCTCACCGAGGCGCTCCTTCTGCTCAGCCGTGCCGAGCAGCGGTCCTTCACCCGGGCGGACGTCGACCTGTCCCTCCTGGCGGAGGAGGCCACGGAGACGCTCCTGCCCCTCGCGGAGAAGCATGGCGTCACCATCGAGACCTCCGGCGACATCACCCCCACGACCGGATCACACGCGCTCCTCCTGCAGCTGACCACGAACCTCGTACAGAACGCGATCGTCCACAACCTGCCCGAACACGGCATCGTGCGGGTGACCACCCGCGTCCGCCCCGACGGTGCCCTGCTCACGGTCGAGAACACCGGCGAGCACCTCTCCCCGCAGCTCGTCTCGACACTCACCGAACCGTTCCACCGCGGCACCGAACGCCTGCACACCGGCCATGCGGGCGTCGGCCTCGGCCTGGCGATCGTCAAGACCATCACCCACGCACACGACGGGACACTCACCCTCACTCCGCGCTCCGCCGGCGGACTCCGCGTCACCGTGGAACTACCCGCGACATCCGCGCACATCGACGGGTGAAGCCGCGAGGACGGTCAGGCGTGCTGCGTGCCCCGTCGGAGAGGGACCGGCACCCGACTGCCGCGCTCAAGATGCGACGCGCCGGATAGTCACCAGACTCGTGTGCATGGCAGAAGAGCGTCGGCCGCGCACCAGGAAATCCTCCGCGACGACCGCGCGCCGCACACCGGGCGTGCGGGGCGCGGAGCACGCCGCGCGCACGGCCCGCCAGAGCCTGGAGGGCCTGACCGGTCATCCCACGGAGGGCGTGTCGGCGGTGGGCCGTGAGGACGACGGCTGGTGTGTGGTCGTGGACGTCCTCGAACTGCCCCGGATTCCGGACACGACGAGCCTGCTCGCGTCGTACGAGGTACGGCTCGATCAGGACGGCGAGCTCATGGAGTACCGCAGGGTCCGCCGCTATCGGCGAGGGGCCGCCGACGAGTGAGCAGTGCCCCAGGTTTGCCCGACTACCGGAAGGACCCCTCATGCCTGCGACCACCTACTCCGACGAGGTCGTCGCGTGCCCACCGCGCGCAGGCACGTTGTACGACGTGCTCGAACTCATTCTTGACCGGGGCATGGTGATCGACGTGTTCGTCCGGGTGTCCTTGGTCGGCATCGAGATCCTCAAGGTGGACGCACGCATCGTCGTGGCGAGCGTGGACACGTACCTGCGGTTCGCGGAGGCGTGCAACCGGCTCGACCTGGAGCGCGACTCCGGCAGCACCACCATCCCCGAGCTGCTCGGCGGTGGTGTCGCCAAGTCCGTCGGCAAGCGCAAGGTGCGCAAGGCCGCGGAGAGCGTGGGCGACACCGTACGCAAGGCGGTCGGTGGCCGTGCCGACGACCCCGACGGCCCTGACGACCCCGACGAGTACGCATACGAGGAAGAGCAGCAGGAACGGCCGAGGAAGCGGCGCGCCCCGGCCCGGAGTGGTACGAGCCGACGACGCCCCGCGGAGGCGTGAGCCATGGCGGCCGGTGGTATGGCGCCCGAGGGCGTGTACGTCTACGCGATCATCCCTGCGGGGGAAGGACCTCCGGCTGACGCACAGGGCGTCGGCAGCCCGGCCGCGCCGCTGCGCGTGCTCCGGCACGGACGGGTCGCGGCTGTCGTCAGTGCGGCCCCCGCCAAGCTCCGCGCCAGACGGCGGGATCTGCTCGCGCACCAGAACGTGCTGCTGCGCCTGTCGGAAGAGGGCTCTGTGCTGCCGATGCGTTTCGGCACGGTGGCGACGGACGAGGAGACGGTGCTCGGCGAGTTGGCGGCACGCGAGGCCGGCCATCTGACCGCGCTGGAGTTCCTCTCCGGCAGGGTGGAGGTCAATCTCAAGGCGCTCCCGGCGCAGCACGCGCTGGCAGAGGTCGTCGCGCAGGACGGCACGGTCCGTCGGCTGCGGGACGAGGTGCGCCGACGGCCCGGTTACGAAGCCAGTGTCCGGCTCGGCCAGGCGGTGGTCGCCGCGCTGGAGAGCCGGGCGGCCGAAGCGGGTCGCCGGCTGCTGCGCGAACTGACGCCCAGGGCACGCGCGGTGACACCGGGTCCTGAGGTCCAGGGGTGTGTCCTGAACGCGTCGTTCCTCATCGACCGCGGCGACAGCGCGGCCTTCCACGCGGCGGCGGAGCGATTCGGCCGTGCCAACGGCGACCGTGTCGAGCTGAGGCTCTCGGGTCCGCTGCCCTGCTACAGCTTCGTCGCCGCCGCAGACGCTCCCGTCCAGGCCGCTGGAGTCTGAGATGGGACTGATCACCGGACTGCTCACCCTTCCCCTCGCGCCGGTCCGCGGCGTCGTCTGGGTGGCGGAGAAGCTCAATGACGCGGCCGAGCGTGAACTGCACGACCCCGCCGTCCTCCGTACTCAGCTGGCCGTGCTGAACCAGGAGTTCGAGGACGGGGACATCGGCCTGGCGGAGTTCGAACGAGAAGAGGAACGGCTGCTCGACCGGCTGCACGCCGCACGGGCCTGCCCCCTACCGAACGATCGAAGGTGACGGATTCATGGATGACAAGGACAAGGTGACCCTCGCGGCTGCCGTGGTGGGCGGCTATGTGCTGGGCCGCACCAAGAAGGGCCGCATGGCGCTGTCCGTCGCGACCTATCTGGCCGGCCGGCGGTTCGGCCTGGAACCCCGCCAGCTCGCCGCCGAGGGAATGCGCAGGCTGGGGGAGCTTCCGCAGGTTGCCGAGCTGCAGGAGCAGCTACGAGGGGAAGTGCTGGACGCGGGGCGCAAGGCGATGACCGCCGCCGCCGACCGGGGCATGAGCACGCTGGCCGGCGCTCTCAGCGACCGCACGGCCAGAATCAGTGACAGGGCGCTCGACGGGGAGCAGGACGAGCAGGAGGACGACGAGGAGTACGAGGAGGAGGAAGAGGCGGAAGGCGCATACGAGGACGAGGACGAGGACGAGCCGGAAGGCGCATACGCCTACGAGGACGCCTACGAGGACGAAGAAGAGGAGCCGGAGCAGGACGAGCCGGAGGAAGAGGAGCCGGAGGAAGAGGAGCCCGAGCCGAGGCACCAGCGGCGCCGGTCCCGTGAGGCACCCGCGTCGGCGGCGGACGAGAAGGCCGCTCCCGCTCCGGGAGCGAAGCGAGCGGCACAGAAGACCGCGACGCGCGGAACCGCTCCTGCGAAGAAGGCGGCGACGAAGAAGTCCGCGCCCGGCAAGAAGTCCGCGCCCGGCAGGACAGCGGCGAGGAAGACGGCGGCCGGGAAGCAGGCGGCGGAGAAGTCTGCGGCGAAGAGGTCCGCGCCCGCCAAGAAGACGGCTCCGGGCAAGAAGACGGCCGCCGCCAAGAAGACGGCTCCGGCCAAGAAGACCGCGGCCAAGAAAACGGCTCCCGCCAAGAAGACCGCGGCCAAGAAAACCGCGTCGTCGAAGCGAGCAGCGTCCAAGCGTGCCGATCGTCGGAGGTAGGCAGTCATGGCCAAGACGGACAACGACCGGTCCGCGGAGGGGACGTCGGGTCTCGACCAGCTCCGGGAAGAGCTGCCCAAGTTCCTCTCGGCGCAGGTGGAGCGTCTCGCCGAGAAGGCGGGCGGCAAACTGACCGACGTCACCGGGTCGCTCACGGACGCCGCCCAGAACGGTGGCTCCCTGCCCGCGATCGGCTCCCGCATCATCCAGGGCGACTCACCCGTGAAGGCTTTCGTCTCGGAGAAGGCCAAGGGAGTCAAGGACAGCGTTGTGGGAAAGGCCAAGGAAGCCTTCGGCGGGGGCAAGGGCAAACGCAAGGCCAGCGGCGGCAAGGTCATGAACATCGTCGAGGTTCTCGATGTGGGGGTTCCCCTGCGCGATGCCTACGACCATTGGACGCAGTACGACCAGTTCAGCAGTTTCGCGAAGGGTGTGCGCGACGTCTCGAAGAGCGATGAGGTCGAAAGCGACTGGAAGGTCAAGGTCGGCCCTTCGACGCGCAGTTTCAAGGCGACGGTCCAGGAACAGATTCCTGACGACCGGATCGTCTGGACCTCCGAAGGGGCCAAGGGCACCACCCGCGGCGCCGTCAGCTTTCATGAGCTGGCCCCCACCCTGACGCGCATCGTGCTGGTCGTGGAGTACTACCCGTCCGGTTTCTTCGAGAAGACGGGAAATCTCTGGCGGGCCCAAGGACGCCGTATGCGTCTCGACTTCAAGAATTTCCAGCGGTACGTCACCCTCAGCAACGAAGAGCCGGAGGGGTGGCGCGGGGAGATCCGTGACGGCGAAGTCGTCGTCTCCCACGAGGACGCCGTGGAAGAGGAGGAGGCCGAGCAGGAGGAACAAGGGGACGAGGAGGGCTACGAGGACGAGGCCGAGGACGGTACGGAGGAAGGGGCCGACTCCGCGTACGAGGACGAAGAAGCGGCGGAGGACGAAGAGGGCGAAGCCGAAGGCGGCTACGAGGACGAGGACGAGGCCGAGGACGCCTACGAATACGAGGATGAGGACGACGAGGACGAGGGAGAGGAAGAGGAAGAGGAAGAGGAGACCCCGAGGAAGCGGAGAGGACAGAGGCGACGCCGTGACTGACGTCGACTTCCGGCAAGGTTCCTACCCCGTGTCCGGTCCGCAGACCACCAACCTCGCCGACATCCTCGAACGCGTGCTGGACAAAGGCATCGTGATCGCCGGGGACATCAAGATTGAGCTCCTCGACATCGAACTGCTCACCATTCGGCTCCGCTTGTTCGTGGCGTCGGTGGACACCGCGAAGAAGGCGGGAATCGACTGGTGGGAGAACGATCCGGCCCTCAGTTCCCGTGCCGCACGCAATGCGCTGCAGGAGGAGAACCGCGCACTGCGAGAGCGGCTGGAGGAGCTCGAACCCAGTACGGCGGAGAAGTGACTTCGGCAGCGGTCCGGCGGCTCGGCCCGACGTCAGCGAGGAACAAGGAGAACCGAGGTACATGACGGAACACGGCCCTGGGACTTCGGACGCCGACACCCTCTACGTGTTCGCCGTCTGCCGGAATCCGGACCTGTCGGACGTCGTCGGCCTGCCCGGCGTCACCGACGACTCACCCGTGAGCCCACTGTCCCTCGGGACCCTGACGGCGATCGTCCAGACCGTCCGGGCGAGCGACTTCACCGACGAAGCCTGGCAGGCACGCCTGTCCGACCAGCGGGAGCTGGAACGGTACGCGCGAGCCCACCACGACGTCGTCTCCGCGCTCGCGGCCCGCTGCCCCACGGTTCCCTTGCCGATGGCGACCCTCTACCACGGCGCACAGAGGGCGCGGGACGCGCTGGCCGAGGAGGAGGACCGGTTCCACGCCGCGCTCGCGCGCATCGCCCACCACGCCGAATGGGGCGTGAAGGTCTACGCGTCGCCCGGTCCGCGGGACGACGGGGACCGGCCGCCGGCCCGGCAGGTCGCGTCCGCCGACCGGTCCCGGCCGGCGCCCGGAGCCGGCCTCGCCTATCTGAACCGCAGGCGAGGCGTTCAGGAGCGCCGAGAGCGGAGCCAGCACGAGGCCCTGCGGACGGCGGAGGCGGTGGACACCGAGGTCCGGGGTCTCGCCACGGCTTCCCGCAGACTGCGGGTACACCCCCAGCCCCCCGGAGAGCGCCGGGTCCAGCTCCTGAACGCGACCTATCTCGTGGCGGAACACCGCGCCGAGGAACTCGCCGTGCTCACCCGGACCCTGCGGGACCGCACCGGAGCGCAGATCGAACTGTCCGGACCGTGGGTGCCCTACTCGTTCGTCGGCGAGGTGTAGGGCGTGACGCACGAGATGGTGCCGTGGGACGACGCGAGGCCACTGAGCGGGCCCGTCGGGGTGCCCCTCGTCGATCTGCTGGACCGTGTCCTTGCGACCGGCGTGGTGATCAGCGGCGATCTGGTCATCGCCATCGCGGACGTTCCCCTGGTACGCCTGTCGCTGCACGCCCTGCTGTCCTCGGTCAACGAACGCGTTCCGGCCCCCTGGGCGGACGGCGGCCCCCTGTGACCGGCTCCCGGATCGACCTGGACTCCGAGAAGATGGGACGCGACCTCGTCGCCCTGGTCCTCACGGTGGTCGAGCTCCTGAGACAGCTGATGGAACGCCAGGCGATCCGCCGTATCGAGCAGGGCGACCTCAGCGACGAGCAGACCGACGAGATCGGCACCACGCTGATGCTGCTCGACCAGCGGATGACGGAACTCTGCGAACAGCACGGAGTGCGTCCGGAGGACCTCAACCTCGACCTGGGCCCACTCGGGACGCTCCTGCCGCGGGACTGAGGCCCGGTGGTGCGAGAGCGCACTCCTTCGTCAGGAGCGTGCACCCCTGCGCCGGGAGCAGGTACCCCCGCATCAGGAGCCCGCTCTTACATCGGGTCCTCCGTGCAGGAGTGCACCCAGCGGTGTGCGGAGATGTTGTTGTGCATCTTCTCGCCGCCGCCCGCCCCGTTCGCCGGGAACTCGTACTGGTAGAGGTGCCCGTCGGCCCAGCCGTTCTGGAGACAGGCCCGCGCGCCGTCCCATCCGCCGGCGTCGTTCGCGTCGTCCCAGTACACGAGGACGTCCTCGTAGGCTCCCGGGAAGCCGCGGTTCGCCAGCGAGTTCGCCAGGTTGCGCATGTTGCCGTGCGGGGCACAGCTGCTCCAGTCGGCGTCGTCGCCGGCCCAGGCACAGTGACCACCGGCGAAGCCGACGTACTGGTACGCGTACAGGTTGCCGTCCGCCGGGAACAACGGTGCGGCCGCGCCCGCGGTCCCCCGGCTGTCGGCCGCGTCCGCCGCCTGCGCCGCACCGGGAACCACGAACGCGGTGAGTCCGGCCAGTGCGACCGCCGCCAGCGCCACCCGCGGTCCTGTGCCGCGTACCGCGGGGATCCGTGCCGTCTTCCTCATGGTCATCCTTCTCTCGCTCTCGTCTCCGCTGCTGTCTCTGTCTCTGCACATCGCTTCCGCTCGTGCTCCTGCTGCCTGTCTCCCTGTCCTCAGTCGGTGATCACCCGCGCGCGGGGAAGCGCCCCGCGCGCCAGCCGGTCCCGCTCCCGGAACACCTCCGCGTGTTCGGCTCGGAGGGCGTCGCCGTACCGGCGGCTGAGCCGGGCGGCGGTGCCGGTCAGGCCGCTGCTCGCCGCGCACTTCGTCTCGGCGAGCGCCGTGCGCCGCTCCTCCGCCCACGAGGTCCCCGACGAGCCGTCCAGGAACCGGGCGCGGGCCGCCGCCGGGTCCGGATAGGCCAGCCCCCGCCCCCGCATACAGGCGGACCACCGGTCTACGGCCCGCGCGTAGGCGGGATCGGCGACCACCTTCGTCTGCCGGGTGATGGACAGGGCCTGGGTGATCGCCTCGGCCCGGAACCAGGCCGCCAGGTCCCCGTAGAGCTCGTCCTCCGCCCGTGCGGTGCACCCCTCGTCGCTGCGGCTCACCTGGCGTCCGGTCGGCAGCTTCACCGACAGCGCGTTCGGCGTGCGCCCGTGCAGCGCGTCCATGGCCTCGGCGCGCCGCCCGGCGTCGAGCGACCGGGCGTAACGCCGGTTGGGGTCGGACGCCCGGAGCTTCACCGCCCGCCGTTGGAGGTCGCTGCCGTACCCGTGCCGTCCTGCCCATCCGGCGTCGTCCAGCCCGTAGGGGAAGTCCCGGTGTTCCGGGACGGGACGCTCGGGGACCTTCGCGAGGCTGAAGCCGTGCCGGCGCATGCACTGTTGGACGAGTGTCTGTTCCGCGTCGTACAGCAGGGACCGTTCCGCCGAGGTGAGGGCCGCCGTGGCGGAGGGCGAGGGCGAGGGCGGCGTCGGGCCGACAGGGCCGGGATCCGAAGCGCCGCCCGCCGAACAGCCGGTCACGGTGGCGACGAGGACGGCCACCATCGCCACTGTCGTACGGGCGTACGCCATCCGCCGGGGGTTCCTGTTCAGGCGCAGTCCTCGATGTTCTGCGAGACACCGGGGATCGGCTCCCAGTTGTTGCCCGTGCTGATGTAGACCGCGCTGATCCAGCCGCGCGGGCCGCCGGCATCCACCTGGACCCACCAGTTGTTGGCGTAGGGGCCGTCGACCACGTTGTCGCCCTTGAGCTGGCAGTGCGCGTCCACGGTCATCTGGCTGATCTTGATGCGGTCGTAGTGCGGGCAGGAGAGGGATCCGCAGCTGCGCATGTTGACGTTGGTCGCCCACACATAGACCTCGGTCGTGTTGCTCGCGGCCTGCGCGGGAGCGGCGCCGAGGAGGGACATCGCGGCGCCGCCGACGGCTGCCGCCGCAACGGCCGTACGACGCAGACGGCTGGTTCGCTGGGACATGGGGTTCCTCCGGAGTGCGCGTTCGGTGGTCCCCGCCGGTGAGCGGGTTCGGCAAGGTGACGGGCCGTCCGGCCGCGGCGTATGAGTGTTGAAAAAACGAAATTCGTACGCGCCGACGCTCATACGGGTCGGCCGCCCGTTCCGTCTCCCCAGCGGCCCCCGCACACACCGGGGACGGCAGAGAGGAGAACCGGCCACCACACACCCGTTTTGGTCATTGTTCGACGTCAGGGGATCACCACATAGCGGGACGGTGATCCTTTCTCCGGCATGCCACGGGACTCCCCGCGGGTAGGGTCCGTCAGGAGGACCAGGTACGCGAATCGGGGGACGGCGATGGACGTGCGCCTTCTGGGGCCGGTCGAGGTGTGGGACGCAGGCCGGAGAGTCCCGCTGAACGGTGCCAGACCGACGGCGATCCTGGCGGCTCTGGTCGTCCACCTGGGCGAGGTGATCTCCGTGGACCGGCTGGTGGACCTGGTCTGGGAGGAGCAGCCCCCGGCGACCGCCCGGGCGTTGGTCGCCACGCATGTGTCCGGGCTGCGCCGCGCGCTGGCGGCGGCCGGTGCCGGGGAGGTGATCCAGACCCGTTCTCCCGGCTATCTGGCCGAACTGCCTCCCTCCGGCGTCGACGCCCGCCGTTTCGAGGAGGCGCTGGCCCTGGGCAGGCGGATGACCTCGCAGGGACGAGCCGCCGAGGCCGCCGAGGTGCTGCGGGACGCGACCGCGCTGTGGGGCGGACGGGAGGCGCTCGAAGGGGTCAAGCAGTCCTTCGCCCGGATGGAGGCGGCGCGGCTGGCGGAGCTGCGGCTGACGGCGCAGGAGGAGCGGTTCGCCGCCGAACTGGCCCTCGGCTGCCGGGCGGAACTGGTGGCCGAGCTGCTCGCGCACGTGGCCGCCGAACCGTTGCGCGAACGGCCGCGCGGGCAGCTCATGACCGCGTTGTTCCGGACCGGCCGGGTGCCGGACGGGCTGCGGGTCTACGAGGAGGGACGCGAACTGTTCCGGGCGGAACTGGGCATCGACCCCGGTCCGGAGCTGCGTGCCCTGCACCAGGCCCTGTTGCGCGCGGACACCGGCGTGCTGGGCGCCGAGGTCAGCGCTTCCTCCGTAACCCTCGGTTCCGGTCCGACCCTGACCGGCAACGGCAACGGCAGCAGCGGCGGGGGCAGTGTCAACGGCAGCGGCTCAGGCACGGGTTCCGGCTTCGGCACGGGCACGGGCTCCGGCTCTGGTTCGGGCCCTGGCTCTGGCTCTGGCTTCGTGGAGTCGTCGACGGACGGCGACACCTCCGCCGGGCCGACGGCGCTCACCCGCAGCGTGGAGCGTCCGCGGCAGGAATCCGACCGCACCGGACGGCCCGCGCCCTCCCATCTGCCGCCGGACGTCGCGGACTTCGTCGGCCGCACCGAGCAGATCGCCTGGGCCACGGCCCTGCTGGACGGCGTCCAGGACGGACACCGCACCGCCCCGCCCATCGGGGTGATCTCCGGGCGCTCCGGGGTGGGCAAGACCGCGCTCGCCGTGCACGTCGGCCACCGCGCGGCCGCCCACTTCCCGGACGGCCAGCTCTTCCTGGACCTGCGGGCCTCCGACTCCGCGCCGCTGCCGACCGCCGACGCGCTGGCCCGGCTGCTGCGCGCGCTCGGCACCGATCCCGAGGAACTGTCCGGTGACGAGGACGACCTCGTCGGCCTCTACCGCACCCACATGGCCCACCGGAAGGTCCTCCTCGTCCTCGACAACGCCGTGGGAGAGGCACATCTGCGGCCGCTGCTGCCGTCGGGCAGCGGCTCCGCCGTACTGATCACCAGCCGCCGGCGCCTGGTCGCCCTGGAGGGCGCGAGCCGTCTCGAACTGTCCGCGCCCTCCGTGACGGAGGCACGGGACCTCCTCGCCCGCGTCGCCGGTGGCGGGCGGGCGGACGCGGAGCCCGCCCACGCCGCCGAGATCGTCGCCCTGTGCGGGCAACTGCCCCTCGCCGTGCGCATCGCCGGCGCCCGCCTCGCCGCCCGGCCGCACTGGACACCGGCCCGCCTCGCCGCCCGGCTCCGCGACGAACACCGGCGACTGGACGAGCTCCAGGCCGGCGACCTGGAGGTACGCGCCAGCCTGGGGCTCGGCTACGCCGACCTCGACGAACAGGAGCGGCGGGCACTGCGCCGGCTGGCCCTGATGGACCTGCCCGACTTCCCCGCCTGGATCGCGGCGCCCCTGCTCGACATCACGGTCGACGAGGCGGAGGAGTCGGTGGAGCGGCTGGTGGACTGCCACTTCATCGACGTGACCGGCGCCGACGAGACCGGCCGGATCCGCTACCGGATCCACGACCTAGCGCGGGAACACGCCCGGGAGCGCTGCCTGTCCGAGGAGAGCGCCGAGGACCGCAACGCCGCCGTGCTGAGGCTGGCGGGCCGCTGGCTGTCGATGGCCAAGGTCGCCGCCTCCCGGGGGCCGGGCGAGGCGTCGAGGCTGCTGGCCGTCGCCCGGGACGCCGGGCCGCTCGACCCGCACCTGCGCGAGGAACTGCTCGCCCGGCCCGCCGCCTGGTTCGCGGCGGAGCAGCCCTGCCTCCTCGCCGCCGTCAAGCACTGTGCCGACCACGGGCTGTCCCGCACGGCCCGCGACCTGGCCGCCGCCCTGGTGGCCAGTTCGGCGGCCCAGTACAACCAGTTCGACGCGTGGTCCCGCTCGCACACCGTGGCCCTGGACGCCGTGCGCGGCACCGAGGACGTCGAGGGACAGGCATGGCTCCTGCACGGCCTGGGCGAACTGCGCCTGCAGCAGGACCGCTTCGAGGAGGCGCACGCCTTCTTCGCCGAGGCGCTGGCCCTCTTCGAACGGACCGGAGTGACCCGGGGCGTCGCGGGCGCGCTGGCCGGCCTGGGCTCGGCCTGCCGCGAACAGGCCCGCTTCGACGAAGCCCTGGAACTGATGGAGGGCCGCGCCCTTCCGCTGTACCGGGAACTGGAGGACGGCACGGGCGAGGCGTATCAGCGCTACGGAATCGGCAGTGTGCACCGCGACCGGGGCCGGTACGAGGACGCCACGCGCGAGTTGTCCCGGGCGCACCGGCTCTTCGCGGCGGCCGGCAACCGGCACGGCGAGGCGCTCGCGCTCCGCGGACTGGCGCTGTGCCACCGGGCCAGGGGTGAACTGACCGAAGCGGAGCAGCTCCTGGGCCGCGCGCTGGAGCTCTTCGAGGAGACCGCGGACGCCTTCGGCGCGATGTACGCCGGACAGTCGCTGGCGAAGGTCCACATCCGGCAGGGACGGTTGCCGGAGGCGTACGAGCGGCTCCAGGAGTGTCTGGAGACCACCCGCGAGCGACAGGACCGCTTCGGCCAGGCCCTGGTGCTCAGGACGCTGGGGGAGTGCCGGCTGGCCGCCGGTGCCTGGGACGCCGCAGCCGAGTACCTGCACGCGGCCCTGTTGCTGTGGGACGAGCTCGCACTGCCGCTGTGGCGGGCCCGGACACTGCGCGACCTGGGCGACACCGCGGCGGGACGGGGCGAACAGGACACGGCACGCGCCCTGCGGGCGGAAGCACTGGAGATCTTCCGCGCGCTCGGCAGCCGTGAAGTGGACGAGGCCGGGGCGGACGGACCCACCGAGGCGGGCGAGGGCGCGAAGGCGAGCGGCAACACAGAGGTGCCCGAGAACGCGTGACAGCACGCAACCGCTGCTCTGCAGACGGTCCTGCAGAGGATCTGCAGCGGTTCTGCAGAGCCCTCGCCCACGCTTGAGGCGTGACAGAGATCATCCTCCTTTCGGACCAGCGGGTCGCCGCCACCCCGGTCGCCGAGAACGGCGAGCCGCTGGTCGACGCCCGCGAGGCCGGCGCGTTGCGCGTGGACCCGCGTCAGGCCGACGGGGACGGCTCCTACGCGCACGTCCGGGCGGACGTGCTGCGCCGGCTCCTGCTCGCCCAGCGCGCGCTGCCCGACGGCGTCCGTCTGCTGATGGTGGAGGGCTTCCGCCCTCCGCGACTGCAGAGCACGTACTTCGACAGCTACGCCGACGAGATGCGCCTGGCCAACACCGGCGCGTCCGAGGACCGGATACGTGAACTGACGAGCGCGTACATCTCGCCGCCGGAGGTCGCTCCGCACGTCAGCGGTGGCGCGGTCGACCTGACCCTGTGCACCGACGACGGCGTCGAACTGTCCCTGGGGACCGAGGTCAACGCCACTCCGGAGGAGAGCGACGGAGGCTGCCGCACGGCTGCCGTCAACATCAGCGCCGAGTCCCGGACCAACCGGCGGCTGATGGGTGACGCGATGACGGCCGCGGGCTTCGTCAACTACCCGACGGAGTGGTGGCACTGGTCCTACGGGGACCGCTACTGGGCGCTCCTGACCCGGGCGCCGGCCGCCAGGTACGGGCCCGTCGCCCGGCACATCCTGTAACGGCGCGTGGGCATCCCGACCGCCGTGCCCACCGCCACACGCCGTTCGACCCATCCGCTCGACCCGGGGGAAAACGTGACAAGCACCTGCGCCGCGATGACGTCGTCGATGCCCGAGAGCGTGCGCCGCAAACAGACCGCTGCCGAGACCACGACCGACACCACGGCCGAGAAGGCCGAGGCCGCCGCCGACCACATGACCGCCGCGGAGTTCGACGAGGCGTTCACCGCCGCCATGCCGAGGCTGCGCAACCGGCTGCTGGCGATGACGGGCAACCCGCACGACGCCGACGACCTCCTGCAGGAGACGTACCTGCGGCTGTCCCGCCGGGCCCACGCCCGCGTGCTGGCCCGCCAGGACCATCCGTACGCCTACACCTGCGCGGCCGCGCTGAACCTGCTGCGCGACTCCTGGCTGCGCCCGTCCCGCCGGGAGCACTGCACCGACCGGATGCCCGAGCAGAGCTGGGACGGCGGCTTCGCGGCCCGGGAGGCCGCGGTGGTCACCCTCGCACTGCTGCGCGGTCTGTCGCCCAAGGAGGCGGCCGCGGTGATCCTCGTGGACATCGAAGGACTGAGCCACGACCTGGCCGGCGAGCGGCTCGGTGCCCACCGCGGAACCGTGCAGCGCAACCGGATGCGCGGTCTCGCCAAGATCCGTGCGGCGATCGACGCATACGAGACGCCCTCCGGACCCGTCTCCATGACGAAGGACGACGGGCCGGCGCACCACACGCCGACGGGGTCCGGGACGACCGACCGCCATCCTGTCGGCCGAGCAGTCCAGCACGAGCGCACGAACCACGACCGAACCCAGGGGGACACCACATGCGCCGCATGAACCGCAGGCTGGCGACGACCGCCGGCATGCTGCTCGCCGCCTCGATCTGTTGTGCCGGAACGGCGACGGCCCACTCGCCACGGCCGACCGGGGCACCGGCCGCGGCCGCCGACTGCCGTGCCCTGGCGAGCGCCTCCGCCCAGGCGCAGGCCGTCGTCGACGCCGCCTGCTCGCAGATCGGCGTGCCGTACTCCTGGGGCGGGGGCTCCATCAACGGCCCGACGTACGGACAGGACTACCCCGGCGGCGGGCCCGGCGCGCACGACAGCCAGGTGAGGGGATTCGACTGCTCGCACCTGGTGCAGTACGCGGCATGGCAGGGCGCCGGCATCGCGCTGCCCGAGGGCACCTGGAACCAGGCGAAGTGGAGCGGAGCCACCGCCCGCTTCACCCGCGGCCAGGGCCTGGCCCCGCTCCAGCCCGGTGACCTGGTGATGTGGGGCTCGGACCCCGCCAACCTCTCCAGCGTCCACCACATCGCCGTCTACCTCGGCGGCGGCAAGATGGTCGAGGCCCGCGAGTCGGGAACCACCGTGATGGTGAGCGACGTACGGCTCAACGCCCAGTACGCCGGAGCACTGCGCATCACCGGTGGCGAACAACCGCCCGCGAACACCAAGCGGTTCATGTCCTGGGGCACGGACGTCGCGCTGCGCGAGGAACCCAGCACCAGCAGCCGACTCGTGACTCGGCTGCCGGGCCCCACCGCGCTCGACGTGCTGTGCCAGGTACACGCGGAGATGGTCAACGCCGAGGGCTACAGCAACGACGCCTGGTCCTACCTTCCCCGGTACGACGCCTGGATCTCCAACATCTTCATCTCCGACCCCGCAGCCTGGCTGCCCGGCGTCCCCACCTGCTGACCACCGGTCGCCGGTCGTCACGCACACCTGACTCACCCCCACCTCACACCCACGCACCATCGCACGGAGGAGAATCCGTCATGCGCGCACTCAAGCGCACCCGCTCCATCGGCCTGCTCGCCGCCACCATCGTCGCGACGGGTCTGGTCCCGCTCGCGGCCGGGTCCGCGCAGGCCGCGCCCGCCGGTTACGCGGGGTCCTGCCCGACCGCGGGCCAGGTGACCCAGTGGTGGTCGTCGTCCGGTCACGACGGCGTCGACATCGCCAACGCCATCGGCACCCCGATCTACGCGGCCGGTCCCGGCGAGGTCATCGCCGCCGGTCCCGCCAACGGTTACGGCCTGTGGATCCGTATCCGGCACGACGACGGCACCGTGACCGAGTACGGCCACATGGACACGGTCGGGGTGTCGACGGGCCAGCGCGTGAACAGCGGACAGCAGATCGCCACCATGGGCAACAGGGGCCAGTCCACCGGCCCGCACCTGCACTTCGAGGTGCAGTCCTCCACCGCGGGCGGCCGCGGCATCAATCCCGTCCCGTACCTGGCGGAGCGGGGCGTGAGCCTGCCGTGCACCCCCGGCTCCGGCACTCCCGGCACCAACTTCACCACCTGGGGCACCTCCGTCAACGTCCGCACCGACGCCCGGCTGAACGCGGCCGTCGTCCGCACCCTCACCGGGCCCACCCGGGTGTACGTGGAGTGCCAGAAGCGCGGTGACACGGTCAACGCCGAGGGCTACAGCAACAACGCCTGGTCCTACGTCCCGGCGCTCGGCGGCTACATCACCAACATCTACATCGACCACCCGGACGCCTGGCTGCCGGGGGTCCGTGAGTGCTGACCGGCCCCACCCTGCCCGCGCGGGCGGCCGACGACGGCCTGCCGGTCCACCGACCGGCAGGCCGGCGTCGGCGGGCGGTACACGGCGGACAACAGCGGCGTACGGCAGACAACGGCTGACAGTCGCGCACGACGCCCTCGCCCCCGGAACCCGATCGGTTCCGGGGGCGAGGGCGTCGCCGGGTGACGGACCGTCAGCAGGGGTCGACGGAGTCGGAGGGGTCCGCACCGATGTTGACATTGCCGCCCCAGACGTAGGCGGGGCTGTACCGCGTGGAGCTCATGCCGTCGAAGACGTCACCGTAGTACCAGACGTCGGTGGTGTATCCGCCGGCCGTCACGGTCTCGCCCCGCTCGTAGCAGACGCCGTTCTGGTAGTAACGGTCGACGGTGGGGCCGGTGTTGCCCAGGGCCGGGCCGTGCGTGTTCGGCGCGCTGCGGATGTTGCTGTTGGGCTGCAGCGAGACATAGAACCCGTCGGGCCGGGCCTCGGCCGCACCGGCCGACGCGAACAGGGTGAGGGCGGCGCCGGCGGCGACACCGGCGGCGGCGAAACGGGTGCTGAGCAGGGACATCGTCAGACCTCCGTACAACGAGGGACCAAAGGGGCGCGATCGGCGGGCGGCCCGAAGCCGCCCTGACGGGGAGACGGGGACCGCGGCATCGCCGTATGAGCGCCGGTCCGAGCAGTTTTCCCGCCACCCGCCCTCATACGGGGCGGGTCACGATCACGTCCGGACAGTGAGGTGAGCACATCACCCCGTCGGCCGGATCCCGGGCGGCGCACACCCGAACTGTCCGGAGGGACACCACCATGACTACGGCACTTCGGCGCATCGCCCGCCTGGGCGGGGCCGCGGCCCTGCTGGGGGCGCTGACCCTCGGCGCCGGCACCGCCGCGGCCCAGTCGGCCGCCTCCGCCCCGTCGGTCGCCTCCGCTTCATCGATCGTCTCCGTCCAGCCGGCCGCTGACGACCGGTCGTCCGACGACGCCAGGCGGAGTGCGCACGTGGCCGTCGGCGAGCGGGCCGTCGCCGGGGCGTTCTTCACCACCTGGGCCACCGACGTCAACATGCGGCACGACCTGAACCACGTGAACGGCTACGCCTGCCCCGAGTCCCCTTCCCCCGGCAACTGCCCGGACGTCATCGGCCGGGCGCAGCCGGGCGACCGGCTGGAGGTCATGTGCCAGGCGCGGGGTGAGACGGTCGGCGGCAACCCGTACTGGGTCTTCGCGCACAACCACACCCGCGGCATCCACGGCTGGTTGGCCAGCTACTTCATCGCCCATCCGGACAACCAGCTGCCCGGTGTCCCCACGCCGTGTGCCGGGCCGTGACCCGACCGGTCCCCGCACACCGCGCCGGTTCCGCCCGCCCCGGTGTCCGCCGGGGCGTCACCTCCCTGAGAGAGGCCGTCATGACCGAACTGGGCACTGCCCCGTCCACCCTCACCGCACCCCGGCCGCCCGCCCCCGCCGACGGCACGGACCGGTCCCCGTCCCGGCGGCCCGGGCGCCTGCGGCGCGCGAGCGTCCTGTGCACGGCGGCGACAGCCCTGCTGCTGGCCGCCTTCAGCAGCACCGCGGGCGCCGCCGTGGCGGAGGAGAAGCCGTCGCCGTCCGTGGCACAGGCCGAGATCCCCGCCGGGGTGACCGCCGGCGTCGCCGTCTTCGACCGGCAGACCGGTACGTTCACCGAGCAGGTCAACAGCGCCGGGCAGTTCCGGTCGGCATCCGTGGTCAAGCTGCTCATCGCCCTGGACCTGCTGTGGAACCGCACCCCCGCCGACCTCCCGGCCGCGGACAGAGCCCGGGTGGAGGCCATGCTGCGCAGCAGCGACGACGCGGCGGCCAGCCACTTCTGGGCCAACTACGGCTCCGGGGCCATCATCGACCGGATGGTTCCGCGGCTCGGCCTGACGGACACGGCCAGGCCCCCGGCCACCCACCCCGGCTACTGGGGATACACGGCCCTGTCAGCACGTGACACGGTGAAGATCTACCGCTACCTGCTGGACTCCGCTCCCGCCGCCGTGCGCGACTACGTCCTCGGCGCCCTGCGGCAGTCGACCCGCTGCGCCACCGACGGCTATGACCAGCACTTCGGCATCGCGGGCTCGTTCGACCGCCCCTGGGCCGTCAAGCAGGGCTGGTCGGGCTTCAGCTCCGGCGGATGCACCGCGACGACCGGCGCCGCCACCCGGAACGCGGACGGGGCCGACGGAGCCGACGCGCGGGCGGCCGCGCCCGGTGAGAAGGCGTCCGCGTCCGGTGAGAGGGCGGAGGAGGGCGCCGAGGCCGTGGACCTCGCGCGTCCGGCCCTGCACACGACCGGGGTGGTGGGCGCCGGCGACCGCTCCATCGTCTCGGTCTTCACGCTCCACCCGACCGGCACCACGTACGGCAAGGCGTACACGGACCTGGGCCGGCTGACCCGCTCGCTGAACGTCCCCGGCGCCACCCGCCCGGCGGGCACCTGGATCGGCACCTGGGGCAGCGGGATACGGATCCGGGGCGAGGCGACGACCGCGGCGACCGCGCTCACGACCCTGCCCGCCGGCGTGGAGGTCCTGGTGAGGTGCCAGAAGCGCGGCCAGCAGGTCAGCGTGCCGCCCTACGTCAACGAATGGTGGGCCTATCTCCCCCAGTACGGCGGCTACATGAGCAACATCTACCTGAGCTCACCGGACAACCAGGTGCCCGGGGTGCCGGAGTGCTGACACCCCACACACCCGAGGCGGCCGCGGCCCTCTCCGCAACGCCGGCCGCCGTCGCAGCCCCGTAACCAGGCACGCGCCGTGACCCGGGACGGATCGCCCACCGAGCGATGGTCCCGGGCCGGTGCCGGCCACGGCGCGGTTACTTACGCACGCGGAAGCGGAGCATCGTGACCGCGCCGGACTGGGTGTTGTCGAAGGGTTCCAGGTCGATCCTGCCGAGGGTCGGGGGCGAGAAGCGGACACCGTCGCCGAGCAGCACGGGGAGGACGTACACCAGGATCTCGTCGACGAGCCCGCCCCTCAGGCACTGGGCGGCCACGTCGGCACCGAGGATCTCCAGGTTCTTGCCACCCGCGGCGCCGCGTGCCGTGGCAACGGCTTCCTCGAGTCCACAGGTGAGGAACGTGACGGCAGGGTCCGGCTCAGCGGGAGGCTCGTGGGTGAGGACGAACTGTGTTCCCCCGTCGTAGGCGGAGTCCTGGCCGGTCATCCGCTTGGCGACCTCGTACGTGCCACGGCCGACGAGCATGGCGCCCGTGGCCGCCATGACCTCCGGAAACGCATCAGCGGTCAGGGACTCGAAGATCCAGTCCATCGCGTGGCCAGGACCGGCGATGAACCCGTCCAGCGACATCGCCCTGTTCACGACCACTTTGCCGGTGCCGGTGCCGGTGCTCACATCACTCATGCGTCTTCTCCAAAGTCTTCAAGGCCCGAGACCCCCGCGTGCGTTGGTCGCGCAGTGCCAGGAACGTGCCCGCGTACGGCGTGGACGACACGGCCGGCGGGACGACCCGGTCGCGGACTGCGCGACCGGTCCGGTCACCGTGCGTCATCGCCGCACCGGCTGGTGATGACTGACTGCCCCGTCCGGGTCAGCCGCGATGGCGGTGCTCGGGGAGTGCGGCGAGGGTGAGTAATGCTCGGCGTTCCTGCCGACCGCCCGCCCCCTTCCGCGAGGAGCACCGCCATGTCCGAACGCCACACTCTCATCCGCAGCCTGCACGACGTGGGGCTGGCCGCCTGGTTCGGCGGTTCGCTGATGGGCGCGGTCGGCCTCAACGGCGCGGCGCAGGACGAGGGCGGAACGGCGGCGAGCGCGGACCGGATCTCCTCGTCCGGATGGGCGAAGTGGGTGCCGGTCAACGCCGCCGCCATCGGCGCGCACCTGTACGGCGGCGGTGGACTGCTCGCCGTCAACGCCCACCGTGTCGCCACGCAGAAGGGGGTGGCCGCCTCCACCACGGCCAAGACCGTCGTCACCGCCGCGGCGCTGGCCGCCACCGCGTACGCCCGTGTCCTGGGCAAGAAGGTCGAGCTCGCCTCCTCCTCCGACATCGAGGCCGCCGAGGAGGCGCAGCAGCACCCCATCGATCTCGACAAGGCCCGGCGGCAGCTGGCCTGCGTCCAGTGGGCGGTACCGGCCCTGACCGGCTGCCTGGTCGTCCTCAACGCCCTGCACGGCGAACAGCAACGCCCCTCCGAGCAAGTGCCCGGCATGTGGCAGGGCCTCCGCTCGGCCGTCCCGTTCACGCAGTAGGGCTGCGGTCGGGCGGCCGAGGCGGTCCGCCATGCAGGGGGCCGGTTCGACCGGGTGTCGGCCGACGACGGCCAAGCCGTAGCGCTCCCAGCGCTCCGAGGAGTGTCCCGGCCGCCAGGCCGGGCCCGGTCCACCACCAGTAGGCGCCCGCCGGTGCGGACGTGGACGCCGGCACCGACGCCGACGAGGCCCCGGACCCGGTGCCGGAGCCGGAGCCCGACCGGGCGTCTGCCGCGACTCCCGGCGTGGGCCGGGCGGCTGCCGGCCGGGGATGCGCACGCTCGTCGTACAACCCGAGCCGATCCAGGAACGGCAGCAGTGCCGGCTCGGCGGGGAACCACCGGCCCCGCGGCGTGCCGACGAGCAGGTTGTCCTCCTTGCGCACCCAGGCGGACGTGCCGTCGTAGAGCGGCAGGACGGCGTCCACCGAGAAGACGGTGTCGTGGCCACCGCGCCACATCACCGTTGTCTGCCGACCGGTATCCGGGGCGGCAGCCTTTTCCGTCGGTGGTGGTTCGAGCGCATTCCCGTCTCGCCACGGCGGCAGCAGGGCCGCCGGAGTCCGGACGTCCGCTTCGCGCTCGGTCAGAACCACTGTCTTGTCGGTCGCCGCCGAGATGAGCGTGCGCCTCGCCGATCGGCTCCAGACCGCGCCAGGGCCACAGGTCTGAGCCGCACACACACGAGACGGCCGTACGGATGACCGCATCGGTCGGGTGGAGGATCTTGGGGTCGTCCATGGTCTCGTGACGGACGTCGCCGGGGGCGTGGATCACTGCGCCGCGCATGAGGGACTTCCCTACGTACTGGAGGCCGGACCGCCGCAACGGCCCGCGAGCGGGGCGGCCGCCTCCCCTGCCGCCGAGGACGGGGGAGAGGCCCACGTCATCCACGTAACCGCTCTTCGCTCCGGCCGGCCAGTCACCTTTGACGGGTGTACCGGCTCGGAGACCGCACGCTCGCCTTCGCGGGCCTGGAAACGGCGGCCGCCACCGGGGGCCGGAGCTCCCGCCTCCGACGGCGCGAATCCGACCGTCGACCGATGACGCACAACCGTTTGGCAGCCCCGTGTGTCACACCAGGCAGGAGCAACCGATCGCAAAGACCACACGGGGGAAACATGCGAATGAACCGCTCTGTCCTGACCGCTGCCGCGTTCGCCGCGCTGGCGGTGGGGGCCACGACCGCGCTGGCGGCGCCCGCCTCCGCCGCGCCCAACACCACGCCGCAGAAGGTCTGCGGAAGCGCCTACAAGACGGTGAACTCAGCACCCGTCGGCTCGCTGGGCACCGTCTACCTGACGTACAACTCCGCGAACGGTGAGAACTGCGTCGCGACCATCCGCAACAACCCGGGTACGGCCGTGGACATGGCCCTGTGGATCGAGGTTCCCGACACCTCGGAGCGGGGCGAGGACTACGGCCGGTACACGTCGTACGCGGGCCCGGCCTACGTGTACGGCAAGGGCCACTGCGTCGACTGGGGCGGGGGCATCAGCAACGTGCACGTGCAGGTGTACAACTCCAACTGTGACGCGCGCAAGGAGCACCGGGTCACCGAGGTCCGCTGACCCGCATGGCTGACGAGTGCTTCGGGCATCCACGGCTCGCCGCGATCTATGACCCGCTCGACCCCGATCGCAGTGATCTCGACGCGTACGTCCGGATGGCCGAAGAGGTGGAAGCTCGTCGCGTGCTGGACATCGGCTGCGGAACAGGAGTGTTCGCGCTGCTCCTGGCCGATCGTGGGATCGAGGTCGTCGGGGTCGACCCCGCCGAAGCCTCGATCGACGTGGCCAGGAGCAAGCCGGGCGGTGAACGGGTGCGGTGGATCCTGGGTGACGTGACGGCACTCCCACCGCTGCGGGTCGACCTGGCGACCATGACGGCGAACGTGGCCCAGGCCATCGTGGACCCGCGGACCTGGCGGGAGACGCTGAAGCGGGCGTACGCGTCACTACGGCCGGGCGGGCTCCTCATGTTCGAGACCCGGGATCCGGCCAGGCGCGCCTGGGATAAGTGGAACCGCGAGCATTCGTACAGCGTGGTGGAGATCCCGGGCGTCGGCGCGGTCGAGAGCTGGGTCGAGGTGACCGACACGGCCTTCCCCCTGGTGACGTTCCGGGGGACCTACGTGTTCGCCGCGGACGGGCACGTGCTCACCTCGCACTCGACGTTGCGTTTCCGGGAGCGCCAGGAGGTCGAGGCGGACCTGCTCGCCCAGGGGTATGCCGTCGATGACGTGCGAGAAGCTCCTGACCGTCCGGGCCGGGAGTTCGTCTTCCTCGCGCGGCGCCCGGAGACAGACTGAGTGTGCTGCGGCTGATCGGCGGTGGGGAGTGCTGGTCGTGCCGGTCGTCGTGGCCACCGCACGGCTCTTGTCCCGGCGGCTGAGCTGTGGCTGACTGGCCGCGGTGGCGAGGGGGAGTGGGCATGGGCAACTGGGCCGTGATCGCGCAGTACTTCACCGGCGAGTCGTACAGGACCGAGTTCATCTGCCGTGGGCGGGAGACGAAGGACCAGGCACTGGAGGAGCTCCGTGCTGTCCTGCACACGTACGTACCGAGCAAGAACATCATCGAGAAGCGGCGCCGCGTATACCGCTTCGCCGACCAGGAGTCATACCTGGTGGTGATCAAGGGCAGGCTGACGGAATGGGAGTGCACCCTGCGCATCGTGGAGCTGCTCTCGGACTCGGCCGACCCGGCCGTGGCCGAGCGGGCGCAGAGGGAGGAAGACGCAGCGGAGGTGGCCGACGGGCCGCAGGACCGGATCCCGCCCGGCTACTGAGCGGCGGACGAGCACACCGCCCACCGCCGCCGGCCGCATGCCACGGCCGTGGACCCGACCGGGAGCATGCGGCAAGACGCCAGCGCTCGCCCCCTTCCGGTGAGCTACTCCGGGTGCGCCACCACCTCACCGCGTGCGCCAGGACTCCAGACTCTGCGCGATGGTACGCAGATCGGCCTCGTGGGCACGGACCGCGCGAGCGAGTTCGTACAGCTCGTCGTCCTTGGCCCGCAGGGGCTGGCCGGAGACGTGCATGTACTGGCTGGTGCAGGCCCATCCGACAACGAGGTTGTAGTCGGTGAACGGGCGCAGCAGCAGCGCGGTGTGCAGGAAGGTCGCAGCCCGGGAGGCCGGCTCCTCGTAGTACAGGACCCCGCGTTCCCGTTCGAACTTGTGCCGGTCGGCCATGAACCCCAGGACGCCCCAGTCCGCTATGGGCACGTTCAGCGGGGAGATCGCCGACTGGATCTGCAGGACCCAGCCGACATCGACGCGGATGACCGAGCTCACCGCTGTCCTTCAGGGAAGCGGGCCTCCACGCCGGGCAGCACCCGGGCGGCCTCCGCGACCGCCCCCTCCACGAAGGCCAGCCGGTCCGCCTCCTCCACCGTCACGTCGTGCACGTGCTGCTTCAGGCTCCGGCCGGTCAGAGCCGCCCGGTCCCGCAGCCGCGCCATTTCCTCTTCGCTGAATTCCACATTGAGTGCGGGCATGGACCCACGGTACCCTGTCTGGTACCGAACGAGGTACCGGACGCCTCGCCCCTGCAGCGGAGGGGCGAGAACCCGCTCAAATCCCCCGAGTGGCCGGCGGCCACGAGTACCGCACTCTCCGACTTCAGGGCGATCACGGGACGGCGCGGCCCTCAGATGTGTGACGTCGGCCGCCGGGGCAAGGTGGGGAACATGACCGCAACCCTCGGAGCCTTCGTTCTCGGTACCCCCGACCCTCCCGCGCTGGCCGACTTCTACCGCGCCCTCCTCGGCTGGCAGGAGGTGGACCGGCAGCCGGAGTGGGTCCGCCTGCAGGCCCCGGACCAGGAACGCCCCAGCCTCAGCTTCCAGTTGGAGACCGACCACACGGCCCCGACGTGGCCGCAGCGCCCAGGCACACAGCAGATGCAGGCGCACCTGGACCTCCAGGTCGACGACCTGGAAGCGGAGACCGAACGGGCTTGCGCCCTGGGCGCGACGCTGGAGGAGTACCAGCCCCAGAAGGACGTGCGGGTCCTGCGTGACCCGCACGGTCATCCGTTCTGCTTCTTCCTCCCGGACGCCTGACGAGGGCGGTCGGCGAAACGCCGGCCATGGCATCGGCTCCGCGGCGGACAGCGGCCGCGGGGCGGCACACCGCCGTGCCCCGGCTGTCCTCGGCCGCCAACACCGCACCGCGACAAGCCCGGTTGAGCCACCGTGCGGAGACGCTCCGGCCGTCGGAGGTCCGTGCGCGAGGGGTTTACAGCTCTCTTGCAACGATGTAAACACCTGTTGCAGCTATCCCCTGAGCACGTTCTCGGCACCCAGTTCTCGACAACGTTGTCTGCCATCGGCAGCCTCACCCCCCACGGAGGTTCTCGTGACTGTCCGATCGACCGGGTTCGTCGCCAAGTCCCTGGCCGCGCTGCTCGTCGGTGGCCTCGTGGCGATGTCCTCGCCGTCCGCAGCCGCCTCGGCGCCCGACTACTCGACCGCCGAGGCGGGCAACCCCTTCGTCGACGGCTGGTACGCGGATCCCGACATCGCGGTGTACGACGGCAAGTTCTGGGTCTATCCCACGGCGTCGAAGGCTTATGCCGAGCAGACCTACCTCGACGCGTTCTCCTCGACCGACCTGGTCCACTGGACCAAGCACAGCAACGTCCTGAAGGCGGCCGACGTCCCCTGGGCCAAGTACGCGGTGTGGGCCCCGGCGCCTGTCGAACGGAACGGCAAGTACTACCTGTACTTCGCCGCGAACGACATCCAGAACAACTCCCAGCTCGGCGGCATCGGCGTGGCCGTCGCCGACCGTCCCGAGGGTCCCTACAAGGACGCTCTCGGCAAGCCGCTCATCTCGCAGTTCCACAACGGGGCCCAGCCGATCGACCAGGACGTGTTCATCGACGACGACGGCCAGGCGTACATGTACTACGGCGGCTGGCACCACGCCAACGTCGTCAAGCTCAACCCGGACATGACCAGCCTGGACACGTTCGACGACGGATCCACCTACAAGGAGATCACCCCCGAGAACTACACCGAGGGCTCCTACATGTTCAAGCGGAACGGCAAGTACTACCTGATGTGGTCGGAGGGCGGCTGGACCGGCCCCGACTACTCGGTGTCGTACGCCATGTCCGACTCGCCGACCGGCCCGTTCAAGAAGATCGACAAAGTGCTCGCCCAGGATCCGGCGGTCGCCAAGGGTTCCGGCCACAATTCCGTGGTCAACGTGCCGGGAACCGACATCTGGTACATCGTCTACCACCGGCGCCCGCTGAGTGAAACCGACGGCAACCACCGTCAACTGGCCTACGACCGCCTGTACTTCAACCCGGACGGCACGATCCGCCGTATCGCGATGCAGGTGAAGGACAACTTCGCCGACGACAACGCGCTGGGCTGGAAGACGTACGGCGGGACATGGTCCGCCGGCGACGGGCGCTACCGGGTGGGGCGCGACCTGGGAGCAAAGGCGCTGCTCGACACCAACTTCGCCGACTTCACGTACGACGCCGACGTCACCGTCACCTCGGGTGGCGGCGACGCGGGCCTGACGTTCAGGGTGAGCGGGCCGGCCGTCGGCTGGGACAGCTACGCGGGCTACTACGCGGGCATCAGCCCGAGCGGCAAGGTGGTCCTGGGCCGGGCCAACGGCTCCTGGACCGAGTTGGGGACCGCCCGCACGGCCGTCGGGACCGGCTCGGCGCACCGGATGCGCGTCACCGCAGTCGGTTCTTCGATCAAGGTGTTCGTCGACGACATGACGACACCGAAGATCTCCGTCAGTGACGGCACCTACCGCAGCGGCGCGAACGGTGTCCGGGTCTTCGACACCGCCGCCTCCTTCGACAACGTGGCCGTCACGCCCGCCGGGTGACGGCGTCCGGACAGCACGCATCGGGCGTATCGGGCGCATCGGAACGAGACCCCACCGCACGTGTGGGAGCGTGCGTGCGGACGCGTACGTGCGGAGGCGTACAAGCGGGCGTGGCTCACCTTGCGCCGAACCCGGTGATCCGGCCGTGGTCCATGGTGAGCCGGGCACCGCTGAACCGGGACCGCATCCGGCGGTCGTGGGTCACGACGACCACGGCGCCCCGGTACTCCACGAGTGCCTGCTCCAGTTCCTCGACCAGTACCGGGGTGAGGTGGTTGGTGGGCTCGTCCAGCAACAGCAGGTCCATCGGGTCGCTCACCAGCCGGGCGATCTCGATCCGACGGCGCTGCCCGTACGACAGGTCCTGCACCCGTCGACCCAGGTCGGACGGGCTGAACAGGCCCAACGACAGCAGTTTCTCCGTGTGGTCCTGCAGATAGCCCTCCCGGCCGTGGGCGAAAGCCTGCAGTACGGTCAGCCCCGACGGCCAGGGCACCTCGTCCTGGCGCAGGTGTCCGACCCGGCCGCCGACGCGCACCGAGCCGCTGTCAGGCACCAGCTCCCCGGAGAGCACCCGCAGCAGGGTGGACTTGCCCGCGCCGTTGGGGCCGGTGATCAGCAGCCGCTCGCCGGACCGGATCGTCAGGGAGTCCACGCCGAGCCGGCCGGTGACGCGCACGTCGGTGAGTTCGGCCACCGCCGGTACCGAAGCCTCCGCCTCCGGGCCCGGCTCGGGGCCCGTCCCGGGACCCGCCGTGTCGATGCGGGCGGCGAAGGACAGCGGGTCCGCGGGTGCCGTGACCGGGTTCTCGGTCAGGTGTGCCACGCGCTGCTTGGCATTGCGGATCCGCACCATCGCGCCATGGTCGCGCCCGCGCCTGCGGTAGGCGCCGTGCCCGAACACGGACAGGGGCGCCTTGCGCGGGATCCCGTCCATCCGCGCCACGTTGGAGACGATCAGCCCCCGGTTGCGGTCGAGTTCGGCGCGCCACTCCTCGTACTCGCGCAGCCGCCGCTCCCGTTCCACGGCCTTGGCGGTCAGATAGCCCTCGTAGCCGTTGCCGTAGCGGGTGACGCGGCCGGCGCCGACCTCCAGGATCGTGGTGGTGAGCCGGTCGAGGAACACCCGGTCGTGGGTGACCGCGACGACCGTGCCGCGGTGGCTCCGCAGGTGGTCCTCCAGCCATTCCGTCGCCTGGTCGTCGAGGTCGTTGGTCGGCTCGTCGAGCAGCAGCAGTTCCGGCGCCGAGGCCAGGGTGGCCGCGAGTGCGAGACGGGAGCGCTCGCCGCCGGAGAGGGTCCCGAGCTTCCGGTCGCGGTCCAGACTCGGCAGGCCCAGTCCGTGCAGCGCGACCTCCACCCGTACGTCGGCCTCGTACCCGCCACGGGCCTGGTACTGCTCGGTGATTGCGGAGTAGCGCCTGAGGAGGGCGGACAGCTCCCGCTCACCACCGTCCTCGTCGCTCCGGGCGAGTTCCGCCTCGGCCTCGCGGATCGACGCTTCGAGCGCGCGCAGGTCGGACAGCGCCAGGTCGACGGCGTCCTGGACGGTGGCGTCGAGGGGCAGTTCCAGCGTCTGCGGCAGGTAGCCGGTGCCGCCGGGGGCGACCACGGTGAGCATGCCGTTGTCGGGCTCCTCGCGCCCTGCCAAAATTCTGAGCAGCGTGGACTTGCCGGAACCGTTGTCGCCGATGACACCCACCTTCTCGCCGGGCCTGATGCTGAAGCCGACCCGGTCGAGCACGACACAGTCGTGGTAGCGCTTGACGACGTCTTGCAGTGCGAATTGGGCAATCGACACGCGTGTGTCTCCTGATTCACGATGAGGACGAGTGCAGGCGTGAGCGCGCCCGGCGAAGCAGCCGGAAGGAAGCGACACGGACGTCACCGCGGCCGACAAGATCGGCGCGGTGCGGTGTCAGCGGGGCACGCTGCTGGATGCGTCAGCGGAGTCCAGCTCGACGCCGCGCATCCTCATCCATCACAGAGATCCCATGCGAGAAACGATAGACGGGCTCCCGACGCCCGGCAACCGAATTCGGGTCCCTGAGCCGGTCTCCGGTCTCCCGTCTACGGTCTCGGGTCTCCCGTCTCCGGTCCTGGGACCCGGGTCGCGGGTCTGCGGTCTCAGGGGATCGTCTCGCCGCGTACCAGGGGGTCGCACACGGGCTGGATGCCTTCGGGCAGGTCGTCGGGGCGGCACCAGCGGGCTTCCAGGATCTCCAGGGGGTCGGGGCGCAGTTCACCGCCGACGAGACGGGCCTCGTAAGCCACTTCCAGGCGGGTGTGGAAGCCGCTGTTCAGCATGACCAGACGGTCCACCTCCACATCGAGGTTGGTCTCCTCCTTGACCTCGCGGACCACGGTGCGGCGCAGATCCTCACCCTTGTGCGCGAAGCCGCTCGGCAGACCCCACTGGCGATCCGGTGGCCACATACGGTGCCGGAGCATCAGGACCCGGCCCTCGTCGTCACGCACGACACCGATCACGCCCACCACGAACTTGGCGTTCAGCAACCACATGATGCGGTTCTGGACGGGGCGCAGCAGTCGCCAGAGACGGGCAAGGAGTCGTCGCACGAGGGCCTCGGAGGGTGGGAACGGACGGGGCGTCACCGGTGAAAACGGTACCGTCCCGGCTGGGTCCCCCGAGACGGCGCCTTTCCACCTGCCGCGCCGCCCGGGTTCGAAGTGCGGCCTCCGCGCCACGGGAGGACCGTGCCGGAACTCCGAGAGCGGCCGACCGGTACCGCGCCCGCAGGGGGTATGTGACCAGGTCGTAGGCTGATCCCACTGCGGATCGCCCTGTCTGCGCTTCTGCGTGGAGCGACGCGTCGTACGCAGTCGCCGTGATGGCTCGTTGGACGTGAGGATGATGCGCAGGTGCTGGTGGCGGAGCGGTATCGACTGGGCGCGTCCCTGGGCCGGGGCGGTATGGGTGAGGTCTGGCGGGCCACCGACGAGGTGCTCGGCCGGTCCGTGGCGGTCAAGCTGCTGTTGGGCGACGACGCCGACTCCGCGGCGGCCGCGCGGTTCCGGCTGGAGGCGCAGACAGCTGCCCGGCTGAGCCACCCGAACGTCGTGGCCGTGTTCGACTTCGGCTCCTGGGACAACCGCTTCTACCTGGTCATGGAGCTGGTCGAGGGCCAGAGCCTGGCGCAGGAGCTGGCCGCGGCGGGCAGCCTGACACCCGAGCGGGTCGCGCAGATCGCCGCGCAGGCCGCGGCCGGCCTCGCTGCCGCGCACCGGCAGGGCATCGTGCACCGGGACATCAAGCCCGGGAACCTGATGTCGGACGCCGAGGGCACGGTGAAGATCGGCGACTTCGGCATCGCCCGGTTCGTCGACGACCCCGCCTCCGCGCTCACCACGGCCGGGCAGATCGTCGGCACCAGCCTCTACCTCGCACCCGAGCGCGCGCTGGGCAGCCCGGCGAGCGCCGCCTCCGACGTGTACTCGCTGGGCTGCGTGCTGTATCAGCTGCTGACCGGCGAGCCACCGTTCCGGGCCGAGTCCGCGACGATCACCCTGCACCAGCACATCGACATGGCGCCGGTGCCGCCGAGGGAACGGGGCGTCCGGCTGCCGCCCGCCTTCGAGAACTACCTCCTCGACCTGCTCGCCAAGCAGCCCGAGGACCGGCCCACGGCCCAGCAGGTCGCGGACTGGTTCGGCGGCGGGGCCTGGCGCGGTCCTGCGGAGCCGCTGCCGCTGCCCGCGCCCGGCGCCGGACTCTCGTACGGGTCGGGGACGGCGTCCGGACCGTCGTACGGGGCCGGGGCCGGGGCCGGGGCCGAGGCCGGCGCTGGCACGCCGCGCACCCGTGCGGAGAACGGCCCCGCGACGACGTACCACCTCCCGGTTGCAGACGGTGGCGGTGACGGCGTACGCGAGCGGTCGAGCCGGCGGCCGCGCGTTCTCGGGGCGGTCGCCGCGGCGGTGCTCTTCGTGGCGGCGCTGTTCGTCGGCGTGGCTCTCTTCTCGCCCGATGACACATCACCCGAGCCGGGCGGACCTGACAGCCCGTCATCGTCCGCCAAACCCTCCGGTTCCGACTCCTCCGGTTCGGGCTCCGAGGAGTCCGGCTCCGGGTCGGATTCTTCCGGCTCGGGCTCCTCAGCGGGGTCGTCGGGGGCGTCGCAGTCGCCGGACACGCCCGGAGGATCGGCCACGGCACCGACGCCGACCGCCTCGCAGGACGGCGGTGTCCCGCCGTCCGCGTCGGCCCCCGCGGGCGAGACCACGTCCGCTCCTCAGCCGGACGAGAACGAACCCGACGAGAACGAACCCGACGAGGAGGAGCCCGAGGAGTAGGCGGACGGCGCGGGGCAGGCGGCCGTCGCCCGCGTCCGAGACGGCGACACCCGTGGCCGGTTCACACCGGCGGCCGCGGGTCGTACTGGATGCCGCGCCGCACCTCACGTGCCCGTTCCGGTGAGGCCAGCCGGGCGACCAGGTGCAGAGCCATGTCGATGCCCGCCGAGATGCCTGCCGAGGTGATCACGTCACCGTCGTCGACGAACCGCTCGTCGGCCCGCACGCCGATCGTCGGATCGAGTTCCGCGAGCCGTTCCAGCGACGCCCAGTGCGTGGTCGCGGGCCGTCCGGTGAGCAGTCCGGCCGCGGCGAAGACCAGCGACCCGGTGCACACACTCGTCATCAGCGGCACTGAGCGCCGTTGCGACCGCACCCACTCCAGGTGCTGGTCGTCGTGGAGCTGCGGACGGGTCCCGCGGCCGCCGGGATGCAGCAGTACGTCGAGCGGGGGCATGTCGGCCATCGAGTGATGCGCTCCGACAGTGAGCCCCTTCGCACACGTCACGGGCTTGCCGTCGGCTGAGAAGCAGAACGCCTGCCACCCGTCATCGGCGAAGGTGCGCGTCCAGTACGACAGGACCTCCCAGGGCCCGACGGCATCCAGCTCCTCGACATCCGGGAACAGCAGGATCCCGATCTTCCTCGTATCTCTGACGGTGTCGGTCATGCCGCGATCCAAGCAGACCGCGCCTGACCGGGCTACGAGGTTCGGGTGTCACGGAGGCGTCACGGAGGAACCGGTCCAGCACCCCGGAGCGGCCGGCGCCCCGCCCGCCGAGAGCGGGCCGCGCCCACCCGCCTCAGTAGACGCTCAGCCCGTACGCCGACAGCGGCTCGACCACAGGCTGGTAGTAGGTGACGCCCCCCGAGCTGCAGTTCCCGCTGCTGCCGACGATGGTGCCGAGAGCCGTACCGCCCGAGAAGGCGGGGCCTCCGGTGTCTCCGGGTTCGGCACAGACGGTGGAGCGGAACAGCCCGTACACGATGTTGCCTCCCCCGTGATTGACGGTGACGTTCACGGCTTGGACTGTTCCGCAGCGGTATCCGCTGGTCCGTCCGACGTGGCAGACCGACTGCCCGACGACGGGATGCGCGGAGTTGGTGATGTCGCGGGTACCGGCGCCGGCGCCGAGGGAGACCTCGCCCGGGTACGCGACCGCCGTGTTGGTGTACCGGATACTCGCGTAGTCGTTGCCCGGGAAGCTCACTCCGGCGGTGACGCCGACGACGACGGTCAGGGCGGCGTCGGCGTACCAGGTCTGGGCGCCCTGGGCGCACCGGCCCGAGACCAGTGCGTAGAAGGTGGCGCCGGAACGGGCGTTGAAGCCCACGGTGCAGCGGCCTCCGGTGCTGTGGAGGGTGTCGCCGCCGCGCACCTCCACGGCTGCCGCCCGTCGTCCCGCTCGCTCAGCGGCGTGGGCGGCCGGTCCGACGGTGGCGGACCAGCCGACGAGCAGCGCCAGGACCACGACGGCCCTGCCGACGCATCGCAGCGGCCTCTCGCAACGCACGGGACTCACGGCGGCCTCCTACGGTGGGTGGCTGCCAGTGTCTGCCTCCCGGCCGCGGATGGTCAGACCGAAAGCCGCCAACTGCACACCGCCTGCCGCGGGTTGCCGCCGCCGCCCGTGGCACGGGCCTCGCCGCGGGAGAACCACATCTCGTCAACTCGGCCGATCCGCCGGGAGCGCCGGGGGCCAAGGGCCCCCGGCCCCCGGGGTCAGCCGCGCTGTCGCCGTTCCAGCGTCTTCGCCGCGTCGCGGCGGTCGCGCGCCAGTACGTCGACGGGTGCGCCGGCGCCCAGGCCCGGTGTGTCCCGCCAGCCCTGGAGCCGTCTCGCGACCGAGGTGAGGCGGGAGTCCCCGGGTCTCACGTCCAGGTAGTACAGGGATTCGTCCGGGGTGGTGTCGTCACCGCCCCAGCGCACCACTCCGCCGAGTTCGGCGAGGATGTCCCGTACGACGGTGACCTGCAGCGGGAAGTAGCCGCCGCGGGTGCCGGAGGGATAGTGGCCGGGGCGGATCTGCACGGCGGTGCCGGACGCCTGGTTGGACTCCGGCAGGCGCGTCCGAATCCTGTCCGGGGCGCGCCAGCCGATGACGTCACCCTCGCGCAGGGTGTCGATCTCGTAGTGGAAGCGGCGGACCAGATGGACGAGGACCGTCTCGACCTCGCCCAGGCGCACCTGGATCCCCTCCAGCGGAGTGCCCGGTACCGGGCGGGTGTAGATGCTCCCGTGGGTGTCGGCCGCGTTCTCCATCTCCCACCCGTTGCGGGACGGTCTGCCGGTGAGCACCCGGGCGTTGCGCTCACGCAGTCGCTCCACCGCCTGTTCCACCGAGGTCCGGTACGGCTTCTGCGCCGCGTACCCGGGCGTGGACAGCAGTACGGAGCCGGGGAGCGCCACGGCGGTACCGATCGCCGCCGCGCGGGTCAGCAGGGCCCGGCGGCTGATGCGTGCTGGGTTCGTCATCTCGAAGTCCCCTCTCTCACATGTTCCGGGCGATGCTGTTGTACTTCTCGCACACGTAGTAGAGACCCAGGCGCTGCCTGGCGTGCGCCTCGGCCTCGTCCCCGAATCCCTGGTAGCGGCGCAGGACCTGGAAGATCTCGCGGTCGTTGTAGTCCAGTGCCATGGGGCGCAGGACCGTCTCCCCGCCCTCCGGGTTGTTCCCGCCGGGTTTGCCCTCGGCGTCCCACAGGTGGATCAGCGCCACGGTCCGCAGGGCGAAGGCCGCGTCCTGCACCTGGTTCCAGATGGTGTAGAGATCCGGGTCGTGATCGGGGTTGCGGACGGTGCCCGACACGTATCCCTTGCCGATGCAGTGGTTCCAGGCGCGCAGTCCGGCGTTGCCGGTGATCTGGGCGATGCCGGTGGAGGAGTCCCTGATGCCGCCGGGCAGACCGTTGTGGTACAGCCGCACCCGGTCGTCCTGGACCTGGTCCTCGGGACCGATGTGCCGCATCTCCCAGTAAGCACTCGTCTGGATCAGCGCCTTGCGCATGCTGTGGCGGTTCGACACCTCGGTGATCACGTCGTCGCCGATGGACATGATCTGCTCGAAGCACTGTTGGTGGCTGAAGAACCGCAAGGGGGAGCTGTCGGAGAACCCGATGGACTGCATGTACTTGCCGATGTCCACCAGCATCGAGGTGAGGAGCGAGTTGTGCAGCCGGGTGTCGGCCCTCGGCGGCCGGGGCGGGTTGAAGGTGTTCTGCCCGCGGTCGCGGCCCGAAACGATGTTGTTGTCGATCTCTATACGGCCGTCCCCGGCGCCGACCCAGCGGGTGACGAACTGGTCGTACGCCCAGTCGGGCGGCAGCGAGTATCCGTAGTTGCCGGAGAACCCGGAGGACATGTCCGACACGAAACTCGCTGTCGAGTGGCCGGCCGCGCCGACCCGGGTGCAGACGTTGCGCGGCCCGTACACGCCGATCTGATACGGGTCTCCGGCGTCGGCCATCGAGTCCTGGATGCCCTTGAAGTGGGGGAGGATGCTGGAGGTGACCTCGTGGTCGAGGGCGTCGAAGTCGACGGCGAAGAAGATCCGCGTGCCGTTCTGGAAACCGTGGTCCATGGCCGCGTTCATCGCCGCGTAGCCGGCGGCCCGGCCCAGGGGGTAGCTGTACTGGGAGGCGTCCCGGCCGACGGTCTGGTAGATCGGGAAGCAGCGCAGCCCGTTCTCGGCGATGGTCCGCAGTTCCCCCTCCTGGATGACCTTCTCCGGAGGGGTGCTGCTGACGCTGGTGAGGTAGCGGCCGACGATGCTGATGCCCTCCGCCTTCAGTGCCGCGGCACGCGCCGGGGTGATCCGGGTGACGCCGTCGCACGCCTCGCCCTTGCGGGACTGGTCCCCGTAGGAGACGAGCAGTGAGGCCCAGGTGGAGAAGTCGCCGCCGCCGGAGACGGGGAGCTTCACGAAGGACTGGAAGGCCCGGACCTCGTCGGCGAGCGCGCTGCCGAAGGAACTCGTGAAGGCCGTCTGGCGCTTGTTGAGGATCATGGCGGCCGAGAAGAGGGACACCCAGACGCCCTGGGACCCCGTGGAGACGGGGTGTGAGCGAAGGCCGGCCTGGGTGCCGGGGCCGAACACCCCGTTCGCGGTGCCGTCGGCCATGCCGAGCTCGTACTGGATGGAGAACAGGAGGGACTTGGCCACGTCCCGGGAGTTGTGGCCGTCGCACGGGACGACGAAGAAGTCGCGGCGGTTGACGTACCGCGAGTTGAGCCACTGCTGGACGGTGCGGATCGCGTCGGATCCGTCGTTCACGGTGATGTAGGCGTCCATGGTGAGCAGGCCCTTGAACACCTTCGGTGTCAGGTCGCTGCCGGGAAAGGCGCCGTCCACTCCCATGTCCCGTTTGAGCCGCGACATCGCCGCCTCGACCCGGGCGTTGTAGACGCCGTCGATCTCACCTCCGTCGTAGCCCTTGCAGTACAGGGCGGACTGGATGATCCGTGCGAAGTTGGCACTGGGCACGGTGACGGCGTTCAGCTGCGGGAACTTCGACTGCAGGGTCGACAGCGTCGTCGGGCCGAAGCTGTCGGACAGGGTCGTGATGCCCAGTTCGTACTGCAGGGCGCGGGTGAGGGCGTACATCACCTCCCAGCGCGTCCTGCCGTCCTCCGCGACCGTCATGCCTATGAGGCGTTCGCCGTATGCGGAGTTCACGAATCTCTGAGCGAGTCTGACCATCTCGTCGGCCATGGCTGTTCCCCCTAGCGCCACCCATCGGTGGGCTCACGACGTGGATGTCATGGAATGCGCATGACAAAGTTACCCGACGGACGTCACACCGGGTTCTCCGTACAGGCGTGCACCCAGCGGTGGGCGGAGATGTTGTTCTCCAGCTTCTGGGTGCCGCCGGCGCCGTAGCGGGCGAAAGGGCCCGCGCGTACCTCTTGTCGGGGTCGGAGACGAGGGCCTGCTTGGCGTCGTACAGCAGCGATCTCTCGGCGGCGGTCACCGGCCCGGTGCGTCCCGGCTCCGCACGGGGAGGGCCGGCCGTGTCCGCCGTGCAGGCCGACAGGGCGCAGCACAGGGCCACAGACAGGGCTGTTGCGCAGGTGCGGAGCATGCCGTCCCTCCCCGAGTTCCGGACCGACGTGCCCGACCGGCGTCCCCGACCGGTGTGACCACGTACCGGGGCTCAGGTGTAGCGGCTCCGCGTTGTTCGCGTTCGGGGCTGCCTGCCCGAACAAACAATGTCCGAAAAACTGAGGGTGCCGTGCCGGCTGTGACATGGGGAAACGGTGAGGGCGGCTGATGCCGGGTGGTGAGCTTCGGTCCTGCCCGTGGGGCGACGGTCGCGTGGCCCGTCGCCCCGGGGCGTGCCGGACGGGCGGAGGGATCAGTTGTTCTCGACGTCGCGCTCGAAGTCCTCGGCGCACTGATCGCGGTCGGACTGGTTGTCGGCGTGCTTGATGCAGTCGTTGTAGTCCTTGAACGAGTCCGAGGTGAGGAACGAGACGCCGATCACGACGATCACGGTGGACGCGATCAGCGCGAGGGCGCTGAGCACCGCGCCCACGATGGCCATGGCCCGGTGCGGTGCCCGACCGCCACGGGCGCGGCGGGCGGCGACGATCCCGAGTACCAGACCGACGAGGCCGAGGAGGATGCCGCCGAAGACCGTCCAGAAGAACACGCAGGCCGCGATACCGAGGACCAGTGCGGCGATCGCCATGCCGTTGCTCGTCCGGGGTGCGGGAAAGTCGTTGGATCCGGGGTAGGGGTGAGCCGTTTGGCCGTGGAGTGCCATGGGAGGTCCTCACTTTCTGTCACCGTGACGAGTACATGCCTTGCTCGTGCTGAGGCGTGTTCCCCGTGAGCGGTGTCACATTCCCGTGGCGCGACGGGCCGGGAGGTGTCGCAATCCCGCGGCGCAGCGGGCCGGGCGGTCGCCGACCGCCCGGCCCGTGCGTCACGGATTCACACAACCGATGGTGCCGGCGGGGAAGTTGTTGCCCGTCGACGAGGCCGTGAAGCCCAGTGTGGTACTGCCGTCGGCAGCCACGGTGCGGTTGTGGTCGGCGTTGCGGACCGTGACCGTGCCGTCCGAGGCCGTGGTCATCGAACCGTTCCACACACTGTTGATCTTCGTGCCGGTGCCGGGTTTCCACCGGACCGCCCAGCCGTCGAGCGGTTGCGTCCCGTGGTTCATGACCTGGACGGAACCCTGGAAGCCGCCGCTCCAGGAGTTGACCACCTCGTAGGCGGCCATGCAGGAGCCGGTGTGCGTCGGGTCAGGGGTCGGAGACGTCGGGTCGGGAGTCGGCGTGCCGCCCCCGCCCCGGATGCCGGTGACTTCGCCGTTGCCGCCGTCGAACACCACGTCGGAGCAGGAGAAGAAGTTCTCCTGACTGTCCGACCGGACCCACTGTATGAAGATCATCGCGTTACCGGAACGCCCCGAGGGCAGCTTGAGGTCCCAGTAGTAATGACCGCCGTTCGTACCCACCGAGCCCTGCTGGGGCGGGTTGGTGACCGTCTGGACCAGATCCAGGTCGCCCCAGCCCAGCGAAGAGGTCGGTGACCAGCCGGGCTTGGAGACGTAGACCCGGAAGTCGCCCGGATGCGCGGCCCAGTTGCTGTACTTGACCCGCATCGTGGCCCCGGACGTCAGATGCGTCCGCGGCCAGTCCGCACGGGCCAGGTTGTAGCCGGAGAAGTCGTACGGCGACCGGTCGCCGGCGCTGCACAGCTTGCCGTCCGGTACGTAACCCGCGCCGCGCCCGCCCGCGTTGGAGTCCAGCACGGCGAACCAGTTGTACAGCGCCGTGGCACCGCTCTGGTTGAGGGCGGCCCGGCACGCCGGGTTGGTCGGGTCGAGGGCGCCGGTGCCGGTGATGGCGTCCAGCTGGCAGAGGTAGGTACGCGACCCCGGCATCATGGCCACGCCGTGCGCCTCGGCCTTGCCCTGGCCGAGCAGGGTCAGGCCGAGGGCGCCCAGGAGGGTCGCCATCACTGCCCCGAGGGAGATGAGTCTGGTGCGTAGCGACATGCGTAATGACATGGATTCTCCTGTCCCTGATCGAACGGTGTGGGCGCCCGAGCCGGTCCGCACGAGACGGTCGACGACGGCTGGGGGCACCCTCTGGGCGTCACGCGGTGGCGCAGGCCGTGCCGTTGAGCGTGAACCCGGCCGGTGCCGCGAAGGCGCCGGTGTACGTGCCCTGGAAGCCGAAGGACTGGCTGGCCCCGGCGGCGATCCGCTTCGTGTGGGCGAGCGGGCGAGCGGTCACCGCCCCCGAGTCCGGGCTGACGGTGGCGTTCCAGGCGCTGGTGATCCGCTGTCCTGAGGGCTGTGTGAAGTCCAGCCGCCAGTCCTCGACCGGAGCCGGGCCGTTGTTGCCGACAGTGACGTTCGCCGTGAAGCCGCCGGTCCAGACGTTGGTGGCGTAGGACACCGTGCACGCCGCCGGATCGGTGGGGTTGCCCGTGCCGCCGCCGGTGGAGACGGTGGAGGAGAAGGAGTTCACGGCCAGGCCCGCGCCGCCCTGCCAGGGCTCGAAGCCGGCCTGGACGCTCGTCAGGTACCAGTCGGGCCGGGCGAGTCCACGGGCGACGGCCTGGTCGACGAAGTCCATGACGTCGAAGCTCCAGCTGCTGATCGCCGACGGCGCGACGAAGGACAGCACGTCGTTGCCGCCGTTGTTGCCGCTCCACACCTCCCAGGTACGACCGCCCACGGAGGCCGTACCGACCGGCGAACCGATCGGCTGGATCGGGCCCACCCGGTTGAACCAGATCATGATCTCGGTCTGGTTCACGCCGTCGGTGCGGGGCGTCGGGTCCAGCCAGATGTCGTACGAGGCGTTGTAGACGGCGTTGTCGACGTAGCCGTACGAGATGCTGCTGGGGGCGGTCGAGACGGTGTCGATCCTCGCCGGCAGGTTGGTGCCGGTCGAACACCTGGTGTAGTGGCAGCCGTTGAAGACCGAGGGGTACGACTTCGGGGCGCCGTTGGTCGGCACCGAACCGTCGGCCTGGGTGATCCGGAAGCCGGAGTCGCTCACGCTCAGGCACTGGGTGGCGCTGGTGCCCCAGCGGTTGTTCTGGACGACATAGCGGTTCTGGATCGTGGCCGTTCCGTACTGCTCGCAGATCGTGGTGTCCGCGTGCGCCGGTGCGGTCGCGGACAGCAGCGCCACGACGGAGGCGAGAGCCGTCAGGAGGGCTGCCAACAGGCGGTGTGGAGCGCGGGTTGCACGCGGTGTCGGTGCCAGACGCGGTATCGGTCGCATGGGGGACCTCTCGGGGGAGGGTGCGAATGACCGGGCCGAGGGGAGCGCGGTGTGTCCATCCGTGAATGGGAGCGCTCCCAATTCCTTGTTGGCACGGGACTGTAGGAGTAGTGCATGTCCCTGACAACCCCGCGCGCGCCGATGACTCGGAACAATCTCGGAACCACCAGCTCAACCAGGGTGATCCACAAGGGCCGACAGCTACTGGGAGCGCTCCCGAAACATTCGCTCAGGTCGAGGCGCGCTCCACCAGTTCCGTACGCAGGATCACGTGGCGCCATGCGCCGGAGGAGTCCCGCATCACGTCGAACAGCAACTGGACCATGGTGCGGCCCATCTCCTCCATGGGCTGGCGCACGGTCGTCAGCCGGGGCTCGGTGTGCTGGGCCAGCGGGAAGTCGTCGAAGCCGATCACGGCGACGTCCTCCGGCACCCGGCGCCCCGCCGCGCGCAGCGCCTCCAGCGCGCCCGCGGCCATCGTGTCCGACGCGGCGAGCACGGCGTCCACCTCCGGCGCCCGGGCGAGGAGTTCGGCGGTCGCGCGGCGCCCGCTCTCCTGCGTGAAGTCCCCCTCGACGATCCAGGACGGCCTGATCTCGACGCCCGCGCGCTCAAGACCCTCGCGGTAACCACGCAGCCGGCTCTGGGCGACGTACATGTCCGGCGGCCCGGTGACCGTCCCGATGGCCGTGCGACCGGTACGTACCAGATGGGCGACCGCTTCACGGGCCCCGCCCACGTTGTCCGCGTCGACGTAGGTCACGGCTTCGTCGCCGGAGCGGCGCCCCAGCAGGACGGTGGGCAGGCCCGCCGCGGAGAGCATGTCGGGCAACGGGTCCTTGGCGTGGACGGACATGAGCAGGACACCGTCGACGCGGCCGCCTCGCGCGTACTCGACGAAGTGCTGCCGCTCGACGTCCGTACGGACCAGGGTGAGCAGGAGCTGCACGCCGGTGTCGGTCAGCGCGTCGCCGACGGCGCCGACGACCGCCGAGAAGAAGGGCTCCCCGAACTGCCGCCAGTCCGGTTCCGTCATGACCAGTGCGACGGCGTCGGCACGCCGTCCGGCCAGGGAACGGGCGGCCAGGTTGGGTACGTACCCCAGTTCCGCGATGGCGCGTTCCACCGCCCTGCGGGTCGAATGCCGTACGCCGGCCGCGTTGTTGATGACCCGCGAGACGGTCCCCCGCCCGACTCCGGCGAGCGCTGCGACCTCCTCCAGCGTCGGCGTGCCGGGGCGCTGTCTGCCCATGTCGACCTCCCCCACGAGATCACCCGATAGTACGGCCACAGCCGCACCGACCGATGGGTCTCGGCAGAGCGGTCCGGCCATGACGCACTCGGGCCGACCCCGACCGGTTCGGTCGGAGGGCCGCCAGCTGGTCCGGTGAGGGGCGTTCGGCCGATCCGGCGGGGGCCGGGCGGGCCGCTCTGGCGGGGGCCGGCCGACTGCTCTGGTGGGGGCAGTTGCGCCGGGCCGTCCCTCGCTCGTGTCCGCCCCTGCACCCCTTGCACTCCACTTACACCCCAGGCACCTCCACGGCTACCAGGGCACTTCCCCGTTCTCGTCCTGGAAGGTTCCCGTCGGACCGTCCGCGTCGAGAGTCGCCCACCGCACGACGACCCTGGCGCTCTCCTCCGGTGCCCGCCCGATTCCGAACGCCGCCGTCAGGTCGGTCGCGGTGGTGCCGGGCTCGACCGCGTTGAACTTGATGCCCGGCTGGGACTTGGCGTACTGGACCGTCAGCATGGTGGCCGCGGACTTGGAGGCGGAGTAGAGCGCCAGTGGCAAGGAGTATTCGGGCCGGTCCGGATTGGTGACGGCCCAGAACGATCCGGCACTGCTCGACACGGTGACCACGGTCGGGTTCGTGGACTTGCGCAGCAGGGGGAGCGCCGCCTCCGTGACGCGCACGATTCCCACCGCGTTGGTGTCGAAGGCCCGAAGAGCGGTAGGTCCGTCGGTGACTCCGTCGGCCAGGACGCCCGCGTTGTTCACCAGGACGTCGAGCCGGCCCTCGGCCGCGTCGATCGCCGCCAGTGCGCTGCTCACCGACGCGTCGTCGGTCACGTCGAGCCGCACGAATCGCGCGCCGAGCGCGGCCGCCGCCTTCTCGCCCCGTTCGGCATCGCGCGCGCCGATGTAGACGACGTGCCCCAGGGCCAGAAGCTGTCTGGCCGTCTCGAAACCGATGCCCTTGTTGGCGCCGGTGATCAGTGTGATGGTCATGGTGGGTCCTCGGGAATCATGTGACCCGGGTGACTTGGGTGACCCGGGGGGCGTGGGCGGTGTGTGTCGCACGGGGATGAGCCGGCGACTCCGAACAGCGGGTATCAGGCGCTCAGTTGCCGGAGGAGTGCGTCGGCGTCGTGCAGGGCGGTCATGTGCACGAAGCGCCCGTCGCGGACCTGATAGATGGCGTACTCGACGATCTCGAAGGAGGCGCCGGTGGGGGCCACGCCGAGCCACTCCTTCACCGGCGTGCCGGTGTTTACCAGACGCGCGGCCAGTCGGTCACCGTCGAAGAGGAGCTCCTTGAGCTCCCAGCGGAGGTCCGGAACCGCGTCCACGTCGTGCTTCTGGACCGCGATGAGATCGTCCCGGGTGGCCGGCTCGCCGTTCAGGGTGGTCCGGTCGTCGATGAACTCGTCCATACCGTTGAACTCGTGGGCGTTGAGCGCCTCGATGTAGCGCAGGTAGAACGCGCGCAGATCACTGTCTGGCATGGAGTACTCCTTCTGTAGCGATCGTTGCGGAAGTCGAACGGTAGCACTTCTGCAGCGATCGCTGCAGAAGGGTAGGCTGGGGGAGTGGAGACAAAACGGAGCGGCCCTGTCGGCCGACCGCGAGGATTCGACGCGGACGAAGCTCTCGAGCGCGCCATGCTGGTCTTCTGGAGGCATGGCTACGAGGGCGCCAGCACCGCCAACCTGACGAACGCCATGGGCATCTCCACCACCAGCATGTACGCGGCCTTCGGCAACAAGGAGAAGCTGTTCCGCAGGGTCCTGGAGCGGTACACCGAAGGCCCGAGCGCCTACCTGGTCCGGGCCATGGAGGAGCCGACCGCCCGTGACGTCGCCGCCGCGGTCCTGGCCGGCACCGTGCGTACCACCACCCGCCCGGCCAATCCGCAAGGGTGTCTGGGCGTCCACGGCGCCCTGACCGCCAGTGACTCCGGGCAGGAGGTCCGCGACCTCCTCGTCGCCTGGCGCAACGAGGGCTACTCGTCCGTCCGCGAGCGGTTCCAGCGGGCCGTCGATGACGGCGACCTGCCCGTGGACACCGATCCGGGGCTACTGGCCCGCTACCTCACCACCTTCGCCCACGGCATCGCCGTACAGGCCGCGAGCGGTGTCGACCGCGAGGAACTGCAGGAGCTGGCCGACGCGGCCCTGCGCAACTGGCCGCCCTTCTGAGACCGCCGCCCGGTTGAGCCGGCGGATGCGGAAAACCGGCCCCGGCGCTCGGTCGCGAGACCGGTCAGCCCGTCCGACGATCGACGGTCGAGTCCTCCGGGCGCACCGTGCCGGAGGACGGGGACGGGGACAGGGACGATCGCGTGGCCGAGGCGATCGTCTCGGAGCGGGAGCCGCCCCGGTCCATGAGCCCTCCTGTGAAGGCGAGGCCGAGGCCCGCCACGGCGAGGGCCGCGCCGACCAGGTTGGGTGCGGCCCAGCCCCAGCCCGCCGAGATGACCAGGCCGCCGAGCCAGGCGCCGCCGGCGTTGGCCAGATTGAAGGCGGAGTGGTTGGAGGCCGCGGCCATGGTGGGAGCGTTCTTCGCCTTGGCCATGAGGAGCATCTGAACGGGCGTGGTGATGAGGGAGCCCATCGCACCGATGAAGGTGATGGTGAGCAGGGCGGGCACGGTGGCGTGGACGGTGAAGTAGAACGTCACCAGCGCCGCCGCGAGCAGGACGAGTCCCCCGTACAGGGTCGGCCGCAGGGCACGGTCGGTGAGTGGGCCGGCGAGCAGGGTGCCGGCGGTCATTCCGACGCCGTAGAGCGCGAGGACCAGCGTGGTCGAGGCGTCGGAGACACCCGTCAGGTGCGTGAGCATGGGCACCAGGTAGCTGTAGACGGCGAAGAATCCGCCGAACCCGACGACGGCCGTGGCCAGACCGATCGCGACCTGCTTGTTGCCCATCGCCCGCAGCTCGTGCCGGATGCCGGACTGCTGCCCGCGGGGCTGGTGAGGGACGAAGAGGGCCAGTGCGACGAGGGCGACGAGACCGATGACGGCGACCGTCCAGTAGGCGGAGCGCCAGCCGAGCTGCTGGCCCAGAGCCGTGCTGGCCGGCACGCCGACGATGTTCGCGACGGTCAGCCCGAGGAACATCTTGGAGACGGCGCGTGCCGCCCGCTCGGGAGCGACCAGCCGGGAGGCGACAACCGCGCCCACACCGAACAGCGCTCCGTGCGGCAGGCCCGCCAGGAAGCGCGCGGCGAAGAGCAGACCGAAGTCGGGGGCGATCGCGGAGGCGGCGTTGCTGACCACGAACAGCCCCGTCAGGAGCAGCAGCAGTCGCTTGTGGGGTATGCGCGCGCCGATACCGGTCAGGACGGGGGCGCCGACGACGACTCCGAGTGCGTAGGCGGAGACGAGGTTGCCGGCCTGCGGCACGGACACTCCGACCCCGTCGGCGATCTGGGGGAGCAGCCCCATGGTCGCGAACTCGGTGGTGCCGATGCCGAACGCGACGACGGCGAGGGCGAGCAGGGCCAGGGGCATGGTGCGGGGGACCTTTCGGGGGCGGCGGCCGGTGTGGGGAGACGAGAGCGGGCCCGAGAGCACTTTCCGTCCCCCGTAACCTGTCGCAGCCATGGAACAGGGCAGGCCCCTTGAGCCAGCAGGAGGGGCCGGCCGAGCATTCCAAGATCGGACCCCGACTTCCCGTGACGTCCATCACGCCCGCCGGGACCGCGGACCGCGGACCGCGGACCGCGGACGGGGGACCTCGGACCGGAGCTTCGGCTGATGTCCTTGGTTGACCTTCACCTTGGGGGAGCCCACAGCATCGGAGGTGCCGGGTGAGGTGCCCGGTATGAGGAGGAACGAGCATGGGGTTGCTGACCATCGGGACGTTCGCGAAGGCGTCCCGGCTGTCACCGAAGGCGCTGCGCCTCTACGACGAGCTCGGCCTGCTGACCCCCGCGCGGGTCGACCCGGTGACCGGTTACCGCCTCTACGCACCCGAGCAACTGGATCAGGCCCGGCTCGTCGCCTGGCTGCGAAGGCTGGGGATGCCGCTGGCCCGCATCCGGCAGGTCTGCACGCTGGACGCAGGTCAGGCGGCCCAGGAGATCCGAGCGTTCTGGGTGCAGGCCGAAGCCGACACCGCCGCACGGCGGGACCTGGCCACCTTCCTCATCGACCACCTGTCCCGGAAGGACCGTGCCTTGTCCCCGACCGCCAAGCCCCTTGCCATCCGTTACGCCGCCCTCTCCGACACCGGCCTCGTCCGCGAGAGCAACCAGGACACCGTGTACGCCGGGTCCCGGCTGCTCGCCGTCGCCGACGGCTTCGGTGCCCAGGGAGCTCTCGCCAGCGCCGCCGCCGTCGACGCGCTCAAGCGCCTCGAAACCGACAGCAGCCCGGCCGGTGATCTCCTCCACCTGCTCGAAGACGCCGTCGAACAGGCCGAACGGGCAGTGAACGGTGTCGCCGGGCCCGCTTCGTCGTCCGACGAGGCCGGCACCACACTCACCGCGATGCTATGGACCGGCTCACAGCTCGCCCTTGTCCACATCGGCGACTCCCGCGTCTACCTTCTGCGCGGTGGAGAGCTGTTCCAGATCACCCACGACCACACCATGGTGCAGTCGATGGTCGACGAGGGACGCCTCAGCTCTGCGGAGGCCGCCTCCCACCCTCGGCGGTCCCTGCTGATCCGCGCCCTGGGCCCCGGGGCCGATGGCACCCCGGACATGCGCCTGCACGACGTCGAGCGGGGGGACCGCTACCTGCTCTGTTCCGACGGTCTGTCGACCGTCGTGCGGACCGAGGAGATCGACCGGGTGCTCTCCGAGATCGATGAGCCCGAGGCGGTCGTACGCGAACTCGTCGCCCTGGCCAACGGCTGCGGCGGCCCCGACAACGTCAGCTGCGCGGTCGCCGACGTCATGGAGCTCCAGCAGTAGGAGCGAGCGCCCCGCATGTCGGGTCGCAAGGGTGATACGAGGCCGGGGCAGCGGTCCACGTCCCCAGTCGCTGTCGGCCGGGGACGACGAGGCCCGATTCGTACGCGATCACCACAGCCTGTGCCCGGCTGGCGAGGTCGAGTTTGGTCATCGTGCGGTTCAGGTGGGTCTTGACGGTGGCTTCGCTGATGTAGAGGCGGTCGGCGATCTCCAGGTTGGACAGGCCATGGGCGATGCGTTTCAGGACCCCCAGTTCGCGGGAGGTCAGAGCGTTCAGGTCCGTGGGCCGTTCGCCGGTGCTCTGGCGCGCGTATGCCTCCACCAGGCGTCGGGTGACGCTGGGTGCGAAGAGCGCGTCACCGCCGCCGACCGCGGCCACCGCGGCGAGCAGCCGTTCCGGGGTGGGATGCCCGAGGCTTGGGCGAGGATGCGCCGGGTGGCCTCGATGCCGTTCATTCCGGGCATCCGGATGTCCATCAGGATCACGTCCGGCGTGGTCTCGGCGGCCAACACCACGGCCTCCGCGCCGTCGCCGGCCTCGCCGACCACCTCGACGCCGGGTGCGGCGCGCAGCAGCCCGACCAGGCCCGCCCGTACCGTGCGGTTCTCGACGACGGCCGACCGCATCAGGGTCGGACACTTGCGACGCGACCCGCGAGCGGCGCTGCATGAACCGTGGTGATCTCGGAGACCTCGGCCTCGCCCTCAGCAACGGCGAACGACCACATGTCACCGACCTGCACAGGTGGACCGTCTGTACGGAACCGCACTCGACATCAACGGTTAGGTCGATTCGGGTCCGTGCTCCGAGCGCCGGGGACACCGGCACCGGGGAAGACGCCGGCCAAGCACTTCGAGGCTCACGCGCCCCCCCGCTGGTCGGCGCCTTCCGCACCGCGGACGTCGTTGTCAGCCCCCGATAGCGGGGTGTCAGCCGAGCTCGGTGGGAACGACCGTCAGCTCGGCGATGTTGACCCGGGCCGGTGCCGCCACCGAGTACGTGATGGCGTCGGCCACGTCTTCCGCGGTGATGGTCGTGATGGCCGACCGCATCTTGTCCAGCCCGGCCCGAGTGGCCTCGTGCCCCATGTCGGCGCCGAGCTCCGTGACGGCGAAGGCGGGGTCGACGGACCGCACCCGTACGCCGCGAGGCCCGAGAGAGGCGCGCAGGTTGCGGGTCAGCTGGGCGACCGCCGCCTTGGTCGCCCCGTAGACCGGGTAGTCGGCGAAGATCACCTCGGCCGCGATCGAACCCAGGTTCACCAGGTCCGCGGGCCGTCCGGCTGCTGCCGCGTCGAGCAGGTCCTCGATGAAGACCCGGCCGGTCGTCAGCAGCCCTCGCAGGTTCACGTCGATCATCTGGTCCCACTCGGCTGTGTCCGCCTCCTCGAACGGCGCTCCGAGCATCACCCCCGCGTTGGCGACCACCAGGTCGGGCCGGCCCAGGGCGGCGCGGATCGTCGACGCGGCGGCGGTCAGCGCGGCGGCGTCGGTGACATCGACGGGGACCGCCAGGACGTCCACGGCGTGTTCCTCGCGCAGGGTCGCGGCGAGGTCGTCCAGCGGCCCGGGACGCCGGCCGAGCAGAGCGACCGACGCGCCTTCGGCGGCGAATCGGTGGGCGGTCGCGGCGCCGATCCCGGCGCCGGCGCCTGTGATCACCGCGACCCGGCCGGCCAGCGGACCAGCGGGCACATCGGCGACGGGCAGGGAGGAGTCGTGCGAAACGTTGTCTGTCATGACACCGAGCATGTTCGGCGGACCGCAGGCCAGCCAGGGTGGTCTTGTCCAGGGTGTGCCACACCCAGGTAGCGGATCGCGTGTGCGCCTACCGTTGAGGCATGGACCATGACAACTCCTTGGGAGAGTTCCTCCGTGCGCGGCGAGAAACGACGAGCCCGGACCAGGTCGGACTGGTCTGGTCGGGCCGGCGCAGGACGCCTGGCCTGCGCCGAGAGGAGGTCGCCCAGTCGTCCGGGGTCAGCACCGACTACTACGCCCGCCTGGAACAGGGACGGGAGAAGCATCCTTCCGCACAGGTGGTGCACGCCCTGGCCCGCACCCTCGGACTGAATCCCGAGGAAACGGCGCACCTGCACCAGCTGGCGCGGACGGCCCGTGGCCGTGTCCGGCGGGGCGACGGTCTGTCCGTCAGCCCGAGTCTGCTCCGCCTGATGGACGGCTGGCTGCACACCCCCGCGCTGATCCTCGACCGCCGGCTGGATGTGCTGGCCGGCAACCGCCTCGGGCGCGCCCTCTTCGCCGGCATGCTGGAACAGGGTGAGACGAACCTGGTCCGGTTCACCTTCCTGAACCCGGACGCCCGGGACTTCTACCCCGACTGGGAAGGCGTCGCCAGGTCCGGGCTGGCGGCCCTGCGCGCGGGCAGCGGCGACTTGGTGAACGATCGTCGGCTGACCGAGCTGGTCGGTGAACTGTCCCTGCGGAGCCCGGAGTTCCGCCGTCTGTGGTCCCGGCACGATGTACGGGGCAAGGCTCATGAGGCCAAGTCCTTCAACCACCGGCAGGTCGGCGAGCTGACCCTGACCTACGACTCGTTCACCGTCGACAGCGCGACGGACCAGCAGCTCATCGTGTACCAGGCCGAGCCCGGCAGCGCTTCACAGCAGGCCCTCGCGCTGCTCGGCACGGTGGCCGCCGACCTGCCCGCCTTGCCGCCTGTGCCACTCGGTGACCACCTACAGGAGCACTGAGCCCTGGCTGTCCCACGATGGTGGGTGCGACGGACCCTGCCTAGGTCCCGCCCGCGGCTCTAGCGTCGAGGTCATGAACGATGAACAAGTGATCGCGGACCTGCACAGCCGATGGGTGTTCGGATGGGAGCGCAACGAGGGGGACCCGCCGTTCGACTTCCGGCGCACCTTCGGCGAGCTGTACGACTTCAGCTCCCCGGACGTCCGCCTCTACGACGACTTCGACCCCGAGCAGCGCGTGGCGAGCACAGCCGCCGGATACGGTGCGATCTGGGAACCCAACTTCCGCAGGATGGTCGCCGCACGTCATGCCGTCGACGACGGCCCGTACGTCATCGCCGACCATGACCTGGCCGCGTCCACGCTCACCTTCGTAGCGCGGATCACCCTGCCCGACGTCACCACGGACATCCGTACCACGACGTCCCTGGTCTGGCGCCGGACGCCGGCCGGCTGGCGGATCGTCCGCGAACACAACTCGACCAAGGTGCTGCCCGAGGGCCACCTCGACGACCTGCTGCCGACACACAGCGGGTGAACGTGCAGGGACGCCCGACCGACGACGTGACGGTCCTCGCCGGTGGTCAGCGGAGCCGTCCTGGCAACGCGGCGCGGCTTTCCGGGACTTGACCGTTCGGTGCCGATGCGCGAACACGAACAACGCACGGGCCCTTACACAGGAAGTCCACGGAGCCATGCCCGTCGGACGGCTCCCCATGACAAGGAGGACCGCGGGTCCGGACGTCGCCGCGTACCGGTACACGCAGTCGCCCCGCTGAGCCGTGCCGACCCACTGGCCGCCCGGTGTCGCCCGCATGTTGACGTTCGTGCCGGTGATCTCGGAGATGGCCGGACGCGAGGAGCGCTCACCTGTCCCAACGGTCAGGTCAGCGGGGTGTGGCACGACGTCTACAACTACCGAATCGGCTCGGCTTCGCCGAGTCCTCCGTACGCCGTTCGGACGTATCCGCGGCACTCGACCGCGCGCGGTCGGGAGACGGGCGTTTCCCCTCGGGGCGTGCGGTCGTTGAGTCGGCATGATCAAGAAACTCGCGTTCATGTCCGCTGTCGCCGCCGCCCTGCTGGTGTCCGCTCCTGCCGCACAGGCGGCGACTGCCCCGGGCCCGTCCACTGAAGTCCCCGGTGGCGACCTCCTGCGCAGTGTCCTGGGGTCACTGGAAGTGGGTCACCCGGTCGCCTCCGCCAGTTCGCTTCTGCCCGGTGGCGTTCTCGGTCGGTGAAAGACCCTGCTACGGGTTGCGGGGAAATTCCCGCAACAGAGCGGAAGCGGGCCGGGGTACGCGGGCGACCTGCCCGCGTACCCCGGTCTCCATGAGGCGGTCGGCCTCACGTCGGTCCAGTGGACCTGCGCACCGGCAGGCGTTACCAGATCCGCAGGCAGGGCCAGGTCTTCGGGCCCACCTCGCCGTCCCAGTCATTGGGGTCGGTGAAGCAGACCTTCTGCGCGTTGATCACCGCTGCCCTGGTGTTGTTGCCGAACTCGCCGTCGATCCCCTTGGGATCGAACCTGCTGTCTCCGACGCGGTTGGCCCAGTAGGTCAGCAGGCACTGGACCTCGACCACCCGGTTACCGGTCTGACCGAACTCGGTGTTGGTCGTGTTGGTGGAGCTGTAGCCGGCGTACAGGTACGACCCCTGCCAGGAGAAGTGACAGGTGTAGGCCGAGGCGGCGGCGGGTGCCGCCGCGGGCACCGATGACGCCGAAGCGGCGGGAGCGAGGGCCATGAGTGCCGTGCCGACGACTCCGGCCGTCGCGAACGTCGCCAGCCTCAGCGCGGTCTTCCTGGTTCTGCTGTCGGTCGTGTTCCTGGTCATGAACGCTTCCTCCCTGGAACCGGTGTTGTCCGGCGAGGCCACGATGCCAACGCCGCGCACCGCGGGCCAGGTCTTTCGAAGGAGCTGAAAAGACGCAGGTCAGGCGGTTGGGAGGCGGGCAGGTGCGGAGAGTGCAAGGCTGACGAACGGACAGGTCTACCCCAGGTGCGGTCCTGCCGACAGACTGCGGATCTGTTCGGGGGACGAGCGGCAGAATCTCCCTGCTATGGTGCGCCGATGTCATCGATCAGGCAGTTCCAAGTCACCTTCGACTGCGCGGAACCTGAGCGTGTCGCGCGCTTCTGGTGCGAGGTGATGGGGTACGTCGTACCGCCGCCGCCCGAGGGGTTCACCACCTGGGAGGACTACCACCGTGCGCAGCCCCCTGAGAAGCGAGGCGCATGGTTTGTGTGCAAGGACCCCGCGGACGTCGGCCCGCGCATGTACTTCCAGCGCGTTCCCGAAGGGAAGGTCGCCAAGAACCGGATGCATCTCGACGTACGGGTCGGCACCGGACTCGTGGGCGAAGAGCGACTGGCCACGCTCAAGGCCGAATGCGCACGACTGGTCGCGCTCGGCGCGGTACATGTGCAAACGCTGGTCGCCGACGAGGAGAACGAGTCGTGCATCGTGATGCAGGACATCGAGGGCAACGAGTTCTGTCTCGACTGAGCGTCCTCGACGTCGGCACGGCCCCCGCCCGTCCCGCTGAAGCGTCGACGACCCGGGTCTGCGTCATGAAGGCGCGCAGGGCCGGGACCCCGACAGACCGGGACCCCGACAGACCGGGACCCCGACAGGCCGGGTCCGGGCAAGAACGCTGCCCGGACCCGGCCTGTCGGACCGCCGACGGCCCATCAATGACCCATCAGCGCCCCATGAGTGCGAAGACCCCCCAGCCGAGGTGATCACGCTGGTACCTCGCGTACCGGGCGGGGCCGGTGGTGAGCTCGGTCCGTACCTCCGCTGCCAGCTCGTCGTCCGGATGCCCGTCGAGCCAACGGCGGAGGTTGAGCCACTGGGCTGCCTGGTACCGGTCCCAGCTGTCCTGATCGGCCAGCACCATCTCCACGACGTCGTACCCGAGTTCGCCGAACCGTTCGATCAGTTCCGGCAGGAGCAAGAAGTCGTCCTTGCCGCCCGCCAGGCAGGCTTCGGCTGTTTCCTGGTCCGGTACTTCCTGACGCCAGTACGGCTCGCCGATCAGCATCAGGCCGCCGGGACGGAGACTGTCGCCCAACTGCTCGACGGTGCCGGCCACGCCGCCCCCGATCCAGGTGGCACCGACGCACGCGGCGACGTCGACCGGCTCGTCCGCCACGTAACCGGAGGCGTCGCCGTGCACGAAGGCGACCTGGTCGGCGACGCCGAGTTCGGCGGCGCGGGCGCGGGCCTTCTCCGTGAACACCGTGCTGATGTCCACCCCGGTCCCGGTGACGCCGTGGTCACGGGCCCAGGTGCACAGCATCTCGCCCGATCCACTGGCGAGATCCAGTACGCGGGTCCCGGGAGCCAGCTGTAGTGCCTCGCCCAGGATGACGAGCTTGTCAGGGGTGAACGGGTTGTGGAGGCGGTGACTGCTTTCGCGAATGGTGAAGATGCGTGGCAGATCCACGAGAGGTGGTCCTTCGGTTCGATGCGGTCATGGCGTTCGCGGAGGACAGCCGACCGGAGCCGGCTGCCGTTGCTTGGACCGTCATCAAGTCACCTCGTGTGGAACGTATGGATCGCGAACCCGCTGAACATAGACCCTTCGCGTCGACGACTCCACCGGTTATCGACTCTTCCCGTGCCTTGCCGGCGTGCTGCCCCCGCCGCCTTCGGACGGCGGGCTCAGAAGTGCGGGGTCAGAGTGCTCGACCAGGTGTACGTACCGGTGGAAGGAATGCTGCTCCACTGATACGCGCTGTCCGGAGCCGGCAAGTAGATGTAGGGAGCCCCCGCAGGCAGGGGATCGAGTATGCAGTTGCCCCTGTAATAAGGGTTGTCCGGGCTCAGGTAGCAGCGCCAGTTGTACCAGAGGTACGTGCCGGCGGGCAGCGTGAGCGTCCCGGATCCAGTGGAGCCGTTGAGCGTGACGCTCCAGGTGTAGGTGCCCCCGAGAAGGCGGATCTGATGAGGGCCCGCAGCGGGAAGGTGAGCTTGAGGGGAACCGTTCGGTGGCGGCACCACGAGGTAGATGGAGCGGGAGATGGTGACGGGTGGGTAGGCGGCGGCTTCGGCCGACGGCGCGCCCAGGACGGTGACTCCGAGCATCATGAGGCACGCGACCACCATGGACGACGCACGTCTCTTCAAGGAATGCATGTCTTCCTCCGTGTCCTCAGGTCGCCCCAGGTGTAGCAGCTCCGCATTGTTCGCCTTCGGGACGCCGGCGCCGAACAAACAACTCCCGGAAATAGACCCCGTCACTACGTCGAGCACGACCAGGGAGGCGCCGGGCCGGGCACAGCACCCACCGCCGAGCCGACCCCCGCCGAGCCCACCACCGCTCCGGCGACCCGCTGGATCCGCCGGGTCTGCCCGGTCCGCTGCGTCCGCCGGACCGGGTCGTCCGGTTCAGGTTGTCCGCGCGACAACCTGCTGGGATCCGATGACGGACAGAAGCTGCAGTTTCTCGTAACTCTCGCTGCCGGGGGCGGCGGTGTAGACGAGGAGGATGTGTGACTGGTCAGGGTCGAGAAGCGTCTGGCAGCTCAGTTCCAGGTCGCCGACCTCGGGGTGTCTGTAGCGTTTGACGCCGTTGTAGTGGATGCCGATCTCGTGGTCGTCCCAGACGGTGCGGAATTCCTCGCTGTGGGCCATGAGGAGGTCCATGAGGTGCGCCGCCCGCGACCCGGGGCCGCGGAGCGTGACCATCTTGCGCAGTCCGGCCGCGAAGACGCGGGAGTGCAGCGCGTGGTCGTCGGGGTGGTACCTGGCCCGGGTGGCCGGGTCGGTGAACCACCGGTAGCCGATGCTGCGGGCCGGACCGGTGTACCGGGTGGTGTCGCCGGTGAGCGCCACGCCGAGCGGGGTCTGCCGGAGTGTCTCGCCGAGCTCGGTGACGATCTCGGCGGGGGTGTCGGTGAGCCGGTCGAAGATACGCAGCAGGCCGGGACTGACGTGTTCACTGGTCGCACCTCGCGCCGGCGGGTTGTGCCCGGCGAGGCGGAACAGATGGTCGCGTTCGTCGAGGGACAGACGCAGACCCTGCGCGATGGAGGCGATCATCTGCTCGGACGGGTGGGGTCCGCGCTCCCGCTCGAGCCGGCTGTAGTAGTCGGCGGAGATGTGGCAGAGCGTGGCGACCTCCTCGCGGCGCAGACCGGCGGTCCTGCGCCGTTGCCCGCGCGGGAGGCCGACGTCTTCAGGCTGTAGCGACTCCCGGTGGTGGCGCAGGAACCCGGCGAGCCCAGCTCGATCGATCACGACGGCGTCCTCCTTGATTTTCCCGCCTGTCCATCCTGCCACCGGTGCCGGACGGCTGCCTCGGACTGTCGATCCCCCCTTGAGGCCGGGGCCGCCCGGGGCTGTCTGCCTGGGATCGAGAGGCCGTGGATAACCCCTCGGGCCGGGCGCAACCTGAGAGCACATCCGCTTTCGGGAAGACCAGGAGCAGCACATGGCACGCACACAGCCGGACATCACCGTTCCCGACCTCTCAGGGAAACTCGCCGTCGTCACCGGCGCCAGCGACGGTGTCGGACTGGGCCTGGCAGCCCGCCTCGCCGCCGCCGGTGCCGAGGTCGTCATGCCCGTCCGCAACCCCCGTAAGGGCGGAGCCGCCGTCGCGAAGATCAAGGAGCAGCACCCGCGAGCGGCCCTGTCCCTGCGGGAGCTCGACCTGTCGTCGCTGGACTCGGTCGCCGCACTGGGAGCCACACTGCGCGGCGAGAACCGTCCGGTCCACATCCTCGTCAACAACGCCGGCGTGATGACCCCGCCGCAGCGGCAGACCACCGCCGACGGCTTCGAGTTGCAGTTCGGCAGCAACCACCTGGGGCATTTCGCCCTGGTCGCCCACCTGTTGCCCCTGCTGCGCGCCGGACGCGCGCGCGTGACCTCACAACTCAGTGTCAGCGCGAACGCGAACGCCATCAACTGGGACGACCTGAACTGGGAACGGTCCTACCACGGCGGCCGCGCGTACAGTCAGTCCAAGATCGCCCTCGGCCTGTTCGGACGCGAACTGGACCGGCGCAGTCGGGCCGGAGGCTGGGGGATCACCAGCAACCTCGCCCACCCCGGCATCGCCCCCACCAGTCTCCTGGCCGCGCGCCCCGAAGTCGGCCGGGCACGGGACACCGCCGGCGTACGCGTCATCCGCGCTCTCAGCCGCCGCGGCATCTTCGTCGGGACGGTCGGGACCGCGCTGCTGCCGGCCCTGCTGGCCGCCACCTCACCGGACGCGCGCGGCGCCCGCCTGTACGGTCCCAGCGGACCGGGGCACCTGTCCGGCGCGCCCGCCGAACAGGCCCTGTACTCCCGCCTCCGCGGCGACGACGAGGCCGTACGCGTCTGGGAGATCTCCGAGAGGCTCACCCACACCTCCTTCCCGCCCGACGAGGACACCCGGTCCGGCTCGGGAGCGGCAGGCCCCGGCAACCATCGGCCGCGGTGAAGGGGGAGAGGAACACCTGCCACCGGCCGACCGTGCCGACGCCCTCACCCGTGCTCGCCCTCTCCGCCTGCTCTCTTGTCGTTACTCAGGAACTGTAGGAGAGTGAGAGTTGACCTGGAAGAACGCATTTTCGGTGACTGGGGAGCCTGATGGGGACCAAGCAGCTGCTCAAGGGCCTGCCCGAGGACGCCGACCTGCGGCGCGCGGACTCCCTGGCGCGGGAGATCTTCTCGGACGTGGCCAACAAATGGGCGCTCCTGATCATCGAGGCGATCGGTGAAGGCACCCGGCGCTTCAGCGAGTTGCGCAACGAGGTGGAGGGCATCAGCCACAAGATGCTCACCCAGAACCTGCGCATGCTGGAGCGCTACGGCCTGGTCGAGCGAAAGGTGCACCCCACCGTGCCGCCACGGGTCGAGTACACCCTCACCGAGCCGGGCAGGGCACTGCGCACCACGGTGGACGCCATGTGCGACTGGACCCACCAGTACCTCAGTCACATCGAGGACGCGCGCCACCGCTTCGACGCCTGACGGCCGTCGCCGCCAGGTCGCTGAAGGGCGGCGACTGTGGTCACCCGTCACCCGTCAGCCGTCACCGGTCACCGGTCACCGGTCACCGGTCACCGGTCACCACGAGTGGGCGACCGGCGCGTCGGGTGCGTACTGCCGCCAGGCACCGTTGAGGCGCGTCAGCCGTTCCGTGGCGGCGATGCCGTGCAGGTCAGCCCTTCGCCGACGACCAGCACAGTGCCGCCCTCACGCAGGCCCGCGAGGCGCTCGCGCAGCCGCAGTGCCGAGGACCGGCCGGCCACATCGAAGGCGTACTCGGCCACGCCGGGGACACCGTTGTGGGCTACGGAGCTGCCGAGCGCGTAGAGGAGCGTGTCGTACGCGAGCTCGCCGTCGCCGTCCTCGGTACGCACGGCGACGGTCCGGCGCTCGGGGTCGATGCCGGTGACGCGCGCCAGGCGCAGCCGCACCCCGGTGCCCGCGAACACGTCGGCGAGCGGGCGGAACGCGATGTCCTGGCCGATCGCGAGCTGGTGGAGCCGCATCCGCTCGACGAAGTCGGGCACGGCATTGACGACGGTGATCTCGGTGTCGGCGGGGGAGAGCCGCCGGGCCAGGTTGCCGGCGGCGAAGGCCCCGGCGTATCCGGCGCCGAGTACGACGATGCGGTGCTTCATGGCGGTGCTCCTGTCTCGTTCGCGTGCCCTTCGAACGAGACGGCACCCCTGTTGCTGACAGGAGCCGCGTGTGACGCGGGTCACGCCTGCCGGCCGAGAGGGCTTCCGCCGCGGAACTCGCTGGCGGGCCACGGTGACCGTTGCTAACCTCCGGGAGGCCGTGCGAGAGAACGAGGAGGTGGTACCCGTGAACGCAGTATCGACATGGGTGCTTCCCTCCGGGGTCACGGTCGGGCGATAGGTCGTCCGGGAGCGCCGTCAGGTGTACTCCCGAAAGGCACGACCATGCAGTTCACTTCCTCGACGCGCCTCGACGACGGCGTCCTCGAACGCGAATTCACCCTCGGCGAGATCCCCGGCACCCTCTGGTCACCCGGATCCTGGACACCCGGATCCGCATCGGTCCCGCTGGTCCTGATGGCCCACAACAACGGCCTGCCCAAAGCCGATCCCCGGCTGGTGGCCCGGGCCCGGTACACCGCGGCGCGCGGCTACGCGGTGGCCACCATCGACGCCGCCGGGTGCGGGGACCGCCCCCGTTCCGCCGCCGACGAGCAGGTCCGGGCCGACCTCCGGCGGGCGGTGCGGGCCGGTGAGCCGGTCGACGAGATCATGGAGTCCCTCGTCGGTCCCCTGGTCGACAACGCGGTCCCGGAGTGGCGGACCACGCTGGACGCCCTCCTCGAACTGCCCGGTCTCTGCGGCCCGGTCGGGTACTCCGGGGGGTGGGCCGCCCTCGGCATCCGGCTGGCGGTGGCCGAGCCACGCATCGCCGCCGCGGGCTTCTTCGCCGGGGGATACGTGCCCCGTGCCCAGCGCGAGGAGGCCCGGCAGCTCACCGTTCCGCTGCTGTTCCTGTTGCAGTGGGACGACGAAGGGAACCCCCGGCAACGGGCCCTGGAGCTGTTCGAGGCTTTCGGCAGCAAGGAGAAGACGCTGCACGCCAATCCGGGAGGACACACCGGCACCCCGTGGTTCGAGCTGGAGGACGGGTGCCGGTTCCTGGACCGGCACTTGAAGCAGCGCGGGCCGTCCCACCCCGTCGCGGCCCGCGCCGGCTCGTAGTGCGCAGGCACCAGGACAGGTAGCTGGACGGTCCGGGCGCACCAGGTCGAGACGGCTGCGGGGGACGATGCCCGGCAGGGCGCCGCGGGGGGAGTGTGGGAGGCGCGCGGGATCTCGCGCATTCCTCTTGCCCAATGGCGTCTGGAGTGATCAGCAGGTGGCGACTGTTCTCGGGAGGCTGTCGATCAGTGCCCTCGGCGTACTGGCCCTCGCTCTCGGCACCCTGCAGTCAGTGGTGGAGCCGGCGCTCCCGCTGCTGCAGCAGGAGTTGAGGGTCAGCCCCGCCGAAGGGGCGCTGATCGGCAACACACTGCTCATCACCGGCGCGGTCATCACCCCTGTCGCAGGGAAACTTGGCGACCGCTACGGCGGAAAGCGGGTACTGGTATGGCTGATGGCGGTGGTCTCGGCCGGTGGTCTGTCGGCCAGTCTGGCGCCGAACCTGCCGGTGTTGCTGCTCGGCCAGGTGTTGCAGGGCGTCATGGTGGGTGCGCTGCCCCTTTCGTTCATCCTGGTGCGCAAACACCTCACGCCGAAGGAGTCACAGGCGGCCATCGGGCTCGTCGTCGCGCTGTTCACGAGCGGCAGCATGGTGGGAACGCTGTGTGCCGGGCCGATCGCGGAAGGACTGTCCTGGCAGTGGATGTTCGCCCTGCCGACGATCGCGGTCGTCGCGGCCACGGCGGTCGTGACATGGCTGATGCCGCATGATCCACCGGTCCACTCGGACGACGGGATCGACTGGCCCGGCACGGTACTCCTGAGTGCCGCCTTGCTCGCTTTCATGCTCGGACTCGTGACGGTGACGAGGGACGGTGGCGTGCCGCCGCTCGCGGTCGGTGCCATCGTCGTGGTCGTGGTCGCCCTCGCCGCCGGGTGGGTTGTCGTCGAGCGCCGGGCGGCCTCGCCCATGGTGGATCTGCGCATGCTGGCGCAGCCGGCGATGTGGCACGCGTGCGTGCTCACTCTCGTCATCACCAGCAGTTCCGGCATGGTGCTGTTCCTGCTCCCGCAGTTGTTCGCGGTGTCGGGCGACGGGTACGGCTTCGGAGCCGGCACCACCGACATCGGACTGTTCCTGCTGCCCGGCGCGATCGCCGGGGCGGTCAGCGATTCCGTCGGCGGGATCGCGGCGCGGCGTCTTGGTCCGCGTGTCGTGGTCGTGGCGGGCGCCGTCGTCACGGCGGCCACGATGATCGCGCTGGCGTCGCTGCACACCGCGCACTGGCAGCTCGTCGTCGCGAAGGCGCTGACCGCGTTCGCCGCGGGAGTGGGCACCACGGCGCTGCTCGCCGGAACCGCCACCGCTGTCGGGACGAAGGACATCGGTATCGCCACCGGCCTGCTCGTGGTCACGCGCGTGATCGGCGTCGCCGTGGGCGCCCAGGTCGCCGGCGCGATCCTCGATGCCGGGGCCGAACCCATGACGGGCCTGCCGGCGGAGTCGGCCTTCGTCACAGGGTTCACCGTCGCCGGCCTGGTCGCCGCGTTGTCACTGCTCGTCGTCCGACTCACGAAGAAAGGAGTCCAGGCATGACACCGTCCGGACTGTCGAGGGATGTGCGTACTGCCGCACGGCGCAGGGTCCTGATCTCCGGGGCGGGCATCTGCGGACCCGCACTGGCGTACTGGCTGCACCGCTCCGGATTCGAGGTCACCGTGGTGGAGAAGGCGGGCGGAGTGCGCGACGGCGGGTACCCCGTCGACGTCCGCGGGACCGCGGCGGAAGTGGTCCGGCGGATGGGCCTGCTGCCACGACTGCGGGACGCGCACATCGACTCGCTTCGCTGCACCTTCCTCACCGCCGACGGCCGTGAGATCGCCTCGGTCAGACCGAGCACGGTCGCAGGCAGTGTCGAGGAACGGGACCTCGAAGTACGCCGCGGAGATCTCGCCACGGCCCTCCACGAGCTGGTCCGTGACGACGTGGAATTCCTGTTCGACGACTCCGTCGCCACCCTCGACCAGTCCGATGAAGGGGTTGATGTCACGTTCCGCAGCGGGCACGGTCGCACGTTCGACCTGGTGGTGGGCGCTGACGGTATGCACTCACAGACCCGGGAGCTGCTGTTCGGTCCCGAGGAACGGTTCCACCGCTACCTCGGCCACTGCTTCGCCCTCTTCACCATGCCGAACTCCCTCGGGCTCTCCCGCGAGGTCATGCTGTGGAACAGCCCGGGAAGGGCCGCAGCCCTCTACGCCGTCGGGGACCACCACGAGCTGCACGCCCTGCTGACCTTCCACCGGCCGGTGCCGCCGTCCGACGCCCTGCGGAACCCGGGCACCCAACGGGAGTTGGTCGCGTCGACGTTCGCCGGCGCGGGATGGGAGATCTCCGGCATGGTCGACGCCATGCGCGAAGCGGACGACCTCTTCTTCGACATGGCCGGGCAGATCCGCATGCCCCACTGGTCCAGCGGCCGTGTCGCGCTCGTCGGCGACGCCGCGTACGCACCCTCGTTCCTCACCGGACAGGGGTCGAGCCTCGCGCTGGTCGGCGCCTACATGCTCGCCCACGCCCTGGCCACGAACCCGGACCACACCGCGGCCTTCGCCGCCTACGAAAGCGGTCTTCGCGAGTTCGTCACCATGAATCAGGCACTGGCCGACAACGGGGCGGCCACCCTCCTCCCCACCACGGCGCGGGCTCTGGAGCGGCGCGACGCCCGGCTGCGTCACCTCGTCACCCTGCCCTCCGCGACGGCACGACCGGCCTACTCGGCGCTCACACTCCCCGACCCGCGACGCGCAGCGCCGAGGGTCAGTGCTCCGCACCCTTTACACACTACGAGTGAATGAGCGGATTGTTCGGTTCGCGCAGGTGACGGGTCTTCTACGGTCGCACAATGGATCCGAGGGCTGCGGGAAAACCCCTGCGGGCGAGCGCGTGGGTCTGGGGCGCGGTGGCCATGGCCTGTCTGGTGGGAGCGGTACTGACCTTCAGCGGCCCGCGGGGGGCCGGGAACGTGGCGGTGCGGACGATGGCGTTCGGGCCCTCCACCGGGTGCTGGGGGCTGGCCGTCTCCCTGTGCCTCCGCGCGTTCGGGGCGGGTGGACGGATGCGGAGACGTCTGCTGATGCTGGGGGGTTCGGCGGTGGCCGGGGGTGTGTACCGCGGGGCGGTCGAGGTGCTGTCGGTCCACCCTCCGGGCTCGGGACCCGACGAGCGATCACTGCTCGGTTCCGTGGTGATCACCGCGGTGACGCTGGCGGTCGGCCTGGGTATGGCAGGTCTCGTGGTCGCGGCCGACGCCGGGAAAGGCCGGCACGCGTTGCTGCGGCGCGTGCTGGACGGGGTCATCACCGCCGGGGCCGTGTTCATGTCGGGGTGGGTCCTGCTGCGCGGGACCGTCGACGGCTGGCGGCTGGGGATGATCGGTGGCCTCTGGACCACGGAGGTCGTGATCCTCAGCGTTCTGTTCACCCTGCGCCGCCTCGTGCCCGGCCATCAGCGGGCCGCCGTGGGGGTGGGGATCCTCGGGCTGTCCCTCATGCTGACCGGGGACACCCTGCGACTGTGGACGGCCGGCCCCCATGACCCCGCGGCGATGTCCTGTCTGCTGGCCGACAGCTGCGCCACCGCGGGCCTGCTGGTGCTGGCTGTCGGCGCCTGGCTGCCGGGCGGGGCGAGCGTCCTCGGCACTGCCCAGCCGACGTTGCGATGGGGGACGGAGGGGGTGGCCGCGTTCCTTCCCCTGACGGTCTGCACGGTCACCGCGCTGGGCTATGTGGTGGCTCCTCCTGACCGTGACCCGGTGCCGCTGCTGGTCGGCGGGACGGCGCTGCTCAGTCTCTGGGCACGCCAGACGTTCCTGCGGAACGAGAACAGGAGAAGCGACGACTGAGTCTCCTGTGACCGTCCTCGCCGTCGCGACCGCCCGCCATGCTCACCCTTGTCCAGCTTTGTTCACGGGGCCTTGTCCAGCCTTGTTCACGGGTCGTGTCCAGCTTTGCTCATGGGGCGAGTACGGCACGCCCCGCCGCGATGATGGCCGACAGTTCCTCGACCTCCTGTGCGTCGAGGGACGTGAGCGGTGGGCGGACCGGACCGGCCTTGAGCCCTTCGAGGGTGACACCCGCCTTCACCAGGGCCACCGCGTAGCCGGGAACCCGCTTGCGCAGCCTGACCATGGGGTGGAAGAAGGTTCGCTGCAGCGCGTCGACCCGTTGGTGGTCGCCCTCCTCCAAGGCCCGGTGGAAGGCGAGGGAGATGTCGGGGGCGAAGGCGAACGCGGCGGAGGAGTACAGCTTCACGCCCAGGGCCCGGTAGGCCGGTTGGCTCGCCTCCGCGGTGGGCATGCCGTTGAAGAACTGGAAGTCCTTGCCGGACGGGCTGAGCGCCTCACGCACGGCGGGGATGACGCGAGCCACGAGATCGAGGTCGCCGGTGCCGTCCTTGAGGCCGGTGACCGTGGGGAGTTGCGCCACCTCCGCGGCCGTCCGCTCGTCGAATCGCGCGTTCGCCCGGTTGTAGACGATCACGGGCAGGGCGGTCTCCCGGGCCACCTCCCGGGTGTACGCGACGAGTCCGTCGGCAGGCGACTCGACCAGATAGGGCGGCATGAGCAGCAGGCCGTCCGCGCCGGCCGCCGCCGCGGCCCGGGCGAACCGCCGGGCCAGCCCGAGCGCGCCGCCGGCCCCCGCGTACACCGGGACCCGTCCGGCCGCCGCGTCGACGGCGGTCCGTACCACCGCGGTGAACTCCTCGACGTCCAGGGCGTGGAACTCGCCGGTGCCGCAGGCGACGAACACGCCGCCGGGGCCTGCCTCGACTCCGGTCGCCACGTGCTGGCGCAGAGCGTCGAGGTCGACCTCGCCGATGTCGGTGAAGGGGGTGACGGGAAAGAAGAGGACGCCTTCGAGCATGAGTGTCTCCAACTCCTGGAACAGCGGAACGGCGGAAGGGCAGGACCGGCGGATGAGGCCGGGTGGGCGGGCGCGACGGACCCGGGCCGACCGGGGCCGCCGTGGGACGGAGCATCCGACGGTCCGGGGCCCGGGGTGCGGGGTGCGGGCGCCGGGTCAGGTCGCCGCGGGGACGGCGGCGCGGACCACGTTGGCGAGCGGCCGGCCCTGTTGCAGTCGGTTGATGTTGTCGGCGATCTCCGCCGCGCGGGCGGCGAAGGTGTCACCGGTGTGGCCCGAGTGGTGCGGGGTCATCACCACGTTGGGCAGGCGGTGGAACGGCAGCCGACTGGGTGCCTGCGGCGGACCGGACCACCACACGTCGAGCGCGGCTCCCGCGATGACACCGGAGTCGAGTGCCTCGTAGAGCGCCTCCTCCTGGACCACCGGGCCGCGGGCCACGTTGACGAGCAGGGCCGTGGGTCCCATGGCCGCCAGTTCCGGGCGGCCGATCAGCCCGCGGGTCGAGGGGCCGAGGGGGACCGTGACCACCACGACGTCGGACTCGGCCAGCAGCTCGGGCAGCCGTTCGTTGCCGCCGATCCAGTCGGTACGCAGGTCCTCGGGGACCGGCGCGGCCGGGTCGCGGCGCACGGCACGCACCCGCAGACCCACCGCCTGGCACAGCCTGGCGACCTCGGTGCCGGTCTCGCCGAACCCGATGATGCCCACCCGGCGGCCCTGGAGCGTCCTGCCGAACGGCAGGTCAGGATCGACGGCCACGTTGCGCCAGTGGCCGGCCCGCAGCGCCCGGTCGGCGCCGAGGACGTCGCGGGACAGCATCATGACGGACATGAGCACGTGCTCGGCGATGGAACGGCCGTGATGGTGGGTGGTCGTGACGGACACGTCCGGACCGAGCGCGTCCAGCGGGATGCCGTCGTAGCCCGCGCCGACGACGTGGACGAGCCGGAGCCGTCCGGCGCGCCGCGCGTCCTCGGCGCGCAGCTGCGAACCGACGTACACCTCGACGTCCTCGATGGCCTCGGAGAGACGTGCCGCGCTCCAGTCGAAGGACTCCAGCCAGGTGTGCGCGCCCTCCGTGCGGGCTTTGAGGGGTTCGTGGAAGCGGCTCAGGATGCGGTGGTTGAGCATGATGCGCACGGTCGGGTCACCACCGGGGGGTCTCGGTCGAGAAGGACGGGTCGACGCGGCGCATGTAGCCGGTGTCGTCGCGGTCGCGCAGCCCGCAGTCGAGGTACTGCTGGTGCAGCCGGGCGAGCGCGTCCCGGTCCAGTTCCACGCCGAGGCCCGGCGCGGTCGGCACGGTGACGCGGCCCTCCTTGAACCGCAGTACCCCGGTGTCCACGACGTCCTCGTCCGGCTGCTTCCACGGTGTGTGCGTGTCGCAGGCGTAGGTGAGGCGCGGGGTGGCGGCGGCCAGGTGTGTCATCGCCGCGAGGCTGATGCCCAGATGGGAGTTGGAGTGCATCGACAGGCCCAGTCCGAAGGTGTCGCAGATCGCGGCGAGCTGCGCGCAGCGCCGCAGGCCGCCCCAGAAGTGGTGGTCGGACAGGACGATGCCCACGGACCCCCGCGCCACGGCCGGGGCGAGGTCGTCGAAGGAGACGACGCACATGTTGGTCGCCAGGGGCGTCGGTGTCCCCGCGGCCACGGCGGCCATGGCGTCGAGGCCCTCGGTCGGGTCCTCCAGGTACTGCAGGACCCCGTCCAGTTCGCGCGCGACACGCAGTGACGTCCGCGTACTCCAGCCGGCGTTCGGGTCGAGGCGCAGCGGCAGGTCGGGGAAGGCCGTGCGGAGGGCCCTGACCGCCGCGATCTCCTCGTCCGGAGGGAAGACACCGCCCTTGAGCTTGATGGAGGAGAAGCCGTACGTGTCGATCATGCGTCGGGCCTGTTCGACGAGGCCCGCCGGGTCGAGGGCGGCGCCCCAGTCGTCGTCGTCCTGCCCGGGGTGTCCGGCCCATTTGTAGAAGAGGTAGGCGCTGTACGGGACCGAGGGGCGCACCGCGCCGCCCAGCAGGTCGCTGACCGGCCTGCCGATCAGCTTGCCCTGGATGTCCAGACAGGCGACGTCGAACGGCGACATCACCCGGTCCACGGCGCTGCTGCCGGTGACCATCCCGGACATGCCGTCACCGCCGGTGGTGTCCGCCCCCAGCGCGCGCGTGGTGCGGGCGACGAGGTCGTTGAGGCTCCAGACGTCCAGGCCCGTCAGCTCCCCGGCGGCACGGCGCAGCCGTTCCAGATGGAGTGTGCCGCCGTAGGTCTCGCCGACGCCGGTGACACCGGACTCCGTGGTGATCTCCACGATCGTCCGCAGCGCGTAGGGCTCGTGCACCCCGACCGTGTTGAGCAGGGGAGGGTCCCGGAAGGCTACGGGGGTCACGGTGACGTCGGCGATGCGTGCTGCGTTCCCTGCCATCAAGCCATCCTCATATGTAGTCGGCGTTCTCATTTGTAGACAGCCGCCGGTGGAACTGTCAATGGCCGAGCCCCGCCGTCCCTCCGGAGGGGCGCCGCAGGCTACGGGACGGGAGCGAGCGGGACCCCTTCCGTGAGGGACCTCTTGAGGTTGTTCAGGGCAGGTCGCCCGCGAGGTGTCCGTGACGTTCTCGGTGTCCGCATGGGGCCGGAGGGTGGTGGGGTGGCGACGGGCGGTGACGGTTGCGCCGCCACCGCGGGACCATTCCGGGAGATCCCCGCCACGTCCGTGGGCCGGCACGGTGACTTCCGCAGGAGATCCACCCCCGCGCATGTCTTGACGCTGCCACGGTGCCGGTTTAGCTTCGGCGTTCACAGATGCGGACCGAGTGCGTCAGTGTAAACAGCTCAGGAGGCCCGGCCCGAACTCGGATCGCGACACATCAGCACTCCCCCGGAGATACGCCGACGATGAAGTCCCCCGTTTCCTCCCCTCCGCCCGGACGACGGCGGTCCCGAACGACGATGACGATGCTGTTGGCGGGCACGGTGCTGGTGTCCAGTGGCTGCGCCGTGGCCAACAGCGCCGGTGGCGATGCCGGGCGGGCCGACGGCCGCACCCTGCGCGTGGTGCTTACCCAGGAACCGCCGACGCTGGAGCCCTGTGAGGCGTCGCTGACCGATACCGGCGTCGTCGTCCGCTCCAACATCACCGAGCCCCTGGTCGAACGTGATCCCGCCTCGGGCGACCTGCACCCTCTGCTCGCGACCGCCTGGAAGCAGACCGGGCCCCGCACCTGGAGCTTCGACACCCGCAGCGGGGTGACCTTCCAGAACGGCAGGCCGTTCACCGCCGAGGACGCCGCCTTCTCCATCGACCGGGCGGTCAACTCCGACCTCGCCTGCAACGTCGAGGGGTATGTCTTCGGCGACGACGACCTGAAGGTGGAGGCGGTCGACGACAACCGGCTGACCGTCACCACGGCCGAGCCCGACCCCATCCTGCCGCTGCGCCTGAGCTTCGTGGAGATCGTGCCGCGCTCCACCGGCACCGGGGCGAAGGTGCGCGTACCGATCGGCACCGGCCCCTATGCCGTGCGCTCCTGGCAGGCCGGAGCCGCGATCGATCTCACCCGCTACGACGACTACTGGGGCGAAGCCGCCGACTTCCCCCGGGCCCGCTATGTCTGGCGCAGTGACGCCAGCGTCCGGGCCGCCATGATCGACAAGGACGAGGCGGAGATCGCCGTCGCGCTCGACTCGATGGAGGCGGACAAGGAGACGACCGCCGCCTATCCCAACAACGAGACGACGGCGCTGCGGCTCGACGGCCGGGAGGCGCCGCTCGACGACCCGCGGGTGCGCCGGGCGATCGACCTGGCCGTCGACCGGCAGGGCATCGTCGACGCCCTGCTCGGCGGACTGGCCGAACCGGCCGGACAGCTCGTGCCGCCGGGAGTGGTCGGACACAGTGAGGAGATCGAACCGACCCGGCAGGACGTGGCCAGGGCAAGGGCCCTGGTGAAGGAGGCGAAGGCCGACGGCGTACCCACCGGCCGCACCATCACCCTCGTCGCCCGCAACGGCATGTTCTCCGGAGTGTCCGAGACCGCGGAGGCCCTCCAGTACCAGATGGAGCAGATCGGGTTGACCGTACGGGTGCGCATGGCCGACACCGCCACCCAGCTCCAGTACCAGCTCAGGCCACTGCCGAAGGACGTCGGCCCCATCGCCCTGCTGATCATGCACGGCAACCAGGCCGGTGACGCGGCCTTCACCGCCAGCCAGTACCTGCTCAGCGACGGCCCGCAGTCCACCTTCGGCAGCAAGGACCTCGACCGGCGCATCGCCGCAGCGGGCCTGCTGTCGGGTGAGAAGCGGCAGAGGGCATTCGCCGGTCTCCTCGCCCGCCAGAACGAGACGGTGGTCCAGTACACCCACATCGCCCACATGAGCGGCCTGCTCGGACTGTCACCGTCGATCCGGTACGAGCCGAACTCCGCCACCGGTGACGAACTGCGGCTGGCCGAGGTCGGCCAGGCCGAGGCGGCGAAGGACTGACATGATCCCCTTCCTGCGCAAACGCATCCTCTCCAGCGCCATACCCCTGTTCTGCGTGGTGCTCGGCGTCTTCTTCCTGGCCCGGATGACCGGCAGCCCGGTCGACCTCTACCTCCCGCTGAGCGCCACCGCCGAGCAGCGCGCGGAGTTCTCCGCCGCCCAGGGCTTCGACCTGTCGATCCCGGCGCAACTGTGGAACTACCTCGCCGACGCCGCGCACCTGGACTTCGGCACCTCGCTGCGGACCGGGCAGCCGGCGACCGAGATGGTGCTCGACGCCTTCCCGGTCACTCTGCAACTGGCCGGCGTGACGATGCTGCTCGCGATCACCGGAGCGGTACTGGTGGGCAGCCTGGCCGCCTACCGGCCCAACTCCCTGGCCGACCGCTTCGCCAGCCTGCTGTCGATGACGGCCGCCAGCATCCCGGACTTCTGGTTCGCCATCATGGGCGTGCTGGTCTTCGGCGTGAGCCTCGGCTGGCTGCCGACCTCCGGCACGCTCGGCGGACCCGAGATCTGGGTCCTGCCCATCGCCACCCTGCTGATCCGGCCCTTCGGAGTGCTGGTCCAGGTGGTGCGCGGCAGCATGGTCGCCGCGCTCTCCGCGCCCTACGTCAAGATCGCCCGCAGCAAGGGCGCCACGCCCCGGCGGGTGATCTTCGGTCACGCCCTGCGCAACGCGGTGACGCCGGTACTGACCGTGGCGGGCGACCTGGCGGTGGGCCTGGTCAACGGCGCGGTGATCGTCGAGACGATCTTCGGCTGGCCCGGCATCGGCAAACTCATGATCGACTCCATTCTCCAGCGCGACTTCGCGGTCCTCCAGGCGGCCGTGCTCCTGACCGCGGTGACGATCTTCGCGCTCAACATCCTCGTCGACGTCTGCCACGCGCTGGTCGACCCCCGTGTACGACAGGCGGTACCGGCGTGAGTGAGGGAAGCACCGTGACCAGTGAAGAGCGGCCCACCGGGGACGCCACCACCACCGAAGACCCCGCCCCCGCCGCTTCCCCCGCGGACGCCACCTCCCGCACGCCCCGTCGGGCGAGCTGGTGGCGCATGCTGGGCCGCGACCGCGCGGCGGCCGTAGGCGCCGTCATCCTCGCCGTGGTCGCCCTCGTGGCGCTCTTCGGCCGGCTCGTCATCGGTGACCGCGCGCAGCGACAGGACCTGGACGCCTCCCTGCGGCCACCGTCCCTGAGCGACGGGGTGTACGGACTCCTCGGCACCGACGTCCTGGGCCGCAGCGTGCTGGCCCGCCTGATCGACGCCGCCGCGACGACCCTGTCCGTGGCCGTCCCGGCCGTCCTGTGCTCCCTGCTCGTCGGCGCCGCCCTCGGCCTGTGGGCCGGCTATCACGGGGGCCGCCGGGAGAGCGTCGCCATGCGCGTCGCCGACGTGATCCTCAGCTTCCCCTCCCTGCTGATCGCGGTGGTCGTCCTGTACGTGTTCTCGCCCAGCGCGCTGAACCTCGTACTCATCCTCGCGGTGGCCCGTATCCCGGTGTACCTGCGCACCGCGCGGGCGGAGGCCGCCGAACTGCGCAGCCGCCTGTTCGTCGACGCCGCCCGGACCTTCGGCACACCCAGCCGCAGCATCATCCGCCGGCACATCCTCCCGATCGCGCTGCCGACGCTGCTGACGGTCGCCACCCTCGACTTCTGCTTCGTCATGCTCACCGAGTCCTCCCTGAGTTTCCTCGGCATCGGCATCCAGCCGCCGGACGTCAGCTGGGGGCTGATGGTCGCCCAGGGACGGCAGTACCTCCAGACCGCCTGGTGGATCACCGTGCTCCCGGGGCTCGCCATCGTGCTCACCACGGTGTCCGCCACCGTCCTCGCCGCCTGGGCCCGCATCGCCACCGACCCCGCACAGCGCTGGCGGCTGACGCTGCCCGCCAAACGCCGCGGTGCCTCCGCCGCCGTACCCCCGGAGCTGATCCCGTGACGACCACCGCCGTGCCCTCGCCGCCCTCCGCGGACACCCCGGCCCTCGACGTCGAGGGACTCTGCGTCGATCTGAGCACACCCTCCGGGCGGGTACGCGCCGTCGACGGCGTCAGCTTCAGCGTCCGCCGCGGCCGCACCCTGGCCCTCCTCGGCGAGTCGGGCTGCGGCAAGTCGATGACGGCGCTGTCGGTCGTGGGACTGCTCGACCCCGCGGCCGACGTGACCGGCGGCGCCGTCCGGGTCAGGGGCAGTGACCTGCTGCGGATGAGCCCGGCGGAACGACGCCGGCTCGCCGGGCCGGTGCTGTCGATCGTGTTCCAGGACGCCCTGACCGCCCTCAACCCGGTACAGCCCGTCGGCCGGCAGATCGGCGAACCGTTCCGTATCCACCGCGGACTCTCCCGGCGCCAGGCCCACGAGAAGGCGATCGAGCTCATGACCCGGGTGGGCATCCCCGAACCCCGGCAGCGGGCCCGCTCCTACCCGCACCAGTTCTCCGGCGGCATGCGGCAGCGGCTGCTCATCGCGATGGCCGTGGCCCTCGACCCCGACGTGCTCATCGCCGACGAACCCACCACCGCGCTGGACGTCACCGTGCAGGCGCAGATCATGCGGCTGCTGCGGGACCTCCAGGACGAGCGGGAGATGGCGGTCGTCCTCATCACGCACGACCTGGCCGTGGTCGCCCAGCGCGCGGACGACGTCGTCGTGATGTACGCGGGCACCGTCGTCGAGAACGGGCCCGTGCGCGAGGTCTTCGCCGGCCCTCGCCACCCCTACACACGGGGACTGCTCGACTCGGTTCCGGAACACGCCGTACGCGGACGCCCGTTGCCAGCCGTACCCGGCAGCCCGCCCGAACTGAGCGCGGTGCCGTCCGGATGCGTCTTCCAGGACCGCTGCCCGATGGTGCGCGAACGCTGCGTGCGGGAACGGCCGCCGCTGCGCACGACGGGCGACGGACGCTCGGCCGCCTGCCATTTCTCCGAGGAGCTCATCCGTGCCTGAGACCAGCGCCAGCACCGCCACCGAAGGACCCCGCGCCGGCGGACCCGCGGAGTCCCCGCCCCTGCTGGAGGTCCGGGGCGTCACCAAGACCTTCGGCGGCGGCCGCCGCCGGCTGACCGCCCTGGACGGAGTGGACGTACGGCTCGGCAAGGGCGAGACCCTGGGACTGGTGGGCGAGTCGGGCTGCGGCAAGTCCACCCTCGCCCGGGTGCTGCTCGGCCTGGAACGCCCGGACGCGGGCACGGTACGGTTCGACGGCACCGACCCCTTCGCCCTGCGCGGCAAGGACCTGCTGGCCTGGCGCCGCCGCGTCCAGATGGTCTTCCAGGACCCCTTCGCCTCGCTCAACGCGCGCATGTCGGCCGCCGACCTGATCAGCGAGCCCTGGCGCACCCACCGGGACGTCGTACCCGGCGCGAAGGCGCGGGAGAAGCGCGTCCGCGAACTGCTGGCCCTGGTCGGTCTGCGCGACGGCGACGCCCACCGGTATCCCAACGAGTTCTCCGGCGGACAGCGCCAGCGCATCGGCATCGCCCGGGCACTGGCCCTGGACCCCGACCTCATCGTCTGCGACGAGCCGGTCTCGGCCCTGGACCTGTCGGTACAGGCCCAGGTGCTGAACGTCCTGTCGGACCTGCGCGAGCGCCTCGGCGTGGCCTACGTGTTCATCTCCCACGACCTGTCCGTGGTGCGGTACATCGCGGACCGGGTGACCGTGATGTACCTCGGCAAGGTCATCGAACACGGCGAGACCGAGGACGTGTTCGACCGGCCCCAGCACCCCTACACCGCGGCCCTGATGTCGGCCGCCCCGGTGCTGGACGCCTCCCACGCCACCGGTGACCGGGAGATCCAGCTGAAGGGAGAGATTCCCTCGCCCTTCGACATCCCCTCGGGCTGCCGCTTCCGCACCCGGTGCTGGCGCGCCGAGGACCTGTGCGCGACCGAGGCGCCGCCGCTCGTCGTGCGCAGGACACAGGAAACCGCCGACACCCACACGGCGTTGTGCCACTTCCCGCTGGAGGTGGAGTCCGCGGGAGCGTGAGCGGATGAGGATCAGGTAGGTCTCCCACCGGCTCCTTCGCCGTCCCTTCGGGCGAGTTCCCGTACGGTGGCGAGGAAGTCCCGTACCAGCGGGCCCGGTTCCCCGGCCGGCCAGGCCACCGCGATCCGCAGCGGCTCGATGTCCCTGACCCGGCGCCACACGAGGTCCGGGTGCGAGTAGTAACTCGCCATGGACTCGGTGCCGAAGCAGATCGCCGAGCCGGTGGCGACGTGTTCGAGCATCTCCTCGACGTTGTCGTTCTCGGGTCCCCACCGGGGCGCCGACCCGTCCGGCCGGGGGTTGACGGCCCACCAGTCGACCCACTCCGCGGGCGCCCTACGGGTCCACATCAGCGGCTCGTCGGCCACGTCCAGTACGCCGACGTCCGCCCGCTCCGCCAGCGGGTGCGTGCGAGCCATGGCCACCCACCGCGGCTCCTCCGCGACGACCTGCGTGCGCAGCCCGGACAGGTCGGTCGGCAGCCAGACGAAGGCCACATCGGCCAGCCCCTGCCGCAGCGCCTCGGCCTCCCCGCCCCAGTCGAACCGCTTCGGCTCCAGCGTGACGTCCGGGTGGCGGGCGGCATGGACGTCACGGACCCGCCTGCCGAACGCGCCCGCGCCGGTCGCCACGAACGCGATCCGCAGCAGGCGGTCGCCGGCCGCGGCCGTGGTGCGCACCTGCCGGGTCGCACGCGTCCAGTCCGTCACGATCTGCCGGGCCGAGGGCAGCAGTGCCTCCCCGGCCGGGGTGAGCCGCACCTCCCGACTGCTCCGTTCGAACAGCCGGGTGCCCAGGTCCTCCTCCAGCCGCTGGATCTGACGGCTCAGCGACGGCTGGGACACGTACAGCCGCTCGGCGGCCCGGGTGAAACTCAGGTACTCGGCCACGGCCAGGTAGTAGCGCAGCACCCTGGTGTCGACGTCCATCACCGGCTTCCCGTCCGGGGTGTCGCATCCATGCCCGAAGCGTATGGGAACGGGTATTGGACCGCACCGGATCCCGGCTGCTTCCGTTGAACCGCGCGCCACCGGGGCCGAGTTGGAGACCACGCGTCCGGCCTGCGCGCGCACTCGGACCAACAGACGGGAGCGATTCCATGGGCGAATCCCTGGACAGGGCCGCCGTGCTGCGCGGCGCGGGACTCGGCGCGGCCGGGCTGGTCGCCGCGTCGCTGGCAGGCGGGCAGAGCGCGCACGCGGCACCGGGCGCGGCCGAGCACCCCAACGTACGGCTGATCCGGCGGTACTACGAAGCGTACGGTTCGGGCGACCTGGAGGCACTCCGGCCGTTCTTCGCGCCGGACATCCGGTGGACCATCCCTGGCCACCACCCGCTGGCGGGCACCAAGGAGGGCGTCGAGGAGGTGCTGGCCTTCTTCCGCGAACTGGGCCGCGCCGGATTCCGCGCGGAGACCCTGTTCCTCGCCGCCGACGGTGACCGGGTCGTGGACCTGCACCGCGGCTGGAGCACGACACCGGCCGGCCTGGACATCACCTGGGCGCTGGCCTTCCGGATCCGCGGTCGCCGCATCGCCCAGGTGGTCAACTACGCGGGGGACCAGCACGCGGCGGACGCGTTCTTCTGGCGCACCTACCCGCTCGCCCCGCTGCCCGGCCGTCTCGCCGAACGGAGCTGACCACGATGCGCCCACCTGACGGACCGACGCCTGACAGCCCTCTCGCTGACAGACCCACCCCGCACGGACCCGCTTCCCTACCCGGCGGATCCGCGCGGGCGTCGCGTCGCCGGCTCCTCGCGGCGACAGCGGCGGGGGTGGCGGCCGGGGCGGTACCGCGCCCCGCCGCCGCCCACGGCACGCAGCAGGACAGTGCGGCGACCCGGCCGGCGGGACGCCTCGCGGACAAGGTGGTGCTCATCACCGGCGCCACCTCCGGCATCGGCGAGGCGGCGGCCCGGCTCATGGCGGCCGAGGGCGCCCGCGTCTTCTTCTGCGGCCGCCGGGCCCACCTCGGCCACCGCGTCGAGGCCCGCATCCGCGCGTCCGGCGGGGAGGCCACGTACCGGCGCGCCGACGTCCGCGAGGAGGCCGACGTCGAGAACCTGGTGGCCGCCTGCGTCGAACGGTACGGACGCGTGGACGTCGCGTACAACAACGCGGGCGTGGAGAGCCCTCGCGCGGTGCGCCTGCACGAGCAGTCGCTGCACGACCTGACGGACGTGTGGCGGACCAACACCGCGGGCGTCTTCCTCGGGATGAAGTACGAGATTCCGCGGATGCTCGCGCAGGGCGGCGGCATCATCGTCAACACCGCGTCGATCTCCGCGGAGGTCGGGTTCGCCACGATCGCCCCGTACAACGCCAGCAAGCACGCGGTGGCCTCACTGACGAAGGTGACCGCGCTGGAGTACGCCGCCGACGGCATTCGCGTGACCGCGTTCGCCCCGGGGGCCGTGGACACCCCCATGCTGCGGCGGGCCGCGGAGGCGTTCGGCCTGACGTACGAGCAGATCGCCCAGGACTACCCGATCAAACGCATCATCCCCGCCGAGGAGATGGCACGGGTGATGGTGTGGCTGGGCTCCGCCGACGCGGCCCCCCTGGTCGGAACGGACGTCGACGTCTCCGGCGGCTACCTGACCGGATGACACCGCGTGCCGTCGCGTCCGCACCCCCGGCCGGCCGCCACACGGAGACCCACCGTCACGTCGGTCAGCGGCTTCCCGGTGGGCCGGCTGCCTGTCAGCGGCTCAGCCGGAAGGGCGGCGGTGGTTCTGGTCGCGCCAGGCTCGCGGTGACATGCCGTATGCCTGCTTGAAGACCTTACTGAAGTGCGTTGCGTCCATGAAGCCCCAACTGCGGCCCGTGGCTGCGATCGTGCGCAGCCGGGCGCCCGGGCCGGCCAGCTCGCGCCTGCATTCCGCCAGGCGGTGCGAGCGAATCCAGTCACCGAGACTGATACCGGACCGGGCCAGCACCGTGTAGAGGTGGCGGACCGAGATGCCGTGCGCCGCGGCGATCTGTGCGGCCGACAGGTCAGGATCCGCCAGGCGGGCCCGCATGTACTGGGTGATGCGCATGCCGAGGGTCGCTTCCAACGGGCCCCTGGCCTGGTCCGGCCTGCCCAGCTGGTACGCCACGACGGCACGGACGAGTTCGATGCTGGGGTCCAGGACCGGGCCGGCGTGCGCGTCTTGGCGCAGTTCCTTGCTGGTGGCCAGCTGGGAGAAGTAGGCGGAGGCGAGGCGCGCGATGGGGTTGTCCGAGCGGAGAGGGACTGCGGCGATCTCCCGAAGCGATCTCTCGGGGAGTGTCAGCGCGGCGCGCGGGAACCGGATGAAGTGGTGGGCGACGCCCTCCGCGAAGCGCAGCGTGTACGGGGCCGTCGTCTCGTAGAGGGCGAAGTCGCCCGGCCCGAGCAGGGACTGGCGGTCGTTCTGCGCCACCAGGCTGGTGCCTGTCAGCTGCAGCCCGAGGAAGACGGCCGGCTCCTCGTCCTGCCGGGCCAGCCGCTCCGTGCGTTCCACCGTCAGCGCGGTCGCCTGTGCCGAGCAGATCCTGAGGGGACCGACGGTGCCGAGCCCGATGTGGACCGAGAGGTCCTGGGCCGGTAGATGGTGATCGATCTCGACCGGCACGACGGACTGCCACACCGCGTGCCGGACCGTCTCCTCCCGGTCCCTCGGCAGTACGGACGCGGTGTCCAGGACCGGACTCACGAGAGGAGTGCTCGTCTGCGTCGACTGTGCGGCCGGTGCGATGCCGCGTCGGTCCGTTGCCTCACAAGTCGCCTCTCCACATGGCCAGTTCGGACCTCAGCATCGCAGGGTCCCGCGGCGCCGCGCAACGCATTGGAACGGCGTGGCGGGGGATCGCTGCACGGCCACCACCTGGCACGACGTCAGTACGAGCGGGCCGCGTGCCCTACGCCGCGTGCCGTCTGTCCGCGCCCGTCAGCGCCCGCAGCGCCGACGCCGACCACGTCGCACAACTGACAAACATTCCCGCACGGACGACAAAGTCCGGTCACCGCGCCCGATCTATGGTCTGCGAGCGGACGCCGTCGCTGTGCGGCAGAAGTGACCTCGTCAGTCGTCCGGCTCCGGTACCTGCCGCCTCGCAGGCACGTCGTGGGCCGGTGCGGCGGCGCAAGGGGCCACCGCCGCCGTACGCGGGCATCGGTGGCCGCCCGCACTCCGGACCGGGAAAGGTGACACTCGCGTGAGGAAGAAGACCTTCGCCGCCGCAGCCGTGACCGCGGTGGTGTGCACCGTGGCCGGCTGCGGCAGCCAGGCGCAGCAGGGGAGCGTTCCGGACGCCGGGGTACGGGATCTCACCGTCCAGGAGGAGATCGCGATCGAACGCGCCGAACAGCGGCTCGTCAAGGAGTGCATGGCGGAACGGGGCCACCCCTACTGGGAGTTCCCGGTCCCCGGCGTGGACGAGCGCCGGGCCGGCCGCTACGTCACCGACGACGTGGAGTGGGCGCGGAAGTACGGCTACGGCCGTGTCTTCGAGGAGCGGGGCGAGGACATCCGCAGGGACCACCCCACCACCGTCCACCAGAACAAGCTCCGGCCGCAGCAGCGGGCCGCCTACACCAGAGCCCTGGACGGCGACTCCCGCGACCGGATGAGCACCGAACTGCCCGGCGCGATGGGCACCGTCGACACTCCCCGCGGCGGATGCGCCAACGCGGCCCGCACCGAGCTCTATGAGGACGCCGAGGACTGGTTCGTCACCCGCAAGACCATCGAAGGCATCCTGCCGCTGTACGGCCAGGACCTCATGGAGGACGTCCGCCTCACGAAGTCCGTCGCGAAGTGGGCGCAGTGCATGAAGGAAGCCGGCCGGCCCTTCGCGGATCCCGGCGAGCTCCGCCAGAACCGCACGGTGGTCACCGAGGGGATGTCTTCCGCTCAGGCGCACAGGTTCGACAAGGGACTGGCAGTGCTCGACGCGACCTGTGCCAGGAACACCTCTCTGGGCACCACCATGCGCACCCTCGAGACCTCGTACCGGGAGAAGGTCCTGAAGCGGTACGAGAAGGAGCGGGACGACTACCGACGGATGCGCCTGCACGCACTGCGCCAGGCGGAAGACGTCCTCTCCTGACACCTGCTCCGCATCTCACCGCACCTCACTCGCGGCGAACCCGAGCAGACGGCATGTCCGCACGTCACCGAAACACACCCACCGAAGGAGCGCATCATGCGCAAACTGTCCGCCGTCGCCCTCGGAGCCGCGCTTGTCGGCATCGGCCTCGTCGGCCCCGCACCCAGTGCCTCCGCCGCAGCCGCCGCCACCTGCGCGGACAACTACGAGAGAGCCGCCGCCGGCTACATGTACGCCTACAACGGCACCTACTGCGAAAGGCAACTCGGCCTCGCCTTCGGCGACGACCAGAACTGGGGCGACTCCGCGAGCAGCTTCCAGGGCGCCGACAACGACGCGGCCTCCTCGGTCCTCAACAAGGGAAACTACGCGCACGTCAAGTTCTACGCGAACCCGATCGGCAGCTCCGGCTTCAATCCCCACATCTGTCTGCTCCGCGCGGAGGGCTACGCCTCGAACCTGAGCGACGACTACTTCGAGGGGGACCCGGTCTTCGGCACCGTCAACAACAACATCAGCGCTCACCGGTGGGTCGACCGCACCGCGTGCGGTGCCCTCGCGGTGTGACCGTGCTCTGACCGGCGGCTCCACCCGCCGTCCCGGCATCACCTCGGCCCGCCGGAACCCGTTCCGGCGGGCCGACGCCCGTTCCGGTCGCGGGGTGGGCGCGGCTCGTCGCTCCCGACGCGGTCATGGGGGAGAGGGCGTGCGTCGCCGACGTGAGGGTAGCCGCACGCCATGGCGCTGGCAGCTACGTTCGTCACCTTCACCGATGTCCTGTGGCAGGACATCCTGCTGAATCTGGCCTTCATCGCAGCCGTCCCCGGCCTCGGGACCTGGATCGTCTGGGGCGTCCGGGAGCGCAGGCGCGGTGTCCGCGGCGCGCTCGAACACGAGTGGAAACGGGGTCAGCCGAGCACGCTACGAGGCTGGAAGCCGAGGAACCGGTGGATCGGAGCCTGGATATCGCTGGGGGCGACGGCCATCCTGCTTGTCTTCGGCGCCGTCCTGCGCGTGATCGATCCCGGTGACGACGAGGCTCTGGGAGTGCTCGCCATCGGCGGAATCTATGCCGTGGTGTGGGCGGTGGCGCTGCCACTGTGCCGGCCCCTGCCCGGTCCGCGTCCCGAGCACGCCACGCAGGGCCCACCGGACGAGAGCCGCTGACACCGGCCCACGGCTCGTTCGTGGCTGGCTCAACCACCGTACTGGCTCTGTGAGTTGCGGAACTTTCGCCGCAGTGAGGACAGAGTATGGACGACTTCGATGAAAGTCCCTACTGTGTCCGTCGCGACGCACAGGACTTCGTGCGTCCCGTTCGCCACTCTCCGTATCCGGTGCGACGGCGCGTACCGGCAGCGGTGGATCTCTCCACTCGTCCATCTGCGTTCCCCCGCGCGCGGGGAGCGAACAGGAGGCTACGTGTATCCACGGCTGTTGTCCCGGCGGCTCGGCAGACGCCTGGCCGCGACACTCATCACCTCGCTTCTGGCACTCGGACTGTCCGCCCCCACGGGCACCGCTGCCCCGGTTGACCGGTCCGCCGCCGCTCTTCCCCCGCAGGAGCCGGGCGTCACCCTGCGTGTCTTCGACATGCAGGTGCCGCTGGAGAAACTGTGCGATCTCAAGCCAGGGCAGACACCGAACGTCGACAAGCTGATGCCGGTGATCGACTGGTCCTCCGACGCGGACTTCGGCTTCAGCGCCAACTTCGTCTCCCAGACCATCGCCAACCTCAACGTCTCCACCGCCGGGACCTACACCTTCCGGCTCACCAGTGACGACGGTTCCCGGCTGTACATCGACGACACACTCGTCATCAGTCACGACGGCCTGCACGGAGCCGACCCGAAGGACGGCAACGTTGTCCTGACCGCCGGATACCACTCGATCCGCATCGACCACTTCGAGAAGGACGGCGGACAACAGGTCACCCTCGCGTGGAAGCCCCCGTCCGCGTCCGCCTTCGCCGTGGTACCCAACTCGGTGCTCAGCACGGACGCCGATGTCGTCCGCGTCACGGCTCCCGGGCGCAAAGAGTGTGAACTGGCCGGCGATTCACCGGGCGACGGACTGCCGCTGACCGGCGTGCACCCGAACTACGCCCTGACCAACCTGCGGCCCGCCGGGTTCGAACCACAGGTCTCCGCCATGGACTGGCTCCCCGACGGCAGGCTCGCCGTGACCACCTGGGGCGGCTCGGAGAAGACGACCGGCGAGGTCTACCTTCTGAGCAACGTCACCGGAAGCACCGGACCGGACAGGGTGACGTTCAAGAAGGTGGCTTCCGGTCTCAAGGAGCCCATGGGCATCAAGTACGTGGACGGCAAGCTGTACGTGTCGCAGAAGCACGAACTGACCGAGCTGAACGACACCAACGGTGACGAGGTCACCGACACCTACCGACGGGTCGCCACCTGGCCCTACGGCGGCAACTTCCACGAGTTCGCCTTCGGTCTGCTGTACAAGGACGGGTACTTCTACCTGAACCTGTCCGTGTCCATCAACTACGGCGGCGCGACGACGAACCCGCAGCCCGCACCGAACCGCGGCACCACGATCAAGGTCAACAAGGCGACCGGGGCGGTCAGTTACGTCGCCGGAGGTCTGCGCACCCCCAACGGCATCGGGTGGGGTCCGGAGGGCGACATCTTCGTCACGGACAACCAGGGCGGCTGGCTGCCCTCGTCGAAGCTGGTTCAGGTCAAGCAGGACCGCTTCTTCAACCACTACACCAACCCCGCCGGCCCCTTCGACTCCCAGCGGGTGACCAGGCCGGTCCTGTGGCTCCCGCAGAACGAGATCGCCAACTCACCCAGCACACCGCTGCAGTTGCAGGACGGGCCCTTCGCCGGCCAGATGCTGTTCGGTGACGTGACCTACGGTGGCATCCAGCGCGGGTACCTGGAGAAGGTCAACGGCGAGTACCAGGGTGCCGTCTTCCGCCTCACCCAGGGCCTGGAGGTCGGTGTCAACAGGAGCAGCGTCGGCCCCGACGGCGCCCTCTACGTGGGCGGACTCGGCGCGGACGGCAACTGGGGCCAGGAGGGCAAGCTCAAGTTCGGCCTGCAGAAGCTGACACCGAACGGCACCAGCGCCTTCGACATCCGTGAGATGCGGGCCACCGCCGGCGGGTTCGCCCTCGAGTACACCCAGCCCGTGTCGAACGAGACCGCCGCCGGCCTGGCCGCGCGCTACAAGGTCAAGCAGTGGCGCTACGTACCCCGCGCCGACTACGGCGGTCCCAAGGTCGACGAAGAGACCCTCACCGTCCAGTCGGCCACTCTCTCCAGCGACCGCAAGACGGTCACCCTGGCCATCCCCGGCCTCAAGCCCAACCGGGTGGTCCACGTCCGCTCGGCGCGTCCCTTCAGCTCGACCGACGGAAAGTCGCTCTGGAGCACCGAGGCTTGGTACACCATGAACCAGATACCGGGCACGCCGTCCCGCGCGGGGGAGGTGAAGGGCATCAACGGCAAGTGCCTGGACGTGGACAACGCCAACACGGCCGACGGAACGAAGGTCCAGGTGTGGACCTGCAACAGCACCCCCGCCCAGGAGTGGACTCTGCTGGGTACCGGTGCCGTGCGTGCCCTGGGCAAGTGCCTGGACATCGACAACTCGGGCTCGGCCGACGGCACGAAGGTACAGCTCTACACGTGCAACGGAACCGCTGCCCAGGTCTGGCAGCCGCAATCGGACGGCACGCTGCGTAACCCGCAGTCCGCCAAGTGCCTCGACGTCTCCGGCGGCGCGGGGAACGACGGCACCCCCGTCCACCTGTGGACCTGCCTCAACCAGCAGAGCCAGAAGTGGGTTCTTCCGTAGCACTCCCACCAGAAGATGACCGAACCACGGCGCCGAAGGCCGGAAGAAACCCCGGCCTTCGGCGTATCAGGACACCGGGACACCCACGGCGACACCGGGACGTCACGGCGTCGCCCTCCTCGTCGTGTGCGGTCGGGGTCGTGTGCGGTCAGGACGGGGGGCGGTTGCGGCACAGGCAGAACGGATGCCCGGCCGGGTCGGTGTAGACCTGCCAGCCGTAGCCGGACTCGCCGACGAAGCTCTTCTGGAAGGTGGCGCCCAGCTCGATCACCCGGCGCTGCTCGGGCTCGAACTCGTCCACCTCGAAGTCGAGGTGGAACTGCTGCGGATGCTCCTGTCCCGGCCAGCTGGGCCGCTGGTAGTTCTCCACCCGCTGGAACGACAGCTCGACGCCGTCGTTGCGCAGATTGACCCAGTCCTTCTGGCTGATGTCGGTGTTGATCTCCCAGCCCAGCAACTCGCCGTAGAACTCTGCCAGCTTCCAGGGGTCGGGGCAGTCGAGAATGACATCGGTGAACGTCAGCATCCGATCATCGTAGATCGCGGCGCCGGACGTCCGCGACGCATTACTGCGAACGTCCCGTGACCGGGATCGCCGCGGAACGCGTCCCTCTCCGCCGACGGCGACCGTCGGTCACCTGGCCTGGGCGAGGTGGAGCGCGTCGGGACCGGCGGGGAATCGCAGTTGGCCGGTCGTGTCGTGTACGGTTCGCCAGACGGTCTCGGCGACGTCGCTCTCCTTGGTGAACAAGTCCTGGGCCGTGAAGTCGTTCATGGCCCTCTTCGCCCACGGTGCGTAGGGTGCCGGGACCAGTTCGTCCAGCGGCCCTCCGTCCGCCGCGTTGGCTGCGAAGTTCGTCGTCAGGCAGGCACCCGGCTCGACCGTCTTGGCCCGCACACCGAAGGGCGCGAGCTCCAGTGCGAGGGACGCGGTGAACCCCTCGATGGCCATCTTGCTCGCCTTGTATACGGCCGTGAGCGGCATGTGGCCCAGCACGACGCTGGAAGTGACGTTGACGATCACCCCGGATCCGCGCTCACGGAACTGGGGCAGCACCGCTTGCGTCACCGCCATCACGCCGAACGTGTTGGTCTCGAAGACCTCGCGCACCCGGGCCATGGGGGTGCCCTCGAACACGCCGATCGAGGGGATGCCCGCGTTGTTGACGATGACGTCGACGGCCCCTGCGGCTTCGAACGCGGCAGTGATGGTGTCGGGCTCGGTCACGTCGAGCTCGACGACATGGAGCCGGTCGGACTCAGGCAGGACGCCCGCACGCGGCGTACGCATCGATGCGACGACGTTCCACCCCTGCGAGTGGAAGTGGAGGGCGGTCTCGCGGCCGTATCCGGAGGAGGCGCCGGTGATCAGAACTGTCTTCATGCTGTGGCCCTTGCGATAGGGGTGGGATCCGCGGACGGACAGACACTTCCTGCTCCGCGGGAGAGCTCGTGATCCCATTCAATCGCTCTGACCTGCACGTATAGTAGAACTATCCTCGCTCGCTCTTGCACGATCCTCCCCGATGCTCCTGGCCCCGCCCTGCTCGGGCCAGGTCAGACCGGTACGTCTGCGGGGGCGCTCCCGGTGTCCCGCAGGCGGGCTGCGTCCCGGCTCGGGGGCACGCCGAACTGGCGCCGGTACTCGCGGCTGAACTGTGACGGGTTGTCATAGCCGACGCGTTGGCCGACCCCGGTGACATCGCCCGGGTGGGTGGCGAGCAGGAGCCGGGCCTCCTGGAGCCGGATCTGCTTCTGGAACTGGATCGGGCTCATCGCGGTGACCGCCTGGAAGTTGCGGTAGAAGGCGGAGACGCTCATGCCGGACAACCGGGCCACGTCCTCGACCCGGAAGGGCTCGGCATAGTGTTCGCGGATCCAGCGCACGGCCCGTGAGACATGGCTGAGGCCGCTGTCGGCGAGGCCGAACTGGCGCACGGTCGCGCCCTGCTCACTGGTGATCAGGCGCCACAGGATCTCGCGTTTGACGAGCGGAGCCAGCACGGTCCGGTCACGGGGTTCGTCGAGCAGCCGCAGCAGCCGGACCACGGCGTCGAGCAGTGCGGGCGGGGCGTCGCTGACGGCGATGCCCGACGGTGCGCCGCCCTCGGTGCGGGGGATGTCGCCGGGACCGGCCTGCAGCAGCAGTTCGGCGACAGCGGATGGTTCCAGCGTGAGGCCGAACCCCAGTGCGGGCTGCTCGGGGCCGGCCTGGGTGAACTGCCCGGTGACGGGCAGGTCGACGGACGCGACCAGGTACTGTCCGGCGCCGTACTCGTAGACGCGGTCGCCCAGGGCGAGGCGTTTGGCCCCCTGGGCGATGACTGCGAGCACCGTGCCGGACATGGAGGGCGCCGGTGGATCGGGCCGGTCGACCTTCGAGATCAGGACGCCGTCGACCGCCGTGGTCCAGTCGGGGCGCGCATGCCGGGCCAGCAGGGCGCGGAGCTCTTGGAGAGGCATGCGTCCATTGCAGCACTCTGCGACCCCGTGCTCCCGTGTCCGCGAGGATCGTGCAAGTACGAGAGAGCATCACTCTAAAGTTTCCGCAGGTCAGACAGATTTAATGGATCTCGGCAACTCCACCACAGGGGAAGAAGGCATCCAATGACTGTCAACTACGGTTTCACCGCCACGCTGACCGCCGAGCCCGGCTCGGGCGATCGGGTGGTCCACCTGCTGCTGACCGGTCTGAACGAGGGCGGCCCCGGCGCGAGCGAGTACTGCGTCGTCTACCTCGTTTCCCGGTCCGCGTCCGACCCCGACGTCGTCCATGTCACCGAGGGCTGGACCAGCGAGGAGGATCACCACCGGATCTTCGCCGGCGAAGCCGCACAGGCCGTCGTCGCGCAGCTGAACGGGCTGCTGGCCAAGGAGCCCGCGTACACCGACTACGTCCCGGTCCGCGGCAAGGCCGCTTTCTGATTCCCGGGTCCACGCCGCCCGGGTGTCGGCCCCGACACTTGCCGATGCCGATGCCGATGCCGATGCCGATGCCGATGCCGATGCCGCGGCCCGCCTGGGCGCCGACCCTTCCAGCACCGACCGCTCCAGCGCCGGCCGTCCCGGCACCCACTGTCCGGCACCACCCTCGAAAGGCCCGATCATGACCATGGCACGACCTGACCTGGACCCTGAACTGTGCGAGCTGCTGGCCGCCATGCCGCTGATGTCGCAGCTCAGCCCGGAGATACTCGCGCAACTGCGTCAACTGCCTTCGACCCCCGTGGAGTCACTCCCCACACGCCGGCGCGTCGACCGTCGCGAGGTCACCGTGCCGGCCAAGGACGGTACCCCGATCCCCTTGTCCGTCTTCAGCCCTGCGTACACCGACCGCGTGACCGCCGACGCGCCGTGCGTCTACTGGATGCACGGCGGCGGAATGGTCATGGGCGACCGCTTCTCACAGATCGACATCCCGCTGGAGTGGCTCGACATCTTCGGCGCGGTCGTGGTTTCCGTGGACTACCGGCTGGCACCCGAGGCCACCGGTACCGCACTGGTCGACGACTGCTACCAGGGACTGCTGTGGATCGCCGGACACTCGGCCGAACTGGGCATCGACCCCTCCCGGATCGTCGTCGCCGGGGCCAGCGCGGGCGGCGGCCTCGCCGCCGGCGTCACCCTGCTGGCCCGTGACCTCGGAACCCCGGCGATTGCCGGGCAGATGCTGATCTGCCCCATGCTCGACCATCGCAACACCAGCACCTCCAGCCGCCAGTACTCGGGCGGGCCCGGCGTCTGGACCCGCGAGATGAACGAGTTCGGATGGCGCGCTGTCATCGGCGACCTCGCGGACGACGAAGTGTCCCCGTACATCTCTCCCGCGCTGGCCGACGACCTCACCGGTCTGCCGACCACCTACATCGACACCGGTTCCGCCGAAGTCTTCCGTGATGAGGACACCGACTACGCCACCCGCATCTGGGCGGCCGGCGGCCAGAGCGAACTCCACGTCTGGGCGGGCGCCTTCCATGGCTTCGACGCCCTGTTCCCGCAGGCGCGCATCTCCGGGACAGCCCGCCGGACCCGCACCGAATGGCTCGCCCGGCTCCTGTCCTCGAACGGCGTCGCCTAACGGCGCCGCACGACGCCGTCTGCAGAGGCCCGCGCCCGCGCGAGCCGGCGCTCGCTCAGACACACCGGTGCAACCCCGCTTCGGGCGGCGGCGAAGTGGGCCGCGTCGAGCTCGCCGCATCGCGGTCCCTGTTCGCGGAAGCGTCCGAGGCTGTGCGGCGGCCGCTACGGCGGCCCGCCGCGATGTCCGCGGTACCGCCCCGCCACCTCACCGCGGGCAGCCGGACCGGGCCTCCGCAGACCCGGCCGCGCATCCGTCCACGGAAATACTTGGCTGGCCACTTAAATGGTGCTACTTTTTATGTGGCCAGCCACATTAAAGAGGTCGGCGGATCAGCTCATCGAAGGAGCCAGCAATGATGAAGGCCATCGTTTTCGACGCGTTCGGCGGCACCGAGGTCCTGCACGAGGCGGAGACCGAGATTCCTGAGCCCGGTCCCGGCCAGGTCCGCGTCCGCGTCCGTGCGGTAGGCGTCAACCCGGTGGACGGAAAAATCCGCTCCGGGATCATGGAGGCCATCTTCCCCACCACACTGCCCGCCATCCCGGGCGGGGAGATCGCAGGAGTCGTCGACGCCCTCGGCGAGGGCGTCGACGCGTTCACGGTGGGCGACGAGGTGCTGGGTTGGTCCGACACCGGCTCCTACGCCCAGTACGCGCTGGCCACCGCCGCCGTCCTCGCCCCCAAGCCGGCCGGCCTGGACTGGACGCACGCGGCCGCCCTGCCGGTGGCGAGTGACGGCGCCGACCGGGTCCTGGACCTGCTCGACGTCAAGGCCGGCGAGACCCTGCTGATCCACGGTGCGTCCGGCGCACTCGGCACCGTCGCCGTCCAGCTCGCCGTGGCCCGCGGTGCCCAGGTCATCGGCACGGCCGGCCCGGCCAACCAGGAATACGTGACCTCGCTCGGCGCCACCGCGCTGGTCTACGGACAGGACCTGGTCGAGCGGGTCCGCGCTCTCGCCCCGAACGGTGTGGACGCCGTGTTCGACGCCGCGGGCAAGGGTGCGCTGGAGGACTCCATCACCCTGCGCGGCGGTACCGACCGGATCGTCACCACCGCCGACTTCCGGGCCCGCGAACTCGGCATCGTCTTCGCCGAGGGCCCGCAGCGGCGCTCGGCCGCCCGGCTGGCCGAACTCGCCCAGCAGGTTGCCGACGGCGCGCTCGTGATCACGGTGGGCGCGACCTACCCGCTCGCCGACGCGGCCAAGGCGCAGCAGACGAGCGACGCCGGTCACGGCCGCGGAAAGCTCGTTCTCACCGTCGACTGACCGACCCCTCGCAGAGGCCGGCTCCCGCTCCCGCCCCACATCCCTCCCTCATGAAGGAAGCCCTCATGTCCACGACCGACCTGAACCCCCTGTGGCAGCCCACCCGCGCCGGGGACATCCGGCTGCCGCACCGGCTGGCCATGGCCCCGATGACGCGCGGCCGCAGCACCGCGGAAGGCGTGCCGACCGAGCTGAACGCCGAGTACTACGCCCAACGCGCCTCGAACGCGCTCCTCATCACCGAGGGCACCCAGCCGTCGGCCGACGGGCAGGGCTACCTGCTGACGCCGGGCGTCCACACCGAGGAGCAGGTGGCCGGGTGGCGCAAGGTCACCGCCGCGGTGCACGCCGCCGGCGGGCGTGTCGTCGTACAGCTGATGCACGTCGGGCGGATCGCGCACCCCGACAACACCCCACACGGACGGCAGCCGGTGGCGCCCTCGCCGGTGCGCCCGGCGGGCGTGATGTACACCGCTTCAGGACCGCAGGAGATGCCCCGGCCCCGGGCGCTGTCCACCGGGGAGATCGCCGCGACGGTCGAGGACTTCCGTCGTGCCGCCGCGAGCGCGGTCGAAGCCGGCGCGGACGGAGTGGAGATCCACGGCGCCAACGGCTACCTCGTCCACCAGTTCCTCTCCTCCAACGCCAACGAGCGCACCGACCGCTACGGCGGCCCGCTCGACAACCGCATCCGCTTCGCCGTCGAGGTCGCCACCGCCGTCGCCGACGAGATCGGCGCCGGCCGCACCGGCATCCGTCTGTCCCCGGGCAACCCGTACAACGACATCCGCGAGGACGACACACAGGAGCTGTACCCGGCGCTGGTGCGCGCGCTCGCACCACTGGACCTGGCCTACCTGCACCTGATCCACACCGGTGACGAACAGCTGCTCGACACCCTGCGGCCGCTGTGGCCGGGCGCGCTGGTCCTGAACCGTGCGGGCGCCGACCTCCCCACCCGCGCCAAGGACATCGCCGACGGCCGCGCCGACGTCATCACCGTCGGCGCGCTGGCACTGGCCAACCCCGACCTGGTCGAGCGGGTACGCTCTGGTGCGCCGCTGAACACGCCCGACCCGGCCACCTTCTACAGCGGCGGCGAAACCGGGTACACCGATTACCCCGCCCGCCACGACGCCTGAGGAGAAGCGATGACCGACCCCACCTCCAGGCCCCCCGGCACGGCGCACGACGGCCGTCTCAGCTATGCCATCTTCCAACTCGCCCGCGCCCACCGGGGCCACGCCGCCACCATGCTCCGCAGCATGAACCTGCATCCGGGACAGGAACTGCTGCTCATGCAGCTCTTCGACCGGGACGGTCAGACCCAGTCCGAACTCCTGGAGACCGTCGGCCTCGACCACTCCACCGTCTCCAAGTCACTGCGCCGCATGCAGGACGCCGGACTGGTCACCCGGGAACCTGCCGCACACGACCGGCGCGTCATGGTCGTCCATCTCACCGACGCCGGACGCGCCCTGCGCGAGCCCATCGCGGACATGTGGCGGACCCTGGAGAAGATCTCCGTACAGGGCCTGACGGCGGAGCAGATCGAGACGTTCACCAGGACCGCGTACGCGATCGAGCAGTCGGTCAAGGACCGCGGCGCCCCAGCCCCGCCGGGCGAGTAGGAGGCCACCGGACCGGCGGCGCTCCGACACTTCGGCCGGCACGCCCTGCCGCCCGATCGCGGGCGAACCAGCTGCGCGGGTCAGCGTAGGCGACGGTCGGGCGTGTGTCAGCTCACCGCAACTCCAGGGCCGCACCGACACGTTCGGCCCGCCCGGTGCTGTGGGGTCACCCGTCGGACGAGTGCAGGTCGAGGAGGACCGCTGCCGTTCCGAGCGCCGGCACGAGGACCGGGACGGTGCCGTCCGGCTCCACGTCGACCTCGCGCGGATCCGAGCCGAGGTAGGTGGTACGGAACGCCCGGCCGGCCGCGAGCGGGGTGCCGACACGGCAGGTGACCGGGACGTCCGCCAAAGACTGCAGACGGACCAGGAGTCGTCCCTCGCTCGGGACGGTCAGGCCCACCAGCCGTACTCGGGGATCGTCCAGGGTCAGAAACCGTGTCTGCGCCGGGAGGTCGGCCTGGGCCGCGGCGCGGGCGCGGACCGGTACCAGCGGGTGGCCGGTGACGGCAGCGGTGCGCGCGGCCAGTCGGTCGCCGAGCCCGGCCGCGTCGTCGTCGCCGGCCTCGCCGAAGGCGACGCTGTAGCGGAACGTGTGGTGGAACGCCTGCTGGGCGGGGAAGTTCGTGTCCCAGATGTTGTTGTGCACCCAGGAGAAGACGGTGGCTGGCTCCTCCCGCGGGAGCGACTGCGGGTAGGGGGCGTAGGGGATCGCGATCCCGCCGAGCTGGACGAGCGGGGCGTCGGCCGTCGTCAGCACGGCGTGACGGGTGGCGTCACTCAGGCTGACCCAGCGCCGGATCGCGCGCATGTGGGTGGCGGACCCCGGCACAATCTCCCGGTCGGTGCCCAGGACGCCGCCGGTGGCCTCCGTCCGCACGGTGGGGTTGTCGAGGGCGAAGGGGAAGGCGAAGAACGCGCTCTCCTTGGTGAGGGTCGCGGTCTTGTCGATACGGTTCTCCACGTCGATGCGGGCCGCGTCGTGCGGGAGGCGCACGGTGACCCGGAGCCGGCGGGTTCCGGCCGGGGCGCATTCGTAGACGAGGGTGTGCCCGGTGGCGTCCGTGGTGCGGTCGACGAGTGCCGCGGGTGGTGCGGTGCTGCGCGAGGCGAGCAGGTGCATCGAGTCGTCGGCGACGGTCTTGCTGGACTGGTGGTTGAACGCGCCGGCGGTGGCGTACTCGTCGTACACATAGCCGTTGAAGCCGACGGCGGCGTCCTGCCGGACGAGTTCGCGTCCGGTGCGCTTGTCGACGACGGAAGCGATGCACGCCTCGCGCAGGTCGACGGTGACCCGCAGGTGGTCGTTCTCCAGGACGGCCGGGTCCGCGGACGTGAGCGCCCGGTCGCCGTCCCGCGGGGGAGCGGCGGTCGGATCCGGGGTGGTGCCGGGGCCGGCGACGATGTCCAGGCGCAGCGAGCCGCAGGCCGGTACGTCGGTGACGGGCACGTGCAGGAACCGCCCGGCCGACCGGTGGCGGTCGTTGCTCTGGGCCTCCTCCCTGAAGAGCAGGGGTGTGCCGGTGCGGGCATCGAGGACCTGGACCGCGTCGCGCAGTGCGACGGTGCTCTCCGGCAGGAAGAGCCGTGCCGTCTCCGTGCGCGGCCAGCTGCAGGTGTTGACGACGTGGAAGGACGCCAGCACGCCCGCGGGTGCGGCGAACGCCTCGCCGAGCAGCGATGAGGCGGCGTCCAGGAGCGTCTCCGCGTCGTCGTGGGCGCGTATGGCCTGGGAGTACTTCCAGTGCCACTGCTGCTCGCCGGATCCGTGGCCGTGATCGCCGTGGGTCCAGGGGTCGCCCGCACCCCAGGTGTGTTCGTTGAACAGCGAGGCCGCCCGGTAGACGGCCGGAGCGTTCGCCGTGACCACCGCGCTGCCGGGTACGCCCATCAGGTGCGCGTACCCGGCCACGGTCTGGGCCTCCGCGACGGCGGCCTGGCCGCGACGCGTGGCGGCCAGGGGGACGGCCCCGGCGCCCACCCCGTCGACCCACCAGTCGCTCCAGTCGCCCCGGTAGGTCTCCAGGTGGTCCCCGGCGCGCCGCTCGGCGTCCTCGAAGAAGTCCTGGTTGCGGGAGGCGCGCAGCCGCGGGTAGGCCCACTGCTCGTTCCAGCGGCGCACCGTGTCGGAGATGATCCGTCGTGGCGGGCCGTTGTCCGCGAACTTGCCCAGCACACGCAGGTGCAGGACGTCCCAGGGGTAGGGGTCGACGCTGGCGGTGGCGGCCGTGGTGGCGTGGTCGAGGATGGGGAAGCCGGGGATTCCGCGCCCCTCGTGGGGGTAGGGGAACGTCGCCAGCGCGGACAGGTAGGCGGGCAGCAGGTCGTCGACGCTGTCGTAGGACTCGTCGAAACCGAGGATCGAGCCCTCCATGTACGCCAGCCCGTGCGGTGTGTCCGTACGCCACACCAGGACGCTGTTGCCGCTCGGCGACTGCCAGCGGAACAGCCGCGGCAGGTGTGCCCCGCCGACGAGGTGCGGCACGGCCCGCCCGGCCCAGTTGTGCGCCACGGACAGGTAGCGGATGCCGTTGTCCGCGAGGACGTCGGGCAGGCCCACCACCTGACCGGGCACGTCGGTCTGCATGGCCGTGGTGATGTCGATGCCATGGCGGTCACGCAACTCCGTTGCGGGGCGGACCAGTTCGTGCAGCTCGTCGGTGGAGCACGTCTCCGTGTGCAGGTTGAACGGCATCGCCGTCAGCTCGATACGTCCCTCACGCACCCGGTCGAGGAAGTTCTCCACCTGGCGTGCCGGCCGGTTGGCCCGCCAGTCCTGGAAGGAGTGGAACCCTTCGACGGCCCAGCGGAACCGGGCGGGTTCCGGCCAGTCGTCGGTGTCCCGGCACAGTTCCAGCAGTGAGTCGAGGTAGGAGCGGGACTCCGCCATGACCCGCCCCTGCGGATCGGTGTAGCCGATGTCGAGATGGGAATGCTGCACCAGGTGCAGTGTCCAGTGACGCTGCGGGCGGGCCTCGAAGTCGAGCCAGGTGCCCTCCGCCAGGTCGGGGAGCTCGATCCGCAGGGGCGTCGGCGCGTCCACCTCCGGCACCAGGACGCGCAGGTCCGTCCCGGGGCCGGAGAGGACTTCGCTGTGGACGGGTGTGCCGCCGCCGGTGGTGACCCGGACCCGCGTGACGCGCGGCGCCCCGCTGCCGTCGGCCGCGCCGTCACGGCCCAGTCGCAGCCGGATGGACTGGAGCAGTCCCCCGGAGCCGTCGTGACGCAGCAGCGGTTCGCCGGACAGATGCACCCGCAGGTCACCCAGGCCGACGGTGGTGGTGACCACGCGGTCGCGCAGGATGTCGCGCGCGATGTCGGAGTCCCACCAGGACGGCCGGGTCAGCGGTGGCTTGGGCATGGTGCGTGATCGTCCTTCGTGTCGGGATCCAAAGTGGGTGGTACGAGGTCCTGACGAGCCGTCAGCAGCGCGGTCAGCTCTGCTGCTTCGGCCCGCCGCCGTGCCCGCGCCGGTCGCCGTGGGCCAGGGTGGCGAAGATCTGCACCATGGCCGACTGGTTGAGGGTCGCGGCCGGTGCCTGCGGGTCGTAGTCGCCGCCGTTCGACGGCTGGAAGCGGAACAGCCCGGTGGTGGCGTCCCTGTTGGTCTGGTACGTGCTGTCCGCGTAGCCGCTCATGGTCTGCCGGTACGCCGGGTTGGCGCGGACGGCGTCCAGGTCGAGCAGGTCCTTGAAGTAGAAGGAGTTGAAGATGGCCGGCTGGTCGTGCAGACGGGTGCCCTGCGCCCAGTACGCCAGGGAGGCGTCGGCGTCGGCCACGGCCTTGGCCAGATAGCCGGCACGGCCGGTTCCGCGGTACAGGGCGGTGGCTGTGCCGATCATGGCGCCCGAGTTGTACGTCCACAGGGTCTCGTTGGTGCTGCCGTCGTCGCCGCGGTCGTTCACGTACAGGCCCGGAGCCTTGCGCATGCACGAGTACACCCAGCCGTACCACTGTTCGGCCTTCTCGAGATAGCCGCGCTTGTGGGTGTGCTCGTAGAGACGGGCGGCGAGCTGGGCCGAGAGGGAGGTGACGTTGGTGGCGCGGACGGTGTTGTTGGGGGAGTCGACCCAGTCCATGCCGCCCGGACAGGGCTTGGTGGTGTCGGCGTCCCAGGCGCGGGTGACGACGGGTATGACGTTCTCGGCCCGTGCCAGGAGCCTGCGGTCGCCGGTGGCCTCGTACTGGTCGAGCTGGCTGAGGGCGACCACGGCGTTGTCGTCGTAGTAGACGTCGCCGCCCGAACCCAGTGGGGCGGGCAGGTACGACTGGTAGCCCGGCCGGTCGCCGGAGCCGCGGTACAGCTCGACGGTGTCGAAGCGCTGGGCCGCGTCCCGCCGGAAGCCCGGCCCGATCCGCGGAAGTTCCTGCATGTCGACGGCTGCCGCGGCGGCCTCGCGGAACGGCCAGAGGTAGGAGTGCGCCGGATCGGCCGCCTGCCGTGGCGTGTGCTCCAGGTACAGGCCGTGGTCGTCGGTGCCTTCGTACAGGTGGGTCTGCAGGGCTTCGTAGGCGTCGGTGGCGCGCTCGGCCCACCGGTCGGCCGGGACGGGACGGGGCCGTACGGGGCCGGTGGACCCCGCGTGCGCGGGGACGGCGGTCCAGAGGAGGCCCGCGCAGACGGCGGTCACGGTGGCACGGCGGAGCAGGGATCGCGGCATGGTGCACCCTTCGTGAGGAGGAGGAAGAGAAGGACGTGCGAGGTCAGCGGTGGATCTTGAGGCTGCTGATGAAGAAACGCTGTGCGGAGAAGAACAGCACCAGGGTCGGCAGGGAGACGAGGAGCGCCCCGGCCAGCACGACCGGGGGGCCGACGTTGGAGTAGTTGCCCTGCAGGTCGGCGAGCGCGGCCATCACCGGCCGGATGTTGCGGCTCGTGGTCAGCGTGATGCCGAACATCAGGTCGTTCCACACGGCCACGAACTGGAACACGAACACCGCGACCATGGCCGACCTGGTCAGGGGCACGTGGATCTGCCAGAACAGCCGCCACCACGACGCGCCGTCCATGCGCGCGGCTTCCACGACCTCCTTCGGCAGGGTGAGCGCGTAGTTGCGCATGACGAAGAAGGCGAAGGGGATGGCGATCGCCGTGTAGATCAGGACGAGGCCGATCTGGGTGTCGTACAGCGACGACTCCGCGTACGACAGGAACAGCGGGCGGATGAAGACCTGCAGGGGCAGCAGTGTGCCGGAGTAGATCACCCAGAACCACAGTGCCCGGTGCCTCACGGGCATGATGACCGTGGCGAAGGCGGCGCCCGCGGCCAGCACGGCGGCGGCCAGCGCGCTGACGACGGAGTACAGCAGGCTGTTGCCGAACGCCGGTCCCAGGTTCGCCTTGTCCCAGGCTTGGGACATGTTGTCGAACAGTCCGAAGCCGGTCGGCAGCCAGTGCGGGCTGCCCGAGTAGCTTTCGGCCGGCACCAGGGCGTTGACCACCAGGAGCCAGGTCGGAACCAACCACAGCAGGGCGAGCACCGCGACGGTGCCGGTGCGCAGAACTCGGCCGAGGGACATGGTCATTCGCCTTTCACGTCGAGCTGACGGCGCAGATAGAGCCAGGAGGCCGCCAGGACGATGACGGTGAGGACGACGGCGATCGCCGCTCCCGCACCGGGCCGCAGCTCCAGGAAGGTCTCGTTGTACATGGACACCGCGAGGGTCTCCGTGGCCCGTCCCGGTCCTCCCTGGGTGAGCACCCAGATGAGGTCGAACGACTTGAGGCCGTTCACGAGGCTCATGCCGATCACGATGATCGACACCGGCCGGAGCTGGGGCAGGACGATGTGGCGGAACTGCTGCCAGCTCCCCGCCCCGTCCAGGGAGCCGGCCTCCAGGGTCTCCGGTGGGATGGACTGCAGCCCCACCAGGAAGAGGATGACGGCGACGCCGGTCGCCTGCCACGCGTTGGCGATGATCATCACGACGGTGTTGCCCGGCCAGGTCAGCAGCCATCCCTGGGCGAACGAGTCCAGGTTCACGCTGGTCAGTACCTGATTGACGGCACCGTCGGTGGTGAGCATGAAGTTCCAGACCACGGCCACCGCGGAACCCGACAGCGCGTAGGGGAGCACCACGCACAGCCGCGCGAGGCGCGAGAAGCGGGTGGCGTCGGTCATACAGGCGATGGCGAGCCCGAGCACGAAGGGGAGCACGACCGTGCCCGCCACCCACATCAGCGTGTTCTGGATCGAGCGGGTCAGCGCCGGGTCCGAGGCGAACCGGGTGTAGTTGTCGAACCAGCTGAAGGGGGAGGTCCGGGTGTCGGCGAAGAAACCGCGGTGGACGGTCCATACGAACGGGGCGAGCAGGAACAGCGAGACCAGGAGCACGGCGGGCGCCATGAACCCCCCGGCCGTCAGGCGCTCGCGCCCGCCGGGCCACCTGTGCCGCGCCGGGGAACGCCGTTCCTCGCCGGCGGTCGGTGTCCGTCCGCCGCCGGTGGCGGGTCGGTCGGTCGTGGATGTACTCATGCCTCGTCGCGCCTCCAGGCTGCCCATTCGTCTTCCGCACGGTCCTGCATCCGGCGCAGTGTGGTCGTCGGAGAGGTTTGTCCGGCCATGAACCCGCCGAGGTCGTTGGTGTTGCCCTGGATGAGGCTCGGCGGGCTGGCCTCCCAGTAGCGGATCAGCGGTGTCCGGCGTTCCCTTGCGACGTCGCGCTGCAGCTCGGCCACGACGGGGTTGTCCGAGCGCACGGTCGGGTTGGCGGAGCTGTCCTGCAGGAAGTCGCTCCACACGCGCTGGACGGGCGGGGCGAGCCACGCGCCGACGTTCGCCATGGCGGCGTCGTGCGAGGAGGCCCGGGCGGGCACCGTGAAGACGCCGGACTCGGCGATGACGCTCTTCGGCGTGGCGGATCGCACCGTGGGCAGGATGAACGCCCCGTAGTCGACGCCCGGCTTCATGCCCGCCGCGGTCATCCCCTGTGCCTGCCAGGTGCCGTGCAGGAACATGCCGACCGTCCCGGCCTTCAGCGCGCCGGGCCCGCGTGCCTGGTCGAAGTCGGGCGAGGTCATCCAGCCCTTGCGCATGAAGTCGTGCCAGATGTCCATCGCCCGGCGGGCCGGGTCGTCGGTGTAGGAAGCCTCGCCCGCCACCAGTTTCTGGTAGAAGCCCGGGTCGACCTTGGTGACCAGCTCCTGGAACCACTCGATCGCCGGCCAGCCACCGGTCTGGCTGGCCAGGAACGGCGTGATCTTGTTGCGCTTGAGGACCTCCGCGCAGTGCAGCAGCTCGTCCCAGCTCCGGGGCGCGGACAGCCCGAGCTTCTTGAAGACCGGCTTGCTGTAGAAGAGCACGTAGTACGACTCGTACAGCGGGATGCCGTAGACCTTCCCGCGGTACGACACCGCGTCCCGTGAGGCGCCCCGCACCCACCCCTTGGCCTGGTACGTCCGCCAGACGCCGGACAGGTCCGTGAGGCCACCGGCGCGCGCCAGGCGCTTGAGCTGGTAACCCGAGGCCCACTTGACGAGGTCGGTGGCCTTCGACGTCTGCAGGGTCATCTGCACGACCTGCTGGTACGAGGTCACCGAGGGGTTCGACAACGGCCGCAGCGAGTAGCCGGTGATGTCCTTGAGCGCCCGTCCGGCGGCGCGGTAGCCGTCGTCCCAGGTGGCGTTGTCGTTGGAGATGCTCGTGGTCCCCGGCTGCGCCGACGTGCTGTCTCCGCGAGCGCAGCCTCCAGCCGCCAGGGCGGCCGCGCCCGCGGCCGTCCCGGCGAGGAAGCGGCGCCGGGCGAGCGGCGCGGCCGCACTCCGGGTCCTGCCCGATGCTGACATTGATCACCTTCACAGAAGCGAGCCATGTGCATGGCCGGATGTGAACCACAGGGCACACGCGAGTCCCGGAGACGCCCGGAGTCACCAAGCGGGTGTTGCGTGGAAGTTAACGACAACATGCCTGCAGTGGCAAGGGTCTGTCACGCAGAAGACGGTGCTGCGGGCTCACGGAGTATAGAAAGAGCAGGTAGAGGCCAGATGGAGAAGTTGTATCCCTGCGCGATTGATCCGGGATCGAGGATGGACGCGATCGGACAAGCGTTGTTATCGTTAACTATCCGCCGACGGAGCCTACTGAGGAGCAGATGTGCAGTCCGCGTCTCGTTCGTACGACCCCCACCCCAGTTACGAACCGGTCGGCGGGCAGGTGACCGCCGGCTGGCCGGCCGCCGTCGCCGCGCTGCCGTCGGGTGCGCTCGTCCTGGCCGTGGACGGTCCCGCCGCGCTGGACTGGGGCGCACTGTCCGACGGCCTCACGGCGGCCGTGCGCGCGGCAGGGCGCGAGGCGAAGCGGCTGGACGTACGCGGTCACTACGCGCCCGCCGCGGCCGAACGGATCACCGCCCGGCCCCACCCCGTCGAGGACCGGTTCTTCACCCCGCTGTCGCAGGCGCGGGTCGCGGACCTCTTCGACGCCGTACCCCGGCCGCAGAAGCCCGCGGACGACGGCGTGCTGCTGGTGTTCGGGCCGGGCGCGGCGCTGTGCGAACCCGACGTGCTCTGGTACGCGGACCTCCCGAAGCGGTACGCGGAAGCGGCCGTCGCCAAGGGCGAGTCGCCGGTCGGCGCCAACCTGGGGCGCCCCGGGGAGCGGAGCGACCTGGTGCGCCTGTTCTACACCGACTGGCCCGTGCTGGACCGCCACCGTGACGCGGTCGCCGGCCGGGTCGACCGGTGGATCGACTGTCAGGACACGGCGTCCCCCGCCTCCCTGGACGGAGCGGCGCTGCGCGGCACCCTGCGGCACCTGGCCCGCGGCCCCGTACGCACCCGCCCGTACTTCAACTCCACCCCCTGGGGCGGCCAGTGGGCCGCTAGCGAACTGGGCTTCACCCCCCAGGCGGGCAACACCGCCCTCGGCTACGAACTGATCGCTCCCGAGGCGGGAGTCCTCGTCGGCGAGAAGGCCGGTGCCCGGGTCGAGATCCCGTTCCAACTGCTGTGCGTCGAGCACCCCGAGGACATGCTCGGCGAGGAGGTGCACCGCCGGTTCGGCACCTCCTTCCCGATCCGCTTCGACTACCTCGACACGATGGGCGGCGGCAACCTCTCCCTGCACCTCCACCCGCGCGAGCAGTACATGCGGGAGGTGTTCGGCTGGCCGTACACCCAGCACGAGACGTACTACGTCACGGCGAGCGAGGAGGGCGCCCAGGTGCTCCTCGGACTCACCGAGGACGCGGATCCCGACGTCATGCGCCGCCAGGTGGAGGAAGCCATCGCCGACGGCACCCCGATGCCCGTCCAGGACCACATCCAGACGCACCCGTCGGCGCCGGGCCAACTGTTCATGATCCCCGCGGGCACACCGCACGCCTCCGGCGCGGGCAACCTGGTCCTGGAGGTCAGCGCCACCCCGTACCTGTACTCCCTGCGCCTCTACGACTGGCTGCGCAGGGACGCCGCCGGCGCCTCCCGGCCCTTGCCCTACGAGCACGGCTTCGCCAACCTGGACACGGCTCGGCGGGGGGAGGACGTGGTGAAGGACCTGATCCAGCAGCCGCGTACGCTGCGCGCCGGCGAGGGCTGGCGCGAGGAGGTCATCGGCGCGCTGCCCGAGATGTTCTACGCGGTGCACCGACTGGTCGTCGACCCGCGGGCCGGCATCCCCGACGACACCGCGGGGCGCTTCCACATCCTCAACGTCGCCGCGGGCCAGGGCGCCGTCATCGAGACCCACGACGGACGCACCCACTTCCTGGCCTTCGCGGAGACCATCACGATCCCCGCCGCGGTAGGGCCCTACCGGGTCCACTCCGTGGGCGGCGACGAGGTGCGGATCGTCAAGGCGCTGGTGGTCGAACCGTGACCGTGGTCTCCACGGGACAGTGCGCCGCCTCCGGTCCCGTCCCCGTCCTCGACGTCGGCGGTACGCACGTCACCGCCGCGCTCGTCGACCCCACGACCAGCGATCCCGTCCCGTCCTCGGTGATCCGCAACCCACTCGGCGCACAGGCGGACGCCGACGGCATCCTGGACGCCATCGCCCTGGCAGCCCGGCAACTGCCGGCCGGTCACCGCGCGTCCTGGGGTGTCGCGATGCCGGGCCCCTTCGACTACGACACCGGTGTGGGCCGTTTCGCGGGCATCGGGAAGTTCGAGTCCCTGTCCGGCGTCGACGTGGGCGCCGGGCTGCGCCGGCGGCTGGCCGGCCGGGCCGAGCGGCTGTGCTTCCTCAACGACGCCGACGCGTTCGCCCTCGGCGAGTACCGCGCCGGGGCCGCCCGAGGACACGACCGGGTGGTGTGCCTGACGCTCGGCACGGGTATCGGCTCCTCCTTCCTGCGGGCCGGGCTGCCCGTGCACGACGGCCCCGAGGTGCCGCCCGACGGTCACGTGCACCGGTTGAGCATCGACGGCCGGCCGCTGGAGGAAACGGTCTCGCGCCGTGCCATCCGCGTCCACCACGCCCGGCTCACGGCGCGGCCGGACCAGCCCGCCCCCGCGGACGAGTCCGCCCTCCCGGACGTCCACGAGCTCGCCGTGCTGGCCGAGCAGGGCGACCCCGCCGCCTCGGCGGTGTTCCGCTACGCTTTCGACGCCCTTGGCCGGGCCCTGGCTCCCTGGATCGACCGCTTCGAGGCCACCGCGGTGGTCGTCGGCGGTTCCATGGCCCAGTCGTGGGCCTTGATCCATCCCGCGCTCGCCGAGGGCCTGGCCCGAGCCGACAGGGCGTCCGTACGGGTGTTGCCGGCCCGGCAGCCCGCGGAGGCACCGCTGATCGGGGCCGCCCACTGGGTACAGGGCGCGGCGGGCGCTTCATGAGAACCGGTCCGGGGCAGGCGCGAGGTCGCCGCCAGGGGCCGCCGGAGAAGGGGGAACGGGCATGACCGCTCGTCGCGGTGGCGGGCCGACCATGCACGATGTCGGGAAACTCGCGCAGGTCAGTGCGATGACCGTCTCCCGCGTGCTGAAGAACGACCCCGGGGTGTCCGAGGCGACCCGCGAGCGGGTGTTCGCCGCCGTGGACCGGCTCGGTTACCGACGCAACGAGACCGCGCGCAGCCTGCGCCTGGGCGGCAGCGGAATGATCGGTCTCGTCGTCACCAACCTCGCCAACCCGTTCTACTCGCGACTCGCGCTCGGCGTCCAGGAGGTCGCCACCGAGTACGGCTTCCGCATGCTGCTCAGCAACTCCGCCGAGCAGGTCGAACGGGAGCCCGGCCTCATCGACGGCCTCATCGACCACCAGGTCGAGGGGCTGATCGTCGTCCCGGCCGGCAGCCGCCAGCAGCACCTGGCCGCCGCCATGCGGCACGTACCGGTCGTGCTCGCCGCACGGCCGCCCGCCGGACTCGACACCGACTGTGTGCTGGTCGAGGACTTCCACGGGGCCCGCGAGGCCACCGCCTGCCTCCTGGCCGAGGGACACGAACGCATCGCCTTCCTGGGCAATCCGCCCTCGCTCTACACCGGTGCCGAACGGCTGCGCGGGTTCTGGGCGGCGCACGACGAGGCCGGCGTCGAGCCGGACAACGCGCTCATCCGCCAGGGCCTCGTCGACGCCGCGACCGCCGAGGCGGCGACCCTCGAACTGCTCGCCCGGCCCGACGCCCCCACAGCGCTGTTCTGCACCAACAACCGCATCAGCCAGGGCACCATCCGAGCCCTCCACAAGTCGGGGGTCACCCTGCCCGTGGCGGGGTTCGACGACTTCGACCTGTCCGACGTCCTCGGCCTGCCGCTGACTCTCGTCTCCTACGACGCCGACGAGATCGGCCGGGAAGCCGCCCGCCTGCTCATCGACCGGCTAGGCCACCAGGACGCGGACCCGCCCGCGTCCCGCCGTGTCACGATCCCGACGCGCGTCATCCGCCACGGCGTCCACACCGATGTACGTCCTTGCGGCACCCCACGGGCCGACACGTGACGAAGAAGGGCTGACGATGCAGTTCCCCACCAGTGTCAAGGGCCATCCGCTGGTCGAGCGCGCGGTGCGCCACCTCGACACCCTCGGCGACCCGCGCTACGGGCAGATGCTGGTGCGCTGCCTGGACGACACCCTGGCGCGGACCATCCGTGCGATGCCCGACGGCACCGCCTTCGTGGTGACCGGCGACATCCCCGCCATGTGGCTGCGTGACTCGACGACCCAGATGATGCCGTATCTGGCGCTCCTGCAGGACACTCCCGCCCTGCAGGATCTGCTGATGGCCGTACTGGAGCGCCAGTTCGACCAGATCCGGCGCGACCCCTATGCGAATGCCTTCAACCCCGAGGCTTCGGGACGCGCCCACGACGCCGACGACCTGTGCGAGGACCCCTGGGTGTGGGAGGAGAAGTACGAAGTCGACTCCCTCGCCTTTCCGCTCCTGCTCGCCCACCGCTTCTGGCGGGCGAGCGGCCGCACCGACCACCTGGACCAGGCGGCCCGCACCGCCCGCACCGTCCTCGCCCTGTGGCGTACCGAGCAGGACCACGAGAGCCGCTCCTCCTACCGCTTCTCCCGGTCGTCAGGACCGGCGAGCGACACGCTGCCCGGAGCGGGCCGAGGAGCGCCTGTCGCCCGGACCGGCATGACGTGGAGTGGGTTCAGGCCGAGCGACGACGCCTGCACGTACGGGTACAACGTGCCCGCGAACCTGTGCGCGGCCGCCGCCCTCGACGGGGCGGCCGAGATGGCACACCACATCGGCGACTCGGCGCTCGCGGAGGACGCGACCGAACTGGCCGCCGAACTACGCGAGGGAGTCGCCCGTCACGGAACCGTCCGCCATCCCGACTTCGGCGCGATCTACGCCTACGAGGTGGACGGACTCGGCAACGCCCTCCTGATGGACGACGCCAACATGCCGAGCCTCCTCTCGCTCCCGCTGATCGCGGACGTGTCCGCCGCCGACCCGATGTACCGCGCCACGCGGGAGTTCGTCCTCTCCCCGGCCAACCCGACCTGGTACCGCGGAACCGCGGCCGAGGGGGTGGGCAGCCCGCACACTCCCCAGGGGCACATCTGGCCGATCGCCATCGCGGTGGAGGGTCTCACGAGTGACGACCCGGCGGGCCGGCTCGCCGCGCTGCGCACGCTGACGGACACCGACGCGGGCACCGGAGCCATGCACGAGTCCTTCCACAAGGACGACCCCCACCGCTTCACCCGCCACTGGTTCTCCTGGGCCAACGCGATGTATGCGGAACTGGCCCTGGACGTGGCCGGCCTCGGAACGCGTCCTCTGTGGTCCTCCCGGCCGGCAGAGGGACTCGGGACGGCCCAGAAACGTGTTCCGGGACGGTGAGCTCCCGTTCGGTGCCGCCGCCCGAAGAGGGCACCCGGTCACTCTGGCGTCCGTCCGGTCGTCGAAGACGTCGTACGGCGCCATGCTCAACGTGTGGAAAGCGTCCTTCTGGCGTTCCGAGAGTCCGGCGTACGACTGCAAGAGGGACTCTTCCAGGTCGCGGATACCGGCCTGGAAGAAGCGGATTCCGTCGCCCGGCTCCGCGAGACGGCGGTACATCTCACTGAGTCCCCACGAAGGGCGATGCACCAGTCTGTCGGCCGCGATCCTGATCGCCAGCGGAAGCCGGCCACACGCTTCCACCACCTGGGAGACCACGTCCGCCTCCCCTCCGAGGCGGCGGTCACCGAGCGGATGTCATCCGCCTCCGCCACGACCTCCATGGCAGGTCCCGGCGGACGCGATCAGCCGCCCGCGCGCGGACTTTCACCACGCTGGTGAGGCGCCGAGCACGAGGAACCGGCCGAAGAACCAGGGCTGGAGGGTCGCGCCTGCGCAGCTGCGCCGACCGCGGTGGTCATGATGTGGCGGATCCGTTCACGCAGCAGTTGATGCGTGCGGTCGTGGTGGTTGCGTGGGTGCCAGGCCATGCTGATGGTCAGGGGCGGCAGCACCAGGGGGATCGGGAACGGGCACAGCCCGAGCGTGTCCAGCATCGGCCGTCCGAGTCGGGCGGGCGCGACGCTGACGACGTCGGTCTCGCGGGCCAGTACCAGCGCGGTCGCGACGCCGGGCACCACGGCCACCACGCGCCGGCTCAGGCCGAGTTCGGCGAGCCGCTCGTCGATCGGGCCATGGACTCGGCCCCGTCGCGACAGGACGACGTGGTCGGTGGCGGCGAACCGCCGCGGTGTGACGGTCTTCGTCCTCGCGAGGGGGTGACCCGGCCGTACCACGCCTACCAGCGTCTCCGTGAGCAGTGTCTCCGAGCGGATCTCCGGGTCACCAGGGCGCAACACCCCGATCTCCAGATCCACCAGCCCCTCGCGCAGGGCCGGGACCTCCTCAAGACTCTCCGGCCGCAACCGCAGGGAGATGCCGGGCGCCTGGGTCCGCAGGTCGTCGATGAGGGACGGGATGAAGGTCGTGGACAGCATGTCGTCGACCTGCAGATCGAACATGCGCACGGCGGTCCGGGGATCGGCGGTGGTCGACGGTGCGAACAGGGCGCGGGCCCGGGTGGCGACCGCGTGCACCTCGGCGCGCAGTTCCAGGGCCCGCGGGGTGGGCACCAGGTCGCGTCCGGCCCGTACCAGGAGCGGGTCGTCGAAGGCGCGGCGCAGTCGGGCCAGGGCGCGGCTCATCGCGGGTGCCGAGGTGTGCAGGCGTGCCGCGGCCTTCGTCACGCTGTTCTCGGCGAGCAGCGCGTCCAACGCCTCGATGAGGTTCAGATCGACGTGGTCCATCTCCCGATTATCACGTGCGCAATGACTGTGTACCAAGCCTGCACTGGTGTTAATCGGCGGCACTTCCTAACGTCGTACGCACACGACGGCACGCAGGAGGAAGCAGTGGCGATCCACATCTGCCCGCCCCGCCATCGCGGGCACGTCGGCACCGGTGGCCGCGACGCGGGCGCGACCGGGAGCGGGTCGTGACGCGCGCGGTGGTGGTCGGTGCCGGAATCGTGGGCCTGACGACCGGACTCGCGCTGCGCCGTGCCGGGATCGAGGTGGTGATCTGTGAACGCGCGCCGGAGATCCGTGCCGCCGGGGCCTCGCTGGGACTCTGGGCGAACGCGCTGGCGGTCCTCGACGGCCTCGGCGTCGGCGAGCGGGTGCGCCGCATCGGCGCACGGACCGACATGCGCTTCCATGATCCGGCGGGGCGGCTGCTCGACACCCCGGAGTTCGGCCCCGAGGACCGTCGGTATCTGCTGGTCCAGCGGGCCGGACTGAACGACCTGCTCGCCGACGCGGTGGGTCGGGACACCATCCGCCTGGCCACCGGGTTCACCGCGTACGCGGAGCACATGGACCATGTCACGGTCCGTCTGTCCGACGGCAGCAGCGAGGACGCCGACGTGCTGGTCGGGGCGGACGGCGCGTACTCGGCGGTGCGCGCGCAATTGGTACCGGGCACCGAGGCGCGGGAACACCCCGGCCATCACGCCTGGCGCGCGGTCGTCCGGGCCCCGGGCGTCACGGTGCCCGAGGACCGCGTGATCCTGGGCACCCACGGCTGCCGGGGCGGCTACGTACGCACCCACGACGGGGGTGTCTACTGGCTGGTGAACCAGTTCAACTCGCCCCCGCTGCACGGCAGTCCGAAGCAACAGGCCATGGAGCGGGCCGTCCACCTGGACGAGGGGGGACGCGAGGGGACCCTGGCCGGGCTGATCGCGGTGACGCCCGACGAGCTGATCCTGCACAACCAGGTCATGCTCGTGCCGCCGCTGCCCCGCTGGGTCTCGGCACGGGTCGTGCTGGCCGGGGACGCGGCCCACGCGATGTCCCCGCACATCACCGCCGGCGCGACGCTGGGCATCGAGGACGCCGCCCTGCTCGGCCGCCTGCTGGCCCCCGCCGGCGACGCGTCCGCCACCGACCAACTCGCCACCGACGTGCCCGCCACCGACGTGCCCGCAGCGCTGGCCGCCTACCAGGCCGACCGGATCCCGCGGTACGCCCACGTCGCGCGCCTGTCGGCGGCCGTGGAACACGCGCCCACGCCGGCGGAGTTCGCGCGGAACTACGTCGCGTTCAGCCACTGGATGATCACGACCGGCCACAGGGCCCAGGAAAGGAGCGGGTGAACGCATGACGTTCGTCGTCGAAGTGGACGTACGGGTGCCGATGCGGGACGGCATCGCGCTCGCCACCAACGTGTGGCGGCCCGAGGGGGCGGGCCCGTTCCCCGCGCTGCTGATCCGCACCCCCTACGGCAAGGACGAAGCGGGGACGTACGGCAACCCGAAACTTCCTGACGTGTTCGCCTTCGTGGCCGCCGGTTACGCCGTGGTGGCCCAGGACGTCCGGGGGACCTCCCGTTCACCCGGAACGTTCGTGCCGCACGCCGACGAGGGCCGTGACGGTGCCGACACCCTCGACTGGCTGGCCGGACAGCCGTGGTGCGACGGCGCGGTCGGCATGTGGGGCGGCTCCTACATGGGGTTCGCGCAGTGGCAGGCCGCCGTGCTCGGCGTACCGGCACTGCGCGCCATCGCGCCCGTGATGACCTCGGCCGACCCGTACGCGGCACCGTGGTACTCCCCGGGCGGAGCGCTGTCGCAGGACGCCGTCCTGACCTGGGGCACACTCTCGGCCCTGCGCAACCTGCGCCGCATCCCCGACGGCGAACACGCCGACGAGCACACCAACGTAGGCGTGGACGTTCGCGGTGACGAACGCGGTGACATGCGCGCCGACCCGGACGACGCCCACGCCCTCCTGTCCGGCCTGGCCGAACCGAGGGCGCTGCACCACCCGCTGCCGGTCGCCGACAGGGGGGCCATCACCCGCCACCTGCCCTGGGTCGGCCAGGTGCTCGCCCACCCGGAGCGGGACACGTTCTGGCAGGAGGCGGCCTCGATCGACCACTGCGGCGACATCACCGTCCCCGCCCTCCACGTGGGAGGCTGGTACGACGTCTTCATCGGCGAGACCGTGCGGTCCTACACGACGATGCGCCGGCACGGCGGCAGCGCGACGGCCCGCGACGGTCAGCGGCTGCTCATAGGCCCCTGGAGCCACGCCGACGGCACCGACCTCGGCACCTTCCCCGACCGGTCGTTCGGAATCCACAGCAGCATCAAGGCCGCCGACGTCACGGGCGAGCACCTGCGGTTCTTCGACCGCTGGGTCCGCGGACGCACGGACCTCGCCGACGACAACCACCGGGTCCGGATCTTCGTCATGGGCGTCGACCGATGGCGCGACGAACTGGACTGGCCGCTGCCCGACACCCGTTACGCCGACTTCTTCCTCTCCGGGGTCGGCCGCGCCCACACCGCCGCCGGCGACGGCGTCCTGACGCGCGACGCCTTGCCCGTCGAAGCGGTGGAGGCGGCGGACACGTATCTCTACGACCCGCGCCGCCCCGTTCCGAGCCTGGGCGGAACCGTGCTCGCCGCGGCCTCTGGCGCCTACCCCGGACCGGCCGACCAGGCGTCCGTCGAAACGCGCGAGGACGTGCTGTGCTTCACCACTCCCGTCCTCACCCGCCCCGTCGAGGTCACCGGCCACGTCACCCTGGTCGTGCACGTCTCCTCCTCGGCACCGGACACCGACTTCACCGGCAAACTCGTCGACGTGCACCCCGACGGCAGGGCGATCCTGCTGTGCGAGGGCATCCAGCGCGCCCGCTACCGCACCTCACTCACCGACCCGGAGCCTCTGGAGCCGGGAAAGGTGTACGAAGTGACGGTCGATCTGGGCGTCACCGCGAACGTGTTCCTGCCCGGACACCGCATCCGGCTGGAGGTCTCCAGCAGCAACTTCCCCCGCTACGACCGGAACACCAACACGGGCGGGACCATCGCGGCCGACGCCGAGGAGGACGTGGCGGTCGCGGTCAACCGGGTGCACCACGGGCCGGCCCACCCCAGCCGCCTGGTGCTGCCGCTGGTCGAACGGCCGGAGCCCGGCCGTCCCGCCGCGGCGTCGACGGAGGCACGGACATGACGGCACCGCAGGACCTGGTGGACCGGGCCGCCGTGGCCGATGTCGTCGCCGGTCTCGCCCACGCCCAGGACGACCGGGACTGGACCGCTCTGCGGCGGCTGTTCGCCGACGAGGTGCGGCTGGACCTCTCCACCCACTACCACGGCAGGCCGCCTACGACGGTGCCGGCCGCCGAACTGGTCGAGCTGGCCCGCCGGACCCTGGAAGGCTTCGACTGCACCCACCACGCGGCCACCGACCTCCTCGTACAGCTGTCGGGCGACGAGGCCGAGTGCCGCGCGCACATGGTCGCCTACCACCACGTCCCCGGCGCCCCCGGTGTCACCGACCACTGCACGATGCGCGGCCTGTGGCGGCTCGGGCTCAGCAGATCCGGCGGACGCTGGCTGATACGCAGCTGGGCCGTGGTGCGCACCGCCCCGTGGGAGGGCTCACCCGGCGTCTACGAACTGGCCGCCGCCCGCATCGGACGCCCGTCCTGACAGCGACCACGCGCGGACGCCCACCCGCCCAGGAACAGGTACCCGTGCAGGGACCAGCAGGACACAGATGAGAGGAACCCGTGTTCTACGAGATACGCACGGAACGCGCCCGCCCCGGCCACGGCACGGAACTCGCCCGCTACATGGACGAGACCGTCATCCCGCTGCACCAGGAAATGGGGATGCGCGTGGTGGGAGCGTTCACGGCCGCCGACGACGAGGACGCCTTCGTCTGGATCCGCCGCTTCGAGGACGCCGCCGACCGGGAACGGGTCCTGGCCGCCGTCCACGGGCATCCGGGCTGCCCGTCCCTCGTCGACGACCTCTCCGCGCTGTCGGACGGGCCTGCGTCCACGGTCCGCCTGGAGCCCACCCCGCGGTCCGGTCTCCGCTGAACCCGCCCCCGCCCCTGCCCACACCATCACCTGTCCACGCCACTTCTGCCCGAGTGAGGGAGACTTCGCATGACCCGATACGACCTGCCGGCGACCCGGGACACCGTGGTGGACGTCCTGGACCGGGACACCCCGCCCGTGCTGACCCTGGACGCCGGTGACTCGGTGACGGTCGGCTCGCTGGAGGCCGCGGGATACCTGGAACCGATGCGTACCCCCGGCGAGCCGGTGCCGCGCATGTTCGAGGGCGGGACGGGGCACTGCCTCACCGGACCGATCGCGGTGCGGGGCGCGGAACCGGGCATGGTCCTGGAGGTGCGTCTCGAGTCCGTCAGGGCCGGCCCCTGGGGGTGGACGCTCGCCGGGGTGAAGGACAACCCGCTGACGCGCCGGCTGGGCGTCGCCGACGGACCCCCGGCATGGCTGCTGTGGGACATCGGCGAAGGGACGGCCACCGACGACCGCGGCCGGACCGTGGACATCGCGCCCTTCCTTGGTGTGGTCGGTGTCCCTCCGGTGGAGCCGGGCCCGCACTCCACCGTCCCTCCGCGGGCGGGCAGCGGCGGGAACCTCGACTGTCGTGACCTGGTGGCGGGTTCGACGCTGTACCTGCCGGTGACCGTGCCCGGCGCGCTGCTCCACCTCGGTGACGGTCACGCGGCGCAGGGGAACGGCGAGGTCGCCGGCACGGCGATCGAGTGCCCCATGACGACCGAGGTGACGCTGAACCTCCGGGAGCGGGCCCCGGTCCCCGGCATCCACGCCGAGACGCCCGAGGGGCGCGTCACCTTCGGCTTCGACGCGGACCTGAACGCGGCGACGGGAGACGCCCTCGACGCCATGCTCGGCTGGCTCTGCACCCTGTTCGACCTGGACAGGACGACCGCGTTGGCCCTCGCCGGCGCGGTGGTGGACCTGCGGATCACGCAGGTGGCCAACGACACCTGGGGCGTGCACGCCGTGCTGCCGTACGACGCCGTCCGCAGCGTCCGCGGCGTCCGGAGCGAGTGCGAGAAACCGGACGTAGACCCCCGAAAGCCCGAACGGAAGCTCAGAGAGACCGAATGGAAGCCCGGAACCCACTGATGACGATGACTGACGCCATCCCCCGAACCCGTCCGCGCCGTATCTCCTTCGCGGAGGTGCGCGCCCGGATCGGCGAACCCGAGGACATGATCAAACGCAAGGTCCGCGACCGGCTGGACCGGCATGCGCGCCGTTTCGTCGCGCATGCCCCCTTCCTGGCGATGGCCACCTCGGACGCCACGGGACTCCCCGACAGTTCGCCGCGCGGCGACTATCCGGGATTCGTGAAGGTGCTCGACGACCGCACGCTCGCCATCCCCGACCGGCCGGGCAACCAACTGGCCGACTCCTTCCGCAATCTCGCCGAGAACGACGGGATCGGGCTGATGTTCGTCATCCCAGGAATGCGAGAAGTGCTGCGGGTCAACGGCCGTGCCTATCCCACCGACGAACCGGACGTCCTCGCGCGGATGCGCATCGAAGGAAAGGACGCCGAACTCGCGATCGCCGTGGAGGTGACAGAGGTCTTCTTCCACTGCGGCCGCGCGCTCATCCGCTCCAGGCTGTGGGACCCGGCGAGCCAGGCCCTGGCCGGGGAGATGCCGTCCATAGGGGAGATCGCCGCCGACCAGTTCGGGCTCGACGCCGACCCGAAGGCGCTGACGGACATGCTCGAAGACGACTACCGGCACCTGTACTGAGGCGGTCATGACCATGCAACGAACCATCCTGGAGAAGGTGCGGCCGGTCGCCCAGGACACCGTCTCGCTCCTTCTGCGCGGCGCCGACGGCCCGCTGGCCCCCTGGGAACCGGGCGCCCACATCGATCTGGCCCTGCCCAACTGGCTGACCCGGCAGTACTCGCTGTGCGGGAACCCGGCCGACCGGGACACCTACCGTGTCGCCGTCCGTCACGACCGGCTCAGCCGGGGCGGCTCGGAGTACGTCCACCTGTTCCTCGACGAGGGCCGCATGCTCGACGTCTCGGTACCGCGCAACAACTTTCCCCTGCTGCCCGCACCGGAGTACCTGTTCGTCGCCGGCGGGATCGGCATCACCCCCGTCCTGCCGATGCTGACGGCGGCGGTCGAGGCGGGCGCCTCGGCAACACTGGTGTATGTGGGCAGATCCACGGCCACCATGCCCTTCGCCGACGAACTGCGTGCCGCGTACGGCAGCCGGGTGCGTCTCCACACCACCGAGCGGCACGGCCGACCCGACTTCACGGCGGAGGCGGCAGCACTGGGCCCGCAGGCACTCGTGTACTGCTGCGGTCCCGCGTCGATGCTCGACGCGGCCGAGGCGGCGTTCCCCGCGCAGCGGCTGCACACCGAGCACTTCCGGCCGGTGGCCAAGGAGTTCGCGCCCGACAAGCCCTTCGACGTGCACTGCGTCCGATCGGGACGGACCGTCCAGGTCGGCGCGGAGGACTCCATGCTGGACGCGCTGAACCACGCCGGATTCCGCATACCGTCCGGCTGTCGCGAAGGGGTCTGCGGCAGTTGCGAGATCGCGCTCGTCGACGGAGAGCCGGAGCACCGCGACGACATCGGCGCCCCGCCCGGCCGGATGTACTGCTGCGTCTCGCGGGCGCTGTCGTCCGACCTCACCGTCGACCTGTGACCGGGGCCGTGCGTCCGCACCACCCCCCGTGTGCCGTACGCGGCGGTCACCGACCCGACCATCCCGGGAGGGATGCCCCCATGACCCACCGTCCGCACCTGACGACGAAGGCCGACACCTTATGATCGACTGGCTCGACCTGGCCGAATCGGTCATCACCTCGCCGTGGCTGTACGCGGTGCTCGTCGCGGTGTCCTTCCTCGACTCCTTCCTCCCGCTGATCCCCAGCGAACCCGTCGTGATCGTCGCGGGCGTCTACGCCGCCACCGGAGAGACCGACATCGTGCTCGTCGTCGCCGCCACGACACTCGGCGCCCTTCTCGGCGATCTCGTTCCCTACGTGGTCGGACGACTGCTGGGTGAACGCATCCTCAAGCGCCTGCCACCCGGCTCCAGACGCCGCACGGCACATGACTGGTTCGCCCGTGAACTCGACGCCCGCGGCGGCTTCATTCTGGTGACCACGCGGTTCATCCCGGTGGGACGCTACCTGGCCACTCTCTCCACCGGCCTCGTCGGCTACCCGGTGCGCAAGTATCTGATGTTCGTCGCGTTCGCCACCGCCACCTGGAGCGCCTACACCGCGCTCACCGGCTATCTCGGCGGCGTCGTGTTCCAGGAGAACACGCTGCTGGCCATCGCCGTCGGCGTGGGGCTGGCACTCGTGGTGACCGGCGTCATCGAAGGCGTACGCCACCTCCGCCGGCGCAGGACCGCGGTCACGGTGGAGACAGCCGTCGACACACCCGGTCTCGACCGGACGTCAGGCTGACGTGACGGCGGGGCACCGCCCGTCCCCCCGGTCGAGCGCTGCCCCGTCCGCCGCCGCGACACCGGAGTGCGCGGCGGTCATACGGGGGCGGCCCCAGCGGTGAGGCGCAGCATGACCTTGCTGCTCCCGCTGTTGGGGTCGGCGGCGACGGTGAGTGCTTCCTCCGCCTGCTCCAACGGGAAGCGGTGGGTGATCAGTGGGGTCACGTCCAGTCCGTCGCGCAGTGCGCGCAGTGCGTCGTCGATCTCCTCGACGAAGCGGTACGAGCCGATCCATGTGATCTCCCGCGTCACCAGGTCGCCGAGGGCCGCGGGCACGGCCGTACCGGGCAGGTTGCCGACCTGGACGAGGGTGCCGCCCCGGGCCGTGGCCCGCAGCACCGGTCCGAGCGCGGCCGGGGCGCCGGACGCCTCGAAGACCAGGTCCATGTCCGGCGGCAGTTCCTCGCCGGCGGAGAGGTCACGTGTCTCGTCGGCGCCCATGGCGCGGGCGACGGCGAGCGAGGACGACGCCAGGTCGGCGGCGACGACCCGTTCCGCACCGCGGTACCGGGCGGCGGCGACGACCAGGGAGCCGATCGGTCCACAGCCGTTGACCAGGACCGTGCGGCCACGCAGGTCCGGGACCCGGCCGACGGCGTGCAGTGCGACGGCCAACGGCTCGGCGAGGGCGCCCTGTTCGGTGGTGACGCCGTCCGGCAGAGGCCGGATCTGGGCGGCGTGCACCGTCCGGTACTCGCTGAACCCGCCGTCGGTGTGCGGATCGAAGGCCGCCGAACCGAAGTAGCGGACGCGCGGGTAGAGGTTCGTCCGTCCGGCGAGCCGCTCGGGAAGGACACCGTCGCCCACCGGCCGGGCCGGATGCACGGTGACCGCCTGCCCGACGTCGAGACCGGTGACCCGGTCGCCGAGTTCGGCGATCCGGCCCGCGAACTCGTGCCCGAGCACCAGCGGGTGCGCGAGTGAGGCGGTGCCGGACGCCCCCTTCCTCCAGTACGCGATGTCGGACCCGCAGATCCCGCCCCACTCCACGGCCAGCAGCACCTCACCCGCGCCGGGTACGGGCCGGGCCCGTACGTCGATGCGTACGTCGTCGGCGCCGTGCACCACGACGGCCCTCATCCGGCCGGCCCCGGCGGCCACGGGCTCGGGACCTCCCGCGGTGTACGTCCGTGCGGCGCCCGCATCGGCAACTGTCCGCGCGGCGCCTGCTGCGTCGATCGTCCTCATACGGCGTCCTCCAGCCGGACCAGGTCGCGTCCGCGTGTCTCGGGCGCGAGGTACGCGCTGACGAAGGTGATGAGCGAGTAGACGATGAGCATGGCGGCGATGGGCCACCAGCTGTCGGTGACGGCCGTGAGCGTGGCCGCGAGGACCGGGCCGATCGCGGTGGCGAGGATGCCGCCGATCTCCTTGGAGAGCGCGAGCTGGGTGAACCGGGTCCGCGAGCCGAAGAGTTCGGCCATCGTGACGCTTTCGAGCGAGAACAACCCGAGGACGCCGACGTTCAGGCCGAGGACCATGCCGAGCAGCACGCCCGGGGTCGACCCGGAGGTGATGAGGAGCATCACCGGGAAGGCGAGGACGACGGTCAGGGCCGAGAGCACGAGATAGACCACACGGCGTCCGAAACGGTCGCCCAGCAGACCGACCAGCGGCACGGTGGCGAAGCCCACCAGTGAGCCGTACACGATCGCGTCCGTCGGTACGGACCGGTCGACCGCCAGGTTGGTGGCGAGGTAGCCGACGAGGAACGTCTGCATCAGTCCGGAGTTGCCGGCCTGGCCGAAGCGCAGTCCGAGCGCGAGGAAGAACGCCTTGCCCTTGCGCTGGCGGATCCCCGCCGCCAGGACGCTGCCCTCGTGCTGGTCGGCCGTGGCGATGACGGACTCCACCTCGTCGCGGGCCAGCGCCACGCCGTCCACGACGTCGGGGCGCTCCTCGAAGACCGGGCTCTCCTTGAGGCTGCGCCGCATCCAGACCGCGAAGATCATCAACAGGAAGCTCAGCAGGAAGGGCAACCGCCAGCCCCACGAGAGCAGTTGTTCCTCGCTGAGCACGGCGAGCAGAACGGCCCACAGGCCCGATGCGGCGAGCGTCCCGGAGTTCGTACCGAGCGACACCAGCGAGGAGATCAGCCCGCGCCGCCCGGCGGGCGCGTACTCGGCCAGCATGACGGTGGCCCCGGCGATCTCGGCGCCGGCGCCGAAGCCCTGTACCAGCCGCAGTGCGACGAGCAGGATCGGCGCGAGGATGCCGATGGTGGCGTACGTGGGCAGTGCGCCGATCAGGGTGGTGGAGGCACCCATCAGTAGGATGGTGATGTACAGGACCTTCTTGCGGCCGAGCCGGTCGCCCATCCGCCCGAAGTAGACGGCTCCGGCGAGCCGGGCGACGTACCCGACGCCGTACGTGGCCATCGCGGCGATCAGCCCGATCGCCGGGCTGACGTCCGGGAAGAAGATCTTGTTGAAGACGATAGCGGCGGCCAGCGAGTAGAGCTGGAAGTCCATGAACTCCATGGCCGTACCGAGCCAGCCCGAGACGGCGGCGCGGGTCAGATCGCGCGTGCTGCGCTGTGCGGAAGGCGTCTGCTGGGCGGCTATGACGCTGTCCTTCATCGTGAACTCCGTTGTTCGGAACCGAGGAAGCTGTTGGGGACGGGGGACGGGGGACAGGGGAGATGGGATACGGGGACGAGGGCGGATACCGAGGTCGGACACGCCGTCGGGTGTCAGATGTCGACGCGTCCGGCGTCCAGGGCGGGGAACCGGTCCGCGACGGCGGTGGTGAGTGCGTCGTCGTCCGCCAGATCCCCCGCGCCCAGGACGCGCAGCAGCGCGCGTACCGTCTCGACGGGCCGGTCCGCCGATCGCCAGCAGGCGGCGAGCGCCTCGGCGGCGGGATCGGAGGGGGGTGCGGCGGCCCGGCGGGTGCCGTGCGCCCAGGCGGCCAGGGCGAGTTCGAGCACCGGGGTGCTCGCGCCGCGGGCGCGCAGTTCGCGCAGGGCGGGCAGCCAGCGCTCAGTGATCTTCAGCGATGCGTCGGAGCCGATCTGCCGCAGCAGGTGGTGCATGGCGGGATTGCGGAAGCGTACGACGAGGTCGTCGGCGTAGGCGACCGGGTCCGGGCCGTCCGCGGGGAGGGTGGGTGAGACCTCCGCGCACAGCGCCCGTACGAGACGCTCGCCCCAGTCCGCCGCCATGGTCCCGGCGATCGTGGTGAGTCCCGCGACCTCGCCGAGGTGGGCCAGTGCGGAGTGGGAGCCGTTCAACAGCCGCAGTTTGGTGAGCTGGTAGGGCGCGACGTCCGGGACGAACAGGGCGCCGTCGAGCTCCCAGGGCGGCCGGGGCGCGGCGAAGGAGTCCTCCAGTACCCACTGGCGGTACGGCTCACCCGTCACGGCGAGAGCATCCTGTACTCCCAGCGCGGCGACGGCGGCCGCCCGGTCGGCCTCGCCGGTCGCGGGCACGATCCGGTCCACGACGGCCGCGGGGAAGGTGACGGCCCCGGCCATCCGGTCCAGGATCTCCGCGCGGTCCGGCCAGGCCGACGCACGGACGAAGTCGTGGACGACCCGGGCCAGCGCCGCGCCGTTGTCCGCCATGTTGTCGCAGGACACGACGTCGACCGGGGGTGCGCCGGCCCGCATCCGGGCGGCCAGTCCGGTGGCGAGGCGTCCGACGACCGTGGTGAGCGGCCCGTCGGGGGCGGCCGCGAGGTCGGCGGCGACGGGTCCGGCCGTGGTGTCGAGACCGCCGGTCGCGGGAGAACGGTGATAGCCCTTCTCCGTCACGGTCAGCGTCACCACCGTCACCTCGGGGTCGGCGAGCAGGGCGTCGACGGCCCCGGCGTCGGGGCCCATGGCCAGCGCACCGACGACCGAGCCCACGACGCGTGTGCGGTGTCCGTCCGGACGGCGTTCGGTGAGCGAGTACAGGCAGTCCTGGCTGCGCAGGGCGCGCACGGTCCCGGCCGACCGGGGCGCGACCGCGGTGATGCCCCAGGGCTCACCGGAGCGGGCGGCGGCGTGCTCGGTGTACACGGCCTGGTGTGCCCGGTGGAAGGCGCCGAGGCCGAAGTGGACGATCCGGGTGCGCAGTTCGGCCGGGTCGACGGCGGGCCGCAGTTCGGGCGCGAGCCGCGGGAGGGTGGCGCGGCTCAGCTGGTCGTCGGCGCTCACCAGTCGTGCACCGAACCGTCGAGACGGCGGGCGACCGGAAGGTAGCGCCGACGGTAGGGGAAGCGCTCGGCCGCCTTCTCGTCGTACTCGACGCCGAGGCCCGGTTCCTCGGAGGGATGCAGCATGCCGTCGGCGAAGGTCACCCCGGTGCGGAACACCTCGGCGGTCTCCTCGGCGTGGCCCATGTACTCCTGGATGCCGAAGTTCGGCACGGCGATGTCGAGGTGCACGGCGGCGGCCATGCTCACGGGGGAGAGGTCGGTCGCCCCATGGGATCCGGTCCGCACCTGGTACAGCGCGGCGAGATCGAAGATCCGGCGCAGATGCGTGATGCCGCCCGCGTGGACGACGGTGGTGCGCACGTAGTCGATGAGCTGTTCGGTGATGAGGTGCTGGACGTCCCAGATCGAGTTCATCACCTCGCCGACCGCGATCGGTGTCGTGGTGTGCTGCCGGATGAGCCGGAAGGACTCCTGGTTCTCGGCCGGGGTCGGGTCCTCCATCCAGAACAGCCGGCTGGCCTCGACACTCTTGCCGAACCGGGCCGCCTCGTTCGGGGAGAGCCGGTGGTGCACGTCGTGCAGGAGATGGAAGCCGAAGCCGAAGCGTTCCCGTACCGCCTCCAGGTACCTGGGCGCGAAGTCGAGATACGCCTCGGTGTCCCAGGGCTGTTCGTCGGGCAGCTCGGTGGCGGCCGGCTCGTAGACCTTGCCCTTGCGCACCCCGTACGTGCCCCCGACCTCGGGCACGGCGGCCTGTGCCCGTACGGCCTTGTAGCCCAGCTCCAGGTACCGCTCGACGTCGTCGAGGAGCGAGGGTACGTCGGTGCCGCTGGCGTGGGAGTAGACCAGTACGCCGTCGCGCGACCGGCCGCCGAGGAGCTGGTACACGGGCAGGCCGGCGGTCTTGCCCAGGATGTCCCACAGGGCGGTGTCGACGGCGGCGATCGCGGTCATCGTGACGGGTCCGCGCCGCCAGTAGGCGCCCTTGTAGAGGTACTGCCAGGTGTCCTCGATTCGGGCGGGGTCCCGGCCGATCAGCAGCGGAACCACGTGGTCGCGCAGATAGCCGGCGACGGCCAGTTCCCGTCCGTTGAGCGTGGCGTCGCCGAGGCCGCTCACTCCGTCCGTGGTGGTGATCCGCAGCGTGACAAAGGTCCGGCCGGGTGAGGCGACGAAGACCTCGACGCTTTCGATCCTGCTCACAAGCACTCCTTGGTCGCGAAGTACTTGTATACAAGCACTTGTATCGCAGTACGGCAATACTTGCCGTGCCGCTCTACGTACGATGGGCCCATGGCTCAAACGACCGGGCGGACGAACCGGCGCGACATCTACCTGAAACTGCGCCAGATGGTCCTGACCCTCGAACTCGCCCCGGGCGCCGCGCTCTCGGAGAACGAACTCGCCGCGTCGATGGGCGTCAGCCGCACGCCGGTACGGGAGAGCCTGATCCTGCTGGCCCAGGAGGGCCTGGTGCAGGTCTTCCCCAAGGTCGGGTCGTTCGTGTCCCGGGTCGACCCGGCTCAGGTCGCCGACGCGCAGTTCCTGAGGGAGGCGGTGGAACTCGGCTCACTGGACGATCTGCCCGCGGAACTGGACCCCGCGGTCCTGGGGGACCTGCGGGGCAACCTGGAGCGACAGCGCCGCGCGGACCTCGGCCTGGAGGAGTTCTTCGACCTGGACGAGGCGTTCCACCAGGGTCTGATGCGGTTGAGCGGGCACGGGAACGTCTGGACCACGGTCGCCGCCGCCAAGGGGCACCTGGACCGGGCTCGCCGCCTCGGTCTCCACGAGAACGTGTCCCCGGCCGTGTTCGTCGCCCAGCACCGTGAGATCTTCGACGCGATCACCGACGGGAACGTCCCGCTCGCCCGCACGGCCATGCGTACCCATCTGCGCGCCGTCTTCGACGACATCGAACGCATCCGCGCGCACTCACCCGAGCTGTTCGCCGCCGACGCCTCGTCCGTGCCCGTGCGCCGCAACATCGTCGTCTGGAAGTGAACCCGCCGCTCTGCTTCGCCACCACGCGTGCCGCGTCCGAGGAATGCGCCTGCGAGCGCCGCACCATGATCAGTGCGGGTGACGCCGACGGACACGCCGGCACGGGCAGCCACGTATCCGGTCAGGCAGACTGCGCATCCGTCAGCGCAGGCCCCGGATGAGGAGGTCGATCAGCCGCTCGTAGATGTCGTGCGAGCCGGACACCTGCCCGATGCCCCCCAGCTCCAGGTGGACCGCGCCGTGGATGGCGGTCCACACCATCTGCGCGGCCTCGCCCGAGTTGGCGTACCGCTCGAGTGACGTGCGGTCGAGCAGCCCCTCGACGAGCTCGATCAGGACCTCGAACGCGGCGTGGCCGTGCACCGACGCCTCGGAACCCGTCTGGGCGACCGGTCCACCGCCTCCGAAGATCAGCGCGTAACGCTGGGGGTGTGCCAGCGCGAACTCCCGGTAGGCGACACATCCCTGACGGAAACGCTCCTCCGCGTCCAGCGTGACGTCGACGGCGACCGCCTGCCACAGGTCTTCGAGGGCCCGGACGGCCAGCGCGAGCAGGAGACCCTCCTTGCTGCCGAACCGGTTGTAGACGCCCATGGGTGCGACCCCCGCTTCGCGGGCAACCGCGCGAACGGTGACGTTGGGGAGGCCCTCGCGGTCGAGCACGCTCTGGGCCGCGTCCAGCAGGACCGCATGAACCTGGTCACTCGCCGTGCGGCGCCTGGGCTCCGCCCCTGCTCCGGCCCCCATGTGTCCCGCGCCTCCCGTCGACCGACCGCTACGCACGCCACGCTACATCCCCGCGGGACACGCCTTTGCGAGGGGTGATCGACTGCTCGGGCGTGGCGCATCGCCCACTCTGTGACACATTGTTCTATAGAACAACGTGCCATAGGATTCGTGGCATGGCAACCGCCGATGTGGCCGGTTCGGGGGACGCCGCGGATCGTTGTGCCGCGCGCATCCACGAACCGTGCCGCCGAGTGGCCGACCGACCTGTCGACGCCTGCCGCGTCGTAAGGGCATGGACATGGAGTGAGCACTGGTGAGAGCGGACCGATGGGTGTTCGGAGGCGTGCTGGCGACAGTGGCCGCGTTGGCCGTGGGGGGAGTGGCCGCCGCCGTCGGTGATCAGGCCGGTACCGCGATGCTGTGGGCCATCCTCGGTACCGGCGCGGCGGGCGTCGTCCTGGCCGCGCGCGCATCGAGCCTCGCCGTCGTCATCGCCTGCCTCCTGGCCGCCCTGGAAGTGCGCGATACGGCGCCGTACGGCACCTGGGCCGTCGCCGGAGGACTGCTGTTCCTGTTCGCGCTGCGCCGCCCCCTGTTCGACGCGGTCGCCGCCGGCGTGCTCATCGCGGCGAGCGCACTGTCCTCCACCTACGTTCCGTGGTGGGCCAGCGGCGGTGAGGGGGCCTTCGGGTTCGTCGCCCTGGTGGTCGCGGCGGTCGGCGTCGGGCAGTGGGTGCAGGCGCAGCGGCGCTACGTGGTCGCGGAGGTGGGACGGCGCCGCCAGGAGGCCGAGAGCAGACGGCAGGAAGTGGCCCGGCACGTCGCGGAGGAGCGGCTGCGGATCGCCCGCGAACTCCACGACAGCGTCGCCCATCACCTCGCGGTGGTCAGTGTCCACACCAATGTCGCCAGGGCGAACCTCACGCGTTCGCCGCAGGTCGCCGAGCGCGCGCTGGGCGATGTCCAAGCGGCGACGCAGTCGGTGATGGAGGAGTTGGGAGTCGTCCTCGGTGTCCTGCGCGCCTCGGAATCGGACCCCGTCCCCCCGACTCCTGTCGACGCCGCCATGATCGACGACCTGCTGCGGAGCTTCGAGGGCATCGGCCTGCGGGTGAGGGCCGACGGACTGGACCACCTGCTCGCGCTCGCGCCGCTCGCCCTCACCGCCGCCCAGCGCCTCCTCCAGGAGGCGCTGACCAACGCGCAACGGTACGGCGACGGCGCCGCCGCGGTCGTCGTCGACGCTCCCGTGAACGGGTACGTCACCCTGTCGGTCCGTAACGCGTGGGTGCCGGGCGAGACCACGTCCGCCGGCAGCGGGCTCGGGCTGGTGGGCATGGAGGAACGGGTCCATCTCCTGGGGGGCACCTTCCACGCCGGTCCGGACACGGACGGCTTCCTGGTGTCCGCCCAGCTCCCGGCGACCGCACCCCGCACCCTGAAGGAGACGCGCGCATGAGCGTCGTACGTGTACTCGTCGTCGACGACCAGATCATGATCCGCTCAGGCATACGCGCCCTGCTGGAGAGCGCCGACGACGTCGACGTCGTCGGCGAGGCCGGCGACGGGCGTACGGCCGTCGACATGGCGCGGGCCCTCCTGCCCGACGTCATCCTGATGGACCTTCGCATGCCGGTGCTCGACGGAGTGGGAGCCATCGGCCGCCTGCGGGACGACGCCACCACCGCGGGCATCGGCATCCTGGTGCTGACCACCTTCGACACCGACGAGAACGTGCTCGCCGCCCTTCAGGCCGGGGCCAACGGTTTCCTCGGGAAGTCCTCGGACCACGAGGAACTGATGCAGGCGGTCAGACGGGTCGCCGCCGGGGGAGCGTCCCTGTCCGCCGTCGCGACCGCCACCGTCGTCGGACACCTCGCCACCACGGCGAGCAGGCCACGGACCCACGAACCGGCTTCCCCCGCAGACCTGCGCAAGGCCGCGTCCCTGACCTCCCGCGAACGCGAGGTGACGGTCCTGGTCGCCCAGGGGCTGAGCAACGACGCCATCGCGGAACGCCTGTTCATCTCCCCGATGACGGTGAAGACCCATGTCAACCGCGCCATGAGCAAGATGCACGTCCGGGCCAGGGCACAACTGGTGGTCGCCGCACTCCGTGCGGGCCTCCTCGACGACTGACCGCACCGCGACCCGGCGGCACACCGGTCGAGAAAATACACCGGACGCGGTACGCCCCCTACCGCGTCTGAGGGACGACCAAGAGGCACCCCGCGCCGGAAGGTAAGGCATCAGGTCCGCAGCAGCGGCCGTTTTACTGCCTTCACGCAGGAGTTCCCGATGTCTCGATTCTTGTCCAGGGTCGGTGCGTTCAGCGCCGGCCACCGACTCGTCGTCGCCGGCGCCTGGCTCGTACTGACCGGGCTCTTCGCGGTCATGACGATCACCGGAGCCAAGTTCTCCGACGCGGAGTTCAGCATCGCGGGTGCCGAGTCGACCACGGCGCTCGCCACGATGGACAAGGCGTTCCCCGCGGCGCCGGGACCCGAGTCCGGCGAGCTGATGCTGGTCGTGGAGGCACCCGACGGCACCTCCCTCACCGATCCGGCCGGCCAGAAGCTGGTCCAGGACGTGGTGGCACGCGCCGCCGACATCCCCGACGTACTGTCCGCCGAAGATCCGTACGACGAGAACCGCCCCTACGTGTCCGAGGACGGGTCGGTGGCCGTCTCGACGCTGACGGTCGACATCGAGGCCGATCAGGCCGTCGTCGAGGACAACGTCCGCAAGGCTTCGGCGGAACTGACCGACGAGGGATACACGATCGAGCTCGGCGGCGCCCTCGACGACGGTCCGCCCGAGATCGCCAGCATCACCGAAGCCATCGGTGTCGTCGTCGCCTTCGTCGTACTGCTGCTGACCTTCGGCTCGCTGGCCGCCGCCGGCGCGAACATGCTGACCGCCCTGGGCGGTGTCATCGTGGGCATCGTGGGCGTCCTCGCCTGGTCGTCGACCGGTGAGGGCATTCAGTCCACCACGCTGATCCTCGCGCTGATGCTGGGTCTGGCCGTCGGCATCGACTACGCCCTTCTGATCCTCTCGCGGTTCCGGGACGAGCTCCGACGCGGTGCCGACATAGACTCCGCCGTGGCCCGGGCCTCCGGCACGGCCGGCACCTCCGTGGTGGTGGCCGGCACCACCGTGGTCATCGCCCTCGTGGGGCTGGCGATCCTGCGGATCGCGTTCATCACCGAGATGGGACAGGGCGCGGCCTTCGCCGTGATCGTGGCCGTGGCCGCCTCGCTCACCGTCGTGCCGGCGGTCCTGAAGACCCTCGGCTACAAGGCCCTGCCGCGCAAGGAACGCCCGACCGCCGCCTCCGCCTCCGCCACGGCAGACGTAGACGCCTTCGGCGAGACGGCGCCCAACGTCTTCGGGGAGACTGCGGCAGTCGCGGACCCCGCACACCGTCGTGACCGTGAGGAACGTGAGCAGGAGTCCCGACCGGGCCTGCTGGGCCGTTGGGCCCTGCTGGTGGTCAACCGGCCCGTCCTGACCATTCTGGGCGCTGTGGTGGCCGTGGCTCTGCTCGCCCTGCCGGCCCTCTCGCTCAAGACCGAACTCGACCCGCCGGGCGGTGCGGACCCGGCCAGCTCCCAGCGCGCGGCCTACGACACCATCAGCGAAGCTTTCGGCGCGGGCGAACAGAACCCTCTGATCGTGCTCTTCGAGGGTACGAATGCGGCGGACACGGCAGCGGGTGCGACGAAGGACATCGCCGCGCTGACCGGCGTGGCCGACGTCAGCCCCGTCCAGCCCGCCGAGAAGGCGGATGTCGCCTTCCTCGCGGTGACTCCCGAACACGGTCCCTCCGACTCACGTACCAGCGACCTGGTGAACCTGCTGCGTTCCTCGACGGACGACGTGAAGGACGCGAAGGTCTCGGTGACCGGCCAGACCGCGGTCGACGTGGACGTCAACTCGCAGCTCTCGTCCGGCCTCATCACCTATCTGATCTGCGTGGTCGGGCTCTCCCTGCTCCTGCTCATGCTGGTGTTCCGCTCCATCGCGCTGCCGTTGCTCGCCACCGTCGGGTTCCTGATGTCCCTGGCCGCGGGCCTCGGCGTGACGGTCGCGGTCTTCCAGTGGGGATGGGCGGGCGGCCTGGTCGGTCTCGACGAAGCCCGCCCCCTCGGCAGCCTCATGCCGCTCCTCGTGGTGGGTGTGCTGTTCGGCCTGGCCATGGACTACCAGGTGTTCCTCGTCTCCCGCATGCACGAGGCGCACAAGAACGGACTGGACACACGGGCTGCCGTGCTGAGGGGCTTCGGGCAGGCATCGCCCGTTGTCATCGCCGCGGCCACCATCATGGCCTCCGTGTTCGCGGGCTTCGCCTTCAGCGGCGGCGACCCCATGGTCGCGTCGATCGGCCTGGCCCTGACTGTCGGAGTCCTCGTCGACGCACTGGTGGTCCGCATGGTCCTGGTGCCGGCGGCGCTGCAACTGCTCGGCGAGGCCAGCTGGGCGATACCGCGTTGGCTGGACCGGGTGCTCCCGAACGTCGACACCGAAGGCGCGGCTCTGGAACGCGAGGAGTTCGACCAACCGCACGACAAGCAGGAGCAGTTCGCCGGCTCTCCCCGGGCGTAGTCGCTTCTGATCCACGGTGCTTCTCACCCGCGGTGCTTCTGTTCCACGGTGCTTCTGATCCGCCTGCTCATGCTCGCGGTTGATGAGATCGGATGGTCTCGCCCAAGCCCTCAGAACGCGCGGCCGAGTGCGGCTGAGTGAGGCTGCGAAACGTTGCGCTATAGAACGACGTACCATAGTGTGAGTGGTGTTGGCATCCGATGATGTAGCGGGCCGGGGAACCGGCAGAGGGTGATCGTCCTGCGGAACTCACGTCCGCCGGGGCCCGCGCTTCGCACGCCGCACGAGAAGCAGGATCGACTCGCCGTATCCCCCGCGGCGCAGTTGTTCCTGGTCGGGCTGCTCCCGGGCTCCGGGAGCAGCCCGATCCCGGCAAGATTCGCGTGCGCCGGGGCGGAGGGGGTCGTCAGTTCGCCCAGCCGCTTCGTGTGGCGGCCGGGGATCGTCAGTTCACCCAGCCGCGTCGAACATCCTTCACTCCGCCGCCCGACGCCCGCACAACTCCAGCCCGGCAGTCGGGCGGCCTTTTATCCGGCACCAGTCCCACTCATGAAAGGTGCATCATGTCCATTGCTCTTGACGCTCATACCCAAGACGTACTGTTCCGCGAGGCCCACACGGCCAGGACGTTCACAGCCGAACCAGTGACCGACGAACAGATCCAGGCCATCTATGACCTGGTCAAGTACGGGCCGACGGCCTTCAACCAGTCGCCGCTGCGCATCACTCTCGTTCGTTCCCCCGAGGCCCGCGAACGCCTGCTGGGACACATGGGTGAGAACAACCGCGCCCAGACCGCCGCTGCCCCTCTCGTCGCGATCCTCTCCACCGACAACGAGTTCCATGAGGAGTTGCCGAGACTCATGCCGCACTTTCCGCAGCTCAAGGACATGTACGATGCCGACCGCCCGGCCCGCGAGCGGTCCGCCCTGGTCAACAGCACCCTGCAGGCCGCCTACTTCATCGTGGGCATCCGGGCCGCCGGCCTGGCCGCGGGCCCGATGTCCGGGTTCGACGCCGCCGGTCTGCAAAAGGAGTTCCTCGACGACGACCACACGCCACTCATGGTCGTGAACATCGGAAAGCCGGGCGAGAACGCCTGGTACCCGCGGTCCCCCCGCCTGGACTTCGACGAGGTGGTCACCATCGTCTGATCCTGTGCCGAAGCAGAAGCCCGCACATTGACGAAAGACCTGTCCTGTCTGTTGCTCTCTTCACGCTACGGCGATACGCCCGGAGGACACCATGCGCAAGACCCGCCCCAGCGAGACCGACGGCAAGACGGCTCACCAAGACCTCCACAGCGAGAAGGGCGCTCTGCGCGGGGAGAACCCCGGACGCTCTCGTAATCCGCTGATCAAGGTGACGGACCTGGCCTGGCTGGAATTCGAGAAGCCCGACCTGAACCGGGCGGAAGTCTTCGCTCGTGACTTCGGATTCCAGGTCACCGCCCGCACCGGACAGGACTTGTGGTTGCGAGGCACCTTCGCCGGATCACCCTGCATGGTGATCCGGCGAGGTCCTTCGTCCCGCTTCGTCGGCCCCGCCTTCCACGCGGCCGACCGGTCCGACCTGGACCGCCTGGCGCGCGCTGCCGGTACCGACGTACGCAGGGCGGACGTGCCTGGCGGCGGAACCGTGGTCGACCTGGTCGATCCCTCCGGCTTCCCGGTACGAGTGGTGTACTGCGCCGAACAACTTCCCGAACTGCCGGGGCAGCAGCCGCTGCTCCTCAACTCCGGCACCGAGGAGCGTCGGGTCAACACGCCCCAGCGTCCACGGCGGCAGCCGTCCCGGATCCAGCGCCTCGGCCACGTGATGGTGTCGACGAGGGTGTTCGCCCGGGCTCTGGACTGGTACCTCGACACTCTGGGCATGATCGTGTCGGACTTCCTGTTCCTGGACGGCCAGCGTGAGCGCGGGCCGACGATGGCGTTCCTCCGCTGCGACCAGGGCAGCCTGGCGGTCGACCACCACACCCTGGCCATGCACCTCGGCCCCGCCACCGGTTACGTCCACTCCGCCTACCAGGTCACCGACCTGGACGCGATCGCCGCAGGCGGGGAGTACCTGGGCGAGCGCGGCTACCGGCGCAGCTGGGGCATCGGCCGGCACATCCAGGGCAGCCAGCTGTTCGACTACTGGCGCGACCCCGACCACTTCATGATGGAACACTTCGCCGACGGCGACCTGTTCTCCTGCGACCTGGAGCCGGGCTGGGCCCCGATGTCGACCAGCGGCCTGGCCCAGTGGGGACCGCCCGCCACCCGCGACTTCCTCGGCGTGAGCCCCACCCCGCGACGCATCCGCGACGTCATCCAGGCCCTGCGGAGCGACAACGAGATGGACACCGCACGTCTGCTGGGCCTGATGAAGGCCCTCCACTCCTGACACACCGGCCGACAAACCACGGGGCCCCACCCATGACCGGGTGAGACCGGTGGTCGCCATCGCGCCATCTGTTCTCGTCCGCCCGCCGCTTCGGTTTTACGACGCCTGCGGAAGTTCACGTTGGTGTGCGCAGTGGCGAAACCGCTACGGGGCGGAGCGGTATTCGCTAAGGTCGGCGATTCGGCGCTTCGTGTTGATATGCCGATTGTGACGTGCGGGAACTGGCGGGGGAGAAGTCGCATTGAGCGGTGTGCGGAGAAGTCTTGCGGAGCACCCAGTCGTCGTGGTCATCACTGTTCTCGCTGCCGTGATCGGGCTGGTGGTCGGCATAAGGGATCTGTTTCCTTCTGATCCTGCCCCTCCGTCGGCTTCGGGCCCCGGCCCGGAGGCCACGGCGCGTACCGACTGGCCCAGCAGCGACGTGACACCGACATCCGCCCCGCGCGACAGGGTCACGCAGTCTCCCTTCGAGGAGGCACCGCCACCGGAATCGACGCCTGATCCCGTCGAGCCGACGACGGAGGATCCCGCTGTGGAGGAGGGTGGGGCCGAAAGCCCGCAGCACGGGGGTGCTTTGACGGTCCGGATCAAGATGGGGGCCGGCGGGAAAGTCGGTGCGGACACGTTTCGGGCGGGATCCACACCCGGCGCCAACACAGAGGTCTACGACGACACCGGCCAACTGGATCGGGGATGCTATGTGAAGTGGACACTGAAGCGGGGCTCCGAGGTGGTGCGTCGCCACACCAGTGAGCGGTGCCGACCGCCCAGCATCACGCTGTTCAACTTCGGTGACAGCCTGGACGAGCCCGGCTCCTACACCCTGACGGCAGCCGTCACCACCGACTGGCGTCAAGCGGGCAATGAGACGGTCGCTTTCGAGGTCGTCCCCGACTGAGCCGCTCCCTACTCTCCCCAGAGAAGGCGCATCGATCAGTCCCTCGCCGCGTCACGACCACACGCCCGCCGGGAGCCCGCCGGTCACAGCCGGTGGACGGGAACGTCGGCACTGCCTTCGGGAATGACGGTTCTACGCTTTGGGCGCGTCGGCCCGGGCTTCGGGCGCGTCGGCCCCGTCGTCAGGGCGCCGGCGCGGTGTCGGTGCCGGCATCGGACCCGTGCTGCCCCGTGGGACGAGTTCCACCGGCAGGACCACGTGGCGCTCCCGGTACGTCTCGGGGTCGTGGATCACGCCGTGTGCCAGCTCCGCTGCCACCTCGCCGAGGCGGCGGGCCGGCTGGGCCATCGTGGACAGGTCCCAGGGCGCGGCCATCGCGTGGCCGTCGAAACCGAGGATCGACATCCGCTGCGGTACCGGGACGTTGACGCCGCGCAAGATCGTCAGCAGCCTGAAGGCGATGTCGTCCGTCTCGGCGAAGATCGCGGTGGGCGGCTCCGCGAGGCTCAGCAGCCGGCCCACCGCCGCTTCCAGACTCGGCCCCTCCCAATGGGCGACCTGACGGACGAGGTCGTCGTCCCGGTCGACGCCCGCCTCCGCCAGAGCCGTGCGGTACCCCTCCAGGCGGTCCCTGCTGCTCCAGGTGAAGCCCGAGGCGTCCGCGGGTTCCAGGTAGGCGATGCGCCGGTGGCCGAGGTTGAGGAGGTAGCGGGTGCCGCGCTGGGCCGCCTCCACGTCGTCCACGTAGACGCCGGCCCTGCCCCGCTCGTGCTGGCTGACGAAGACCAGCGGCATGCCCAGGCCGTCCAGGCGTGCGCGTTCCTCGGGAGAGAGCGCGAAGCTGACGACGAGCAGGGCATCGGCGTTACGGCGGGCCGGCAGCCGGTCGAAGAACTGTGCGCGCTGCTCTGCGGTGGTGACGCTGTAGACCAGCATCTCCAGTCCGACGGCGGTCAGCGCGGGTGCCATACCGGCGAGCGCCGCACCCAGGAACCAGGAGTCGAGGTTGGGTACCAGGACCGCGACCCGGCCCGTGCGCCCCGTGACCAGACTGGACGCACTGCGCGAGATCGCGAACGACAGCTCACGCGCCGCCTGCTCCACCCGCGCACGGGTCGCGGGGGACACCGTCGACAGACCGCGCAGGGTGCGGGAGACGGTCGAGGGTGAGACCCCGGCCCGCTGGGCGACGTCCGCCAACGTGGCGCCTCTGTCGGCGACTTCATCAGCCATGCGCGGGACGTTAACACAACGATGACCACGCCGCGACGACTGCGATGACAGCGCTGTCATGTGAATCCTTCCCTACGGTGAAACGGTTGTGACCATTGACACTCCAGCGCGCGAATCCCTACGGTGCTAGCGCTGTCACAGCCCAGCCCGAGAAGGGAGGAGCACGCCATGTCCCTGCATCGCAGAACACTGCTGGCGGGCGCCATGAGCGCCGCCGCGGCGGGTTTGCTGTCCGGATGCGGAGGAGCGGACCTCGACGACCTGCTCGAGCAGGCCGCCGCCGCTCCCACGAAACCGGCCCGGCTGACGTGGTGGGTCTCCGAGATCCCCTCACGCCGGGGCGCCGTCGTCGCGGACGAGATCATCCGCGCCTTCGAGCGGAGCCATCCCCGTATCCAGGTGTCGAAGATCAACGCGCTGTCCACCTCGGACGGCAACCGCAGCGCCATCGCCACCCAGCTCGCCGGCGGTTCCCCCCAGCCCGACGTGTACCTGGGCGACACGACATGGCCCGCACAGTTCGGCCACTCCTCGCTCGCGCTGCCGGTGGAGACGCTGCTCCCGGACGGCTTCTGGGACGCCTACCCGGCAGCCCTGCGCAACGGCTCCACGTACCGGGGCAGGACCTACGCGGTGCCGTTCTTCACCGACAGCACCTACCTGTTCTACCGCAAGGACCTCCTCGCCAAGCACGGCCTGCGCGTTCCCCGCAGCTGGGAGGAGCTGCTGCGCACCTCCCGCACGGTGCAGCGGGCCGGTGACACGGAGGCCGGGTTCCTGTGGCAGGCGGCGGTGACCGAGTCGCTGACCGCCAACGTCACGGAGTTCCTCGCGGACGCGGGCGCCGCCGTCCTGGACGGACGGGGCAAGGCCGTACTGGGCGGCGCGGCGGCGGAGCGGGCGTTCTCGCTGATGGCCGAGTTCACCTCCAGCGGGGTCACGCCCCGTACCGTCGCCACGTACCAGGAGTCGGACGCGCAGGACGCCTTCGTCAGCGGGCGCGGACTGTTCCTGCGCAACTGGTCGTACGCCTGGGTCAACGCGAGCACTCCGGAGGTCTCGCGGGTCGCCGGGAAGGTCGGGGCGACGCTGCGTCCGGGGTTCGAGGGCACCGGCCGCTCGGGTGTCTCCTGCGCGGGCGGCTGGAGCAATTTCGTCAACCCCAGTTCCCGGGCACTGAGCGCCGCCATGGAGTTCGCCCGCTTCTGCGCCGGGGACGAGGTGCAGCGCCTGCTCGCCCGGGAGGCCGGTGTCGTGCCCGCGATGACGTCCGTGCTGGACGGCCGGGAGGCACGCGCAGCCGGTGACCCGACGGTCCTGCGCGCCGCCGACCTGCGCCTCGTCGCCCGGCCCGTGCAGACCCCGTACTACCCGCAGGTCAGCAAGGCGCTGTACACCCCGGCGAACGCGGTCGTGCGCGGCACCCTCTCTCCCGCGGCCGGTGTCCGCGCCGCACGCGACGGGCTGCGTACGGCCCTGGAAGGGAAGGCGCTGTGAGTTCCGTACTGCACACGAAGACGGCGGGAACGCCGCCAGAGGGTGACGGCGAGGGCGGCGGCGCTCGCGCCCGGGCCTCGCGGAGGTCCCCGGGGAGCACGCCCCCGCACTCCATCGCCCGCCGAAGTGCCCGCACCGGGTGGCTGTTCGCCTCTCCCGCCCTCCTGGTCGTCGCCGCGGTGACGGTGTTTCCCGTCGCCTTCTCCCTGGTGCTGTCGTTCTGGGAGGTCCGGCTGGAGTACGGCGGCCTGCGGCTCGGCTCACCCACCCTCGCCCACTACGAGGCGCTCCTGTCACACGCCGAGTGGTACCGGGCCCTCGCGTTCACGCTGGGCTTCACGATCGTCTCGGTCTCCATCGAGCTAATTCTCGGCACGCTCACGGCGCTCGTCCTGGAACGGCTGGGCGCCGCCCGCGGCTGGATCCTCGCCCTGCTGCTGCTCCCCTGGGCGCTGATCAACGTGATCGCCGCACAGCTGTGGGCGTACCTGTTCAACGGGACCTACGGAGCGGTGAGCTGGCTGTGCGAGCAGCTGTTCGGCACCCAGCCCGACATCCTCGGGCAGCCGGTGCCCGCGATGGCGGCGATGGTCGCCGTCGACGTGTGGAAGACGACGCCGTTCGTCGCCATCGTCGTCCTCGCCGGTCTGATGCTCATCCCGGGTGATGTCTACGAGGCCGCCGAGATCGACGGCGCGAGCGCGTGGACCACGTTCTGGAGGGTCACCCTGCCGCAGCTGCGGCCCATCGTCGCCATCGCGGTCCTCTTCCGTATCCTCCAGGCGTTCGGGATCTTCGACCTGCCGTTCGTGCTGACCCAGGGCGGCCCGGGCACGTCCACCCAGTCCGTGGCGATCCTCGGCTACCGGATCCTCTTCCAGAACCTCGACTTCGGAGGCGGCGCCGCCGTCGCGGTCACCACCGCCGCCATGGTCCTGGGCTGCTGCCTGCTGTTCCTGCGCGTCTTCCGCGCCCACGTCGACGAGGAGGGCCGGGCATGAGCCGCAACGTTCCCCGCACGGGCGTGCGCCGTTACGTCAACGTCGTCAACCTCGGCGGACTGCTGATCGCCGCCTGCGCGACACTGCCGCTGATCTGGATGGCGTCCTCCTCCCTCAAGGGACCCGGCGAGATCAGCGCGACGCCACCCTCGCTGCTGCCGAAGAACCCCACCCTCGACAACTACGACACCGCGTTCTTCCGCAACGGCATCGGCCACTACTTCCTCAACAGCGTCGTCGTGGCCTGTGTGTCCACCGTGCTGATCCTGTCCCTGGCGTTCTTCGCGGGATACGCCCTCGCGCGGCTGCCGTTGCGCGGGCGCGGAGCCGTCATGACAGCGCTGCTGATGCTGTCGGTCTTCCCGCCGATCGCCCTGCTCGTACCGCTGTTCCTGATGGAGCGTCAGGCAGGGCTGCTCAACAGCTATCCGGGCCTGGTCATCCCTTACGTGGCGCTGAATCTGCCGTTCGCGATCTGGATCATGCGCAACTACCTCATCGGCATCCCGGGCGAGCTGGAGGAGGCCGCCGTCGTCGACGGTGCCGGCCCGCTGCGCATCGCCCTGACGGTGATCCTGCCACTGGCCCGGCCGGGACTGTTCACGGCCGGCGTGTTCTCCTTCACCGCGACCTGGTCGGAGTTCCTGCTCGCGCTCACGTTCAACGGCTCCGACGACCGCCGCACCGTCTCCGTCGGCCTCGCGCTGTTCACCAGCCAGTACCAGGTCCCGTACGGGGTCATCTTCGCCGGCGCCATGGTGGCCACCGTGCCGATCGCGCTCCTGGTCCTGATCTTCCGCAGGTCGGTCGTCTCCGGCATGACCACCGGCGCGGTGAAGGGCTGACCGGCCCCGCACGGAGCCCCGGCCCCGCGGGGTGCCTCAGCCTCGCACGGAGCTCCGGCCCCGTTCGGAGGCCCGGCCTCCGGCCTCGCACGCAGCCCCGGCCTCACCTGACGGTGACCGCCGGGCGATACCCGCCGCCGACCCCGCACCCCGGTCGCCGACTCACACCCGCACCCGAACCCGCCGCCGTACTCACACCCGCACCCCACCCTGGGCACACGCCCGAGAGGTCCACCATGCCCCACCCCGACTCGCCCGCCCTCTCCTCGCACGACGCCCACTGGTGGCGGCAGGCCGTCATCTACCAGATCTATCCGCGCAGTTTCGCCGACTCCGACGGCGACGGCATCGGTGACATCCCCGGTGTCACCTCCCGCCTGCCCTACCTGGCCGACCTCGGCGTGGACGCCGTCTGGCTGAGCCCGTTCTACCCCTCGCAGCTCGCCGACGGCGGCTACGACGTCGCCGACTACCGCGACGTCGACCCCCGGCTCGGCACCCTCGACGACTTCGACGCGATGGTCGCCGTGGCCGGGCGGCTCGGTCTGAAGACCATGGTCGACATCGTCCCCAACCACTCCTCCGACCAGCACGTCTGGTTCCAGGAGGCACTCGCGGCCGCGCCCGGGTCGGCCGCCCGCGAGCGCTACGTCTTCCGCGACGGCCGGGGGCGGGACGGTGAACTGCCGCCCACCGACTGGCCGTCCAGCTTCGGCGGCCCCGCCTGGACACGGGTGGCGGACGGCCAGTGGTACCTGCACCTCTACGCCCCCGAGCAGCCGGACTTCAACTGGGACAACCCCGAGGTGCGCGAGGACTTCCACCACACCCTGCGGTTCTGGTCCGACCGCGGCGTCGCCGGGTTCCGCGTCGACGTCGCCCACGGTCTCGCCAAGGACCTGGGCGCGCCGCTGCGCGACCTCGGCGAGCAGCAGAGCTACCATCCCGATGCCCTCCCCGCCGACGGCAGTCATCCGCTGTGGGACCGCGACGCGGTGCACGACATCTACCGGGGCTGGCGGCAGATCTTCGACTCCTACGATCCACCGCGGTTCGCCGTCGCCGAGGCATGGGTGCGTGCCTCGCGACGTACCGCCTATGCCTCCGCGGGCGGACTGGGCCAGGCGTTCGAGTTCGACTTCCTCGGGGCCCCGCTCGGCGCCGTCGAGATGCACACCGTCATCGACTCGGCGCTCGCCGACGCCCGCCGCGCCGGAGCGACCAGCACCTGGGTGCTCTCCAACCACGACGTGGTACGTCACGTCTCGCGCTACGCCCTGCCCGGCGACCCCACCAAGCGCGACCTGGAGGAATGGCTGCTCACCGACGGCCGGGACCCGGCCCCGGACCTGCCGACGGGTGTGCGCAGGGCGCGCGCCGCCGCGCTGCTGATGCTGGCGCTGCCCGGTTCCGCGTACGTCTACCAGGGCGAGGAGCTGGGGCTGCCCGAGGTCGCCGACCTGGACCGCGCCGATCTGCGGGACCCGATGTGGGTACGCAGCGGCGGGCGCGTCAAGGGCCGCGACGGCTGCCGGGTGCCGCTGCCGTGGACCCGCGAGGGCACGAGCTTCGGCTTCGGCCCCGCGGGCTCGTGGCTGCCGCAGCCCGCCGACTGGGGCACCTACGCGGCGGACGTGCAGAGCGGTGACAAGGCGTCGTTCCTGGAGCTCTACCGCCGGGCCCTGCGGCTGCGCCGCACCCTGGTCGCGGACGAGACGCTGGAGTGGGCCTGCTCGCCGGAGCAGACGCGTCAGGGACTGCTGCACTTCACCCGCGCAGGCGGCTGGCACACCGTCAGCAACCTCTCCGACGGTCACGTCCCACTGCCGCCGGGTGAGGTACTCCTCGCCTCCGGCCCGCTGACCGGCGACGAACTCCCGCCGTGGACGAGCGTCTGGCTGCGCACCGGTGCCGCGTCCGAACACTGAGGAACGGGCCATCCGTGCCTTCGTTGAGGCTCCGGACGGGGATGGTGTCCGGCCGGGCGACACGGGACGTGCGGCGCGCTCAGGCCGGCGGGCGGCTCACGGACCGGCCCCGCGGCGCCAGCGCTCGGGGTCGATCCGGCCCGCGTACAGGGGGAGTTCGAGCGGCGGCTGACCCTCCACGAACGGGTCCCACACCCGGGTCAGGCCCGCGGTTCCCCGCGTGCGCACCCGGCGGGCCTCTCCGAGGTCGAGCACATCGGTCAGGACCTCTTCGGGACCGGGCCCCGCCTCGGCACGTACATGCCCCTCGGGGTCCACGACGACGCTGCGCCCGACGCCGTCCGGCGCCGCCGCGTTGACGCTGGCCATGAACACCTGGTTCACGATCGCGTTGGCCTGTGCCAGCACGACCTCCTGGGCGCGGTCGACGGTGGGCGTGCGCACCAGGTTCAGTACGAGGTCGGCGCCCTGCCAGGCCAGGTGGCGGGTGGTCTCGGGGAACCAGGCGTCGTAGCAGATCGTCAGGCCCACACGTCCGTGACCGGCCATGTCGAAGACCACGAAGCTGTCGCCGGACGCGGTGGTCTCGTAGGGCCGCCACGGGAAGATCTTGCGGTACTCCGCGACCCGTTCGCCCGTGGGCGAGTAGACGGGAGCCGTGTTGTAGATCCGGCCGTCCGCGCCCTGCTCGTAGACACTGCCGGGCACGAGCCAGATGCCCCGTTCACGTGCGAGGGCGGCCAGCCGGGCGCCACGCGGCCCGTCCAGCGGCTCGGCCGCCGCGGTCATGACCGTCGCCGGATCCTCGCCGGGCCCGTGGCCGCACAGCTGCAGTTCCGGGTAGGCCAGCAGCCGCACACCGGGGTGCGCCTCGGTGACGCGGCGTACGTCCGCGGCGAACGCGTCCAGGTCGTCGGCGGCGTGATGCCGCGCGGCCGCCTGGACGAGGCCGATCGACAGGGGGGTGGTCATCGCGGGTGCAGCCTTCCGCGCTCGGGGCGTCCGGGGGTGCGGCCGAGCCAACCATCGTGCCGCCCACGGGACAAGTCCCGTTTCCCCAGCGGCACCCACAGGAAGACCCAGTGGATCCGCGGCCTAGCCGGCCGGACATCCACGCGGATCACCGATACGACACGACAGGACAGGGACAACGGATGACCCTCAACCAGCTGAGGGCCTTCGTCGAGGCGGAGCGACTGGGGTCGTTCACCGCGGCGGCGCGGGCCATGGACATCGCCCAGGCGTCCGCCTCCGAGCTGGTGCGCCGGCTCGAGACGGAGCTGGACACCGAGCTGTTCGCGCGTGGCAGCCGCACCCTGACCCTGACCTCGGCCGGTCAGGAGCTTCTCCCGTACGCCCGGCGGGCCCTCGCGGCAGCGGAGAGCGGGACCCGGGCGGTACGCTCCCTCGGTTCGCTCGGCGGCGGAACCGCGACGTTCGGAGTACTGCGCAACGCGGACTACTACCTGCTGTCCGACCTCGTGCGGCTGTTCCACGCCCGGTATCCGTCCGTCCGGGTCCGGCTCGTGGGGCAGAACTCGGCCGAGACCGCGGCGGCGGTGGCCGCGGGACGGATCGAGGCGGGTCTGGTGGTGCTGCCGATCGACGACGACGGACTGGTGGTGACCCCGCTGCTGCGCGACGAGGTCTTCTTCGTCAGCGCGAGCGAGGAACGGACCCGTACGCCCGTGACCATGGAAGCCTTCGCCCAGGCCCCCTTGGTTCTCTACGACGCCCACTACGGGTGGCGGGACCCCACACGGAGACAGCTGGCGGAGCGGGCCCAGCTCGCCGGGGTCCGCATCGATCCGCTGATCGAGCTCGAACACGTCGAGGCCGCGCTGGGCCTGGTGGCCGCCGGGGTGGGCGACACGATCGCGAGCCGGGCCGTGGTGACCGGCCCGGCGTTTCCCGCGGGGCTGCGCACCGTCCCGTTCGCCGACCCCCTCTACGACACGATCGCCCTGGTCAAACGACGGGGCCATCCGCTGTCGCGGGCCACGAGGGAGCTTGCCCGGATCGCCGAGGACACCCTGCGCGAACTCCGTGGCGACCTTGGTCTCTGACCGGACGCGCACATGGACGCGCGCATGGACGGGTGCACGGACGGGGCAGGGCTGCGGAAAGGGCTCGGCCGGGGGACAGGCAAACCCTGTGGTTCGGACAGGAAGTGCCCCTCTGGTCCTGTGGCGGCCCCGCGTCTAGCGTCCCTGCCATGCAGATCACGCACGCCGAAGCACAGACCCTCCCCCCGTTCCAGTGGCTCAAGAAGCCGGCTGTCGACGGCCCTCCCGCCCAGCGCGACCCCCAGGTGGTCGAGCGGGTCTCCCGGATGCTGGCGGAGATCGAGCGCGAGGGCATGGACGCGGTGCGCGCCTACGCCCAGGAGCTGGACGGCTGGTCCGGTGACCTGGAGATCGGGGCCGCCGACCTGGAGAAGTCGGGGGACGCCCTGCCCCCGGACGTCCGCACCGCGCTGGAGATGGGTCATGAGCGCACCCGCCGGTTCGCCGTCGCGCAGCGCGAGCACCTGACGGACTTCGAGACGGAGGTCGCCCCCGGTGTCGTCGGCGGGCAGCGCCACGTCCCCGTCCGGCGCGTCGGCGCGTACCTGCCGGCCGGCCGTTTCCCGCTGCTCGCGAGCGCCTTCATGACGGTGAACGTGGCGAAGGCCGCCGGGGTCCCCACCGTGCTGGCGTGTACACCTCCCTCGGGTGAGCACGGCGCGCACCCTGCCGTGCTGTACGGCGCCCATCTCTCCGGCGCCGACCGGGTGTTCGCGCTCGGCGGTGTCCAGGCGCTCGGTGCGATGGCCTTCGGTCTGCTGGGCGAGGCCCCGGTCGACATGCTGGTCGGCGCGGGCAACGCGTACGTCACCGAGGCGAAGCGGCAGTTGTTCGGCCGGGTCGGCATCGACCTGCTGGCCGGGCCCTCCGAGGTCGCCGTCATCGCCGACGACAGCGCCGACCCGGTGTGGGTCGCCGCGGACCTGCTGGGCCAGGCCGAGCACGGCCCCAACTCACCCGCCGCCCTGATCACCACGTCCGAGGCCCAAGGCCGCGCCGTACTGGCGGAGATGGACCGGCAGTTGGCGTCCCTGGCCACCCGGGACATCGCGGGCCCGGCGTGGCGCGACTTCGGTTCCGTCATCGTGGTGGGTGACCGGGCCGCCGCCGTCGCCGTCGCCGACGTGATCGCTCCCGAGCACCTGGAGATCCAGACCGAGGACGACGACTACTACCTGGAGAACCTCTCCAACTACGGCTCGCTGTTCATCGGGTCGTGGTCCACGGTCGCCTACTCGGACAAGGGCATCGGCGGCACCAACCACGTGCTGCCCACGGGCAAGACCGCCCGCTACAACGCGGGGCTCTCCGTCTCCCGCTTCCTGAAGCCGCTGACGTACCAGCGCGCGTCGAAGGAGGGGACGGCTTCCCTGGCTCCGGCGGTCGAACGCATCTCGGCCTTCGAGGGGCTGGCGGCGCACGGCGCCACCGCGACGCTCCGCATCGACCGGATCGGGCGGACGTCCGGCGCGTTCGCCGACATCCCGGCCGCTCTGCGCGACCGGCTGTGACGCCCTCGCGTGCCGCCGCGTGCTGCGACACGCGGAGCGGGCGCACGTTGCCGATGGGCCGCGACATGCCGTGCGCCGGCACGCTGCCGACGGCCTGCGACACGCGATGCCGACGCACGTTGCCGATGGGCCGCGACATGCCGCGTGGCGGCACGCTACCGGCGGCCTGCGACGTGGCGGCGGCCGGCGCACCGCGCGCGGCGGTCGGGCCGCCACGCGCAGTGCGGACGCACGCTGTCGATGGCCGCGACACACCGTGTGTGGCAAGCTCCCGCGACACGCGGTGCCGCAGCACGCTGCCGACGGCGCTCGGACAGCACACCCCCGCCGCCATGTACGGGCAGGCGGGTGTGCGGCCGGGCCTGCGGTTCAGGCCCCCCACCGCTTGGGGCGACGCGACGCGGCGACGGCGAACTGGTCACGACCGGACCTGATCATGGCCGGACCCGGTCACCGCCGGACGCCGTCGCCGCCCAACCCGGTCGCCGCCGGACCCGGTGCCGACGGCATCCGGAAGGTGCGGACGGCATCCAGAACGCGCCCCGACGGCATCCGGAACATGCCGACGAAATCCGTGACCCGCCGGCTCAGCCGACGCGGGCGTGGGTGGCGCGAGGCACGAACTCGGTCGGCAGCACCAGTCGTTCACCGGCGGGGTCGACGTCCCCGGCGATCCGCCGGACCAGCAGGCGCGCCGCCTGACGCGACAGCTCCCGCAGATCGTGCCGGACGGTGGTGAGCCGGAACACCTCCCAGGCCGCCATCGGAAGGTCGTCGAAGCCGATGACGGTGAGGTCGTCGGGGACCCTGACACCGGCAGCGAGGGCCGCGTTCAGGACCCCGATGGCCACGACGTCGTTGCCGCAGAACACCGCCGTGGGCGCCTCTTCGGCGCCGAGCAGCGCGGGCAGCGCGCGGTAACCGGTGTCGTACTCGAAGGCCCCGCGCACCACCCGGTCCTCCGGCAGCCCGACGCCCGCCTCGGCGAGGGCCAGCCGGAAGCCCATCTCCCGCTCGCGCCCCGTCGTGGTGTTGGGCGCGCCGAAGAGGCCGGCGACACGCCGGTGCCCCAGGGCGACGAGTTCCTGGGCGACGAGCCGTCCGCCGCCCTCGTTGTCGACGACGGAGGCGAAGTCGCCGGCCCGGCCCGTGTCGCGGTTGAGGAAGACGTAGGGCATACCGCGCCGCTCCAGCTGGTCGGGCAGGCGGGAGTCGGTGGTGGCGGTGGCGAGGACGACGCCGTCCATCGACTGGTCGAGCAGCTTCTCCCCGGCGACCGCCTCGTCGGACCGCTCGGTGATCAGCATCATCCGGTAGCCGAGACTGCTCAGTTCGTCGTGGAGCGGGGCGACGACGTGTGGGTAGAACGGGTTCGTCAGATCGGTGACGATGACGCCGACCCGCCGTGTGGCACGCGTCGAAAGGGTGCGTCCGGCTTCGCTCGGCACGTAGTTCAACGCCTGGGCGGCCCGCATGACCTTCTCCCGCGTGGCCTGGGAGACCCGGGGGTCGTCGCGCAGCGCACGGGAGACCGTGGGCTGCGAGACACCGGCCAGCCTGGCCACGTCGTGACTGGTGATCCCCATCGGCCCTCTCCTCGTCGCCCACGCCGTCCAAGGCGTTCTCCGGTCACGTCACTATACGTATGCCAGCGAGGAGTGGCCCCGGATGACGTTGACTCCGTGCAGCCTGTTCCAGTTCTCGCACTCGCCAACGGGCCATGCGTCGGCCAACGGAAGGAACACCCCTTGACATCCCCGCCCCGAGACCCGTTCATGGGATACATACGTATTCATCGACCATCGAGGAGCGGTCATGCCCGATGTCACCGTCACCCGCGACGAGCTGGCCCGCCGTACGGTGCGCCGCAGCGACTTCGTCTCCTGCAACCAGGCGTTCATCGACTGCCGTACGCCCGGTTCGGACCGCAAGGAGAACTACGCGATGATCGGGCCGGGCGTCTCGCAGGCCGCCGGCCAGCACGTCAACCTCCGGCTGCCGCACGGCTACAACATCGGCGCCGCCGCGATGCCGCACGGCATCACCAACAACCTGCACCTGCACTACACGGCCGAGGTGTTCATCTGCACCGAGGGCGAGTACCTGCTGCGCTGGGGCGCCGACGGCACCGAGGGCGAACTCACGCTGAGGGCGGGGGACATCGCCTCCGTCCCGACCTGGATCTTCCGCGGCTTCACCAACACGGGACCGGACGGCGGCTGGCTCTTCACCGTGCTGGGCATGGACGACACCGGCGGCATCATCTGGGGCCCGTCGGTCCTGCGGGAGGCACAGCAGCACGGCCTGTACCTCACCGCCGACAACGAACTCGTCGACACCGTCGCCGGCGACACCCTCCCGCCGGAGTCCGAACTCATCAGCCCGCTGGCCCGGGAACACCTCGACCGGCTGCGCCACTACACCCCCGACGAGATGCGTCGCCGGATCGCCTCCGCGGACGAGCTGGTCTTCTCCGAGCACCCCTTCCTCGACAGCGGCCTGCCCGGCGGCGGCGCCCGGCTGAGCTGCGTCATCGGCTACGGCATGACCGAGGACCCGCACCAGGAGCCCCGCGTCTTCAATCCACACGGACACAACGTCGCCTGGCTCCGCGCCGACCCCGGACAGGGCGTTTCGACACACCGCCAGCACGAGACCCAGACCCTGATCGTGAAGGACGGCCTGTGGGAGGTCACCCTCAACCGCACCGACCCCGTCCCGGTGCGTCTCGGCCCCCGCGACCTCCTCTCCGTCCCGCAGGACGCCTGGCGCACCGTACGCAACGTCGGCGACGAGCGGGGAGACCTCCTCGTGGTCAACTCCGGTGACGGACGGGTCCGTCTGGAGTGGGACGAGGAGGTTCTCAAGAGCGCGGCGGACGCGGGCCTGGGCATCGACCACAACGGGTACGTCGCCCCGTACGCGCTGCTGCCCCGCTCCGCGCGCTCCTGGTGACCGGTGTGACCTACGAGGACACGGCCGGTCCGCTGCCGCTCGTCGTCGTCCCCGGGATGCTCTGCGACGCGCGCCTGTGGAACGGCATCCGCTTCCCCGAGGGCCACGACGTCCGTCACGTCGCCCTGCGACGGCCCGACATCGGGGCGCTGGCCGACGACGTACTCGCTTCCGCCCCCGGCCCGTTCGTGCTGGTCGGCCTCAGCCTCGGAGCCATCGTCGGCTTCGAAGTCCTGCGCCGCGCACCCCGGCGCGTCGCCGGCCTGTGCGTGATGGCGACGAACGCGGGCGCACCGCGCCGCGAGCAGTACGCGGCCTGGCGTGCGATGGACGGCCTGATCGCGGCCGGCCGGTTCGAGGACGTCGTCGAAGGGACGCTGCCGGACATGTTCCCCGACCGGAGCCCGACGCCGGAGGGCGCGTGGCGCTACCGCGCCATGGCACGCGCCGTGGGTGCCACCGCCGCCCGCGCCCAGCTCGCCGCGCAGGCGACCCGCAGGGACGCGGCCGATGTCCTGAGCACCGTCCGCTGCCCCACCGTGGTCCTGGCCGGGGCACGGGACACGCTGTGCCCGCCCGCCTTCCACCACGCGATCGCGGACACCGTCCCGGGAGCCGACCTGAGACTGCTGCCCGACGCGGGACACCTGCTGCCGTTGCAGCGACCCGAGGCGGTGACAGCCGCGCTGCGCGAACTGGTCGAGACCGTCACCCGGACGGGGCCCACGGGCGTCGGCCGTACGGGATCCGCGGCCGTCGACCATACGGGATTCGCGGCCGTCGCTCGTACGGCACCGGCGACCGTCGCGCGTACGGGACCCACGGCCGCGCCCCGAGCGTTTCCCTGATCCGACCCTCGACCCTCGACCCTCGCCCCGCCCCCTCACCCCCCTTCGTCTCCAGCGGAAGAGAGCCGTCATGCCCCGACACCTCAAAACTCCCGTCCCCGCCGCGCAGGTGACCGCGGCCCGGGCCGATGTCGCCGAGCGCGTCCGCGTCATCCTCGACGACATCCGCGAGCGCGGCGACGACGCGGTCCGCGGGTATTCCCAGAAATTCGACAACTGGAGCCCCGAGTCATTCCGCCTGGCCCCTGACGAGATCCGGCGGATCGTCTCCCGGGTCCCCGGCACGGTCCTGGACGACATCCGCTTCGTACAGAGGCAGGTCCGTACGTTCGCCCGGGCCCAGCGTGACGCACTCGCCGACATCGAGATCGAGACACTGCCCGGCGTCCGCCTGGGCCACCGTCACATCCCCGTCTCCGGGGCCGGCGCGTACGTGCCCGGTGGCCGCTACCCCCTGACGGCGTCGGCCCACATGACGATCGTGACCGCCAAGGTGGCGGGCGTCCCCCGCGTCGCCGCCTGCACCCCGCCCATCCACGGCGAGATCCCCGCCGCGACGGTCGCCGCGATGCACCTCGCCGGGGCCGACGAGATATACCTGCTGGGCGGCGTCCAGGCCGTCGCGGCACTCGCCGTGGGCACCGAGACCGTCCCACGTGTCCCGATGATCGCGGGCCCGGGCAACGCGTACGTGGCGGAGGCCAAGCGGCAGTTGTTCGGTGAGGTGGGCATCGACCTGTTCGCCGGGCCGACCGAGATCCTGGTGATCGCCGACGAGCACGCGGACCCGTTCGTGGTGGCCGTCGACCTGCTCTCGCAGGCCGAGCACGGACCTGACTCCCCGGCCGTGCTGGTGACCACCTCCGAGGAACTGGGCCGCGAGGTCGAACGGCACGTCGAACGCCTGCTGCCCGGTATGCCCACCCGGGACTTCGCCGAGCCGGCCTGGCGCGACCACGGGGAGATCGTGGTGGCCGACACCCTCGACGAGGCGTTCGGGATCGCCGACGCCTACGCCAGCGAACACGTGGAGGTGCTGACCGAGAACCCGCGCCAGGCACTGGAGAAGATGCGGGACTACGGCGCGCTCTTCCTCGGCGAGGGCACCTGCGTCTCCTACGGCGACAAGGTCATCGGCACCAACCACGTCCTGCCCACCCGGGGCGCCGCCCGCTACACCGGTGGCCTGTGGGTCGGAAAGTACCTCAAGACGGTGACGTACCAGGAGGTGACCGACCCCGCGTCCGCCGCGCTGCTCGGCGAGGTGTGCGGCCGGGCCGCCAGGGTCGAGCTCTTCGAGGGCCATGCCCGCTCCGGTGACGTCCGCGCCGCGAAGTACGGCAACGGCACCCTGCCGTGGAACGAGGAGGGCGCCGCATGAGTGATCCACTGGACGGTCGCACCGCGCTCGTCACCGGGGGAGGCAGCGGACTCGGCCGGGCGGTCGCACGCTCCCTGCTCGCCGACGGCGCCCGAGTGGTGATCACGGGTCGTGACGAGGCAGCGCTCAAGGGGACCGCGGCGCGCCTCGGCCCGCGGGTCTCTTACCGCGTCTGCGACGTCTCCCGCCCCGCCGACGTCGAGGAGCTGGCCCGGAGCCTGGCCCTGGCCGGTGAGGAGGTATCGATCCTCGTCAACAACGCCGGCATCGCCGGCCCGGTGGCCCCGCTGACCGAGATCAGCCCGCGGGACTGGGACGAGGTCTTCGACGTGAACGTGCGCGGGGTCTACCTGATGTGCCGCGCCCTGCTGCCTGCCATGATCGCGCGCGGCGCGGGCGACATCGTCAACATCGCCTCGGTGTCGGGCAAACGCCCCCTGCTGCGGCGCACCCCGTACTGCGCGTCGAAGATGGCGGTCATCGGTCTCACGGCCACCCTGGCCGGCGAGGTCGGGCCGTTGGGCGTGACGGTCAACTCCCTTTCGCCCGGGCCCGTCTCAGGGCCGCGCATGGAGCGTAATTTCCGGCTGGAGGCGGAGCGCACGGGCAGCACCTACGAGCAGGCCGAGCAGGCGTTCGTGGCGCGCTCGGCCCTGGGGCGGATGGTGACAGAGGACGAGGTGGGCGGGGCCGTCAGCGCCATGCTGCGCATGCGCGGACTGTGCGGGGCCGACATCGACCTCTCCGCGGGGATGGTGGCCCGGTGACAGGTCCCGGCACACCGCGCCGCAGCCTCAAGCAGCGCCTGGCGGACGGCGAGCGGCTGCGGGGCGCCCTGTTCAGGCTCCCCTCGGAGACGCTGGTGGAGATGGCGGGGGTCGCGGGGCTCGACTACGTCGTCATCGACTGCGAGCACGGGTCGGCCGACACGGCACTGCTCCAGCACCACCTCACGGCCGCCGCGGCGCACGGGATTGACGCTCTCGTCCGGGTGGGCTCGGCAGAGCCCGCGCTCGCGCTGCGCTGCCTCGACCTGGGCGCCGCCGGGCTCATCCATCCGCACGTGGACAGCCGCGAGGACGCCCTGCGGGCGGTCGCCGCCAGCCACTATCCACCGTGGGGGCGCCGGGGGTTCGCCACCTACAGCAGAGCGGGCCGTTTCGGCACGGTCAAGGCCGCCGACCACGTGGTCGCGTCCCGCGAGACTCTGGTCGTGGCGATGGTCGAGACGCGGCGTGCCTGCGACGACGCCGACGCGATCGCCGGCACCGAGGGGGTGGACGCGGTCCTGGTGGGCCCCGCCGATCTGGCCGCGGACTGCGGCTTCCCGGAGCCCGGCGTCGTCGACGGCCTCATCACCCGGGCGCACGACGCGGCGCGGGCCAACAAGCGCGCGGTGATGACGATCGTGCCGGGCATCGACGCCGCCCGGGCCGCCGAACGCCGAGGCGACCAGCTGATCCTCTACAACATGGCTCACGTCCTCATGGACACCTTCCGCTCCCTGACCGCGCCCGGTACGACGGAGGAAGCCGAAGGCCAGCCCTCTGAGTCCATACGTATGTATCCCGCTTCCCCGGCGTGACCGCCATCCCTTTACATACGCATCCAGATACATACATCCACCCATTCACCCACAGGAGCGGAAGCATCATGTCCCTGGACCCCGTCGCATACCTTCCCTACAAGGATCCGGACGATTTCATCCGCGAGGTGACCGACCGCATCTGGGTCGACCGCGACATCGACCACATCGTCGAGAACTACGAGCCCGACTCGATCGTGCACACCAGCCTCGGCACCGTGGCCGGGCGGGACGGTGTCATCGAGGGCAGCACGATCCGTATGAGCGAAGCGCCGGGCCACATCGGCCAGGCCGAGGACGTGGTGTGGGAGGCGCGCGGCAACGACGCCTTCCTCAGCTCGCACCTGGTCTTCTCCGCCGACGAGCACCTCGTGGAGGGCCGTCACCTCCGCATCCGCAAGCGCACGGTGGCCAACTGCCTGTACCGCCGCGGCCGGATGGTCGAGGAATGGGTGGTACGCGATGACCTGGCCGACTGCCTGCAGAGCGGCCAGGACCCGGACGAGGCGGCCCGCGGGCTGACGTTCCAGGGATATACCGGTTCCATGCTGGAGGAGCCGCCGAACGACGTGCTGCTGCGGGGGGTCAGCGGTGCCCGTCCGGACGTCTTCCGTCCCGAGTGCGAGATGGTGCTCGAGTTCATCGACGAGGTGTGGACGCGGCGCCGGCTGCACCGCGTCAACGACTTCATGGTGCGCGACCTGTTCCTCCACACGACCGGCGACCGGACCGTCATCCGCCCCGAGCGCTACCAGAGCGATCTCCTCGCCATGGTCGGGCCCTTCCCCGACGCGCGGTTCGCGGTCCGCGACATCCAGACCAACCACTCACCGCGGTACGCGGGCCTGCGCGTGGCCGTCCTGTGGACCATGCACGGCACCTACCGCGGCGTCCCGGCCTTCGGCGCCCTCACCGGCCAACCGGTCACGGTGCTGGGTGTCTCGCAGTTCCTGATCCAGGAGGGCCGCATCGTGAAGGAGGTCCGCGTCTACGACGAGGTCTCGCTGCGTGCGCAGATCAACGCGGCACGCGGGGACGGGCCCCAGGTCGAGGCCAACATCTACTGAGCCTCCCGACACGGGTGGGCATCCGCGGATGCGAAGGACGCGAAGGATCAGGCTTCCGCGTCCCGCCGGCGGAACGTCGAGCGGGGCGCGGGGGCAGTCCGGGAGCGGTCCGGGGGCAGTCCGGGAGCGGTCCGGGGGCAGGCCGGGTGGCCGACCGGGGGAGTGGTCGAGACCGACATGTCGAGTTCCGGCGGGCTCTCAAAGAGGTTGCCAGATGCGGGCCAGCGCCGAGGTGGTGAGGACCTGGTCGGGATGTCCCTGCCCGGCGAGGTGGCCGTCCTGGAGCAGGAGGCAGGCGTCGGCCGTGCGTGCGACCTCCAGGTCGTGGGTGGCCTGGACGACGGTGACGCCGTCGGCGACCAGGGCCGTCAGCAGCGCCCCGATCCGTTCCCTGGCCTCCGGGTCCAGTCCGGTGGTCGGTTCGTCGAGCAGCAGCAGGTCCGACTCCTGGGCCACTCCCTGGGCGATCAGGGCGCGTTGACGTTGTCCGCCCGACAGTTCTCCCAGTTGGCGTGAGGCGAGGTCGCCGATGTCGAGCCGTTCGAGCGCGGCCTCCACGGTCGCGTGGTCCCGGCGGGTCAGTCGGCGCCACGGTCCGCGCTCGCCCCAGCGTCCCATCTCCACGGTCTGCCGGACCGTGAGCGGCAGAGTGTCGCCGACGGCTCCGCGCTGCGGGACGAACGCGGGCGGTACATCTCCGTCGCGGTGCAGTTCGCCGGATGTCGGATGGATCACACCGGCGAGCACGCCGAGCAGCGTCGACTTGCCGCTGCCGTTCGGTCCGACCAGTGCTGTCGTGGCCAACGCCGGTATCTCGGCGCTGAGTTGACGGAGGACGGGGCGCCCCGGATAGCCGGCGCACAGGTCGGTGAAGTGGACGCGAGAGACGCGCTCCGGGGGTGAGGCGGGCGAACGGCCCGGTGTGATGAACATGGTTTTCATTGTAGTGTCCCCGGCATGGAATGGTTGACGGCTCCGTTCGAGGTGTCCTTCGTGCAGCGAGCCCTGTGGGGCGGCATCCTCGTGTCCGCGATCTGCGCGCTGGCGGGCACCTGGGTGGTTCTGAGGGGAATGGCCTTTCTCGGCGACGCCATGTCCCACGGCCTGCTGCCGGGGGTCGCGCTGGCCGCGCTGTTCGGCGGCAACCTGATGGTGGGCGCGGTGGCCAGTGCCGCTGTCATGACGGCGGGCGTCACCGTCCTCGGACGTACACCGCGGCTGTCCCAGGACACCGGCATCGGACTGCTCTTCGTCGGCATGCTCTCGCTCGGCGTGATCATCGTGTCGCGCTCGCAGTCCTTCGCGGTGGACCTGACCGGCTTCCTGTTCGGTGACGTCCTCGCCGTCCGGCAGCAGGACCTCCTCCTGCTCGCGGGGGCGCTGTGCGCGGCGCTGGTGGTGTCGGTCCTTGGCCACCGTGCCTTCCTGGCCCTGGCGTTCGACTCACGTAAGGCACAGACCCTGGGGCTGCGCCCACGCCTGGCCCACGCCGTGCTGCTGGGCCTGCTCGGTCTGGCGATCGTCGCCTCGTTCCACATCGTGGGAACGCTGCTGGTCCTCGGCCTGCTCATCGCCCCGCCCGCGGCGGCCCTGCCGTGGGCCCGCAGCGTCCACGGGGTCATGGCCCTCGCCGCACTCCTCGGAGCGGCCGCCACGTTCGGCGGCCTGCTGCTGTCCTGGCACCTGAGCACCGCCGCCGGCGCGACCGTCTCGGCCCTCGCGGTGAGCCTGTTCTTCCTCTCCCACGTGCTGTCCGGCCTGCGGCACCGCCGTGCGCGCTTCGCCTCCGCCGCCGTAGTCAGCCCCTAGTCAGTCCGAAGTCAGCCACCTCCGAAGCCACTTGAAAGAAATATGAGCTGATCGTCATGACCGTCCGCAGAAACGCCACTCCGTGGGCTTCGGCCACACTGGTCCTCACCGCGCTGCTCGCCACGGGCTGTGCGGGACAGCAGGACAAGAACAACGACGCCCGGGCTGAGGCCAGTTCCGCGTCCGCCACTCCGCACGGCTATGTGGAGGGAGCGCGGGAGGCCGCCGAACAGCAGTCCCGCCTGCTCCTCAACGAGCCCGCCAGCGGAGAGACCCGGGTCCTCGACCTCATCACCGGCAAGACACACACGACGACCCGGGTGAAGGACGCCGTCGGACTGGGTACGGACGGAAGGTTCGGCTACCTCCACGCCCCCGGCGGCACGCACGTGGTCGACAGCGGCGCCTGGATGGTGGACCACGGGGATCACGTCCACTACTACAGCGCGGCGGTACGGGACGTCGGCGAACTCCCCGTGGGCGCGCCGGCACAAGTACGCAGCGATCGCGTCGTCACCGCGGCGACCGACCAGGACGGGCGGACCGTCCTGTACGCCCGCAGCAAGCTGGAGAAGGGCGAGATCGCGTCCTCCCGGACGCTCGCCGGCACCTACACCGGCGCCGTCATACCGTACGAGGAACACCTGCTGGCTTTCGTGGCCGAAAGCGGAACGACGAAGCTCGTCGTGCTCGACCGCGAGGGCAAGCGCGTCGCCGTCCTGGACACCGAGTGCGACGAGCCGCGCGGTGACGCCGTCACCCGGCGCGGGGTGGTGCTGGGCTGCGCCGACGGCGCCCTGCTCGTCAGCCACAAGGACGGCGCCTTCACCGCCGAGACCCTTCCCTACGACCAGGACGTCCCGGCGAAGGAACGAGCCACCGACTTCAGGCAGCGACCGGGCAGCGACACCCTCACCGCACCTGCCGGGGACGACGCCGTATGGGTCCTGGACGTCACCGACCGGACCTGGACCCGAGTGGACACCGGCCCCGTCATCGCGGCGAACACCGCCGGGGAGGGCGCCGCGCTGCTCGTCCTGGAGCACGACGGCTCACTGCACGGCTACGACATCGCCACCGGCAGGCACCTCACGCGGACCAAGCCGCTCCTCACCGGGAAGGAGCCGGCCGGCACCGACGGCAGCACCCCCGTGATCGAGGTCGATCGCAGCCGCGCCTACCTCAACGACCCGGAGGGCAAGAGGGTGTTCGAGATCGACTACAACGACGACCTGCGCATCGCGCGCACCTTTAGCGTGGACATCGAGCCGGTCCTCATGGCGGAGACCGGCCGATGAGCCGGACCGCGGCGAGACGGCGGGTGCGGGTGGGCGCGGCACGGCTGCGCGCTCTGATCGTGGGCCTGCTCGCCCTCGTCACGGCTGCGGCGACCGCCGCCTGCACCACCGGTGAGGATCGGCCCAGCATCGTCGTCACGACCAACATCCTCGGCGACATCACCCGGGAGATCGTCGGCGACGAAGCCGACGTCACCGTCCTGATGAAGCCCAACGCCGACCCGCACTCCTTCGGCCTTTCGGCGGTGCAGGCCGCCGAGCTGGAGAGCGCGGACCTGGTCGTCTTCAACGGCCTGGGACTGGAGGAGAACGTCCTGCGGCACGTGGACGCCGCCCGCGAGTCCGGCGTCGCCACCTTCGCGGCCGGCGAGGCAGCGGATCCGCTCACCTTCCGTACGGCGGGCGACGGCGGCCCCGAGGAGGGGGAGGGGCAGCCCGACCCGCACTTCTGGACCGATCCCGACCGGGTGCGCAAGATCACCGGCCTGATAGCGGACCAGGTGATCGAGCACGTCGACAGTGTGGACGACAACGCGATACGCGCCAACACCGACCGCTACGACGAGCAACTCGGCGAACTGACCTCCTGGATGCAGAAGTCCTTCGACCGGATTCCCGAGGACAAGCGCGCACTGGTGACCAACCACCACGTCTTCGGCTACCTCGCCGACCGCTTCGGTTTCAGGGTGGTGGGCGCGGTGATCCCCAGCGGCACCACGCTTGCCTCGCCCAGCTCCTCCGACCTGCTCTCCCTCACCAAGGCGATGGACAGGGCCGGTGTACGCACCGTGTTCGCCGACTCCTCCCAGCCCACGAAACTCGCCGAGGTCCTGCGCACGGAACTGGACGACCGGGTCCGGGTCGTCGAGCTCCACTCGGAGTCGCTGACCGCGAAGGGCCGAGGCGCCGACACCTACCTGCGGATGATGCGCGCCAACACCAGCGCCATGACCGAGGGCCTGACCGGCGGAACGACCGGCCGCTGATCGCCGTACCCCCGCCTCCCCGCACCACCGCATGCCTCCCCGCACCACGACGGGCACGGCCGACCGGGCCGAAGCAGTCACACAGCCGCCACCGCGCGGCGAGGAAAGGAACACACCGATGAACGAGTCCATACGCAACAGAGCTCTCACGGGTACGGCCCTCGCGCTGGCGGTGTCCACGGTTCTGACCGCCTGCGGAGGAGACGACTCCTCCTCCTCTTCCTCCTCCGACACCAAGGCTGAGGGCACCACCAGCGCGACGCCCACCGCCGCGGTCAAGGACCCGCTGGTCGCCACCTTCGACGGCGGTCTGTACATCCTGGACGGCACAGACCTCAAGCTGACCAAGACCCTCCAGCTCCCCGGCTTCAACCGGGTCAACCCCGCCGGCGACGAGGACCACGTCGTCGTCTCCACCGACACCGGCTTCCGCGTACTCGATGCCACCGGGCAGGCCCTCACCGGCATCGAGTACAAGGGCGCCAAGCCCGGACACGTCGTACGTCACGCGGGCAAGACCGTGCTCTTCACCGACGGCACCGGGGAGGTCAACGTCTTCGACCCCGCCGACCTGAGCAGCGGCAAGAAGCCGGAAGGCCGCACCTACGCCTCCGCCGAAGCGCACCACGGCGTCGCCATCGAACTGTCCAACGGTGAACTCCTCAGCACGCTCGGCACCGAGGAGAAGCGGACCGGCGCGCTGGTGCTGGACAAGAACAACAAGGAGATCGCACGCTACGAGAAGTGCCCCGGTGTGCACGGCGAGGCGGCCGCCAAGAACGAGGCCGTCGCCGTCGGCTGCGAGGACGGCATCCTGATCTACAAGGACGGTGAATTCACCAAGATCGACGCCCCCGACGACTACGGCCGCATCGGCAACCAGGCCGGCAGCGACCTGTCCCCGGTCCTGCTGGGCGACTACAAGACCGACGCCGAGGCCGAGTTGGAGCGGCCCACCCGTGTCTCCCTCGTCGACACGGAGAAGAAGAAGCTGCGTCTGGTCGATCTGGGCACCAGCTACTCCTTCCGGTCGCTGGGCCGCGGCCCGGCGGGTGAAGCACTCGTCCTCGGTACCGACGGAACGATCCGCGTGATCGACCCGGCGAGCGGCAGGATCGAGAAGAAGATCCCGGCCGTGGGCGAGTGGCAGGAACCGCTGGACTGGCAGCAGCCCCGGCCCACCCTGTTCGTCCGCGGCAACACCGCGTACGTCTCCGACCCCAGCGAGAAGGCCCTGCACGCCATCGACCTGCGGACCGGCAAGAAGAGCGCCTCCGTCACCCTGCCGGAAGGCACCAACGAGCTGTCCGGCGTCGTCGCCGGTCACTGACAGCCCTCGGTGACCTACCGCACCACTGTCCTTGCGGCTTGCGGGTCTGCGGCCTGCGGGTCGCGAGGACAGTGGGGCAGCCGGGCCGGTCAGACGACGTCCGGGTAACTGCCGTCTCCCAGATCAGGGTCCGGAAGGACGCCCGAGGGGTCGCGCACGGCGACCCTGCGCCCGTCCAGTCGCAGCCGGCGCAGCCCTTCGAGCGACATGCGACGGCCGAGGTCGGAGAAGGAATGCACCCGGGTGACGTCCAGAACCACGTCGGCCGAGTCGTTCGAGTCGGCCATCAGGTCCAGGAGCTCCGAAGCCGCGGTGAGCTGGATGTTGCCCTGCAGGGTGAACGTGACCGTGCCCCGTGACTCGCTCACGTCGACGGCGTCGAGCCGGCCCCGGTCGGCGGAGAACAGATGCATTCCCATGTCCTGGGAGAGCCGCTCGAAGACGAGACGCCCTCTCTGGCTGTTGCCGTGGGAGTCCAGGCGCGGGGAGAAGGTCCCGATGCCCACCCGGTCGGGCAGGACACCGACGATGCCCCCGGCGACGCCGCTCTTGGCGGGAATGCCGACACGGGTGAGCCAGTCGCCTGCCGCGTCGTACATTCCGGCCGCGGCCATGACGGCCATGACGTGCTGGGCGATGGCGGGGTCCATCACCCGTTCGCCGGTGACGGGCTGGACACCTCCGGTGGCGAGCGTCGCGGCCATCACGGAGAGGTCCCGGACGCTGACCAGGATCGAGCACTGGCGCGTGTATCCCTCGACGACGGAGGGCACGTCCCCGTCGAGAATGCCGTAGGTGCGCAGCATGTAGGCGAGGGCAAGGTTGCGGTGCGCGGAGGCGAGCTCTGAGGTGCACACCCGCTCGTCGACCTGCAGATCCCGGCCTGCGAGACGGGAGAAGAACGTCACCGCGCGGTCGACGCGATCGTCCTGGCCGGCCTCAGCGCCGACCAGGAGCGCATGCGTGGTGATGGCGCCGGCGTTGATCATGGGGTTCTTGGGCCGGTGGGTGTCCCCTTCGAGGGAGAGCTCGTTGAAGGCTTCGCCGGACGGCTCGACCCCGACGGCATCCAGGACGCGGTCGAGGCCGCGATCGATGATGGCGGCCGCATAGGCGAACGGCTTGGAGATCGACTGGATGGAGAACTCCGTGTCGGCGTCACCGGCGGCGTACGTGCGACCGAGCGTCGTGGTCAGCGCCATGCCGAAACGATCCGGGTCGGCTTCGGCGAGCTCGGGGATGTAGTCGGCGTTGGCGCCCCTGGTGTCGTCGCGCAGGCTGTCGAGCACTTCGTCGAGGTAGTCGGGCACGGGAGTCTTCATGAGGCAGGTCCCTCTGTCGCAAGCGGGGGAGGCGGCACGGGCGGTGGCTCGGGTGCGTGCCTGTGCGGTTCAGCGCAGAGCTTGGACATGCTCCGGGCTCACAGGGTCGACAGCGTCGTCGAAGTCGCGGTGCGTGGAGAGCCAAGCCTTGATGTAGGGGCAGACGGCGACGATGCGATGTCTCGCCCGGACGCTGGCGTCCAGAGCGATACGAGCAAGGATGCTGTCGAGACCGCGACCCTCGAACTCGTCGAAGACCACGGTGTAGTAGAAGATACGCTGTCGCGCCGAGTCCGCTCCGAGGTCCTCGTACATGGAGAACCCGGCGTGGACGTCGTCGAGGAGCACGTCGAAGCGGCTCTTGTCCGGGTGGTGGCGAACGGTGACCCCTTGCTCGTTCCGATCGTTCATCGCTGTGGTCCTCATGGTCGTCGATGGGGCCGGATCCCGCCGTCGGGGAGAGCGGAGCGACGTCGGCCGGGCCCCACCCAAGCGCGGACCCCCACGGACCGAACGTCCGGACGTGCACGGTCCCCGACGTGCACGGTTCCCAACGCGCACGGTCAGCGAGTACGGCCGCGGGCCTTGAGCGGGGTCGTGGGGAGGGCGGGTGCGGGCAACGGCGAGCCGTCGTAGCCGTCGACCGTGCCGAAACGGTCACCCGACATCCAGGCCGCACGCCCCTCGGCGATCTCCTCCTGAGTCCGTCCGATGAGGTTCCACCACATGATGATCTTCTCTTCGAACGGTTCTCCCCCGAGCAGCAGCAGCCCGGCGTCGCTCAGGGCGCGCAGCGGCAGCTCGGCACGTCCGGAGCCCAGATAGAGCATGGAGCCGGGGTCGAGACGTACCCCGTCGACCTCGGTGGCCCCGGACATCGTCAGCACGGCGTACTCGAAGTGCGGCTCCACCGGCAGCCGTACGTCCGCGCCTTCGGTGAGCGCGAGGTCCGCGCCGACCAGGGGTGTATACGTGCTGCCCGGCGAGACGGCGCCGTCCAGTGCGCCCAGGATGACGGTGGCCGTCAGTCCCGGGGCCGTGGCGACCGGCAGGTCGGCGTGGTGCTCGAAGGCGGGCGCGGTGTGGCGGTGCGCGTCGGGCAGCGCGACCCACAGCTGAGCGCCATGCAGCAGCCGGGGATGTGGCACGGCGCTCTGCTCGGCGTGCGCGATACCCCGTCCCGACGTCATCAGACCGAGCTGGCGAGGGCGCAGGAGCTGCGTGCTGCCGACACTGTCGCGGTGCAGAACCTCGCCCTCGTGCAGCCAGCTCACCGTCTGCAGGCCCATGTGCGGGTGGGGCGGCACCTGCATGCCGGGCTCGTCGGCGATGTCGTCGGGGCCGTAGTGGTCGACGAAGCACCAGGCGCCGACCATCCGTCGCCCCAGATTCGGCAGCAGCCTGCGTACGACCGTACTGCCCAGGTTCGCCTCGCGCGGGCGCAGCAGCTCCCTGACGGGCTCCGCGGACACATCCGCCCGGCCTCCGTACTCACGGAGCCCGGGCTGAACGGCATCAGTCGGCTCGGTCTGCCCCGTCTGTGGCACGGCCCGCCTCACAGGCCGAACCGCGCCCGTTGCCCCTGCGGCACCAGGTCGGCGTACTCGGGGTGCTTGACGATCCAGCCACGGATGAAGGGGCAGAAGGGAAGCACGGCGAGTCCTTGCTCCCTGGCCGCGCCGAGGGCCGCGCGGGCGAGTGCACCGCCGAGGCCCCTGCCCTCGAACCGCGGATCGATCTCCGTATGGAGGAAGGCGATCTCGTCCTGGTACCGGTGGTACTCGACAAAGCCGGCGAGCTCGTCGCCGTCGAAGACCTCGAAACGCGACTGGCCGGGATTGTCCGCAACGCGGGATTCCATCGCTCCTCCTCGGGATGGTCACTGCGCCGTCTTTCCTCCGCAGGGGGAGGAGACTTTCGCGGCAAGACAACCACCGGGATGGTTGACGTGTCAACCGTTGTCCCTGGGGGTGTGTGGGGAAGTGCCGCATCGCCCACCGAGCGGCGGAGATGCGGTTGGATGATGTATCAACTACCATGATGAGGCTGACGTCGGGCGCAGATCCGGATCCCTCAGTCGGGCTGCTTCTTCATGTGTTCCAAAACGCGGTCCGAGATCCGGGCGAGCGTGTCGAGTTCCTCCTGGGTGAGGGCCTCGATGAACAGCCGGCGCACGTGATCGACGTGTACGGGTGCGGCGTCTTCGATCGCCTTGTAGCCGGCGGGAGTTGCGACGATGAACGCTCCGCGTCCGTCGTCGGGGCATTCTTCCCTGGCGACCAGTCCGCGCTTTGTCATCCGCCTGACCTGGTGGGACATGCGGCTCTTCTCCCACTCCACCATCTTGGCCAGGTCCAGGAAGCGCATGCGTCCGCCGCCCCTTTCGGTGAGGCTCACCAGCACGATGTAGTCGGCGGGGGACATGCCGGAGTCGGACTGGACCAGGCGGGAGAGTCGCCCGATGAGCGTCTCCTGCATGCGGATGAAGCTGTCCCAGGCGGCCTTCTGCTCCGAGGTCAGCCAGCGAGGCGTTGCGTTCATTGAGGGAGTGTAACGACACCGTTGACAGCCCATCCATCCCGTTGACGTGGCTGATTCCACCCGATGTCCGGATTGCCCGACGCTATCTAGTTGACACGTCAACCGAGCGGAAATAATGTCGGTGATGCATCAACTAGCCAGCCACGTCAGGCCGTTGCTGGTTCTGCGGACCCTTGCTGACGCGGAGACCGCGTCAGGTAGTGGGGCTCGTCCACCGGCTTGTGGTGATGTTCGGCCGGCTCGGCCTCCGGGCCGCCGGCGAGGAGACGTACGACCGTATCGCCGCCGTCCAGATCGACGGTGTCCTGTTCGACCCCGCAGACACGAAGCAACCGGAGAGGGATCCCATGGGCAATGAAGTGAAGTCCGGCCTGCAGGCGCTGCTGACGCCCGAGGAGAGTGTCGTCGTCCTGATCGACCACCAGCCGTTCCAGTTCGCCAACCTGCACAGTCACGAACCCACGATGGTCGTGAACAATGTCGTCGGCCTCGCCAAGGCCGCCAAGCTGTTCGACGTACCGACCATCCTGACGACCGTGCTGGAGGAGCGCGGCGGCCACCTCATCAAGGGAATCCAGGATGTGTTCCCGGAGCAGAAGCCGATCAACAGGACCTTCATCAACACCTGGGAGGACGAACGCGTCGTCGATGCCGTCAAGGCGACCGGCCGCAAGAAGCTGATCATCGCCGGCCTCTGGACGGAGATATGTGTCGCGATGCCGGCGATACACGCGGTGGGCGAGGGCTTCGAGGTCTTCGCCGTCACCGACGCCTCGGGCGGTGTCTCCAAGGAGGCCCACGACATGGCCGTGCGGCGCATGGTCCAGGCGGGCGTGGTTCCGATCACCTGGATGGCCGTGCTGGGCGAGTGGCAGCGTGACTGGGCCCGCGAGAAGACCGTGCCGGGCGCCGCCGAGATCCAGGCGCAGCACGGCGGCGCCAGCGGGGTGGCCTTCGCCTGGGAGATGCAGCTCCTGGCCACGCCCACCGGAGGCGATGTCTGACGTGGCCACCGCCCCGGCACCTCCGGGCAGTCGAATGCTGAGGCAAGTTGATGCATCAACCATCGAGGGCTAGTGTGAGGCGAGGCCCACGCAGAGGACGTATGGAGGACACATGGCGGTAGAAGTGCGTGACGTTCCCGAAGCCAAGCGGTACGAGGCCCGGGTCGACGGTGAGTCCAAGGCGGCGGGCGTCGCGGAGTACATCCGTACGACGGAACTCGTCGCGTTCGTGCACACCGAGGTCTCGCCGGAGTACGAGGGCAGGGGAGTGGGGTCGGCGCTGGCCCGCACCGCCCTCGACGAGGCACGCGCCGCGAACCTGCGGGTGCTCGCCACCTGCCCGTTCATCGCGGAGTGGATCGCCCGGCACCCCGAGTACCAGGACCTGCTGTACCAGTCCCGCAGCAAGGTCAGCGACTGAACAGCCGGGCACGGCGCGACGCGGAGCGACGGAGGTCGGCATGAGCGGCGGGACCGAGAAGAAGGCGTACAGGGGTGAATCGATCACGGTGACCTTCGAGGCCGGGCGCTGCTTGCACGCCGCCGAGTGCGTCAGCGGTCTGCCGGAGGTCTTCGACCCGGCCGAGCGCCCGTGGATCCGGCCCGACGCCGCCGACGCCGAACGCGTGGCCGAGGTGGTGCGGCGCTGTCCCTCGGGGGCGCTGCGGTACGAACTCGCGGACGGCTGAGTGGGCGCCAGCGGCGACGCGGTGGTCTGCAACAGGGCGGTCGGGGAGGATCGGTACTAGCCTCGATCTTTCGTGATGGTCCGCCAACGGCCTGCGGGCCTCGATGTCCACAGCGACTCTGAAGGGACAAAACAATGGGGTACATCACCGTAGGGAATGAAAACAGTACACCGGTCGAGCTCTACTACGAGGACCAGGGTGAGGGCCAGCCCGTCGTCCTCATCCACGGGTATCCGCTGAACGGCCACAGCTGGGAGCGCCAGACGCGAGATCTCCTGGCCGCCGGACATCGCGTCATCACCTACGACCGCCGGGGTTTCGGCAAGTCGTCGAAGGTGAACTCCGGGTATGACTACGACACCTTCGCCGCCGACCTGAACACCGTGCTGGAGACGCTCGACCTTCGCGACGTCGTCCTGGTGGGCTTCTCGATGGGTACGGGCGAGGTTGCCCGTTACGTCTCACGGTTCGGACATGAAAGGGTCGCCAAGCTCGCGTTCCTGGCCTCGCTCGAGCCCTTCCTCGTCGCCCGGGACGACAACCCCGAGGGCGTGCCGCCGGAGGTCTTCGACGGCATCGAGGCAGCGGCGAAAGAGGACCGGTACGCCTGGTACACGGACTTCTTCTCGAACTTCTACAACCTTGAGGAGAACCTCGGCAAGCGGATCAGCCAGGAGGCCGTCACCGCGAGCTGGAACGTGGCGACGTCAAGTGCCCCCGTGGCGGCCTACGCGGTCGTTCCCGCTTGGATCGAAGACTTCCGCAGCGACGTCGAAGCGGTCCGCGACAGCGGCAAGCCGGCCCTGATCCTGCACGGCACGGCCGACAACATCCTCCCCATCGACGCCACGGCCCGCCGCTTTCGACGGGACCTGCCCGAGGCCCAGTACGTGGAGATCGAGGGCGCCCCGCACGGGCTGCTCTGGACGCACGCGGAAGAGGTCAATTCGGCCCTGCGCTCCTTCCTCGGCTAGATCTCATGTCCCGATCTGCCCGGCGGACCAACCATGGGCGGCCTTGACCTGCTTGAGGCCGCGCCGGAGGGTCGGCTCGTAGCCGGTCCCGCCGGGGAAGCGCACCTCGTGGCCGCGCCCCGGCGGAGCCGGTGGTCGTGACTGACCCATGAAGACGAAAGGGTCACGCGAAGGGGAAGCACGACAGCGTGAGGAGAGCCGATGACGGACCTTGCGGCATCCATCGAGTCGATGGAACAGCTCGCCGTGGCATGGCGTGCGACGGTCCTCGACCGGGACGCGGATGCGGACGTGCGTGACCTTCCCGGCATCGCTGTCCGCTGGGCAGACAGCCGGTTCGCGTTCTGGAACGCCGTCACCTTGACCGATGTCGGCACCGACGCGACGCTCCTTCGCCGGCGGCTGACCCAGACGGCGGCCATCATGCGGGCGAAGAAGCACCCGGGCTTCCTGTGGGTCTTCGAGGATCTCCTCGAGGACGGAGCCCGCTCCGGGCTGGAGGAGACGGCCGAGCAGGCAGGACTGCAGTACGCCTTCCCCGGCACGGGCATGGCCGGCGACCTCCTTCCCGTCCCCGATCCTGTTCACCCGGACTTGACGTTTGTCCGTGTGACCACCGATGACCAGCTTCAGGCGTACGCGGACATCAACTCGCGTGGCTACGGTTTCCCCCTCGATGAGGGCCGCGACGGACTCGTCGGCTCCGCACTGTGGAAGAACGAGGTGCATGCGTACCTGGCCCTGTGCGGTGACCTCCCCGTGGCGTGCGCCGGCACCATCGCAGCGGACGGCCGCCTCTTCGTCGTACTGGTCGCCACGGAACCGGAATGGCAGCGCAGGGGCTATGGCGAAGCGGTCACCCGCAAGGCGCTGTATGAGGGCCACCGGGCCACCGGGCTGACTCGCGCCACCCTGCACTCGACCGTCGCCGGGGCGCCCGTCTACCCGCGTATCGGCTTCAGACCGAACTCCCCGATCCGCTTCTTCGGTCTGAAGAGCTGACGCGACAGTGGTGAGGTGGTCGGCGGCGGTGTTGAGCCGGCGTTGCCGGGCTGCGGCAGCGCGGCCACCGTCGATGCCCGCGATCACCTGGACGTGGGCGGGCGGACTGTTCGCGTCGGCCAACTCCCAGGTCCGCCGGCGCCCTTCGGCTGCCCCTGCTGCCGCACACGTCGCCGCATCACGAGTGCGGGAATACCGACAGCCAGCAACACCGGAATGGCGGCGGCGATCCCGAACCAGAGGAAGAGCGCGAGATAGCCGTAGGCGGCGTCGTCCACCTCCGCGTCCGCCTTCACCAGGAAGACGATGCCGGCCACGAAGGCGACCACCATGAGACCCGCGACGGCGATCGCGAGCCATTGCAGGACGCCCGCCCAGCGCCGGTAGCCGGCACTGACCTCCTGGAACCGCGGCGGCCCGTACCCGCCGGGCGGACCGGACCAAGGCATGGGCGCCGGATGCTGGACCGGCCGTTGATCAGACATGAGGCCCAGTTCTACGGCGCGCGGCCCCGGAACACCAGCTTCCGCCGCTCCATCACACAGCGTGAGGGAGCGGCGCCCCCGGGGTCACTTCCTCACCGAGTCCCACGCGCCGGCGGTGAAGCTGCGCAGGGTCCCATGCCGACATCCGGAAAAGTGGCCGCGCCGGGAACAGTCGGTCCGGTCAGTACGGTTGTACGGGCGGAGGGGCCGGCGCCGCACGTGCGGGAACACGGAGACCACGAGGTCGTCCGCTCGCCAGGATCCGGCCCCAGGATGGCGGTATGCCCGCCGCGCCCCAATATCTACAGAAGGACTCTTTCATGACTGACCGGCCGTTGACGCTCATGGCAGTACACGCCCACCCCGACGACGAGGCCACCGGCACCGGAGGAGTCCTCGCGCGGTATGCGGCGGAAGGCATCCGCACGGTGCTCGTGACCTGTACCGACGGCGCTTGCGGTGACGGACCGGGGGGTGTCAAGCCGGGTGATCCCGGGCACGACCCGGCGGCGGTCGCCCTGATGCGCCGTCAGGAACTCCAGGCGAGCTGCGACGTCCTGAAGATCAGCGATCTGGAGATGCTGGACTATGCCGACTCCGGGATGATGGGCTGGCCCAGCAACGATGCCCCCGGATCCTTCTGGCAGACCCCCGTGCAGGAAGGGGCGGCCCGACTCGCGGACCTCATGCGGCACTACCGGCCCGACGTGGTCGTCACCTATGACGAGAACGGCTTCTACGGTCACCCCGACCACATCCAGGCACACCGCATCACGATGGCGGCGCTGGAGATGACCGAGCTGACGCCGAAGGTGTACTGGACCACGATGCCCCGCTCGACGATGCAGCGGTTCGGCGAGATCATGCGCGAGTTCGATGAGGACATGCCGGAGCCGGATCCTGCCGAGGCCGCCGCGATGGCCGAGATCGGCCTCCCCGACGACGAGATCACCACGTGGGTGGACACCACTGGGTTCAGCGGTCAGAAGTTCGACGCGCTGGCCGCACATGCCAGTCAGGGCGAGAACATCTTCTTCCTCAGGATGGGCAAGGAACGTTTCGGTGAGTTGATGGGCATGGAGACCTTCTCGCGTGTCCAGGACCCCACCGGCGCGGCCACACCCGAGAACGACCTCTTCGCCGGACTGCGCTGAGCAGCCGACTTCCGAACGCGTCTCCGCTGTCACCGCCATCAGAGAATTCGGTGGTCTGCGGATGTCGAGAACGTACGGCCGGCTCCGTCCCGGGGATGGCAGCGGCCACCACCGGCCGTACGAGGAAGAAGGAGAAACCAGCATGGCGATTCAGCGTATGGACAACGTCGGCATCGTCGTCGAGGACATGGACGCCGCCATCGCGTTCTTCGTGGAGCTCGGTATGGAGCTGGAGGGCAGGACGGAGGTCAAGGGCCTGGTCGCCGACCAGTGCACAGGACTCGACGGCGTCCACTGTGACATCGCGATGGTCCGGACCCCGGACGGTCACAGTCGGCTCGAACTGTCGAAGTACCGCAGCCCCGCGGCGATCAGCGCCGGCCCGCGCAACCAGCCGCACAACATTCTGGGCACACATCGCGTCATGTTCGCCGTCGACGACATCGAGGGCACCGTTGCCCGACTGCGCCCTCATGGCGCCGAACTCGTCGGCGAGATGGCCCGGTTCGAGGACAGCTACCTGCTCTGCTACGTCCGCGGCCCGGAGGGCATCATCGTCGGCCTGGCCGAACAACTGCGCTGAGAGCGTTCCGTCCTGCGGGTGGTTTGCGGGCCGTGCGGCCCCGTCTTCGGTCGGCCGTCGCCGAAGCTGAGTGAGGGCGGCGTGGGCCGGCCCTCGGGCGGAGGCGGTTCCATGGCGGACAGCAGGATCCTGGTAGCGGTACGGAAACGTTCCCAGGGTGAGGACGCTGGTGCCGAGCAGTTGGCGCGCATCAGTGAAGCGATCGAGAGGCGGGGATTCGACGTCCGGTGGGCGGCGGGCGTCGCGGACGCCGAGGCAGTGCTGCGGACGGAGGCGGGACTGAGCGCGGCCCTGGTGGCGTGGGACCTGCCGGGCCGAGACGACGTGAAGGGTGAGCCAGGGGGCGCCGCGGTGCTGCGTTCCCTCGGCCGGCGCTTCCAGGACCTGCCGGTCTTCCTGGTCATGGGGGACGACGGTGTACGGGACCTGCCCCTGTGGGTGGCGGAGTCGATCGTGGGTTATGTGTGGCCGCTGGAGGACACCGCGGGGTTCATCGCGGGCCGGATCACCACCGCCGCGCGAACCTACCAGGACGCCGTCCTGCCACCCTTCTTCCGGGCGCTGCGCCGCTTCGACGACGCGCACGAGTACTCCTGGCACACCCCGGCCCACTCCGGCGGCGTCGCCCTGCTCAAGTCACCCGCAGGCCGGGCCTTCCACGACTATTTCGGGGAACGGCTGCTGCGCAGCGACCTGTCGATCTCGGTGGGGGAACTCGGCTCGCTGTTCGAGCACACGGGTCCGATCGGCGAGGCGGAGCGCAACGCCGCCCGGGTCTTCGGCGCCGACCGCACGTATTTCGTCCTGCACGGGGATTCCACCTGTAACCGCTTGGTCGGTCACTTCAGCGTCACCCGCGACGAGATCGCGCTCGTGGACCGCAACTGCCACAAATCAGTGCTGCACGGGCTGGTCGTCTCCGGCGCCCGCCCGGTCTACCTGATCCCCACCCGCAACGGCTACGGCCTGGCCGGACCCTTGCCCCCGGCGGAACTCGCCGCGGACTCCGTCGCTGCCCGGATCGCCGCGAACCCGCTGGCCCAGGATGCCGTCTCGCCGGACCCCCAGTACGCCGTCTTCACGAACTCCACCTACGACGGCCTGTGTTACGACGCCCCGGCGACGGCACGGGCGCTCGCCGCCAGCACGCCCCGGCTGCACTTCGACGAAGCATGGTTCGCCTACGCCCGCTTCCATCCGCTCTACGCGGGCCGGTACGGCATGTCGGTCGACGGGAGCACCTTCCCCGGACCGGACAGGCCAACGGTCTTCGCGACCCAGTCCACCCACAAGCTGCTGGCCGCGCTGTCGCAGAGCGCCATGGTCCACGTCAAGCCCGCCCCCAGGGCGCCCGTGGAACACGACCGGTTCAACGAAGCGCTGATGATGCACGGCACCACCTCGCCGCTCTACCCGATGATCGCCTCACTGGATGTGGCCACCGCGATGATGGACGGGCCGCAGGGCCGCTGGCTCATCGACGAGGCCATCACCGAAGCGGTCCGCTTCCGCCAGGAGATGGTGCGCATCCGTCGCCGAATCGAAGAGGCGGGCGACCGGCCGCCATGGTTCTTCGGCGTGTGGCAACCGGACACGGTCACCGACCCGAGCACCGGAACAGCCCTACCGTTCGAGGAGGCCCCGGCCGAACTGCTGCGCACCGAGCCGGCCTGCTGGAACCTGGAACCCGGCGCCGCATGGCACGGCTTCCCGGGGCTGACGGACGGCCACTGCATGCTCGACCCCATCAAGGTCACCCTGACCTGCCCGGGCATCGACGCGAGCGGCACCATGGGGGAGTGGGGCATCCCGGCACGCGTACTCACCGCCTACCTGGCCACCCGCCACATCGTGGTGGAGAAGACCGACAGCTACACGACGCTCGTCCTGTTCTCCATGGGCATCACCAAAGGCAAGTGGGGGACCCTCCTCGACGCCCTGATGGACTTCAAAGCCCTCTACGACGCGGACGCCCCTCTCGACCGGGTCCTGCCCGCACTGGTCGCCGAGCACCCCAGGCGCTACGCCGGACACACCCTGCGCGAGCTGTGCCAGGACATGCACGACCAGCTGCGCTCAGTGCGCCTCGTCGACCTCCTGGACACAGCATTCCAGCAGCTGCCGGAGCCGGTCGCCCCACCACAGCCGTGCTATCAGCGCCTCATCCGCGGCGGCACCCACCGCGTACGCCTCACCGAGGCGCCGGGCCAGGTGGCAGCCGCCATGATCACCGTCACCCCGCCAGGCATCCCCGTCCTCATGCCCGGTGAAAGCGTCGGCGCGCCCGACGGCCCGCTGCTGCGCTACCTCACCGCCCTGGAGTCCTTCGACCGCCGCTTCCCGGGATTCCGCAGTGAAACCCACGGCGTGACGCTCGATCCCGACACCGGCGACTACCTCATCGAATGCCTGCGACCGACAGCCCTCCAGGAACCAGACCCCGACGCACAGGACCGCCGCACACCGGCCCAACGCAGGCCGGAGGACGGTCAACGGCCGGCGGACAGTGGCACCCTGTCGCACGGCTGAGGTCGTAGCGTGGGCTCATGCTCGAAAGCACGCACATACTCCACCTCACCGAGCGCTCCCTGTGGGACGCGGCTCGCGAAGACGGCGCGTACCGCATGTCGACCCGCGGGCGCACCCTGGAGCAGGAGGGCTTCATCCACTGCTCGACGCGCGCCCAACTCCCGTCCGTGGCTGCCTTCCTGTACGGCTCCTACGAGGGCCCCGACGAGCTGGTGGTGCTCGTCGTGGACCCCCTGCGGCTGGACGTGCCGGTGAAGTACGAAGCACCGGAGCCCGGGGCCGAGAAGTTCCCGCACGTGTACGGCCCGATTCCGGTGGACTCGGTGGTCGAAGTGAAGCCGTGGCGGTGACGGGCCGCAGCGGGGCTTGGCGGTGGGCCGCGGCGGTATGGCTGGTCCTGGTGGCCGCCGCGGGCGGGCTGACTCTGCCAGGCGGGCGTGCTGTCAGGCGGTGGTGCCGAAAAGTTGGTGTGCGGGGTCGACGGGACCGGGTAACGTTCTTGGCATGTTCTTCCAGACGCCGATTTACGAGTGAGAGCGTGACGGGCCCCTGCTGACGTCCTGCGACGTCGCCGCCCGTCCCCCACCGATGAATCCGTAGATCATTTCATCTCATTACCGGGAGAACCCGTGACCGTGAGCAAGAACATCAACAACCCCGTGGGCATGGGCGGCGGCCAGCGCAAGAAGCAGTCCCGTGCCGAGCGGCAGAACAACGGTCCGTACCGCAACCTCGATCGTCAGGGCGCGGCCGACCAGAAGGCGGAGCTGGTGCGCAAGATGCGCGAGAAGACAGGGGCATCCGACGCCACCGAGCAGGCAGGCGACGACACCGGACAGAGCTGACGCACCGCCGCCGCAGGGCGGCACCGCAGGGCCCGGACCGCAACGCGCGCGGTCCGGGCCCTGCGGCCGTGTCGGGCGGCCGGCGATGTCCTCGGCCCTCTCGACCACCGAGACCCCCGGGATCTTCGCCGCGGCACGGTAGAGCGCGGCGTTCACCTCGGGAAGGAGCGTCGCGTCGTCGAGCATGTCACCGATCATGTCCAGCGCCGCGCCCCGATTGATCGAACCGTTGTCCTTCGTGTCGTCGTAGACCTTCTCGAGCAGCGCGTCGGGGTCCGTGGGCAGTGCCTCCAGCTCGCGGTACGAGGTGATGTTCGGGTCGGCGGACAGCCTCATGTCCTCCGGGACGCCCTTGGGAGCACCACGTCCTGTCCGCTCGGCACCCTTCGTCTCTGTGGCGGCTCTCACAGCCCACCCGGCCATGTTCGCGATGAAGAGCGGATCACGTTCGGTGACGGCCGCCCCGCTCGCGCTGTCGCTGTCCAGGGCGTGTCACCCGAACAGGGGTCGTGCGCCGGGGCGGCCCGGTCCATAGCGTTGTCCCTGGCGGACGGCCCGGGCAAACGGAACAAAGCGGGCCGCCCGACCATCGTCCGACGTCCGGGATGTCCGGGCGCCACTCACACCCTGGAGGTGGCTTTCGTGTCCAGCGAGATCGCGTACGAAGTTCCCACTCTGATCGAGGTCGGCGAATTCGCCGAACTCACCCAGCTCACGTCGCGGGGCTACTGGATCGACAGCCCGTGGGGCGCCTGGTGGCTCTGAGCCCCCTGTAGGTCCGCAGGGCTGAGTGAGACGAGCGGCACCGCCGGGGCAGTGGCCTGACGCGCCGACGTACCGCACCCGATCACTCCAGCACGGGGGTGGGGGGGGGCGCGCCCCCCCCCCCGCCGGGCGCCCCCCCCCCCCCCCCCGCGCGGGGCGGGGGGCGGGGCCGGGGGGGGGGGCCCCCCCCAACCCCCGCGCCCCGCCGCCCGCGCCGCCCCAAACCCCCCCCCCCCCCCCCACGGGGGGGGGGCCCCCCCCCCCCCCCCCCCGGGCGGCCCCCCCCCCCCACTCTGGCACTCCGGTGGAGGATACGCATGGAGTTCGTGGTACTTCCCGACCATCCGGCGGGCGCCGAGGCCCTCGCGCTGGCGCCGGCACCGCCGCGCCCCAGGGTGATCGCGCACCACTCCGGCCGGCCCTGGCTCGTCGGCGACTGGCCCGACGACGAGATCGTGTTCGTCTCCGCCGGCCCGCGGCGCCTTGCCCTGCTGGGATGCGTATCCGCCCAACGGGACGTACTCGCAACCCGGTTGGGGCAGGTCCGTTCCCTGGCCGACCTGGACGGCCTCGCCCGCCTGGCCGCGGGCAGCTTCCACCTCGTCGCGTCCCTCGACGGCCACGTACGAGTCCAGGGCACACTGTCCGCCGCATGCCAGGTCTTCCACGCCACGGTCGCCGGCGTGACGATGGCGGCCGACCGCCCCGAGGCGCTGGCCGACCGCACCGGCGCGAGCGTCGACGAGGAGCGGGTGGCGCTCGAACTGCTGTCCCCGTTCGGGCCTCCCGAGCCACTCAGCGAGCGTTCGGTGTGGCGTGGCGTGCGCAGCCCACGGATCGGGCACTGCCTGGAGATCGACCGGAACGGCGCCGGGCGGACACGGCGCTGGTGGACACCGCCCGCACCCGAACGCCCGTTGGGCGACGGCGGCTTCGTCCGCGAGGCGCTGTTCGACGCCGTGGCGGCGCGTACCGCGGGCCAGCCCGTGGTGAGCGCCGACCTGTCCGGCGGTCTCGACTCGACGAGTCTTTGTTTCGTCGCCGACAGGTCCGGCGGCACACCCCTGGCGACCCTGCACTACGAGGCGCACGGCGGGCGGGGCGAGGACCTGTCCTGGGCGCGCCGGGCGGCGGCCGAACTGCCGCGGGCCCGCCACCTGGTGGTGCCGCCGACGGAGACGCCGGACTGGTACGCGCCGTTCGCGCACACCCCGCACGACAGGGAGGGCCCGCTGATGTTCGTCCGGGCCCGTGCCACCGTCGAGCATCAGGCCGCCCTCGTCTCCTCCCTGGGCGCGCGCCGGCACCTCCAGGGTGTCGGGGGCGACGAGCTGTTCCTCCCGAGTGTGATGTGTCTGCACGGACTGCTCCGGCGCGCTCCGTGGGCGGCACTGCCGCACGTGCGCGCGCTGCGGTCCAGACGTCGTTGGTCGCTGGCCACGACGGTGCGCACGATGGCGTCCGCGCCGTCCTATCCGCGCTGGCTGGGAGCCCAGGTGGACGGGCTCGCCGCGGACCGGGCCTGGGGTTCGGGCGCGTACTGGGAGGTTGCGCCGAAGCTGCCGCCCTGGATCACCGCGGACGCGGCGGCGACCGTACGCCGCCTGCTGTGCGAGGCCGTCGCGGCGAACCCCGAACCGCTGGCCCCGCTCCCGGTCCAGCACGAGATGATCTGGATCAACCGGGTCAACGGCACAGCCATGCGCCGCAATTCACGGATCGGCGCACAGGCGGGCGTCGCCTTCCACGCCCCGTACACCGACGACCGGGTGCTGGAGACCGTCCTGTCCGTGCGCCTGGCCGATCGTGTGGCCCCGGGCCGCCTCAAACCCGTACTCGAACGTGCGCTGGCCGGGGTGACGCCGGCCGGGATCCTGCACCGGACCGGCAAGGACGACGCCAGCCCCACCCTCTACGCGGGACTGCGCCGACGCCGCGGTGAACTGCTCGACTTCGCCGAGGACACACGCCTGGCCGGCATGGGCCTGATCGACGGGGCGGCGCTGCGCCGCCTGCTCGTCGGCACCCATGCCGACACCCGGCCGCTGATGCCCTTCGACCCCACCCTCGCCTGTGAGCTGTGGCTGCGGGCGGTGTCCCCCACGGGCACGACCGCCCCGGCCCCCTCGTCCCGAACCACGTAAGGAGGCACGATGACCTTCGCCCTGGTGCCCGGGGTGTCCGTCGCCGACACCGGGAACGGCACGGTGCTGCTCGACGAACGCAACGGCCGGTACTGGATGCTGAATCGCACCGGCGCCCTGGTGCTGCGCTGCCTGCTGGACGGTGAGTCCCCCGAGGAGGCCGCCCGGACGCTGCTGCGGCGCTTCCCCGACGCGCCCGGCCATGCCGCCGCTCACGTGGACGGTCTGCTCGACGCCCTGCGCACGGCCAAGGTGATCGCTCCGTGAGCGGCGCGACCCTGCGCCTCGAGTCGGCCAGTGCACCGCCGTGGCTCCTGCGCCCGCCGGCCCTGCTCGCCGCGGGCACGGCGCGACTGCTGGCCAGGACGGCACCGGCCAGGCTGCGCCGGATCCTGGCGTTCGCGAGCCGGGGGGCGCGCCCCGCGAGCGCGGCACAGGCGCTGCGGGCGCGCAACGCGGTGGTGTACGTGAGCCTGGCCTGCGCCGGTCCGCGCTGCCTGCAACGGTCCATCGCCACCGCGCTGTTGTGCCGCCTGGGCGGCACCTGGCCCCAGTGGTGCACCGGAGTGGTCACCGAGCCCTTCGCGGCACACGCCTGGGTGGCCGTGGACGGCGAGCCTGTCGGCGAGGACACCGGTCACGTCCGCTCCTTCCACGTCATCATGTCCGTGCCCCCACGCCGATGAACGCCGACGAGCCCGCGGCGATCCACACACGCGGCCTACGACGCGTCTACGGCGACACCGTGGCGGTGCACGGCCTGGACCTGACGGTCGCCGAGGGGGAGAACTTCGGTTTCCTCGGCCCCAACGGCGCCGGTAAGTCCACCACCATCAGCATGCTGTCCACCCTGATGCGGCCGAGCGCGGGACGGGCGGCCGTGGCCGGAATGGACGTCGAGCGGCGGCCGGACGAGGTCAGACGGCGGATCGGCGTCGTCTTCCAGGAGCCGACCGCCGACCGGCAGCTGACGGGGTGGCAGAACCTCCGCTTTCACGCCCGCCTTCACGGGATGTCCCGGCGCGACGTACACGCCCAGGCGGGGGCCCTGCTGGAGATGACGGGGCTGGCCGACCGGCGCGACGCACCGGTCGGCACCTACTCCGGTGGCATGCAGCGTCGGCTCGAAGTGGCCCGCGCCCTGATGCACCGGCCGCGAGTGCTGTTCCTCGACGAGCCGACGACCGGACTCGACCCGCAGAGCCGGGCCCAGATCTGGCAGAGGCTGCACGAACTCGGCCGGCAGGAGGGGGTCACCGTCTTCCTGACCACGCACTACCTGGAGGAGGCCGAGAACTGCGACCGGATCGCCGTGATGGACCACGGCCGCCTCGTGGCGCAGGGAACGCCGCACGAGCTCAAGTCGGCGATCGGCGCCGATGTCGTGCACCTGCGGACGGACGACGACACGAGAGCGGCCCAGGCCATCCGCGATCGGTTCGCCCTGGACGCCGAGGCCGGTCCGGACGGTGTGCGGGTCAGGACGGCGGACGGGGCGCGCTGGGTGCCGCGGCTGTGCGCCCAGCTCACCTCGGGGATCACCTCGGTGACGGTCACGAGGCCGAGCCTGGACGACGTGTTCCTGCACCACACCGGCCGTTCCCTGCGGAATCCGTAAGAAGCGGAGTCCGGAAGAAGAAGAGAAAGGATGGCGACGTGCTGGAGTCCACCGCGGAGCGCCCCGGCAGGCTCACGACGCGGCCGGGCGGCCGCCGCCCGGCCGAGCTGGCGGCGCTGCGGGCGCTGGTCCGACGGGAGATGACCCGGCTGGTCGCGAGTCCGGCCCAGGCGGGCCTGACGCTGCTCAATCCGCTGCTCTACTTCGTGGTGCTCGGGACCGGGCTGAGCGGCATGGTCGGGTCCGTGTCCGGCACCGGGGACTACATGACGTACGTCTACCCCGGGATCCTGATGATGGCCGTACAGATGCCCGCGCTGAACGCCGGGATGTCCATCGTCCGGGACCGCGAGACGGGGCTCCTGCGTGCCGTGCTGGTCGCGCCGGTTCGGCGGGACACCTTTCTCGTCGGCAAGTGCCTGGGCAGCGCGGCGACGGCGACCGCGCAGGGCGGGCTGCTGCTCGCCTTCGCCGGCTTCGCCGGACTGCCCTACGACCCGCTGCTGCTGCTCGCGTTACTGGGGGAGCTGGCGCTGGTGGCGTTCACCCTGACGGCGTTCGTGACCCTGGCGGCCGTCTGCATCACCCGGGTCGAGACCTTCCAGTCCGCGCTGGGAGTGACCATGCTGCCGCTGTTCTTCCTGTCGGGCGCGATGTTCTCCGTGGCCGGCCTGCCGTTGTGGCTGGCCGTGCTGACACTCGTCAACCCGCTGACCTACGCCGTGGACGCGCTGCGGCAGACCGTGGCCTGGGCCGCGCCGAGCGGGACACTGCCGCCCGGACCCGACTGGGGCGGCTGGGCCCCGCCCCTCGCGGTCGAGCTGATGGTGATGTGCGGGCTCGGCCTCGCGGCCCTGGCGCTCGCGGCGCGGCGCTTCTCCCGCGCGGAGTAGCGGGAGGCGCCGCGATCAGGCCGGCGGCGGCGGCCGCCGGGTGGAGCGCGCGACCTCACCGGGGGTGACCAGGCCGTCCTCGATCGCGCGGGCCAGCATGTCTGCCTTCGTCGGTGCGGGCCTGCCGACCTGGGCGTACTTGACCCTGGCCCGCTTGATGTACATGTCCACGGTGTGCACGGACACGCCCATGCGGCGGGCCACCGACGCCTTGGACATGGACTGGAACCACCAGAGAAGTGACGTGCGCTCCTGCTGGGACAGCCGGGGGCTCACCGGGCTGCGGTCGCACACCAGGACACCGGCTGTCGTCGGGGGCACATAGGGTCGGTCGGCCGCGGCGGCGCGCACCGCGTGGAGCAGGTGGGCCTGGCCCTCGCTCTTGGCGACGAATCCGCTGGCACCCATGTCCAGCACGTCCATCACCAGTGATGCGTCGGTGAACTGCGAGAAGACGACGACCCGTTGACCGGCCGCGGCGAGCGCGCCGACGTCCGGTAACACCAACCGCCCGTTGAGGTTGAGGTCCACTATCAGGACGTCCGCCGTGCCGGAGCACAGGTCCGCCGTGGTGTCGCCGGTGTGTCCGACGCGCACACCCGGCTCCTCGGCCAGCCATGCCCGGACGCCGTCGATCACCACGGGGTGGTCGTCGACGATACCGACGTCGAACGCGACCTGGGGACGCGCCATCGAGACTCCAGCCACAGCAGGTTCTCCTTCTCGTCGAAGATCACGGATGTGTCGCTCGGACCGGACGTGCGCAGCGCGACGGGGGCCGCGGCGTCGGCCACCACGCTCACCGTGACCTCAGTGGTGGTTGCGACAACGGTCACTCGGGCCCTGACCTCCGCCGACGCCAGCGCCAGGAGCGGCCCTTCGGTCAGCCGCCGGCGAACGGCCACGGGAACGTCGGGCAGTTCCCCGTAGCAGACGAACGTGACGTCCACGTTCCGACGGTCGGCGACATCGGCGCAGGCCCGGAGTTCGTGCAGCAGAGGATGGGCCGCGTCCTCCGTCTCGGCGAACAGGCGGCGCAGCCGTGCCGCCTCGATCGCACTCGACCGCCGCACGGCGTCGTCCCCCGGGTGTGCACGTCCCTCGGCCAGGTCACGGAGCAGCGGTGCGATCCGGTCACGCAGGTAGCGGTAACGCCGCCGCCGTTCGATGTGCCTGGTCTCCTCGGCGGTCTGGCGCGCCAGCCGGTCCGCCTGCGCCCGCGCCGCGCGGGTCGTGAGGTGGGCGGCGTGATGCAACTGCCGGGCGAGCAGGGCGAAGGTGAGCTGGATGCCAGCCGTGGTGTAGGACTGGGTGATCAGCCGGCTCCAGGCCACCCGGGTGTCCAGGTCGCCGCTCGATCCGAGCGCGACCACCGTCAGCGCGACGGTGCAGCCCAACAGGGCGACCAGTTCGTGGATCGGCCGTTGCATCAGCAGCAGCACGCCGAACCAGCCCACTGTGTTCGCAGCCCAGCTGATGTCGCTGATCGCCTCACCCTTCGGATACGTCGTGACGGCGACGGCGCCGGCCAGCAGAGCGACGATCGTCAGCGCCGGGGCCACGCGGCCGTGCAGCGCGGACCGGATCAGCAGCGCGGAGCCGATCGACTGGACGGCGCAGAGCATCAGCCAGGCCGCGAGGACCGCCCATGCCGGTTCGTAGCGCGACCAACCGCGGAGCAGGATCAGGGAGTCGAAGCCGAGATGCCAGATGGCGACGATGACCACCACCACGACGCTCACCACGTGGGTGTAGCGGGCCGCGATCAGCTCTCCCGGCGGCGCGCTCACGTCATTCCTCACGGGGCCACCGCAGCGTGACGCGGACCCCGGCGCCGGGCCGCGTCTCGATCCGCGCGCTGCCGCCCACCGCCGCCATCCGGCCCACGGTCGACTCCCTCAGCCCTCTGCGGTGCAAGGGCACGGCCGCGGGGTCGAAGCCGCGTCCCCGGTCGAGCACGTCGACGACGACACCGGCGCCGACCGCCTCCGCGCGTACCTGGGCCGTCGTCGTGCCGGCGTGCCGTACGACGTTCGTCAGGGCCTCCGCGACGGCGTCGGCGAGTGCGGTCACGACCGGCTGGGGCAGCAACACCCGTACGAGTTCGAACCGCACGGTCAGCGCGGGCAGTCCCGGCCGCGGTCTCGAAGCCGCGGCGCGCAGGGCCACGTCCAGCGGAACCGGGGGAGCGGGGACGGTGTTCGGGCCGTCCGCGTCGGCCAGATCGTGGATCACGCGGAGGTCGGCCACGGCGCGGCGACGCAGGGACTCGGTACGTTCGGTGATCGCGCCGGTGCTCACCATGGTGAGGGTGGCGAGCACGGTGTCGTGCAGTCGCCGCTGGTGGTCGCGCTCATCCGCGCGGGCCGCCGCCCTGGCCAGCTCGTTCGCCTGCGCCACGGCCTTGGCCGCCAGCGCGGCGTCCGCAGAGGAGGCGGCGCGGCGCAGCAGCACGAACAGCCCGGCGCTGAGAATGCCTTGGAGCACGAGCACGACGGGCGCCTCCCGCAGGCCCGGGGCGCCGAGCATGTAGGCGGCGGTGATGACGACGGTCGCCAGGAGCCCGTGGGCCCGGCGCAGGAAGAACGGCGCGCTGAGCACGGTGACGCCGGCCACGAGGTCGATCCAGCCGGTGCCGGCGCTCGCCGTCAGCACCGGGGCGGGCACCAGCTCGCCGTGGAGCAGGCAGAGCGCAGCGCAGACGGCGACATCTGTCACGCCGAGCCAGAAGGTGGGGCCCCCGCGGAGCAGGAGGACGCCGAACGAGCCCGCCCAGACCAGCAGGCCGGCCACGCAGAGCAGCACCCGGGCGGGGTTCGCGGACGACGCCAGCCCGAGCAGTGCGACCACGGTGGCCACCGCCGCACCGGACAGCCGCAACACCACGACGACCAGCAGGGCTTGGCGCTCCAGGCTGAGCGTGGCGGGACCGGCGGCAGGGACCACGCCGTGCCCGCGTACCGACGCAGGGGCGTGTTCGATGCGCTCGCGTTGCTCGGACATCAACCCACTGCCCCCGGGACGTACTAGGCGCTGACCGTTCCCTGGCCACGCCCATGGACCTTAGGGTCATCGTGGGCTTTCAGGCTTTGTCAGTCGCGCAGGAAACTGTGTCAGTAGCGCACGGCTTCAGGCGACATGCCGGTGGGGCGCGCACCCTTTCGGAGATGCGCGCCCCACCGATCGGTACCCGCTGCGGGAGGCCGGATCAGGTGCCTGTCACCAGGCCACCGCGGGCCACCTTGGACTCCGACGGCAGCAGCAGCCACAGCGCGATGTACAGCAGGAACTGAGGGCCGGGCAGCAGGCAGGAAGCCAGGAAGATCCCCCGCATCGTCGTCGTGGAGGTGTGGAAACGCTGTGCCAGCGCGGCACACACTCCGCCGATCATGCGACCACTGCTGGGACGGGCAAGGCGGCTCATCGTGACTCCTTCATGAAGGTCTTCGAGGTGCCCTTAGGGCTGCCCCGTCGTGTGCCAGCAACGCTATGGCGGCGAACGGAGCCAGGCATCGTCCCCATGGGGCGGTTCCCACGTCGGAAGTCGTCCGGGAAGGCTACTCCCGCGGCGGTACGGGAGTTCGGCACCGTCGCCGCGTGCCGGGTCACGCGGCGGTCGTCGGTCAGGCGAGCGGGTGGCTGTCGCGCAGGGCGGCCAGCACCGGGGCGTACATACGGCCCTTGATGGTGCCGAGAGTGTCGCCGGCCTTGCCCGCCTGTGCCTGGGCGATCTCGACGGCGGTGGAACGCAGGGTGTCCTCGGGGACGGCTCGGTCGACGACGCCCACGGCGGCGGCGTCGATGCCGCCGTACCGGCGGGCGGTGAGCATGGCCTCGTGTGCGGTCTGTGGCGCCAACCTGGACTGTATGAGAGCGGCCATGCCGGAGGAGAAGGGGATGTCGATGTCCGCCTCGGGCAGGCACCAGTAGCCGCGGTCGGCACGCATGACACGGAAGTCGTGGGCCAGGGCGAACATCGCTCCAGCGGCAAAGGTGTGCCCTTGCAACACGGCCACCGTGATGACCGGCAGCGACACCATCCGCGCAAGCAGTTCATGGACGGAGGCGATGTAGTCCTGCTGCTGGTCCACGTGGTCGAACAGCCAGTCCAGGTCGAGGCCGTTCGAGTAGAACTTGCCGGTGGCGGTGGTGATCAGGGCGCGGGGGCCCTGAGTCTTCTCCACCTCGTTGAGCGCGACGCCGACAGCGGTGATCCAGTCGGGGTGGAAGCGGTTCTCTTCGTCACCGAGGTCAAGGACAAAGACGTCGTCCTGGCGGTCGAGTGAGGGCATGGCAGTTCCTTCGAGCTGAGTGGGGAGACGATCGAATGGCGGCGCAGACCGTGCGGTCTTCTCACAACTCGCGTTTGAGGATCTTCCCGGCCCCGGTCATCGGGAACCCGTCGACGAAGGTGACCGTCCGGGGGTACTTGTACGCGGCGAACTGTTCCCTGGACCAGGAGACCAGTTCCGCCTCCGTGGTCGGATCACCGGGCGTCTTGAGGACGAAAGCCTTGATCTCCTCGCCTAGCCTCTCGTCGGGGACCCCGACGACCGCGACCATCGACACGGCCGGGTGCGTCATCAGCACCTCTTCGAGTTCGCGCGGATAGACGTTGTAACCGCCCCTGATGATCATTTCCTTGGCCCGGCCGACGATGTAGTAGTAGCCGTCGGCGTCCTTGCGGGCGAGATCACCGGTCCGGAACCAGCCGTCCTTGAGCACTGCGGCGCTCTCCTCGGGCCGGTTCAGGTACCCCTTCATCACCGGGTGGCCCTTGACCGCGATCTCGCCGATCGCGTCCCGGTTGTCCGCGGTGTCGGCGATCTCATGTCCGTCGGAGTCGATGAGTTTCAGCTCGACACCCCAGATCGGTGAGCCGATCGAGCCCGGCCGGTGTTCCCCGTGGAACGGCGTGAAGCAGATCGCCGGTGAGGTTTCGGAGAGGCCATAGCCCTCCATGACGCGGACACCGGTCTTCTCCCGCACCTGGTCGAGGAGTTCGACAGGCATCGCCGCGCCACCGGAGATCGCGATGCGCAGATTCGCCGCGAGTTGTTCGGTCTCGGCCTCGCCGGGCAGAGCGGCAAGGAGCCCGTGGTACATGGTGGGCACTCCGGCGAAGTAGGTGACCTTCTCCTTAAGCATCGTGCGAAGAGCGGCGGCGGGCTCGAAGCGAGGCATGAGGACGAGTCTGTTGCCGCCGAAGAACGCGGTGTGCATCTGAAGTGTCTGTCCGAAGGAGTGGAACAGCGGCAGCACGATCAGGTGAATGTCGGTGCCTTCACCGCAGGCGAGAAGACGATGCGTGGTCAACGCGTTCAACGTCAGGTTGGCGTGGGTGAGTTCGGCCCCCTTGGGCTGCCCGGTCGTGCCGGAGGTGTAGAGGACCACCGCTGTGTCGGTGGACTCGGTCGGCAGGCTGTCGAAGACGGTGGGACGGCCGGTCAGTGCCTCGCCGAGGGTTTCGACGTCCTCCAGAGGGGACGACGACGTGGGTTCCGCGATGACGAAGAGGTGTTCGCACTCCGGTGCCTGCTCGAAGCCTGCAACTCCTTCGAGCCCCATGGGCAACTCGGAAGTGCCCTCGAAACAGACATACGCCTTGGCATCGCAGTCACGGAGGGCGTAGGCGATCTCGCGACGCTTCAGGAGCACGTTGAGAGGGACGACGACGGCACCCATTTTGAGGATTCCGTAGTACACGATGGGGAACCACGGGATGTTCGGACTGCTCAGAGCAACCTTGTCGCCGGGGTTGATGCCTCGGCTCACCAGGAGGTTGGCGACCTGATTCGCGGTCGCGTCGACCTGGGCGTAGGAGAGACGGGTGTCGCCGCAGACGACGGCCTCCCGTGTGGGGTGTCGACGGGCGGAGTCTTCCAGGAGCACAGCCAGGTTGAGCATGTCTCGTATCTCCAGACGGCGTCGGTGGGTTGACCCCCCCCGCACATCAGCGAGGGTGGGGGCGAGTTCGGGCTTCGGACCTCCGGAGCCGGACGGCCTTGTCGTCCTGGACCACGGGATGACTCCTGGTTCCGGGTGCAGGCCGTCCGGGCAGGGCGGGCGCCTACTGGCGCAGACCGCGGATGACGAGGTCGAGAAGCCGCTCATAGATGTCGTGCGAGCCGGAGACCTGCCCGATGCCTCCGAGTTCCAGGTGGACCGCGCCGTGCACGGCGGTCCACACCAGCTGTGCGGCCTCCGCAGAGCTTGTGAACTTCTTGAGTGCGTCGCGATCGACGAGATCCTCGACGAGCTCGATCAGGACCTCGAATGCCGCGTGGCCGTACACCGATGCTGCGGAACCTGTCTGGGCGACCGGTCCGCCGCCTCCGAAGATGAGCGCGTAGCGCTGTGGGTGTGCCAGTGCGAACCGCCGGTAGGCGAGGCACACCTGGCGGAAGCGCTCCTCCGCCTCCAGTGACCGGTCCACCGCGACCGCCGCCCAGAGGTCGTCGAGGGCCCGGACCGCCAGGGCGAGCAGCAGATCCTCTTTGCTGCCGAACCGGCTGTAGACGCCCATGGGGGCGACGCCGGCTTCGCGGGCGACCGCGCGAACGGTGACCTTGGCGAGACCTTCGCGGTCGAGCACGGTCTGGGCGGCTTCCAGCAGAGCCGCCTGGACCTGGTCGCTGGCCGTGCGGTGTCTGGATTCCGATGCCGCTCCGGCACTCACCTGCCCACGTCTCCGCATAACGGCCCGCTACGCATGCCTGGTCACATCCCCGTGAGGCAGGCCGGCTGCCGCGTGGTCGGCGAGCGACTCCTCGTGCGTGTACCGGCGCAGAGTGAACCAGAGCAGGATGACGGCGAGAGCGGCCAGTGCGCCGACTGCCCCGACGATGGTGAACAGCGCGATGTCCGGCTGCGCCACGATCTCGTCCTCGTTGTCGCTCGACACGAAGCCGGAGAGTCCGAGCAGTGCGGCATAGACACCGGCCGCGAGGCTGGAGGCCATGGTCTCCGCGGCGTTCGCGGCGCCGGTCACCAGGCCGGCCTGACGGCGCCCGGAGCGGCTGGACTCATTGGCCACCGCGTCCGCCAGCATGGCCTGGGGAAGCATGGACGTGCCCGCGAAGCCGACACCCATGACCACCATCGCCACGACGGCGGTGAGCAGCCGGGCCTCCTCGGCAACGAAGTACAGGGGCACGAGCCCGAGACTGCCGACGGCGAAGAGCGCCCCCGCGGCACGGAGTGCCGTGACCTTGCCCCGGCGGGTCGCGAAGCGTGTCCACCAGGGCATGGTGGCCATCAAGGGGGTCACGAGCGAGACGAAGAGGACGGCCACCGCCGCCTCCGAGCCGACGACGTGGTCGGCGATGTAGGGCGCGGCGGTCAGACCGATGGCGGCGGCGGTCTCGCACAGCATGATGAGCAGGAGGGTCGTGCGCAACGGACGGCTGGCCTTCAGCACGCCGAACAGTTCCTTCAGGCCGACGGACCTGACGGTCTCGGTGTCGGCCGTCGAGCGCCTCGCCCCGTAACGCACCGAGACGACGACGGCGACGGTCATGAGCGCGGCCATGCACAGGGCCATGGCGCGGTAGCCGCCGACTCCCTCACCGAAGGCGTCCACCAGTACCGGGGCGAGGCCGCCGGAGATGAGGATCCCGACCGCGACGAACGCCGTGCGCCACGAGATCATCCCCGTACGCGCGCGGCTCGTGCCGCCCACCTCCGCCGGAAGAGAGGACCACGGAACGATGTACGCGGCGAAACACATGCCGCCCAGGGCGAAGGTGATGCCGACCCAGAGCGCGGCGGCGTCGCCCTTCACCGGTGCGAGGAACAACAGCACGAACGCCGTCGGAAAGAGAAGTCCCCCCAAGGCCATCCATGGGCGCCGAGGTCCCCAGCGGGTCCGGGTCCGGTCGGACAGCCGGCCGACGAACGGATTCGTCACGATGTCGAGCAGGCGCGGCACGACCACCACGATCCCCGCCACGCCTGCGGCCACCCCCAGCGTGTCGGTGAGGTAGTAGAGCAGCATCAGACCGGGAACCGTGATGAAGATCCCGGTGGCGATCGAGCCCGCGCCGAAAGAAGCCTGCTCAAAGGTGGAGGGCGGACCCTTGGCGGAGGGAGGTGGCGAAGAGACGGTGGAGGTGGTTCGGCTGGGCATCACGAGCTCCTTCGATCGTAGTGACCCGCACAGGCATCGAGAACCGCAGGTGCTGAGTCGTTCCGCTGCAGCGGTCCTCAGGTCCTCAGGTCTTGAGGTCTTCAGTTGCTCGTGCGCTCAGATGATGTCGTGCTCGATGACGCCGACACCCTCGATCTCGAGGCGCAGGGAGTCTCCGGGCGCGATCCACTTGTTGATCTCCATACCGCATCCGTTCACATACGTGCCCGTCGCGAACAGCTCGCCCGGGTACAGCCGTTCACCGGCTGACGAGTGCGCGAGCATCTCACCCAGGGTCCAACGCGCGGAACTCGCGTCCGGCCGCGCGATGACCTCACCGTTCAGCGTCACGCGCGAAGGCAGCGTGGACCACCGGTCGACCACGTCAGCGGCCTCGACGGCGGTACTGGAGAGCGACGTCAGGAAGTGCTTGCTCTTCTGCGGACCGAAGTTGCTGCTCATCTCGGGGATCTGCACATCCCTCGCGCTGAAGTCGCAGAGCACCGCGAACGCGCCGATGGCCTTGACCGCCTCCTCCGGCGTCGCGTTGTAGAGGGGGGCGTTCAGCACGAAGGCCAGCTCCAGCTCGTAATCGAGGGCGGTGCTGTAGGGCGGTGCGGTCACCGGGGTGCCGCTCGGGACGAACGTCGAGGCGTTACTCATGTAGTAGGTCGGGACGCGATACCACAGAGGCTTCGGCCGGAAGGCCGGGAACGGCTTTCGGGTGACCAGCTCGACACCCTTCGCGAACCGTGCAAGCCCTGGGCGGAATCGGCGTACCCACCCTCGCGCGGCGTTGATGTTGTGCTGCTCGAAGATCATGAAGTCGCGGAACGAGAGGGGTTGGAACGGCAGCACGACCGAGCCGGCCTCCGCACCCCGCTCGGCGGCTTGCCCCGCCTCCCACGCGTCCGTGAACGGCGACGAGTAACCCAGCGTGGTCGCCGCCGATTCGGTCCACTCCTGGTCGGGCCCGCCTCGCGCCTCGACCACGATGCTGCCCGTATCAGCCATCCGCCTGCGGAACTCCATGACTCCTCCTGAGGTGCGGCTCTATCTATAGAACGTCGTTCTATAGAACAGCGTGCCATAAGGTTTGCGGCACTCGCAACCGCTGGCTCCGTCAGTCGGCGGAGACGGCCTCGGTGGTGTCTGTCCGGGCGACCGCGGAAGGTGTGTTCTCGGGGCCGCGGAGGGTGACGTAGAGGAGCAGGGCAGCCATGATGGCGGCGCCTGTCCACATGGCCTGCTGCCAGCCGTCGACGAAGGACTGCTGCGCCGCGTGGAGCACGTCCGGTGCATGGGGCCCGGTGCTGCCCGCCACCTCGACAGCGTTGGCGACGCCTTCCCTGGCGGTGTCCGCGGCGCCGTGGGGGACGCCGTCCAGCTGGTCGTCGATGGCGCTGCGGTAGCCGGCGGACACGAGTGCGCCGAGCAGGGCGACGCCGAGCGCGGTGCCGAATTCGCGGGTGACGTCGTTGAGGGCGGAGGCGACACCCTGCTTCTCGCGCGGCAGGGATGCGGTGATGGCCTCCGTGGACGGAGTCATCGACAGGCCCATGCCGACGCCCATGGCGAGCAGACCGGGCAGGACGGACAGGTAGCCACCGCTGACGGAGACGAACAGCGCCATGAGCGCCATGCCGACGCCTGCCAGTGCGATGCCCACCGCCATGGTCGAGCGGGCGCCGATCCCTACGGCCAGCTTGGGAGCCAGACCGGAGGCCGCCATCATCGCGAGGGCCATGGGCATCATCGCGACCGTGGACAGCAGGCCCGACCAGCCGAGTACCGCCTGGAAGAAAGGGAAGAGCACCACGCCGATGCCCGCCTGGACACCGAAGACCACCAGCAGTGTGATCGAGCCGCCCGACAGTCCGCGCTCCCGGAACAGGCGCACGTCCAGCAGGGAGGCGTCGCGGCGGTGGAGCTCCCAGGCCACGAAGCCGGTGGCGGCGATGACGCCGACGGTCAGGCCGACCAGCGTCCCGGGCGCGGTCCAGCCGCGTTCGGGGCCTTCCTGCAGGACGAAGATGAGGCCGGTCACGGCGAGCGCGGAGACAAGGGCGCCGACGGTGTCGAACCGGTGGGCCGAGGTCTCACGGGAGTCGGGTACCGACTTGAGCGTCATGGCGAGCGCCACGAGGACCAGGACCGCGGGCAGGACGAACAGCCAGCGCCAGTCGGCGACGTCGACGAGGAGCGCGGAGAGGAACATGCCCAGGATGCCGCCGCCTCCGGCGACACCGGTCCACACGCCGATCGCCCTGCCGCGCTGCTCCTGGGGGAAGGTGGAGGTGATGACGGCGAGCGTGATCGGCATGATCATGGCGGCGCCGACGCCGCCGGCCACGCGGGCGACGAGCATCACCTCCGTCGTCGGGGCCAGGCCCGCGACCACGGTGGCGACACCGAAGACACTCAGTCCGGCGACGAGCATGGGCTTGCGGCCCAGGCGGTCGCCCAGGGCGCCGAGCGGCAGCAGTAGTGCTGCCAGGGTGAGGGTGTAGATGTTGATGATCCACAGGACCGTGCTCTGAGAGGCGTCGAACTCCACGGCCATATGCGTCTGCGCAACGTTCAGCCCGGTCACGGAGGCGATGACCGCCATCAGGGCGATGGAGACGGTGGTCAGGATCGTGCGCAGCTGACGCGCGTCGGGGATGCTCCGGACGCTGGCCTGCGTGGTCGGTACAGGCTGGTTCGTACTCATGGATTCCTCTCGCAAGGGGTGTGCCGGGTGGGCGGAAGCCGGGCCGCGGCACGCACCAGGTCTTCGGGAGCGTGCGGCGGCCGGGGTCTCGACGAGCGACGTTAAGCCGTCCATGCTGCGGAGACATATGCTGTTGCTCATGACGCAAGAAGATGAAGATCTGGACAGCCTCGTACGCAAACGCATCCGCGCCTTGCGGGTGGCGCAGGGCTGGTCCCTGGAGGAGCTGGCCTCCCGCGCCCACCTCAGTCAGTCCTCACTGAGCCGCATCGAGAACGGCCAGCGCCGCCTCGCACTGGATCAGCTCGTCACGCTGGCCCGCGCCCTGGACACCACGCTCGATCAGCTCGTGGAGACCGCCGCCGACGACGTCGTCACCAGCCCCACGATCGACAGCACCCACGGCCGGCTGCGCTGGACCATCAAGGCCGACCCAGGGATGAGCGTGGTGCGCCAGCGCATGACCGAACCGCCCCCCGAGAACCCGGCGCGCATGCGCGCCCACCCGGGACGCGAATGGCTCGTCGTCCTGTCCGGCACGGCGATTCTCATGCTCGGCCACCGCCGCTTCCGCCTCGAGACCCATCAGGCGGCTGAGTTCCCCACGATGATGCCGCACGCGATCGGCGCCGACGGTGGGCCCTGCGAGATCCTGGGCATCTTCGACCGCGACGCCCGCCGCGGCCACCAGGGCGACAGCGGTGACGACAGCCAGGGTGCTCTCGAGGGGAAGTGAGGCCGCGCGACGGCATGCCTTGGCGGTGACCTCTTGCGCGACGATGCCGTCCAGCACGGCAGTGGCGTCCTGCGTGACCGCGTGTCTTGCGTGTCGAGCAGTGCCCCCGGCCATCATCTTGCGTAAACGGGGATGCTTCGTGCCCTAGGCGCATACCTGTCCTACGGTGAGGTCCATGAACCACGCACACACCCAAGCCTCCCACCACGGCGCTCCGCACAGTCACGATCACGCCATGGACGGCCAGGCGGAGATCCTCGACCTGGACGCCGAACTCCTCGCAGAGCACACCGCTTCCATCACCGCATGGCTGCCGCTGCGGACCGCCCCGCACCACATCGTGGACCTGGGCTGCGGTACGGGCACGGGTACCTTCGCTCTCCTCGACCGCTTCCCCGACGCGCACGTCACGGCCGTCGACTCCTCCGCCGAACATCTGCGGCGCCTGCGCGCCAAGGCGTGCGCCCGCGGCATCGAGGAACGCGTACGCACCCTGCAGGCCGACCTCGACGACGACGCCTGGCCCGACCTCGGCTCACCGGACCTGGTCTGGGCATCGGCCTCCATGCACCACATGGCCCACCCCGACCGCGCGCTGCGCACCGTTCACGACACGCTCGCGCCCGGCGGCCTGTTCGCCGTCGTCGAACTGGCCGGCCACCCCCGCTTCCTGCCCGAGAACGCCCCCGATGGCCGGCCCGGCCTGGAGGAGCGTGTCCACGCCGCAGCCGACCGCCGCCAAGCCGAACACATGCCCCACCGCGGCGCCGACTGGGGCCCGTTGCTGACCGCCGCCGGATTCACCGTCGAGGGTGAACGCACCATCGCCGTGCACCTCGAAGGCTCGCGCAGCGAAGCGATCGGCCGCTACGCCACCGGCGTCCTGCGTCGCATCCGCAGTGTCGTCGCGGACCGGCTCTCCGCCGAGGACCTCACCGCGCTCGACCAGCTCCTCGACACCAGCAGCCCGCACGGCATCTCACGCCGGGACGACCTGACGGTACGCACCGCACGCGTCGTCTGGGCCGCGCGCCGCAGCTGACCGTGGACGGTTCCCGGAGCCAGAGAACAGAAGCCGGCCTCGCCGGGCTTGGGCAAACCCATAGGCTGCCCGGTCGTGACGGGGTTGAATGGCGGTCATGATGCGTAGAACGCCATCCACTGCTGCCGTCGCCGTCGTGGCCGCCTTCGTGTTCGCCGCTCTCACGTCATGTTCCTCGGATTCCTCGGACGGGCCGCCCTCCGAGGTGCGGTCCGGACAGTCAGGCGCCGCGCCATCGGCGTCGGAGGCCGGTCCACCTTCCAAGGAACCTTCTACGGCGTCACCCTCGCCGACCGGGCCGTGCGCCGACGGGACGTGTGAGATCAAGGTCGCCGTCGGGGACATCGTGACAGTGCCGGAAAAGTACGGCCTCGGGCCGATCGAAGTGGTGGCGATCACCAAGGGCGAGGTCAAGTTGGTCGCGCCGCTGACGGGGTCGGGCTACAGCGTCTCGGGCTGCTCCGGTGGCGGTGGCGTGTCCTCGGACGGAAACGGGGGCGTCGGGTTCAGCTGCGGTGAGGGACCCGCCGCGACCATCAACAACGCCATGAGCCTGAAGGTCGTCGAGATCCTCGGCACGGCCGCCGTCCTCCACATCGAACCCGCCCGCTGACAAAGACGGCTCCACCCCCTCCGGCACCGCTCCCCGAGACCCAGGCGGGGTCACAACTGTCGCCCTATGGACCCCCGGTCGGTAAAATGCGGCCATGGGGAAAAGTCTTGGCGAGGGTGATGGGTGCGAACTGCCTGCCACCGCTGTCTACTGGCTCACCGACGATCCGCAACCGGGCCTGGTCCTGGTGGAGTTTGTCGACGCCTATGAGCGCCCTCATCAACTGGTCGGTAAAACCGCCTACTTCAGTGGAGACCTCCATTCGGCCTCGGCCTACCCATGCCCGACCAGCACCCAGTGCACGATCGAAGAGATCAATGACGACATCGCCACAGTAAGCACGTGGTGGTTGGAGGGCGGCCCCAACAACACACGTTTCGTCTTCGACGTTTGGCTGGACACCCTCGAGTCAACTGTCGACATCTGACGTGCCGGGTTGATCGGGGACGTCCGGCCGAACTCGCTGCGGTGCGGGATGAGCGCGATCAACGGGATCAGCGGGACCGCCCGGCCCGCCACAAGGACGGGAGCCGGGAGCCGCGAGGTGCGATCCGTGTCGCGGGCCGCGGGCCGCTCCAGCTCCCGCCCATCGACGCCCTCTCACGGTCTCCCGGCCCATCGGCCGGCGTACGGGCTACCCGGCCCTACTTCGTTTCCAGGGACTCCTCAAATTGCCGTTCCCCGTCCCAGGGCACCTCGACGCAAGGCTTTACCTCCCCCTTGACCGCGTACACGCTTGCGGCGGGACTGATCCGACCTGCCTTTTCTGGCTCCTCGAAGACAAGGGAGTCACCGGAGCGCAGCGTGTACTCGTACTTGGGCCGCACAGAGGGGTCGCCCGACGACGTCAGGATCCAGCGCAGCTGGTAGATCTCACCGCGAGGTTCCGCGCAGACATAGCCGCTCCTGGGCTTGTCCACGCTCACGTGGATGCCCTCGGCCCGCAGCCGCTCGGTCAGTTCCTCCTTCTCCTCCCCGCTCAGCAGGATCTCCTCCATGCTGACCGTGACGCTGCCGTCCTCGTGCCGCTCGACGGCGTACGCCCGCGCCCCTCCCGTCGACGCGGGCAGCGCCACCACGCCCCCCGCCACGGCGACACACGCCGCGAGGGCGACCAGCGTCCGGCGAGTGGTGATCGTGCGGCGGCTCACCGGCTTTGGAGCCGGCGGGTCCTCGGCCCTGAGAGCGAACTCCCGCTGGAGCTCGTTCAGCAGCCGGTCCTCGAAGGTCTTCGTCGTCCTGGCGTTCATGCCTCTCCCCTCGCGTACGTGAGTGCTGTCTGCTGCTCGCCGACTTCGGCCGCCGCTGAGCGCAGCGCCCTGCGTGCCCGGTGCAGCCGCACCCGGGCGGTGACCTTGCGTATGCCCAGCGCCACGGCGGCCTCGGTGACGCTCAGCTGGTCGACGGCGACGAGTTCGATCACCGCGCGCTCGCCGTCGGGGAGCCTGTCCAGGGCGGCCAGCGCGCGCCGCCCGGCCTCCTCGGCGTCGAGCTTCTCCTCCAGCCGGTCGATGTCGTCGCCTTCCAGCAGCCGGCGGCCGGCGATACGGCCTCCGAGCACGTTCTGACGCGTGCTCCTACGGGCTTCCGTGGCCACCACGTTGCGTGCGATGCCGTACAGCCAGGCTGTCTCGCTTCCGAGGTCGGGGCGGTAGGCGCGGGCGGAGTCGATCACCGCGAGGAAGGTCTCGGCGGTGAGGTCGGCGACGGTGTGCGGGTCGGTGACCCGTCTGGCCATGAAGCGGGTGACGGTGTCGACATGGCGGCGATAGAAGACCTCGAAGGCGGCCGGGTCGTACATCTCTCCCGGTGGACCGCCCCGGCCTCTGCTGTCGGATGCCAAGGTGTGAACCTCCCGTTGTCCGTCCTGCTGTCACTTCTACTTGGAACAGGAGGCCGAATGCGTTACAGGACGGCCCCGGCGGGCCTGACGGGGAAGCGAAGAGACCCGTACGGCGACCCGCGCACCACGGCCCGCCGGCCGATCGACGCCGTCGCGGTCCCGAGCCGGCCGGGCGCGATCGCTCGCAGAGCGTCGTCGATGTCGACGAGGACGTCGACGAAACAGAGGTCTTCCAGAGCCGCATGCGTCGCTGCCGTCCGCCCGCGCGCTACTGGCGCTTTGGCCGCGCTTATATGACTTAGTAACTCACATGTGGGGTCAACGGAGTTGAAACGTCCGGCCTGGCAATCCGGAAATACACAGGCGCCGAAGTGTGAGGCGTCGTCCGCAGCCCTCACCGTTCCCAGACGAGCACCACCAAGGAGACTGGATGACCACCACTGCGTCCGCGACCGACGACCGGAAGCGGTCGGCACAACAGTCAGCACCCTTGGACGCGCCGATCACGCAGATCAGGGTGCGGGTCCTGACGGCGGGCGAGGCAGCGGCGAACACGGCCGGACGCATCCACCTGGGGCTAGGAGGGCGAGAGTTCAGGCTGGCGAAAAGCGGCGCCGAGCCCGCACGCGGTACGCAGCTCACCTTCACCCTGGGAGAAGGAGCCGACGTAGACCACAGCTGGATGAACGACCCACGCGCACCCCGGCTGACACTGGCCGACCTGGCACGCCGACCGCTCTACCTGAGGCTGGAGAAGGCCGGCTCCGAACCGCACTGGCTGCTGGAACGCGCGTTGCTCACGGTGAACCCCGGCACGGACACCGACATCCAGTTCGGCACTCCGCGCCTTGCCGAACTGGAACCGGGAGACAAACTCTGGCTCGGTGCCGACCATGGTCTGGCCATCCACCTGGGGCATGTCCGCGGGGCACTGAACCACTAGAGCGCTTCTGTCGGTTCAACCGGGTACGCGGGTCAGGAGCGCTCGCCGGAGGGGCGGCGGCGCAGGCTCGGCTCCTGGAGAGCCGGTGGCACATAGACCTGGTCGAGGGTGCCGACATCAGTGCCGGGCGGGACGATCGCGTCGATTCGGTCGAGGATGTCGTCGGTCAGCACGACATCGAGGCCGGCGAGGAGGTCGTCGAGGTGGCTCATCGTGCGTGGCCCGACGAGCGCGCTGGTCACGCCAGGATGGGAGATCGTGAACGCCATGGCCAGATGGGTGAGCGGCAGACCCGCCTCTTGCGCCAGTGAGACGAACTGCTCGACGACGTCGAGCCGGCGCTCGTCGTTGAGGTGCTGGAACATGCCCGCGCGACGGAGTTCGTTCTGCTGCCCCCTGCGGACGCGCCCGGTGAGGAGGCCCTGTCCGAGCGGGCCCCACACCAGTGTGCCCATCCCGTAGCGCTGCGCGACCGGCAGCACCTCCTGTTCGATACCGCGGTTGAGCAGCGAGTACGCCGGCTGCTCGGTGTGGAACCGCTCCAGACCGCGCCGTTCGGCGGCCCACTGGGCCGCGACGATGTCGGACACCGGCGTGTTGGCCGATCCGATGGCGCGGACCTTTCCGCTGCGGATGAGGTCCGAGAGCGCGGAGAGGGTCTCCTCCACGTCCGTCGAGGGGTCGACGCGGTGGATCTGGTACAGGTCGATGTAGTCGGTCTGCAGGCGACGCAGCGAGTTCTCGACCGCGGTCACGAGCCGCCGCCGTGAGGCGCCCTGCTGATTGGGCCGGTCGCCCGTCGGGCGGCCCACCTTGGTGGCGAGGACGACCTCGTCCCGCCGCCCCTTGAGTGCCTTGCCGACGACGTCCTCGGAGTCCCCGTAGACGTCGACGGTGTCGAGGAGGTTGACTCCGGCGTCCAGCGCCTTGTGGATGATGCGGGCCGAGTCGTCGGGATCGGGGTTGCCGACGGACGTGGCGAACATCAATGTGCCGAGCCCGTAGGGGCTGACCTTGATACCGGTCCGGCCGAGGGTGCGGTAGCGCATGCGAATCATGCCCTTCGTCGTCAGAGAACGCGGGTCGTTCGCGCCGGCGGTGAACCCGCGCGATACGGACGGGGTTGCCCCGCAGGTGCGAGTGCGCAGTGCGGGTTTCCGCAGAACGTCCTCGCCGCCCAGCGCGGTCACCGCCGGTCCGGCTGTCAGCCTGCGACGGTCCGGGACCGGCCGGAAGAGACGCCCCTGTCCGGGGACCGGCTCTCCCTGGCTACGCACGGTGTCCTGGCGCATGGTGGAGGTGTGGACAGAAACGAGCTGGCCGACTTCCTGCGCCGCTGCCGTGCCCGTCTCGCCCCCGCCGACGTGGGGCTGTCGCAGGGCGCGCGGCGGCGCACCCCGGGCCTGCGCCGCGAGGAGGTGGCGCAGTTGGCGGGCATGTCCACCGACCACTACACACGGCTGGAACAGGCCAGAGGCTCGCGCCCGTCACGCCAGATGCTCGCCGCCGTCGCCCGCGCGCTGAGGTTGACCGGAGACGAACGGGACCACCTCTTCCACCTGGCCGGCGAGGAGCCGCCGCGCGATCGGCCGGACACCGAGCACGTGCGCCCCGGTCTCCTCCTCGTCCTGGACCGACTCACCGACGTCCCCGCCCAGGTCGTGAGTGACCGCGGCGACGTCCTGGCGCAGAACGCGATGGACAAGGCGCTGCACGGCGACGCGTTCGCCCGTCCCGAGGCCGAACGCAACATCGCCTGGCGCTACTTCACGGACCCGTCCGCGCGGGAGCTCTTCCCGGCCGAGGACCACGACCGCGCCGCCCGGGCGGCGGTGGCGGACCTGCGGGCCACGCTCGCACGCCGTCCGGACGACGCGCGGCTGACGGCGCTCGTCCGCAGGTTGCGCGCCCGCAGCGACGAATTCTCGGCGCTGTGGCAGACCCACGAGGTGGCTGTACGCCGCGCCGACGTCAAACGCTTCGCGCATCCGGTCGTCGGGCTCCTGGAGCTGGACTGCGAAGTACTGCTCAGCCCGGAGCACGACCAGCGACTGATCGTCTACACTGCCCGTCCGGGCAGTGAGTCGGCAGAGCGGCTGGAACTGCTGCGCGTGGTCGGATTCCAGCAGTTCGCCCGCTGAACCGAGCGGAACATCCGCGACGGCGATGACCGGATCGCCGCTTGGTGTCCAGCACGCCGCATCATCCGCATCATTCGGCCGGCGTGCTCCGAGTGTGAACTCGGACGAGACGAGGAGCCGTCGTCGGGTGATGGCTTCGGGCGAAGCGCCGGTCCTCAGCTGCCGGCGCGCGGCGTCGGCCGTCACTCATCCCGGTTCAGCGGCTCACCGCTCCGTTGCGCCGGGCAGGCCCAGAGCGACCAAGAGGGCCGCGAAGAGTTCTTCCGCGAACAGAGCCGAGCCGGTGAGTGCCTGCCGCACGGCTTCCTCGTCGGGCGTCAGTCCGGCAGCGGCCGACCGGGCAAGTGCCCCGGCGACAGCGGGCTCGACGGGGAAGTGCTCCAGAGGTATCTCGTAACTCTCGGCCATCTCGCGGTTGGAGCAGGCCCTCCCAGCTGCTGCCGTCCGGCGTGACAGCCTCGAGAAAGCCCACGTCGCTGTCGTGGAAGGACACCATGATGGCCGGTGTGCCGGTGTCCCGGACAAGCTGCGCCAAGCTGTGCTGTCCGGCGTCGGCGAAGTCCGTCACCTGCCAGCCCTCCGCCGACGCCCCCGTCTCGTCGATGCCCGTGAACCCGGCTGCTCGCATGAGCTGGTGCAGTTCCCCCGTGGACCGGGTCGCCAGCGATCCGCCTGTATTTCCCATGATCCGTAAGCTAGCGGATGCCTCTGACACACCACTTCCACCAGGGTCTCCCGCAGGGGGACAGCCTCGTACGGCGGCTCCAGGGCGGGGGCGGTGACTGCCGGAGCCATGAGCCGGAGTTGGACACGTGAGCTCCTGCCTGGGTTTCGGGCCCTGACCTGGCCCGACTGCGTGGCGGAGGCGGAATACCAGCCAGGCCGGGGTGGTTGTCCGCGGTTGTCGATCAACAAGGAGGCCCTATGTCTACGATCCGTCGTCCCCGCGCGCTGCGTTCCGGTGATCTCGTGGTCGTGACCGCGCCCTCGGGCCGGCTCGAGCCCGGTGAGGAGCCGCTGCTGGCTCGCGGTGTGGCGATCCTGGAGCGGATGGGTTTTCGCGTGCGGGTCAGCCCGATGGTCGACCCCGCGCGGAAACGTTGGTGGGCGGCGGGCACTCCGGCGGAGCAGGCCGCCGAACTCAATGCGCTGCTCCGGGATCCGGAGGTGCGGGCCGTCGTCGCGCACACCGGTGGCCAGACGACCATCGGCTATCTCGATCTGATCGATCTGGACGCGGTCCGGGCCGACCCGAAGCCGATCCTGGGCTACAGCGACATCTCGCTGCTGCACATGGCGTTGTACGGCAGGACCGGCCTCGTCGGCTTCCACGCCGATATCCTCACCCACGGTTTCGGCAGCGACTGGTACACGTTGGGCGACGAGGCCCGTCGGTCCGAACTCGTCGACCTCTACACCCGTGTGTTGACCAAGGCCGAGGCGCCGGGCGTGCTGCCGCCGGGCGGGACCTGGGAGACCTGGCGGCCGGGCCGCGCGCAGGGACCACTGGTCGGCGGTTTGCTGAACCGCCTGGTCCTGTTGCAGGCGACACCCTTTGCCCTGCCCGCCGAACGGTTCGACGGCGCCGTCCTGTTCTGGGAAGAGCTCCAGCGGCCCGTCACGCGGATCTGGTACGACCTGCATGCCCTGCGGCTGTCCGGTGTGCTGGACCGGATCGCCGGCATGGTGGTCGGCATCCCGACCGAGGTCACGCCCTACGAGGACGGCGCAGACCAGGTCGCTCTGCGTGACGTCGTACTAGACGTCCTGGCACAGCGTGACATCCCCGTCCTCGCGCAGGTCGACTTCGGCCACACCTCGCCGAACCTGCCACTGCCCCTCGGTGTCCGCGCGGACGTGGACGCCGACAACCGGACCCTGTCCCTGCTCGAGCCGGCGGTCGCCGAACGCTGAGTTCTCTCAGAAGACCTCGGCACGGGGTACGGCTACGGCGGGCTGCGGCCCGTCGTGCTCCGCACCTCCCGAACGGCCCACCTGCCCCCGCCCGGCCGGGGAACCCTCGGAGCACGCACGGGACGCCGTTCTTCAACGGGCAGACATCGCCTGCTGTGACGCCATGGCCTGGCCCGGTCAGGCAGCGGTCGGCAGGGCCAGCAGTTTGCCCATCGCCGCCAGCACGGATCGCTCGACCCGGTAGTAGACCCAGGTGCCGCGCCGCTCGGAGGTGAGGAGACCGGCCTCTTTGAGCTTCTTCAGGTGATGGGAGACGGTGGGCTGAGAGACGCCGACGTCGGAGATGTCGCACACGCACGCCTCTCCGCCCTCGTGCGAGGCCACGGCGGAGAACAGGCGGAGCCGGACCGGGTCGCCGAGAGCCTTGAACATCAGCGCGGCGGTCTCGGCCTCCAGGGCGGTCATCGCGCGTTCGGTCAGCGGCGGACAGCAGGGAGCCACGCCCTGATCGTCGGTGGGCTCGAGCAGCGGCAGCACCTTAGCGTTCGACATATGTCTATGTTGACACACGTCGAACCAATACGGGCATGCCTGTCATCCGGACAGCAGCCAGGCGTGGGCGGCAGGGAGTCCGGACTGGCCGGCGCCGATCACGGGGACGCCGATGCGCTCCGCCAAGGGCGTCAGCAGGTTCCGTCGAATTCGACGGATGTCTATGTTGACGCTCATCGATACAGGTGCCATGCTGGGTCGCGCAAGCCATCGACAGACGTCGAAACACGCAAGGAGTCGCCGTGACCGCGTCCGCCACCACCGAGCTGCCCGTCGCCGTGATCGGGGCCGGACCCGCCGGACTGGCCGCCGCCGCCCACCTCCTCGGCCGGGGCATAGAGCCCCTGGTCCTGGAGGCCGGCCGCCAGATCGGTGCGGCGGTGCGCGAGTGGTCCCACGTGCGCCTGTTCTCCACCTGGGGAGAGGTCGTCGACCCGGCCGCCGAGAAGCTCCTCGCCCCCACCGGCTGGACACGCCCCGACCCGGTCACCTACCCCTCCGGCGGCGACTGGGCCGACCTCTACCTGCAACCGCTCGCCGACGTCCTCGGCGACCGCGTACGCCTCGGCGCCACCGTCACCGGAGTCTCCCGGGCCAGCCGGGACCGCACCGTCGACGCCGACCGCGAGCAGCAGCCGTTCGTCGTGCACATCACCCACGACGACGGTCGCGAGGAGCGCGTCTTCGCCCGCGCGGTCATCGACGCCTCCGGCACCTGGGCCACCCCCGGCCCCGCCGGTGGCAGTGGACTCGCCGCCCTCGGCGAAAGGGCCGCCGCCGACCGGATCACCTACCGCGTCCCGGACCTGCAGGACCCGGCCGTGCGCGCCCGGTACGCGGGCAGGCGCACCGCCGTCATCGGCTCCGGGGCCTCCGCCTTCACCGCCCTCGCCTACCTCGCCGACCTCGCCCGGTCCGACGGCGGCGCGGGAACGAAGGGGGTGTGGATCCTGCGCCGAGGTATCTCGGGCTCCACGTTCGGCGGCGGTGAGGCCGATCAGCTCCCGGCGCGCGGCGCGCTCGGTCTGGCGGCGAAGGCCGCCGTCGACGAGGGCCACGCGGACGCGGTGACCGGCTTCCGTACGGAGGCGATCGAACGCGACGCCGACGGCTGCCTGATCCTGGTCGGCGAGGACGGGCGCCGCCTGGACGCGGTCGACGAGGTGATCGTGCTGACCGGGTTCCGCCCGGACCTGTCCTTCCTCGGCGAACTGCGTCTGGGGCTCGACGAGCGCCTCCAGGCGCCGGTCGAGCTGGCTCCGCTGATCGACCCCAACCAGCACTCCTGCGGCACCGTCTATCCCCATGGCCACCGCGAACTCTCCCACCCCGAACCCGGGGTGTACCTGGTCGGGATGAAGTCCTACGGCCGCGCCCCGACGTTTCTGGCGATGACCGGCTACGAGCAGGTCCGCTCCGTCGCCGCCGCGATCGCCGGCGACCTGGAGGCGGCCGACAAGGTCGAACTCACCCTGCCCGAGACCGGAGTCTGCGGCGGCGCCGGCCTGTTCGACGCCGCCGACGCCCAGGAAACCGACGGCGGCTGCTGCGCCCCCGCACCGCAACTGGTCCAGCTCGGCGCCCCCGCCGCGGTCGGGGCTGCCGAGCAGGCCCCGGCGGGCGGCTGCTGCGGTCAGTGACCGACCCGGGCGCCTCCCCGCACGCGGGGCCGCGAACCGGAACACCCGGGCACCCACGCACACGGGGCCGCGACCGGAACAGGGGACCGGTCGCGGCCCCGCGCCGCCCTGTCCATCCTCTGAGTCACGCAGATCGTGGGCTGTGGCATCGTCCACTGCGCCTTCGCCGTTCTGGATCCGCGGAGCACGCTCAGGACCGTCCGGCGGCCGAGGCGACCACCGCGCCGGTTGGATGCCGACCGGAGTGGAGATGGCGGGGGGCGATGGCCGGAGGTTGCGATGGCCGCCCTCTGCTTTGCGAAAGGGTGGGCCGGGAAGCATGTGAACGTGGCCGACCGACCGCTCGCAGCCGATGACCGTGGCAACACCCTGCTCTCGTTCACGCGGGGGGACGAGGCGACTCCGCCGGGAGACGCGCCACTGCCTGCAGCGCTCGTCGCCCTGTGGTGTGCGGGCAGGGTCCTCATGGTCTTCGACCGATACCGTCAGTCCTGGGAACTGCCTGGTGGGTGCATCGAGCAAGGTGAGACACCTCGTCAGGCGGCTGTGCGTGAACTGTTGGAGGAGAGCGGGCAGGAGCCGACCGGACCACTGGGGTTCGTCGGTTACGCAGGCTTCGTCCTGGCACCCGATCAACGGGCCGAATACTTGGCCGTGTTCGCGGGTCACTGTGCGGGAGTCCGCGACTTCCAGGCCAACGAGGAGACCACTGCCATTCGCTGGTGGGATCTTCGCGAAGAGCTGCCAGGGCATGTCGGGCCCCTGGACGCCTACCTCGCCGAGCTCACGCGCCCGCCCGAGCAGATCGCTCCACCGGGCTGAGTAGCCGACGCTGTCGGAGGGCTCGCAACGCCCGCCCGAGCGGGTGGTCTCGGTGTCGGCCGGTCGGCGACACGTCGGTGAGGTCGTAGACCCGCCTGGGTCTGCTGGGTCACCGGCAGCCGCCGACTCGGACGACGAGGGCTCAGACGCCGCAGGTGGGGGCGGACCAGTAGGGGGAGGGGTCGAGCGCGACGTGGGTGTGGTCGTCGTGGCCGGGGTAGCCCGGGCCGAGGATCTCCGAGAAACCGTGCGTGCGGGCCTGCTGGGCGAGGCGGCACAGGGTGGGGGAGCCGGTGAGGTCGGCGGCGTCGCCGTACAGGTGGCGGCTGGTGGACGAGCCGCCGACGGCGCTGTTGCAGGCGCGGGAGCGGAAGCCGCTGGAGACGGTCAGGGGGACGTCACCGAGCGCGTGCCGCATGGCTTCAAGTTTCCACATGGTCTTCAGCGCGTTCGCTTTGGCGGTGGCCGCGGAGACCGCCCCGCCGGACCAGTCGGAGTTGCAGCGGTTGAGCTCGGCGTAGCTGAAGTGGATCGGAGTGCAGTCCGCGTCCTGAAGTGCGTACAGCTTGCTGAAGGTCGCCTCTCCGGCGACTCCGTCGGCGGCGAGGCCGTACGCGGACTGGAACTTCTTGACGGCGGCGGTCGTGCGGGCACCGAACTGGCCGTCGTAGGAAAGACGCTCGCCGGAGGTGACCCATCCCGCGACGCGGATCTGGAGCTGCGTGACGTCGTTGCCGGAGGCGCCCTGGGAGAGGGGGCGGCTCCAGGTATAGCACTCGTCGGCGTGCGCGGTGCCCGCGGTGGCGCTCACGCCGATCACCATTCCCGACGCGACCATGACAAACGCGATGAGGGAACGTGCCATCCGTCTGAACATCCCGACCTCCGGGTCATCGTTGTTCGGCTGGTGTGACGACCGCCCTCGCGGCGGTGATCGGTGCCCAGCTTGGAGCCGCTCGCTACGCGCGTCAACAGCGCGACCGTGGCGGGGTGGTGAACGGTCGCGATGACCGGCCCCCGACCCCCCGGCCCTCGACCCGCGCAGCCGCCGTGACCTTGGGGGGAGCATGCCGGAGCCGGTAGTCAGGCGGAACCACCGAGATGTAGGACCGACGCCCGAGGCGCGCATGGGAACGGCTGGCTAGGGTCGGCGTCCATGGATACCACGGGAACCACTCGGCGTGATGTGCCGGAGCGCAGGCGCGACACTCTTGAACGACTTGCCCGAGAACGGGACGTATGGGTGTCGACGGCCCATCCGGAGCATGGCCCGCATCAAGTGCCGTTGTGGTTCTGGTGGGACGGACAGACTGTGTGGATGTGCACCGGCGAGACCTCCGCCACCGCGCGTAACGCGCGCAAGGAGCCCCGTGTGCGCCTGGCATTGCCGGACACCTTCGACGTGGTGCTCCTGAAGGGGGAGGCGGAGTGCTTCTCGGAGCGAGGCGTGCCCAAGGACGCGGCGGACGCGTTCGCCGACAAGTTCGGGTGGGACCCACGTACGGAAGAATGCTCTTTCCTGTACATACGCGTGGCGCCGAAGACCGTGCTTGCCTGGCGCGGCGAGCCTGAACTGCGTGGCAGAGTCCTCATGCGCGAGGGAGCGTGGCTGGAGTAGGAGCCGGGAGCAGTCTCTCGGCCGGGATACCACGACGCCGACCACTGGCTATGCGTCCGCGCGGCCGGAGCTGTACTTTCGGCGCCGCCGAGCGTCTGTGCCGGACGAGTCGTTGTCCGTATGCTGGGACGGCACCTCGTGGAAGAGGGGACGGAATCCGGTGAACAGCGGTGAGCCATGCTGGAGTTGTGGTGATCCGGCGCGGCACTCGTCCGCGCTGAACGTCAGGCTGCGCCGTGAGGAAGGGGGTGGCGCCTTCCCGGGCGTCATCATTGTCGCTTACCGCAAGACCAAGATCCGCGTCCCGCTCTGCGCCCGGTGCAAGAAGGTCTGGCGACCCGCGCTGCGTTCCCGGATGCTGGCCATGTGGAGCTTGACCCTCGGACTCATCCTGATTCCGTCTGCGCTCATCATGGGCGGACTGATGGCGTTCTACTACCAGTCCGGCAAGGTGTTCGCGATCGCCGCAGGTGTGGCGGTTGCCATCGGGGGAATTGCCGTCGCGGTGGGCCTTCCGGCGTACCGCGCCCAGGACAGGCACCCCGAGGGACTGCGCCACCCACACAGCCATCCCCGCGTGGTGGCCCTCACCGACAGCGGCTTCGGCATTCTCAACTAGTACTGACTAGTACTGCCTGGTCCCGCGACGGCGGTCGGGCTGCTGCTCGGCAGCAGGGGGCGGAAGCGCCACCGGCGAGCGCACGCATGGTCACAACAGCAGGTGGTCGAGGCAGAGGTTCAGGCCGGCTTCCAGGTGTTCCGTGGAGCCGGTGGAGAGCAGGACGGTGACACCGCCCTGGATGGTGCCGATCACGGCTGCGGCCGTGCGGTCGGCGTCGAGCTCCGGGTCGGCCTCGCCGGCCGCTTGTGTGGCCTCGATGCCGGCTCGGACGCATTCCTGCCAGCGCCGCACCAGTTGCGCCGCGACGGCTTGCGAGGCCGGACTGTGGCGGCCCACGTCGGAGATCAGCACCCCGAGCGGACAGTACAGCCCTTGGTCGCGGTACTGCTTGATGATGAGATCGCGCCACGCTTCCCAGGCCGCCCGCGAGATGAGTTCGTTCAGGTACGGCTGCTGACTCTCGAACACGCGGTCGGCTTCATGTGTGGCGACCGCCAGCAGGAGCTCTTCCCGGCCCTGCGGGAAGTAGTGGAACATCTGCCCCTTTCCCGTTCCGCTGCGCCGACCTACGTCGTCAAGCGTGGTGGCGTTCGCGCCACGTTCCCGGATCTCGGCTGCGGCGGCTTCGACTATGCGCAGGCGAGTTGCCTCGCCCTTCCTCGTGCTCATCTCAAAAAGTGTACTTGCAGGTACATTTTTTGGAACCTAGCTTCGGCCGCATGAGAGCGATAGTCATCAGCGAAGCAGGCGGACCGGAAGTGCTGCAGCTGCACGAGCGGCCGACACCTCGTCCGGGCCCAGGAGAGGTGTCGGTGGACGTCCGGGCAGCCGGAGTGAACTTCTTCGACGTCGGTGTCCGCAGAGGGCGGACGGCCGAGATGCCCGGCATAGAGGGTGCCGGTGTGGTGAGGGAAACGGGTGAGGGCGTGCATGAGTTCGCCCCGGGGGATCGTGTCGCGTGGCTGACGCTCGAGACCCAGGCAAGCTATGCGGAGCAGATCGTCCTTCCCGTGGCCAACGTCGTCGCGGTGCCCGACGCCATCGACGACGAGACGGCCGCGGCCGTGCTGTTGCAGGGCCTGACCGCACACCACCACTCCACCGTCTGCCACCCGGTACAGCCCGGGGACATCACGCTCGTGCACGCCGCGGCCGGCGGGGTCGGACTGCTGCTCACCCAGATGATCAAAGCTCGCGGCGGCATCGTGATCGGCCTGGTGTCGCGGCCGGAGAAGGCCGAGATCGCCATCGCCGCCGGCGCTGACCACGTCGTGGTCTCCACGGGCGACGCGTTTGTCGGGGCAGTGCAGGAGCTGACCGGCGGCGAGGGGGTGCACGCGGTGTTCGACGGCGCGGGCGGCCCGACGTTCTCCGCCTCACTGCAAGTACTGCGTACGCACGGCACGATGGTGTTCTACGGACCCCTGATCGGCGACGTGCCGACCATCGCGATGAACGAGATCCCGCGCAGCACCCGCCTCACCTACGGCACACTTCCCGACCACGTCCGTACCCACGAGGAGCTCGCCGCGCACGCGGCCGAACTGTTCGCGCTGGTCGAGAGGGGCGAGCTGGTCGTCCGGATCGGCGGCCGCTACCCGCTGGCAGAAGCGGCAAGGGCCCACGCGGACATCGAGTCGCGTACGACCACGGGGAAACTGCTGCTGATCCCATAACCGGTACTACAGATTCCGTAACCGGTACTACAGCCGGGGAGAGGGTGGCCGGAGGTCAGCGCCAGGCATGGCGTTCGTGGCTGCGGGGGTCCTCGACCTGGGTCCACTCGGTGTCGATGCGCATCGTGGCCCGACGCTCGTCGTCGTACGGGTCCCAGCCGGGGTCGCCGGTCCTGGCGAATTGGATCCACGTCCCGTGCATACGGGCGGCGAGATCCACGGGGGGTTCGTCGGGGCCGAGCAGGGTGGCGGATCCGTGCAGCTGCGGAAGATGGGCGACATCGAAGACGAAGGGCAGCTCGACCCCGTGGGTGGCGCCGAGCTCTCCGTCCAGGGCGTGGGACCGCCAGGCGAACTCGTAGGCATAGGTGGCGAGTTCGGAGTGGGCGGCATGTGCGCCGGCCAGGGCCCAGCTGCCTACGCCGAACAGCGCGTCGCCCATGATGGCGGAGCGCAGCTCTCCGAAGGACGCCTCCGGGCGGGATTTCCGGTACGTCTCCACGAGTCGCGCCGGCTCCGGGTGCGAGCGCGCCGCCGTCTGGTCGACGTCACCGGCGGTCGAGGTGGCGTATTGCCCCATCGGGACCAGATACAGGCGTCCCTCTTCGGTGTTGGTCCCGATGAGCAGGTCGACGTCGCCGCTGAAGCCGGCCGCGACGGATTCGGCGGGCTGCGTGTCGAGGACCAGACTGAAGGGGCTGAGTCCGATCAGTGGGTCGTGATGCGTCTCGGTCCGTAGGTCGATGCCCGCGAGCCGGGAGGCGGCGTCGACCAGGCGGTCGTCGGTGACGGTGGCGAAGGCGTCGGCCTGGGGCTCGATGCCCAGCACCTCGGCCGCTGCCCGGGTGACACGGGCGGCTTGCTCGGTGGTGAACGCCCCCAGGCCGCTGCCGCTCTGGACGATCGCCCGGCGGAACAGGCCGGCGGCCTCGGGGGCGGCGAGGACGCCGCCGACGATGGTCGCCCCGGCCGACTGGCCGAAGAGGGTGACGTTGTGCGGGTCGCCGCCGAAGACGGCGATGTTCTCCTGGACCCAGCGCAGGGCGGCGACGACATCGAGCAGGCCGCGGTTGGCGGGCGCGCCGGGGATGTCGAGGAACCCGGCGATGCCGAGCCGGTAATTGAGGGTGACGAGGACGACGCCGTCGCGGGCGAAGGCGGAACCGTCGTACAGCGCCGACCGCGTCGATCCGGCGACGAATCCGCCGCCGTGGACGAACACCATGACAGGCAGATCGCCGCCCCCGGCGGCGGGTGTCCAGATGGTGGCGGTGAGGTAGTCCTCGCCACGGCTCCAGCCGGAGCCGAAGTAGGGGGACATGTCCACGCTGCCGAGCCGGCGTTCGGACTGCGGCGCGTTGGGGCCCGGCACGGTGGCGTCCCGTACGCCGTCCCACGGCTCGTGCGGCTGCGGCGGCCCGAACCGGCCGGCGCCGCGGGGCGGGGCGGCGTAGGGGATGTTCAGGAAAGTGGCGGTGTCGCCCCGGCGCAGGCCACGGACGGCTCCCTGCGCCGTGGTCACGACGGGCTCGGGGTGGTGGCTCATGTCTCGTGCCTCTCCGCAGGACTCAGGCATTTACGGTGTACGGGGCGAAGGGGGCCCAGCCCTTGATGGCGAACGTGTCTCCCTCGCGTACCACCTCGGCGGCGCCGTGGCCGCCCAGGTGCGCGGGGATCACGAGTGCGTTGTTGTCGGCCGCCCAGCCCAGCACCTTGCGGCGGGTGGCGCGGGCGCCCGCGGGGTCCTCGCAGAAGCAGCTGTTGGAGTCGGGCTCGATGATCTGCACGGGACTGTGCAGCATGTCGCCGACGAACACCGCGCGGTCCGTCCCCGAGGTGAGAGTCAGGACGGAGGAGCCCGGGGTGTGTCCGGGAGCCGCGTCCAGGCGGAGACCGGCGTCGATCTGGTGGCTGTCTTCCCACAGCAGCGTCTGGCCGCCCTGGTGCACCGGGGCCACACTGTCCTCGAAGACGTTCTGGTTACCTCGCCCGAGCAGCGGTTTGTGGCCGTTCTCGGGATTCCAGAAGTCGAAGTCGTCCTTAGGCATCAGATAGGTGGCGTTCGGGAAAGTGGGCACCCACTGGCGACCGTCCAGGTACGTGTTCCAGCCGACGTGATCGATGTGGAGATGGGTGTTGATCACGATGTCCACGTCCTCGGGCGCGACGCCGGCGCGTGCGAGATTGCCCAGGAAGCCTGTTTCGAGGCGGCTCCAGACCGGCGCGTACGGGCGGTCCTTGTGGTTGCCCACACCGGTGTCGACGAGGATCGTCCTGCCTTCGCTGCGCAGCAGCCAGGTCTGAATCGCGGAATTCACGATATTGGTCTCGGAATCAAGAAAATGCGGGGTCAGCCAGGGCGCGCTGTCGTCCCACACCTCCTTCGAACTGTCCGGGAAGAAGGCGTGCGGCGTCATTTCGACGGAGCCGAAATACTCCCATACCCGTGTGACGGATACGTTGCCCAACTCGATCTGGTCCATGAGAAATCCTCGGAATGGGGAATCTTTCCCGGAACCGTAGGAGCGGCCTGGGCGTTCGCGGTATCCGTAACGTGACTGCACCTGGGCGCACGGCCCGGCATCCGGTCCGGCCGCTTGTAGCCTGGAGGGGTCGGTGCAGGGCGGCGCCGGTCGAAAGACGCAATTCCGGGAGACTCCGTGGGCGACGACACAGGCGACCGCGGTGCGGTCATGGGACCGAAGCCGGATCCAGGGGAGCCGATCGTCGGCCGGGACGCAGAATTGGCACGCCTCTTTCGTGCGGTGGACTCGGTGTCGGACGACCCGGTGCTGATGCTGGTCGGTGATGCAGGCACGGGCAAGAGCGCGCTCCTTGAGCGTGCGGTACGCCGGGCCGAAGCCGGCGGTGCTCGCGCACTGCGTGCCGAGGGCAGTGAGTCGGAGTCGAACCTGGCGTTCTCCGCGCTGCACCAGTTGCTGCGGCCGGTGCCGGCCGCGGTGGACGGACTGCCGGCGAAGCAGCGCGCCGCGTTGCGGGACGCCTTCGGCGAGGGGGCGGCTGCCTCGGGACCCGATCTCATGCTGGTCGGGGTCGCCGTCCTGAGCCTGTTGTCAGGCATGGGCGACCAGCAGCCGGTGCTCGTAGTGCTGGACGACGCGCAGTGGTTCGATCGTGCCTCCCTGGATGTGCTGGCCTTCGCCGCGCGGCGGTTGGACGGTGAACCGGTCACGATGCTGATCGGGGCCCGTGGTGGTGATCACCTTCCGGGATTCGACCGTCAGGTGCCGGTGCTCACCCTGGGACCGCTCGACGACGACGCCGCCAACCAACTGCTGGATGTACAGGCGACGCGCCCCACGGGTCGCACCAGGTCGCGGATACTCGACCAGGCGGGCCGCAACCCGCTGGCGCTGATGGAACTGACGAGAGCGGCCTCGGCACCCGACACGGCCGCGGGGTTGTCGTCCGCAGGCCCGCTCCCGCTCACCGACCGCCTGGAGCGGATCTTCGCCGCCCGTCTGGACGACCTCCCCGCCTCCACCACACGGGCTCTGCTGCTCCTGGCCGCCATGGACAGCGCCGACTCCATGATCGCCGTCTCCGCGGGGCTGCCACGAGCCGAGGACGCGGCCTGGCTGCCGGCCGAGCGGGCCGGACTGGTCCGACGGACCGGCCGGGACGTGCGGTTCCGCCACCCACTGGTCCGCTCCGCCGTGTATCACGCCGCATCCCTTGACGCCCAGCGCGAGGCTCATCTCGCGCTCGCCGACATGCTGCGGGACGAACCGGACCGGCGTGCCTGGCATCTTGCCGCCGCCTGCCCGCAACCGGACGCGGCCGTGTCGGCGGAACTGGAGTGGACCGCCGCCCGGGCCCGCCGCCGCGGCGGCCATGCGGCGGCGGCCCAGGCCCTGCAACGGGCCGCGGAACTCGCACCGCGACGCGAGGACAGTGCCCGGCTGCTGGTCGAGGCCGCATCCGCGGCCGTGTTCACCGGAGACATCGCCTGGGTCGAGGAGCTGGTCGCCACGGCACGCACCCGCACGGATGACGCGACCCTGCTGGCCTCCGCCGCCGTGCAGGCCGGACGGCTGGCGGTCCTGACCGTGCGCCACACGGTGGTCTTCTCCCGACTGGCCGACGCGGCTGAGCAGTTGGCGGCCTCCCAGCCCGCCGCCGCGCTGGACCTCGTGGCCGGCGCCGCCGTGGTCCGCTTCTACTCCGGAGTGGACACCCAGCGCCACCGCATCCAGGAAATCCTGCGGCGCCTTCCCGCGAACGACTCACACGCAGGCTTGCGCACCTGGGTGAGGGCCGTCTCGGACCCCTTCGACGACCGGAATCAACTTGTCCGCCTGCTACCGCAGTTGATTGCCGAGGCCGAAGCACGGCCGGAGCGGCTCAGCTCTGCCGGGATCATGGCGTGGCTGCTGGACGAGACCCCACAGGCCGTCCGCGCCTTCGACACAGCCCTGGACCGCTGGGAGCTGCAAGGAGCGCTGCCCGAAGGGCTGGGCGGTGCGGTCGGCTGGGCCTATGTGGAACGAGGACTGTGGGAACAGGCCCGTGAGGCATGCGCCCGCACCACCGCGGTCGGCCGGGCGGCCGGCCTCGACCACGCCGTGGCCTGTGCGGCCACCGTGGACGCCACCGTGCTGGCCCTCCAGGGCGACACGTCCTCGGCCCGGACCCGGGCCGAGGACGCGCTCATGCTCATCGATCCGCTGGAGAGCCGCTCGGTCGCCGTCTACGCCCGCCGTGCCCTCGGCGCCGCGGCAGCAGCGGAAGGTGCCTATGAGGCCGCGTACGGCCAACTCCGGCTGATCTTCACGGCGGACGGTGCGCCCGTGCACTACCACTCCTCCTACCCGGCCCTCGCGGATCTGGCCGCCGCCGCTGTGCGCTGCGGCCACCACGAGGAGGCCGGCGCGATCGTCGAACGCTCGGCATCCGCACTGGCGGACAACGCTTCCCCTCGTCTGCGTGCACTGATCAGCCGAGCCCGTGGCCTGCTGGCGGATCCCGAGGACGCCGAACCGCACTTCCGGGCGGCTCTGGCGGACCCGGTACTGGAGTACTGGCCCTTCGAACGCGCACAGACCTTGCTGGACCTCGCCGAGTGGCTGCGTCGCCGTCGGCGCATCGCAGAGGCGCGTGGGCCGCTCACCGAGGCCCTGGAGATCTTCCGTCGCCTGAGCGCGCGCCCCTGGATCGAGCGTGCCAGGGCCGAATCGCGCGCCGCCGGCCTCGACATCACTGACGCGGCCCCCGACGCGCTCGCCGAACTCACCCCGCAACAGCAGCAGATCGTCCGACTCGCCGCGCGCGGGCTGACCAACCGTGCGATCGGCGAGAAGCTCTTCCTCTCCCCGCGCACGGTCAGCTCGCACCTCTACCGCAGCTTCCCCAAGCTGGGCATCACCGCCCGTTCCCAACTGCGCGACCTCATGGAACCGCCCCTCGCGACCGCGACCCACCAGGAATAGGGACGCGACCACCAGAGCGAGGCAGGAGTGACCCGGCGGTCTTTCACTGACCGTCCGGAACAGCGTCACGGACGGCTGCCTGCCGGCCGTAGTCAGCGCAGGCCGGTCGACCACGCCGTGAGTGCGGCGAAGTCGTTGCTGGTGAGACCGCAGCGGGGATCGACCCGGTGCAGGAGAGCGGGGCCACTGTGATGCCTGTTCACCCAGGCACGATCCGCCTCGGTGATCTCGTCGTCGATCCAGGCGAACGCCCGGCCCTTCGCCCACGCGACGATCTCCGGCGTCTTCCAGAACACACCGTCCCCGGGCGCGTCCCGCGGCGAGGGCCAGGCGATGAACGGCAGCTCGGGCAGCCCCAGAACCGGCGCGACGAAAGCGTTGGCTTCCTCCTCCCACGTGGTGGCCCACACCAGCTCGAAGGGGAGCGCGGCCAGTGCCGGGCCGTGAGCTGGGTTGAGCCACACCCGCAGCGGTTTCACGGGCTTGTTCGGCAACCCCCACTCGGTCAGCCGACGCCGTTCGGCGGCTTCCCAGCGGGGCGTCAGAAGCCGGTGCGTCTGATAGCCCTCGGGCCGTCGATACGGCTTCGCGGCATACGGATTGAGCGGCCCGTCCACGTCCACCAGCAGCACTGGGCGCACCGGCCCACCCCCGTTCCGCATCGCACGCTACCAACCGAGGGCGAGAGCGCCCAGCGAGATCTCAGCAGATGACGGAGGTCGATCGTGTGCGATGGCTTCGGGCAGGCAGCAGTGGGCCGGATGTCCGCGAAACGTTCCGCATGCCTGGCCAACTGATGGGAGGCGCAAACGGTTCACTCCAGGGGCGGTGATGCCGGTGCAGCACCAGACCCGTCGCCAGGCATGTGCCGCAAGCCGTGCGCCTGAAGGGACTCGAAGCGTTCCGCGGTTCCCGAGCCCGGCTGTGGGCGCAGGACGACCAGGCGGTGACCGCCCGTCGCGCTGAGAACGATGTCGCAGTGCACGTCGAGAGCACCTGCCTCGGGGTGGTGGAGGGTCTTGGCCGTCGATCTGTTGGGTTCGACCTCCATCTTGTCCCAGTACGTCGCGAACTCCGCACTGCGAGCCGACAGGTCGGCGATCAGCTCCCTGACGACGTCGTCGTGGCCGCGGGCGGCAGCGGCCGCCCGCAGACCGGCGACGTACGCACGTCCGGTCGCGTCCTCGGTCTCCAGAAAGTCCCGCCTGCGCGAATCCGGTTCGGTGAACCATCGCCAGATCGCGTTGGCCTGACGGCCGGGACGCTGTGTCCAGGGGCCGAACAGCGTGGTACTGAGCGCGTTCTGCGCAACCAGGGTGGTGAGGTCGTCCACGATGTGGGCGGGCACGGTGGTGAGCGAGTCGAGCAGGAACATCATGCCGGGCTCGGCATACCGTCCCGTCGACACTTCCGCCGGCGGCGTGTGTCCAGCCAGCCGGAAGAGATAGTCCCGTTCGTCCAGGGTGAGTCGCAGTGCCCGCGCGAGGTCGGCGAGAAGTGCTTCCGAAGCGTTGGCACCCCGGCTCTGTTCCAGCCGTTCGTAGTAGTCGACGGAGACATCGGCGAGCAGTGCCACCTCGGCGCGCCGCAGTCCTGGAGTACGACGGCGACTGCCGGGAATCAGTCCGACGTCCGAGGGCCGCAGGGCCTCACGCCGGGTTCGCAGGAAGCGTCCCAGCTCAGTACGGTCCGCCACAGAGTCCTCACAAGCTTGTGTCCGGCGTCGTCGGCCAGAAGGTCCGGCGCTGGCGTCATTCTCGCTTCGCCGCCGGCCCACAAGCTCGATCGGGCAGGGCCCTACCGGTGGCCGTCCCACAGGGACCGTTGCCGCGCGCGGGGATCCGTGCGGACCTCCGGGACGGTGTCGAAGTGCATGGTGATGCGCTCCTCGGGATCGTACTCGGCCCAGCCCGGCCTGCCGTCGGTCGCGAAGGAGACCCAGGCGCCGTGCATGACGTCGGCGAGCCCCTGCGGAGGGTCGACACCGAGCAGGGGAAGCATGGCCGGATCGCCCAGGTTGTCGAAGACGAAGGGGATCTCGGCCGTGTGGCAGGCGCCGATCCGGCCGTCGAAGGTGGGCGGCCGCCAGCCGAACTCGTACAGATACGTGCTGCCTCGCTGTCCGGCGCGGGCCTCGGCGAGGCGGATCGCGGGGAGGCGGTAGAACCAGTCGGTGGTCAGCGCGGACAGTAGCTCGCCGGGGGTGGCGTCCGGGTAGTCCACGAGGTAGACGGCTACGGCCTCGTCGGGGTCGAGGCCGTAGCCCGCCGCCGCGGCCCTCAGATGAGGGTGGCCCAGGACGTCGAGGAGACCGGTCGGCACGAGGAAGAGCCGGAACTCGTCACTGTTGGTGCCGATCAGGATGTCGACGTCACTGCCCGCGCCGGCAGCGATCGCCTCGATCGGGGGAAGAGGCAGCAGGTCGCCGTCGACGACGGGTTCGAAGGGCATCAGGTTCATCGCGGCCTCGCCCCACAGGACCGGGTCGGGGGTGGCCGCGACGGCCGAGCGCAGTTCCTCCGCGGCCTGGACAAGTCGGTCGAGCGGAACGGCCGCGAGGGCTTCACGGGTCGGGGCTGTGCCGAGCAGGCCGGCCAGGTGGTGGCCGAGTCCGCGGGCGGTGTCCGGGCGGAGGATGTGGTGCGCGGCGCCGCTCTGCAGAATGGCACGGCGGAAGAGTCCGGCGGCACGGGGTGCGGCCAGTAGGGCGCCGATGCTCATGGCTCCGGCGGATTCACCGAACACGGTGACCTTGCCGGGGTCACCGCCGAACGCGGTGACGTTCTCCTGCACCCAGCGCAGTGCGGCGAGCTGGTCGAGGAGGCCGAGATTGGCCGTGTCTCCAGGGCCGAGGTGGAGAAAACCGTCCACTCCCAGACGGTAGTTGACGGTCACACAGACGACACCGTCACGGGCGAACCGGCTGCCGTCGTAAAGAGGCACCGCGCCCGAACCGTTGGTGAAGGAACCGCCGTGCAGCCAGACCATCACCGGCAGCCGACCTGTTCGGTCCGGCGTCCAGACGTTGAGGTTCAGGCAGTCCTCGCCGGGGATGTCCACCTCAGGGATGATCTCGTCGAACGGGGAGGGGTACGGGCCCTTCTGCGCCGTGGGACCGTAGGAGAGCGCGTCCCGCACACCCTCCCAGGGCGTGACGGGCCGGGGTGGCAGGAAACGGTTCGGTCCGACGGGCGGGGCAGCGTACGGGATGCCCTTGAAGACGGCGATGCCGCCGATGTCCGCGCCGAGCAGGCTGCCGTCTCGCGTGACGACGGTGACCATGGGGTCCTACTTTCGGTGGTTCGGGGTGCTGAACAGATGGGCGCACGGAGAGCACCGGCCCGGGCGCACGGACCAGCGCCGCGTGGCTGCCGTACGCCTCGGCAGACGATGACCCGCCCCGGGACGCGAAGAGGCGGCTCCCGGGGTTGGGATTGTCCGCGGCGACCATCGTGGTGCAGTAACGCGACATCTCCCGCGTCTCCCGCAGACCCGGTCTGGCAGGACGACCTTCCGGCCTGCTTCTGACTCATACAGAGAGTCGTCCGACACCGTCGTGACGACGGGACGAAGGTTCCGGCAGCGGGGCATGACGGCGAAGGGCCGGTCTGCGGGAGCCGTCAGCTCTTCGATCAGGGAGAAGACATGCACAGTATCCGCCGGATCCTCAGCGTGGGAACGGCCGCGTTCGTACTCGGGGCAGGACTCCTGGCCGGCTCTTCCGGCGCGGCTCAGGCGGCGGCATCCGACTGCACGGGAGGCGCCAACGGTTTCACCGACATCCCCGACAGTCTCAGCGGCCAGGGTGTGGCGGGGGCGGGAGCACTGGTGATCAGCAATCCCCACGCCGTCGCCTCATGGGCGATGCAGGCCGGCAACGTCGGCGGCAGACAGATGGGGTGGGGCGTCTTGAGCACCGGAGGAGCCGGCGATTGGGGACCCGGTGCCAGGGCCGCCGTCTGGATGTATGTCACCGACGACAACAAGGAGTCGGTGATCACGTGCGGCCCGTTCGAGGTGAGGTCGGCCGGCACGAGGATCACGACGCCCGCCTACCCGACCAGTAGCTCGGCGAGCCGGGCCTTCCAGGTCTGCGCGGTCCTGTACGGCCCGGGAGAGACCAACGGCGCAACCTGCTCCCCTTGGTGGTAGGCCGCCGCCGGGAAACCCGCGTGCCGGCGCACGTCACCGATGCCTGGGGACCAGGAGCGGTCCGCGGGTTTCCAGCCTGAACACGCGGATAACATCCGCGTATGGCGACAGGGCCTCGCGGAGGTGCGAACCGAACTGGGCCGCACCGGGAGGCCCTGTCGACGGCGCCGGGCGCGGTGGGGACCGAGGACACGCGCCTCGTCGTGATCCGCGGCAACAGCGCCTCGGGAAAGTCGTCCGTCGCGGCCGGGCTGCGTACGGAGTTCGGCCGCAATCTCGCGATCGTCGGCCAGGACAACCTGCGCCGGACCGTGCTGCGCGAACGCGACCGCCCCATGGCCGCGAACATCGGCCTGATCGACCTGACCGCCCGCTACGCCCTGGACCACGGCTTCCACGTCGTCGTGGAAGGCATCCTGTACGCAGACCACTACGGCCCGATGCTGCGGGACCTGGTGCGCGCCCACCGCGGCGTCACGCGGTGCTACTACCTCCACGTGCCCTACGCGGAGACGCTCCTCCGGCACGCGACGAAGCCCGATGCCGAGTACCTCCAGCAGGTGACCGAGGACCATCTGCGCGACTGGTACCGGGAGAAGGACCTGCTGCCCGACGCTCTGGAGACGGTCATCGACCCGGCCAGCACCCTGGAGGCCACCGTCCAGCAGATCCTGCGCGAGAGCGGCCTGGACCATGTGCTCCCTGTCGACCGCTGACGCCGTCTGCCTTGCGCACCGAGACAGGCCCCGGGGCGAGGCGGGCGGCTCGGCCGTGTTCGCGGACGCGGTGCCTGGCCCCGGGCGGGGCGCGTCGTCGAGCGCGGCCGGTCTCGCGTGCGGCGAACACCGCCGGGGCCGCCCCGTACTCGCCCCGCCCCGAAACGCGGGCGGTCGGCGCCGGCGGTCGGCACCCTGTCAGCTCCGCTCGTCATAGACCACCGACCACGGGCGGGGCGGACCGTCGGGCGGACGAGGGCTGTCGTCACGGCGCAGGGTCGCCGTACGGTCGCGGCCGAGCACACCGGCCGCGAGCTCCGCGAAGTGCGGTGCGGCCGGGTGGAAGGACCGGCCGGAGGGCCAGGCACCGGTGGTCCGCTGGGTGAGCGGGCGGCCGGCCAGCGGGCGCCAGACGACGCGGGGCTCCTTGCGGGCCACCGGCCCCCGGTCGAAGGCGAGGCCGTGGCCCGCGTGGACAAGGGCCAGCAGGAACTCGGGGTTGGCAGCGTGCCGGAGCCGGCCGGGCACGAAGCCGTCGGCACGACAGGTGTCCAGGATCCAGTCGTACCAGCCGGGGGCCTGGGCACGGGGGAAGAGCACCAGATCGTGGCCGGACAGTTCGGCGAGCGCGACCTCGGGGATCCGGGCCAGCGGTGAGGTGCGGGGCAGGACGACGCCGAGTTCCGCGCGCACCTCGGGGCCGAGGTGGAGTTCGGTGGCGTCCACGGGCTGGTGGACGAGACCGACATCGAGCCCGCCGGAGGCGAGTAGCCGCAGCTGTTCCTCCGTGGTGATCTCCTGAAGATCGACGGACAGGCCGGGGGAGTGTTCCGCGCAGGCCGCGAGCAGGGTGGAGAGCGTGGTGACCGTGGTGTCGGGAGGAATGCCCGCGCGCAGGGTGCCCAGCCCACCGTCCCCGGCGCGGCGGGCCAGTGTCCGTAACCGCTGCTCGCGGGCGAGGATCTCGCGTGCTTCGTCCAGCAGCACCATGCCTGCGGCGGTGAGCCGCACCTGGCGGTGTGATCGGTCGAACAGGTCGGCTCCGAGGTCCTTCTCCAGCCTGCGGACCGCCTGACTGAGCGGTGGTTGGGCCATGCCAAGCTGGTCGGCGGCCCGGCTGAAGTGCAACTCGTCGGCGACGGCGACGAAGATGCGCAGGTGGCGCAGGAGATCCACAGTCAGGAACCTTACGTGAGGGGCGTACCGATGGTCGAGGAACGGATCCGTGAGATCTTCGCGGGGGCGGGGGCCGACGGGCTGTTGCACGCGGTCCCCGTGGGCGAGGCCCCGGCCGTCGGAGCGGTCTCGGGGACGGAGACCCGCGGCCGGGAGGTCGCCGTCGGCGCGGACGAGCCCGTGGTGATCGCCTCGATCTTCAAGGTGCTGCTCGTTCTGGAGTTCGCGCGGCAGGTCGTCGCCGGGCAGCTCGACCCCCGCGAGCGGGTGCGGGTGACGGCGGCCGACAGGCTCGGTGGCTGGGGCACGGCCGGCTGCGCGGACGACGTCGAGCTGTCGTTGCGGGATCTGGCGTTCTTCGCGATGTCCGTGAGCGACAACTCCGCGGCGGATCTGCTGCTGGCGCGGGTCGGCCTGGACACGGTGCGGCTGCTGGCCGCGGAGCTGGGGCTCGGCAGCACGCGGATCGTGGGTGGTCCTCGTGACGTTCTGGAGTCGATGCTCGCCGAGGTGGGCGCGCGTGACGAGGCGGAGTTCGCGCTCCGTTACCCGGCTCTGCCGGACGAGCGAAAGAGGCGGCTGAGCGTGCTGGATCCGCTGGGGACCAACGCCAGTACGCCCGGTGACATCACCCGGCTCCTGCGTCTCGTCTGGTGTGACGAGGCGGGGCCGCCGGAGGCTTGCTCGCAGGTGCGGGAGCTGATGGCCCGCCAGGTGTTCCGGCACCGGATGGTGTCGGGGTTTCCCGACGAGGTGACGGTCGCGGCCAAGACAGGAACCTTGCCCGGGCTGCACATGGAGGCGGGAGTCGTCCGGTATCCCGACGGAGGCCGCTACGCGGTTGCCGTCTTCGCCCGTACGCGCGAGCTGGCCGCCTCGCGCACGGCGGTGGACGCCGCGATCGGCGCCACGGCGCGAATCGCCGTCGATTTCCTCCGCAGTAAAGGACTCTGACGTGTACTCATATGCGGACGCATATGAGTACACCCGAATTTTGATCTTGGACGCAGGGGGTCGCGTCCTGATCTCCTGCATGCCATGAACGACGACACAGAGGGACAGCGCCCGAAGCGGCGCATGCAGGTGTTCGGCCGGCGCACGGTGCTGCGCGGCGCCGCGCTCGGCGCGGCCACCCCGCTGTTTTCCGCCACGACCACCCACGCCGAGACGACAGCTCACAGGGCCCCGACAGCAGGCTCGGCGTCCTTCCGCTGGCTGGGCACCTCCGGCTGGCGCATCGACGTCGACGGGCGGACAGTCCTCTTCGACCCCTACATCACCCGTTTCAAGACCGGCCTCTTCGACGGAGGGTTCACACCCGGTACGAAGCTGAGGTGCGACCCCGATCTGATACAGGAGCACATCGGCCACCCCGAGGTCGTCCTGGTCAGTCACTCGCACTGGGACCACATCGCCGACGTGCCCCACATCGCCAAGTCCACCGGAGCGCGGGTCGTCGGCACGGAGACCACATTCCATCTGCTGGTCGCGTTCGGGGTGGACCCCGGACAGATCTCGGTGGTGAAGGGCGGTGAGGTGCTGGACTTCGCCGGGATCACCGTCGAGGTCGTGTCGAGCCTGCACAGCCGCAACAAGCAGCACTCCTATTTCGCGCCGGGCACGCTGACCGCGCCGCCGACAGCGACCCCCAGAACCATCTCCGACCTGCCGGAGGGCGACACGCTCGCTTTCCAGGTGACGGCAGGGAGCGGTGGCCCGTCGGCGTTCCTGATGGGTGCCAGCGACTTCTCCGAGCGAGCCGTGCGGGGGCTGAGCCCCGATCTCGCGATGGTCGCGGTGCCGTCCAGCACCGCTACCTTCCGCTACGTGCCACGGCTGCTGCGGGCGCTGGGGGAACCCGGCGTCGTCGTGCCCGTGCACTGGGACAACTTCGAGAAGCCGCTGAGCGAGCCACCACGCCGTGACCCGGCGATGGACCTGGACGGGTTCGTCGCCCAGGTCCACCAGATGTCTCCGGCGAGCAGAGTCGTCGTGCCGGACTACCGGACGACCTACGGCGCGGACATGCGCGCCGCCGCACCGACGGCGTCCGAGCCGAGCTGAGCCGGTCCGGGACGGCCTCGGTCCGCTGTTCCAGGACAGACACGCATGTCCGCCGTCCATACCGGCGGGTGGCCGTCAGCCGAAGTCGTCGGGGACGATGCGGAGTTTCTCCGCGATGCGGACGAGGGCCTTCTGGTCGGTGGTGTTGAGCGAGTCGAGGACGATGCGGCGTACGGCGCGCAGGTGGGTCGGCGCTGCCAGGCGCACGATGTCGAAGCCGGCGTCGGTGAGTTCGGCGAGGGTGTAACGGCCGTCGGCCGGGTCGGGGCTGCGTACGATCCAGCCGCGCTGTTCACAGCGTTTGCTGACGTTGGACAGTCGGGAGAGCGATCCGCTGGCGAGGAAGGCCAGCTCTCCCATCCGCAGTCTGCGCTGCGGGGCCTCCGAGAGGTGGCTGAGCACGAGGTACTCGAACAGGGTGAGGCCGTGTTCCTGCCGCAGCGGCGACTCCAGTTTGCCGGGCAGCAGCAGGACAAGGGAGATCAGCCCCGTCCACGCCGCCTTCTCCTGCTCGTCGAGCCATCGCAGCTCCTCATCGTCCTCGTGCTCGCCCGTACCACTCATGGGCTCTCCCGTGCCGCTCATGGATGTTCCCGTCCTCCCGACGAACTCCGCCATCGCTTTACGCTTGAAGTCATCTCCTGCTACTGTCACTTTACGCGTGAACTCATGGACGAGGAAGCGCACCCCTATGGGCAGGAAGAGGAAGCATCATGAGCACCGTCACCTTCGGCATCACTGCGGGCTACGGCGAGAAGCTGCACGCGGCTCTCGGCTACAGCGGAGCCGTCCGCGTCGGCGACCGGGTCGAAATCTCCGGCCAGGCCGGAGTGGATGACGACCTGGTCATCCCTGACGCGCTGGAAGACGAGATCATCCAGGCTTTCGACAACGTGGAGCGCACGCTCGCCACGGTCGGCGCGACCTGGAAGGACGTCATCCATGTCAACTCGTACCACAAGGTCGCACCGGGAGATGACGTCATCGGCGAGGACCACAACGCGGTCATGGCGGAGCAGTTCCGCCGTCGCCTCGACGGCCGCGCGCCGATCTGGACCCAGACCGGCGTCACGGTCCTCGGCCTCGCCGCCATGCGCGTGGAGATCCGCGTCACCGCCATCGTCGACGACGGCAGCTGAACCGCCACCTCGTGTGGCCGAACCGTGGTCACCGAGGGGACCTCGTCGCGGCGCCGGTAGCGCCGGTAGCCCCGGTGGCGGCCGTACCGCCAGTACCACCGGCTGCCGAAGCCGATGGGTCCGGCGTCGGCGCTGCCCCGGCGTCGGCGGCCGCCGAGCCGCTCCCTGGACTCGGAAGCGGTGTGCGGGGTTCGTCCGTCACGGCGGCGGTGAGACGCGCCGCGAGCGCCTGCACTGCCGCGCGCAGTTCCTGCCCGCCCTCGACGCGGAAGGCGAGCGGCAGCCGCGCCAACCACTCCTGCGCGTACATCGTCGGGTTCCTCGTGCTGCCGACGAGCACGCACCCGTCTCCCGACGGTTCAAGCCGTCCCATGGGCGGCCGGATCCACGGCGTCACCTCCGCCATCGGGGCGTCGAACACCACCCGCGTGGGAAACTCCCACCCCTTGCCCAGGTTCTCCTCCAGCGCGGCCACCGGGTCGAGGCCAGCGGGCATGTCGAAGCCGTGGGCGGTCTGCCGGACCGCGCGGACCCGGTCGATCCGGTAGGTGCGGATCGCGTCCGCGCGGTGGGAATGGCACAGGAGGTACCAGCGGCCGTAGCGGACGACGACCGCCCAGGGATCCACCTCCGCCTCCCACTCACTGCCGGACGCACTCCGATACGTGAGCAGCACGCGGCGTCGATTCGCACTGGCCGTGACGAGCGTGCTCGTGAGGGCGGGATCCGGGCGGGACGCGTTCCGGTCCGGCGCCGCCGACGCGTGCTCGCGCAGGGCGGCCGCCTGTCGGCCGACGCTCTCGGGCAGCGCCCGGATGACCTTGCCCAGGGCGGCACCGACGAGGTCGTCGGCATCGGGGTCGGCGGCCGCCGGCTGAGCGTCGAGGACCGCCATGACCAGGCCCAGCGCTTCGGGCTGCGTGAAGACGACCGGCGGCAGCCGGGCCCCGCGCCCCAGTCGGTACCCGCCGTGGCGGCCCCGGGTCGAGTGCACGGGGATGCCCGCCTCGCGGAGGATCGCGACGTAGCGGCGCGCGGCCCGCTCCGTGATGTGCAGGGAGGCGGCGAGTTCGTCGGCCGTCACCCCTGTGGTGCGGGACTGGAGGATCTCGAGGGTGCGCAGGGCGCGCGCGGTGGGGCTGAGATCGGTCGGCACCCGGGCAGATTAGGTGGTCGCGAGATATTCCGGAAGCAGATTGTCCGGAAGCGGTCGTAGCGTGATGGCAGTGACCGACCGCACGGGCTCTACGGGAAAGAGAACTGATCCATGGACATCCTGCTCATCGCCGGCCTGTGGCTCGACGGATCCGCCTGGGACGACGTCGTGCCGGCGCTCGAGAAACTCGGCCACCGCCCCCTGGCGCTCACGCTCCCCGGTCAGGGGGACGGAGCCGAGTCCGCCACGCTGGAGGACCAGGTGGCGGCGGTGCTCGCCGCCGTGGACGCGGCACCGGAGAAGCCGATGGTGGTCGGGCACTCCGCTGCCTGCACCCTGGCCTGGCTGGCCGCCGACGCGCGGCCGGATCGGATCGCCAAGGTCGTCCTCGTCGGAGGCTTCCCGTCCGCCGACGGCGCGTCGTACGCCGACCTCTTCGAGACCGAGGACGGTGTGATGCCCTTCCCCGGCTGGGGCCCGTTCGAGGGACCCGACTCCGACGACCTGGACGAGGAGACGCGTCACCGCATGGCCTCGGCGGCGATCCCCGTGCCCGAGGGGGTGGCCAAGGGCAAGGTACGGCTGAGGGACGAACGGCGGTTCGACGTCCCGATGCTGCTGGTGTGCCCCGAGTACACCCCCGCCCAGGCCCGGCAGTGGATCGACGCCGGTGACGTGCCCGAGGCCGCCCGCACCAAGCACCTGGACTACGCCGACATCGACTCGGGCCACTGGCCGATGACCACCAAGCCGGCCGAACTCGCCCGGCTGCTGGCCACGGCGACGGCCGACGCCTGAACCGACTCGGCTTCGGCATGGGTATCCACTCATGGGCAGCGCCTCCCGTGCGGCTGCTCCCGGCAGCATGACCGTGCGCACTGATGGCCGACGACAACAGCTATTCCTCGCGCACGGCGTCGGAGACGGACTTGACGCCGCCGTGCGCCGTCAGACCGCCATCCACCGCGATCTCCGTGCCGGTGACGAAGGACGACTCGTCCGACAGCAGGAAGACCACCAACGGCGCCACCTCGTCGACGGTGCCGGTGCGGCCCAGTGGGGTCTCGCGGACATTGGCCTCGCGGAACGCGGGCGCGGCCGAGGCGGTCATCTCGGTCTCGATGTAGCCCGGGTGGATCGTGTTGACCCGGATGCCCCGCGGACCCAGCTCCAGGGCCGCGGTCTTCGACAGGCCGCGCAGCGCCCATTTGCTGGTGGTGTAGGCGACCGGGTAGTGGGCGGTGAGGGCGGCCGAGGAGCCGACGTTCACGATGGAGGAGCCGGGCGGCATGAGCGGCGCGAGGTGCTGGATGCCGAGGAGCGGACCGGTGACGTTGACCGCGTGGACGCGGGCCATGTCCTCGGGGCGTACGTCGCCGAGGCGGGCGCGCCAGGTGATGCCGGCGTTGTTGACCAGGCCGTGCACCTGGCCGTACGTCTGGCGCAGTTCGGCGGCAAGTTCGGCCCAGTCCGTCTCGCTGGTGACGTCCAGGCGGCGGCAGCCGGGCGCCTCGGACACGTCGGTGGCGACGACGCGGGCACCCTCGCGTGCCAGGGCCCGGGCCTCGGCGGCGCCCTGGCCGCGGGCGGCACCGGTGACGACGACCACCCTGTCCGGGAGCCGTCCGGGGCGCGGGCCGGTCACGGCCGTTCCCGGGTGCGGCGCCGGCCCGGCGGCAGGGGTACGGGTTCGGCGCCGGGGACGACGGTGTTGGTGAGGGTGCCGATGCCCTCGACGGTGAGGGTGACGGTGTCGCCGGGCTTCAGCGGTGGCGGGTCCTGCTTGCCGCGCAGGCCCCACAGTTCGGCCAGGCAGCCGCCGTTGCCGCAGGTCCCGGAGCCGAGGACGTCACCCGGTACGACGCGGGTGCCGCGGGAGGCGTACGCGGTCATCTCCTCGAAGGTCCAGCTCATGTTGGACAGCAGGTCCTCACCGACCATGTGGCCGTTGACCTGGGCGGTGAGTGCCAGGCGGAGGAAACCGTGGGCGTCGCGGTATCGCTCGAGTTCGTCGGCGGTGACGAGGTACGGGCCGAGGGTGGTCGCGGTGTCCTTGCCCTTGCACGGCCCGAGCCCGACCTTCATCTCGGCGGACTGCAGGTCGCGGGCCGACCAGTCGTTGAAGACGGTGTAGCCGACGATGTGGTCGCGGGCCTGCTCCGGGGTGAGGTCGCGGCCCTCACGGCCGATGACGGCGCCCACTTCGAGTTCGAAGTCGAGCGTGGACGAGCCGGGTGGCACCGGTACGCCGTCGCGGTGGGCGTAGATCGCGTGCGGGTTGGTGAAGTAGAAGGTCGGCGCCGCGTACCACTGTTCGGGGACGCCCACGCTGCCCTCCACGGCCCGGCGGACACCCTCGACGTGCTCCTCGAACGTCACGAAGTCCCGTACGGACGCGGGTTGGAGGGGCGGCAGCGGCCGTACCCGGGAGACATGAGGGCCCGGCGCCCCGTCGAGGGCGGCCGTACCGGCGGCCAGCAGCCCGGGCAGGCCGCCGGTCTCCGTGAGCAGCGCGGTGAGCGAGCTGACGCCGGGCAGGGGGAAGAGGGTGCCGTCCTCCTCCACGACGGCCACATGACGGCGGTGTCGGTCTTCATAGGTGGCGAAACGCACGGTGAGGGCTCCTGGCAAGGGGGGGCGGTCGGGTCGACGGGGCGGCTCAGACCGGCGGGGCGACGAACACACCGCGGTCGGGGTCGTTGAAGGACTCCTTGGCGACGAGTTCGTTCATGGGGTTGGCGGTGCCCCACTGGTCGGTGACCTCGGGCTGTGAGAAGTCGTAGACGTGCGGGTGCCAGGTGTCCTCGTCCAGCAGCTCCAACTCCGTCGTGTACTCGACGGTATTGCCGTGCGGGTCGAGGAAGTAGGTGAAGGTGTTGTCGCCCGCCATGTGCCGGCCCGGTCCCCAGATCTTCCGGAAGCCCGCGCGCATGACACGGCCCGAGCCGCGCATGTACTCGTCGAGGCCGCGCATCTCGAAGGACACGTGATGCAGCGCGGTGTGCGGGCCCTGGGCGATGGCCATCGAGTGGTGCTGGTTGCTGATCCGCATGAAGTGCATGACCTCGCCCATGTGCGGCGAGCTGAGCGTGTCGGAGAGGGCGAAGCCGAGGTGCCGCTCGTACCACGCACGGGTGCGGTTCAGATCGGGGGAGTTGAGGACCACGTGCGACAGCTTGACGGGGATGGCCTCCTTCTCCTCGATCCTGCGGTGCCGGCGCACCTCGACGTCCGCGGACACCTCGATGGTGCGGCCGTCGACGTCGAAGAAGCGGAAGCCGTAACCGCCGCCGGGGGTGTCGACCTTGCCCGGCCGCGATATCAACTGCACCCCGCCGGACAGGAGGTGTTCGGCCAGCCTGTCGACGGCGGCCGGGTTCGCGGCGCCGTAGGAGACGAGGTCGAGGCGCTTCTCGTCGGCCTTGCGCAGCCGCACGACGTACTGCTCGGGGGAGCCCTCGGCGGCCAGGAAGGAGATGCCGGAGTCCTCGGCGACCTTGGTGAGGCCCCAGACACCGGAGTAGAAGTCGAGCTGCTTGTCGTAGTCGGGCACGGCGAGGTCGACGTGCCGCAGGTGGGTGAGCAGACGCATGGTGTCAGTCCTTCCGGAGGAGGGCGGAAGCGTTGCCGCCCCGTACGGCGTCGAAGTCGGCCTCGGACAGGTGGGCGGCGCGCAGGGCGCCGACCGGGTCCTCGGTGCCCATGTCGAAGGGGAAGTCGGAACCGAGCAGGACCCGGTCCGCGCCGGCGACGCGGATCAACTCCCGCAGGACGTGCGGGTCGTGGACGAGGGAATCGAAGTACAGCCGCCGCAGATAGCTGCTGGGCGGGTGGGCGCAGCTTGCGCCCGCGTCGGAGCGGATCGTCCAGGCGTGGTCGGAGCGGCCGATGTGGGTGGGCAGGTAGCCGCCGCCGTGGGCCGCGAGCACCTTCAGGCCGGGATGGCGGTCCAGGACGCCGGAGAAGACAAGGTGGGAGAGGGCGACGGCGTTCTCGGCGGGCTGGCCGACGGTGTTGGACAGGTACCACCGGTCGAGCCGCTCGTCGAGCGTGCATCCGAAGGGGTGCAGGAAGACGATCGCGCCACTCTCTCCGGCCCGGGCCCAGAAGGACTCGTAGGCGGGATCGGACAGCTCGCGTCCGGGGGCGTGACTGGAGATCTCCACCCCGGCCAGGCCCAGTTCCAGCGCGTGGTCCAGGGCGCGTACCGTCTGCTCGGGATGCTGGAGCGGGACGATTCCCAGTCCGCGCAGCCGCTCAGGAGCCGCCGCGCAGTGTACGGCGGTCGCCTCGTCGGCGAGCCGGTACAGCTTCTCGGCCGTCTCCTCGTCCGCCCAGTAGTGGTAGTGCGAGGGCGACGGGCTGACCAGTTGTACGTCCACACCCTGCGCGTCCATCGCGGCCAGGCGCACGGTGACGTCCGTCAGTCTCGGGATGCGCTCACGGACCATGGGGCCGCTGACCGCGAGGGCGGCGGGACCGTTGCGGCGGGCGTCGAGCGCCTTCGCCTCGGCGTGGCCCGGGAGGCCGGCCACGAGTGCCTCCACCTCGGGCAGCAGCAGGTGGGCGTGCACGTCGACGGTGGGCGGGGTCACGGCAGCTCCCGGAGCATGGTCATGGTGCGGGTCATCAGGCCGGGCAGGTCGGCGTCACGCACACCGTCGAGCTGCCACTGCCCGATCTGGACGGACGCCTCCACGACGGGCCGGACGCGGGCGATGCGCCGCTCGTAGTACGCCTGGAACAGTGCGTCGTCCCAGGTGTCGGTCCCGGTGAGCAGATGGGCGAGCACCCAGGCGTCCTCCAGGGACAGCGCGGCGCCCTGCGCGAGGGTCGGCGGGCAGCAGTGCGCCGCGTCACCGACCAGCACGACCCGGCCGCGGTGCCAGGAGCCTTCGACGAGCAGGCGGTCGAACCAGGTGTAGTTGACGTCCGCCGGGTCGGTGATGTGCTGGGTGATCTCCGGCCAGAAGCCGCCGTAGTGCCGGGTCAGGTGGCGCATCTCGTCGGCGTAGGACTCGGGCGGTACGGAAGCGCGGTCGCGGTTGGCCTCGACGACGTACGCGTAGATCGTGTCGGCGCTGGTGGGGCAGTAGCCCGCGATGTAGGCCGGCCCGCCGTAGGCGAGATCGGTGCGGGTCAGACCGGCGGGCCGGGGTGCGGCGATGCGCCAGATGGCCATGCCGGTCGGCTCGGGGCCGACCTCGATGCCGATCGCGGCACGGGTCGCGGAACCGAGGCCGTCGGCGGCGACCACCAGGTCGTAGCGGCCCTCGGCGCCGTCGGTGAAGCGCACGGTGACCCCGTCCACGTCCTGGGCGAAGGAATCGGCCCGGATTCCCAGGCGCACCCGGGCGCCGCTGTCCCGCACGGCATCGATCAGGATCCGCTGGAGCCGGGGGCGCTGCATACCGACGGTGGCGGGCAGGTCGTCGCCGCCGGTCCGCAGGTCGTCCTGGACGTGCAGGACGGTCCCGTCGGGGGTGGTGATGCCGACCGATCCGAAGCTGAAACCGGCCGCCTCCACCTGCTCCCAGACGCCCAGCTCGCGCAGGACGCGCAGCGCGTTGCCCTGGAGGGTGATGCCGGAGCCGGCGGTGGCGTTCCAGTCGTCCCTGGCCTCGACCAGGTCCACGGCGAGGCCGGCGCGGCGCAGGAGGATCGTGACGGCGTTGCCGGCCGCGCCCCCACCGATCACCAGGACGGTACGGGCCGCTGTCGTCGAGCTCTCGGGGCTCATGGGAACTCCCTTGTTCCTTGGTCTGCTGGTCTGCTCGGCCGGACTACTTGACGGCGATCGGGTTGACGGGGGAGCCGACCGCGCCGGTGATGGGCAGGGGCGCGGCGGTGAGCCAGAACTCGTACACCCCGTCGGCCGCGCAGTCCTCCGCGAGCGCGTCCAGGTCCCACATCTCGCCGATCAGCAGGCCGATGTGCGGGATGGCCACCTGGTGCAGCGGCTGGAAGGCGTGCTCGAACTCGTTGGGCCGCACCTCGAAGCCCCAGGTGTCCGTGGCGACCGCGGCGAGCTCGGTGCCGTGCAGCCAGCCCGCCGCGGTGAACGACAGTCCGGGCGCGGGGCCTCCCGCGTAGTCCCCCCAGCCGTCGCGACGGGCCCGGGCCAGTTGCCCGGTGCGCACCATCACGATGTCACCGCGGCCCACCCGTACACCGTGCCTCTCGGCGGTCGCGGTCAAGTGCTCCTCGGTGATGGCGAACCCGTCGGGCAGTTCGCCGTCGTCGCCGACTGTCCGGCCGACGTCCAGGAGCACGCCGCGGCCGGCCACGTACGGCGCCATGTGCTCGATACCGGTCACCAGGTCGCCGTCGGAGGTGACGACCTTCTCCGCCCGACGCCCGTTCCAGGCCCTGCCGTGGTCGAAGATGTGCCCGAGCCCGTCCCACTGGGTGGAGCACTGCAACGGCATGGCGATCACGTCGTCGGCGCCGCCGATGCCGTGCGGGAAGCCCTGGGTGCCGAGCGCGGCGTCGGTGCCGGTGTCCAGCATGGTGTGCACCGGGTTGGTGCGCCGCCGCCAGCCCTTCTGAGGGCCGTCCATGTCGAAGCGCTGGGAGAGGGAGAAGCTGACGCCCCGCCGTACGAGCGCGGCACCCTCACGGCGCTTGGCCTCGTCCAGGAAGTTCAGCGTGCCGAGCACGTCGTCCTCGCCCCAACGGCCCCAGTTGGAGCACGCCTTGGCGGCCCGGCCGATGGCGCCCTCGGGGTCGGTGCGGTCCGGGCTCATCGGGCTGTCTCCGCCACACAGCGGGTGCGCTGGGCGCCCAGACCCGTGATGGAGCCGTCCATCACGTCGCCGTCGCGCAGCAGCCGTCCCCAGTGCATGCCGTTGCCGGCCGGGGAGCCGGTCAACACCAGGTCGCCGGGCAGCAGTTCGGCGCTCTGCGAGGCGTAGGACACCATGCGCGCGACATCGAAGATCATGTCCTTGGTGGACTCGTCCTGCATGGTCTCGCCGTTCAGCTTGAGTACGAGGCGCAGGTCGCCCGGGTCCGCGACCGCCGCGGCCGGCACGATCCACGGGCCGAGCGGGGTGAAGCCGGGGGCGTTCTTGCTGCGCAGCCAGTCCGTGCCGATCTGCGGCATGTCCCGGCGGAAGACGCTCGCCCGGTCGGTGAGGTCGTTGGCGATCGTGTAACCGGCGACGTGCTCCAGCGCCTCCTCGACGGACACCCGGTGCGCCGGTCGGCCGATCACGGCCGCCAACTCCAGTTCCCAGTCCGGCTTCTCGGCCCACGCGGGCAGTACGACGTCGTCGTACGGTCCCGTGATCGCACTCGGCAGCCCGATGAAGACGTACGGCAGGTCGTCGGCCGCCCGGCGGTCCATGATCTCGGCCGCCTCGGCACGCCGCTCCTCCTCGGGCCTGTCGTCTGCCGGGTCGCGGTGCGCGACATGCAGATCGATGACGTGCTGCCGGTAGTTGGCCCCCGACTGGAACACCTGGCGCGGCTCGACCGGCGCATGCACCCGGAAGTCCGCCAACGGCCGGTATTCGGGGCCTGCTTCGGCGCCAGCTCCGGCACCGACACCCGCACCGGCACCGACACCTGCACCAGCACTGGCACCGGCCCCGTCCGCGTCCGTACCTGCGTCGGCCAGCGCCGACAGCCGCGGCAGGACCGTGCCCCAGTCCTCCAGGAGGCCGCGGACGGTCAGGTGCTCGTCGCCGAGGGCGGCGCGGAGGTCGAGCACCCGGGCGCCGGCCGTGACGAGGGCGGGGAAGGCCGGCCCGCCGGGGGCGGAGAGCGTGGCGAGGGCGAAGGGTCCGGCGAAGAGTGCGGACGCGGCTTCAGGTTTCACGGACATGTCCTCCTGATTGCGGTGCGACTAATCTGGACCCGCCACCCGTGATCAGGGAAATAGATTCTGTGGATGACCGGCATCCATGGTGTGGATTCTTCCTGGTGGGCGCCGTACAGCTAAGGAAGCAGCCCGTGAATCTGAGCCGCCTGGACCTCAATCTCGTCGTCGCCCTGCGCGCCCTGCTGGAGGAGCGCAACGTCACGCGGGCCGGGCAGCGCGTCGGGCTCAGCCAGCCCGCCATGAGCGCCGCCCTGTCCAGACTCCGCCGCCACTTCGACGACGACCTGCTCGCCAGGGTGGGCGGCCACTACGAACTCACCGCGCTGGGACAGGTCCTGCTCGACCGCGTCTCCACGGCCCATGACGTCCTGGAACGGCTCTTCGCCAGCCAGGCCGACTTCGATCCGGCCCGGGAGAGCCGCGAGTTCAAGCTGATCGCCTCCGACTACGCCGTCTCCGTCTTCGGCACCGAGCTGGCGCGCGTCGTGCACGAGGAGGCCCCCGGCATCCGGCTACGGTTCGCGCAGACCCCGAACACGGTGGTGGACGCCACCGAAACGCTGCTGAGCGCGACCGACGGTCTGCTCATGCCGCACGGCGTCATCAGCGACTTCCCCGCCACCGACCTGTACGAGGACCGCTGGGTCTTCCTCGTCGCCGACGACCATCCCGGCGTCGACGACCGCCTCACCCGCCAGGACCTGGCACGGCTGCCGTGGGTCACCTACCAGCGCACGTACGATTCCCCCGCCGTACGCCAGCTCGGCATGCTGGGCATCGAACCCCGGGTCGAGGTGTCCGTGGACAGCTTCCAGCTCATGCCGCTGCTGGTGGCGGGCACCCGCCGTATCGCGCTCATCCAGGCCCGTCTCGCCCGGCTCCTCGCACCGCTCGCCGCCGTCCGCGCGGTGGCGCCGCCCTACGAGGCGGTGCCACTGCGGGAAGCCCTGTGGTGGCATCCCGTGCACACCCACGAAGCGGCTCACATCTGGCTGCGCGAGACGGCGGCCCGCGTCGGCGGACGGATGACCGGCATCACGGAACCGTGAGCCGTTCCGGGGGCGGCCGACGTCGTCGATCCGGACGGAGCAGGTACCCGGCCGGACGCCTGACCATCGGTTGACCACGGGGGAGTGACCGGCTGAGAGCGCACCCCGATCCTCATCGCGAACCCGAGTTGACCGGAGCCCGCCTCCGTGCCCACACGAGGGAGGGTCGGCCGGGGACCAGCCGCCGACGAAGGCGGTCGCTATGTGTCGGTTCCCCGTCATGAGTGGGGGCACTTGAACCGACTGGGCATATCTCACACCGGTAACTGAGTATCCGACTCGGGACGCGAAGCCTGTCCTGTGCCTAATATCTCCACCCACCGGGAAGATCGGCATGGTTTGCGCGAGCCCCGTGGCACAAGACGACCGGGGGTAGACCATGACAACTGCCTATAGAGCACGTCGATTCGTCACGATCGGGGTGGCCGCCGTGCTGGCTGTCGCCGCCCTGACGGCCTGCAGTGAAGACGGTTCCGCTTCGGAGGAGACGGGCAAGGGCGGCAAGGGCTCGGCGAGTACCGGCACCGAGGAGTCGGTCAACGGCGGCGACCCGTCGGGCAGTTCGAGCCCGGAGACGGGTGCGAGCGGCGAGGCGAGCACCGGCTCTTCGGCGGACCCGGAGCAAGGCAACGACGCGTACGACTTCACGCCCGATCCGAAGAAGATCCCCAAAAACGCGGCGCAGGCGCGGAAGCTGACGCGGAAAGCCTCGCTGGAACCGGCCGACTGGACGCCCGGGATGGTGAAGCACGACCCGTACGAGACGGCAGACACCTGGCCGGTCCTCGCTGATTCCTGCGTCTGGTCGCGCGGCGGGCTGCCGCGGCACGTCCTGGACAGCTACACGCGCCGGATCGACGTACCGGCGAAGGACGGCAAGGGCCGCGTGCAGGGTTCCGTGACGGTGACGGTTCACCGGACGGTCAAGGACGCCGACGGGGAGATGAAGGACACGGTCCAGGAGAGCTTCCGCTGTCCGGGGCAGGACCTGGGCGGCGGACAGAGGCTGGACGGCCTGATGTCGATGCACCTGGACCAGAAGGACATCACCAACGCGGACGCCACCCTGTTCGAGGCGGGCAAGTACACCGGTGCCGGTTCGGACGGGAAACAGGAGTACGTGTGGACGAAGTCCCGTATCGGCCCCGTGACGATCGCCGTCTCGGTCAAGGGGGCCAAGGGGTACGAGACCTCGGACCTCATCCGGCTGGCGGCCGAGGCAGGGGCCAAGGTCCTCTACCGTGTCGAGACGGAGCTGAAGTGACCGTCCCCGGGAGGTGGCCGCTGCCCGGCGAGCACCGGCCGCCACCCACGGATCGGCCTCCCCTCGACCGACTCCAGCCGGTCGACTCCCCTCGACCAAGTCCCGTCGACCGGCTCCGGCCGGCTGACCGCCGCCAGATGACCGCATTCAGACCTCCGGGACGTCACCGCTGATGGAACCGCTCCACTCCTCCGATCCGGCCCGCATAGCCGGCTACCGCGTCCTCGGCCGGCTCGGCGCCGGCGGGATGGGCGTGGTCCTGCTGGGCCGCTCCCAGGGCGGCGCGCTCGTCGCGATCAAGCTGATCCGGGCCGAGTACGCCGACGACGCCGCCTTCCGCAGCCGTTTCCGCCGCGAGGTGTCGATCGCCCGCCAGGTCCGCAACCGCTGGGCGGTACCGGTGGTGGACGCGGACACGGAGGCGGCGGCGCCGTGGCTGGCGACCGAGTTCGTGCCCGGGCCCGCGCTGAGCGACGCGGTCGGGACGGGAGCGCCGCTCCCGGAGCGCAGTGTGCGGGCCCTCGGCGCGATGCTCGCCGAGGCACTGGAGGCGGTGCACGCGGCAGGGATGGTGCACCGGGACGTCAAGCCGGGCAACGTCCTGCTCGCTCTCGACGGGCCCCGTCTGATCGACTTCGGTATCGCCCGCGCCCTGGACGACACCGTCCTCACCGCGACGGGCACGGTCGTCGGCTCGCCGGGTTTCCTCTCCCCGGAGCAGGCCCAGGGCCGCCACATCGGCCCGCCGAGCGACATCTTCTCGCTGGGCTGTGTCCTGGCGTACGCGGCGACCGGCCGCCGCCCGTTCGGCAGCGGCCCGGTCGACGCGATGCTGTTCCGTACGGTGTACGACCCGCCGGACCTGGAGGGCGTGCCCCCGGCGCTGCTGCCCGTCGTACAGGCATGTGTGGCCAAGGACGCCGACTCCCGGCCGACTGCCGCGCAGATCCGGACGGAGTGGGCGGAGGACGCGGCGGGGCAGAGCTGGCTGCCCGCTCCGGTGACCCATCTGATCGCGTCGCGTTCCACGCAGATGCTGAGTCTGCCGGACATCGAGTCGACGCAGTACGTCGCGCCACAGGGTGACGTGGACACCCGTCCCGCGGGGCCCGAGGCCCCCGCACCCGGCCGGCGCCGTTTCCTGACCTATCTGGCGGCGGGCGGTGCGGTCCTCGCGGCGGGCGGGGCGACGACCGCGTGGCTCGCCGGAGTGGGGGACGACGGCGGAACCGGTTCGGACGGTGACGGCGGCAACGGTTCGGACGGCGACGGCGACGGTGACGGCGACCGGGCGAAGACCCGTCCGGTGCTGGGCATCGGTCTCCAAGCGGATCTGAGCGGTGCGCTGGGCGTCCAGGGCAGGGCCCAGCGGCAAGGGGCTCAGCTGGCGGTCGAGGCGCACAACGCCCGCGCGGACGCCCCGTTCACCCTGAAGCTCACCACGGTGGACGACCGGGGTGACGAAGCGGGGGCCCTGGTTGCCGCCCGCCGGTTCACGGACGACGCCTCAGTGGTCGCCGTCCTGGGCGCGACGAGCACGGCGGCGGCGGGCGCGGTGCTGACCGCGTACGACGAGGCCGCTCTGTCGGTGATCAGTGTGACGGACGGGGACACCCGGCACATCAACCGGGTGTTCCTGTGCGCCCGGCCGAACAACGCGATGCAGATGGTCCCCGTGTCCAGCTATGTCGGGGTCCACGGCCTGGACGACATCGCCCTCGTCGACAACGAGACCGAATACAGCCGGCAGGTCACGCGCTTCCTCAGCGAGGGCCTGCGCACCGGCGGCGACCGGAACGTCCTCGCAGAGACCCTGCCGCTGGACAGCGACAACCACTCTGCGTACGCCCGCCAGTTGGTGGCCAAGCGGCCCGGAGCCGTGGTCCACGGCGGCGACTGGCAGGACGTCGCCCGCTTCGCCCGCGCACTCGCGGAGACCGACTACCGGGGCCCGAAGTTCGCGACCCAGGCCGCGCACGATGCGCGGTTCCTGCGCGAGGCGGGCGCCGCGGGCGACGACTGGCTGATCGTGTCCACGGCGGTCGACCCGCCGGCCGTACGCTCGGCGGACGCTTTCGTGAAGGCGTTCCGCGCCCGTTTCTCGTCCGCTCCGCCGCTGTTCGCCGCCGAGGCGTACGACGCGGTCCGGCTGATCGCCGCCTGCGTGGAGGGCCTGGGCCGGAAGAACGTGTCCCGCCAGGACCTCGTACCGGTGCTGCGGACGACGACGTTCAAGGGGGTGTCGAAGCCCTACGCCTTCAACAAGGAGAACGGCTGGTACACGGGCGACCAGGGCGTCTTCTTCTACCGGGCGAAGGAGGGCCGGTTCCGCTTCCTGGGCACGGACCCCGCGAAGGTCTGAGCATCTGCGCGCATTTCGGGTGCGAGGACTCGGGGGGCGACACCCTTTGATGCTGCTTCGCCCTCCGCCCCGCTCAGGGCTTGTCGCCGCGCGTGTACGGGCCGAGGAGTTGTCGGAACGCGGCGTCGCCGGGGGGTTCGAGCCCTTTGGTGTCCGCGCCGCCTTCGACGAACGGTGTGCAGGTGGCGGAGGTTCGGCCGACCATACGGTGGGTGCCGAGCAGGCGGCCGGTGCGGGCCTCCAGGACCCGTACCTCGTACCGGCCCTCGTAGTGGGAGATCTTCCGGCCCGCTTCGACGGGCGACTCGTACCGGCACACCTTGAGGAGTCTGCCCAGTCCCTTGTACGAGGCGCAGGCGACGAGTTGCACCCGCTCGGGCAGCGGTGTGAACGGGTCGGCGCGGTCGTAACCCCCGTGGCTCTCGAACTGGTGCAGCAGCCCGTTCACATGCACGACCACAGGGTGGGGTCCCGACGCCGACACGCGTGCCGCCCGGGGGAGTGGGCGGCTTCCCTTCTCCTGGCAGAGGCCGCCGAACGAGAAGAGGTCGAGACGCGTCTCCACCGGGCTTTCCGGCACCGGGGTGACCGGGGTGACCGGCTGCCCCGAGGACCCTGGGGTCGCGGCGGGTCCGCTGGTATCGCTGTCGCCGTCCGAGGGTCGTCCCAGCAGCCCGATCAGGACCGCGACCCCCGCCAAGGCCACCACCCCGGCCCCGTAACGCGCCCGTCCAGCCACCCCGCCCGCCCCCTTGCGTACTTACGCAGCGCGCCAATGTGTCCGCCCCCGGTGCGCTCCTGGCGGCGAGAGGCGTTGCGGACACCGTAGCCGCTCGGCGCGGACCGTACACCGGAGCAGGCAGACGGCAGGGGTTCAGCCCTGGCGCACCTCAGTCCGTGCCGATCACGACGACTTCGTCGCCGTCGGACCAGCGGCGGCGCTCGGTCTTGGGTGGGTTGATGTGCATGCCGTACTGCGGGCCCTGCCGCGCTGTGGTGTGGTCCCGGTATCCGATGGCGCACTCGCCCCGGAGGCGTGCCGCGGCCACCACCGTCGCGAAGGGGGTTTCGTGGTCCAGGCGGACGTAGTCGGCGGCCGGTTGCAGGAGGATCCCCTTTCCCCCGGCACGGAACAGTTCCTCGAACACCCCTGCCAAATGCCGGTTCTGGGAGATCTGCGCCATCAGCAGGCCGATGATCTTGCCGCTGATGATGACGTCGGCGTTGGGACTGATGGGCGCCAGTACCCGGTTGCGGTCATCGACCAGTTCCGTGACCACCGACAGTTCACGTCCGGTGCTTTCCTCCAGTTGCTGGAGCAGCAGCAGGGTGACGAGTGTGTGATTGTCCGGCTCGTCTGCGGGCCCGTCGGGGGCAGGATCCCGGCCGAGCACGATGACACTGTCGTAGGAGTCGATGTCCAGGCGGCGCAGGGTCGCGGGGTGGGTGACGTCTCCCCGGTGCAGTGTGAAGGCCAGCCCGGCACCGGTCGGTGTGTCGGCGTCGTCGCCCTGGTGAAGGGTGGTCGCGCCGTCTGCCGTCACCACGTCGACGGTCGATCCGGGCAGCACACAGCGGCGTAACTGGTCGATCATCAGCGGTGCCCGGCGGTTCCAGCCCAGCATCAGCACCCGTTCCGGTCGTGCGGAGGCCGGCGGCTCGCACCTCACGGCTGCCTTCTCGACCGAATCGGCACAGTCCTCCAGGTGGGCGGTGTCGTCGTCGCGGGAGATGACGAGGATCCTGTCGTCCGCACGGATCGGCGTGTCCGGCGGGGGAGCGAGCAGCGGTATGTCCCCTCGGACCAGTCCGACGACGCTCGACGTCGCATAGGACAGCAGCGCCTCACCGAACGGGCGGCCCACCAGCGCGGGTTCCGCGACGAGGTAGAACTCGTCACCGGCGAAGTCCAGCAGTTCCCGGTGCACGAGGGAGAGCCCAGGGCGACGAGCGGCCTGGACGATCATGCGGGCGGTGATCGTGTCGCTCTCCAGGACGACTCCGTCCGGCCCCGCGGCCAGCGAGGCGGCCAGGTGGAACCGGTCGTCCCGGACCGCGGCGACCACGGAAGGACGGGTCGCCTGGCCGTCCCCCCGGTGGGACAGGGCGATGCGCAGGGACAGCAGGGTCTTGACGACCTCTGCGTCGGCGTTCGGTTCGTCGTGGGGCAGCACAAGGATGGCGCTGGCCGTGGCCGGGTTGGTGAGGGAAAGCACGGCCGGGTCGGTGGTGGGGCCGCTGCGGCAGATCAGCCGCGTACGGCCGACAGGACCGATCCGGGTGCCGAATGCCTCCTCCATGGCGGTCTTGTCCCGGTCGGCCAGCACGACCACCACCGCCCGCCGCTGGTTGGCGTTGGCGGCCACCAGTTCGCGCACCACGGTGAAGACCTGCTCCGACCACCCCAGCACCACCGCGTGCCCGTACTCCAGCACCGTGGACCGGCCCCTCCGCAGCGCGGTGAGCCGCTCCGTGAGGGCGGCCGTGATCAGGCCGACGAGGAGGGACACGTACAGCAGGGCGATCAGCGCGAGCAGCACCGACATCGTCACCCGCAACGGTGTGCCCGTCACGCCCCCCAGGCGCAGCGTCTCACCGGTGAGGCGCCAGACCTCCGCCAGCCTGCCCGGCGCGGACGCCGGAGCGTTCGGGTCCGTCCACACCAGTACGGCGCTCACCGGCACGACGACGACCAGGCACAACAGGGCCAGCCAGCCGACGAGAGCGGAGGCACCGCGGGCCAGCGTGCTGTCGAACCAGTAACGGATCCGGTCACCGAGCTCCTTGAGCCCACCGGCTCCACCGCGTGGATCGATCTGCTGTCCCATCCTGTCCGTCTCCTCCGCTCCTCCGTCACCCCGTGCTCCGGCACGACCGGGTGCCGTTCATGCGTTTGCAGTGTGCTTCGCGGAAGTTTGCGGTGGGCGCACTTGATCACAGTTCACCCTTTTGAGGAGAGGCGCGCGCAGAAGCAGCAGGAGCACTCCGGCCCGGCGTGCCCGCCGGGCGCGGTGCGTCGCAGCGTGAGCGGCCCCGGTCGCCACACGGTGGATGCGCGGCTATAGTCACCTGGTCGCGAAAAACGATGTCCGCGGGTCCATCCGCCGGGCGTCGCTCGTACATCGATGCAGATGGTTCTGATCGTTGAGCGTCTCCTTGCCGAGACCGGACTTCCCGTCCGCTCCCGGCGCTGACCATCGCCGACGCGTGTCGGCGCTACAGAGGAGCGCAGCATGCAGAAGACCATCGCCATCGTCGGAGCGGGAGTGGGCGGGCTCACGCTCGCCCGGGTGCTCCAGGCTCACGGCGTCGCCGCGACGATCTACGAGGGTGAGGCTTCGGCGACGACCCGGGCGCAGGGCGGCCTGCTCGACATCCACGAAGAGACCGGACAGGTCGCGCTGCACGCGGCTGGTCTGTACGACGAGTTCCTCGCTCTGGTCCGCCCGGGCGAGGACGCCAAGCGCGTGGTCGACCGCCACGGCACGATCCTGTTCGACATGCCCGCGGACCCCGGTTCGGCCCGTCCAGAGGTGGACCGCGGCGAACTGCGGCGCCTGCTCATCGACTCGCTGGCGCCCGGGACCATCAGGTGGGGGCACAAGCTCGCCTCGCTACGGCCCTGCGTGGAGGGCGGCTACGAGCTCACCTTCGCGACAGGTTCCGCCACGCGCGCCGACCTCGTCATCGGCGCGGACGGCGCCTGGTCGAAGGTGCGCCCGCTGCTCACGGCCGCCACGCCTGCCTACAGCGGAACGTGCTTCATCGAGATCGCCCTCACCCCGGGCGGCCGGACCCATCGGGCGAGTGTGGCCGCGATCGGCAGTGGCACGTTGATGGCGGTCGCGCCGGGCAAAGGCATCATCGCCCATCGCCACGCCGAGGGGCATGTGCGCGGATACGCGGCGCTGACCAGGCCCGAGGCATGGATGAGGTCGATCGACTTCGGCGACCCGTCCGCCGGCCTCCGTCAAGTCGCCGAGGAGTTCGACGGCTGGTCGCCGCTGCTCACCGACTTCGTGACACAGAGCGACGCGAATCCGTGGCTGCGCCCCATCTACGCCCTTCCCGCCGGGCTCACCTGGGACCGGGTACCCGGTGTCACGCTCGTCGGCGACGCCGCGCATCTGATGTCACCCTTCGCCGGCGAGGGCGCGAACCTCGCCATGTACGACGGCGCCGACCTGGCGAGCAGACTCGTTGAGCAACCCGACACCGAGACCGCGCTCACTGCCTACGAAGAGCGGCTGTTCCCGCGTAGTGGCGACGCCGCCCATCGCTCGGCGCGGAACCTGGAGATCTTCTTCGGCCAGGAAGCACCGCAGAGCGTCGTCACTCTCTTCGCTCCCTCCTGAAACTCAGTCCGGTTCGCGTCCGAACCAGTCCCTGTCCGGCCGGGGAGATGATCGCCGCAGCACTGAACGACGGCATCACCGCGCCCTGGACATGACCGGCGCGGGGCCGTCCTTCCGACCCCCGTGGCGGGAGGACGGCCCCGGTCCTTTCGGTGACTGCCCGGTCAGTACAGCTTGTTGACGGCCGTGCTCGTGGTCTTCTTGAAGGCGGCAACGGGCGCATTCCCGAAGTCGCCCATCTGTCCCCACGAGACGACGGTGACGGTCCTGTCGTCCCGTCCGACGGACAGCAGGGCGATGTCGGTGGCGCCCCAGGACGTCTCGGTGTGCAGGCCGCGGACGCGGGCGCCCTCCTCGACCGGCAGGGTGCCGTAGTCCCGGCCCTCGGCCTCGACGTCCGGGGAGTTCTGCTCGATGCGCTCGGCGCAGGTGCGGATCAGGTCGTCGTAGTGCTTCGCCAGGGCCTTGGCCTGGGCGGCTGTGCCGGTCACGACGGTCAACTGCACGGCGCTGGTGTCCAGGTCGGTCCGGAACTCACGGTGCCGGTAGTCGTAGTCGAGCACGCCCTCCGTGCTCACGCAGAAGCCGAGCGCCTCCGGGAACCCTTCGGTGACCGGGCCGGCCGTCCAGGCCGAGGTCGGGTGCGGCGGCAGCTGGGACGCCGACAGGAACGTGGGCGCGGCAGCCTTCGTCGCGGCGCCGGCGGCCGGTGCCGTGAGGACCGTGCCGGCTGTGAGGGCGGCGACGGTGAGTGCGGTGAGCGCGCTTGCTCGCATACGCATGGACATGGGTGTTTCCCCCGTGGGTGAATGCGTGGATGTGGATGCCGCGGTCAGTCCGGCTGGTCGGCCCGGGCCTGGCCGGTGCGGCACCAAGAGCATCACCGGTCACAGCGGGCGGGCGCAACGGCCGACGGCCGATCAAGCACGTTGGAATGATCCCAGCCTGTCTGACGTGCAGGTATATGGATGGCTGGGATACCGACCCGTGCCGGGTGAGGCCGTACGAGGACGGGTAACCCGTGTCGGCCATCCACGAGGCAGCCGAGCCCGCGGCTCCTTTGCCCTCGTGGTACGGCGGTTGCCGTCCGAGCGCCACCTCCCGGAGTGGCTCTGGGAGAGCGTGCGAGAGTGGGGCCATGGCGGCAGCGGATGAAGTCACGGTCGTGGCGGTCGACGAGGTCGAAGGGCTTGCGGTGGACGGGCTGCGCTGGCTGACGGCGGCGGCACGGGAATTTGCCGGTGGAGGTCTCGCCTGGCCGTCCAAGCTTTCGGACGACGAGCTGGACCCGATGTTCTACAGCGGCACGGCCGGGATCGTCCCGGTGCTCCTGGAGGCGTGGCGGCACTTCGGCGACGACGCTTACGCCGACACCGCCCTGCGCGCGGCTCGCAGCCTCGCGGACTCCGTCGACGGTATCGACGACGACTCCCTCTACTTCGGTCGCACCGGAATGGCCGTCGTCCTGCGGGCCCTCCACACCGAGCTCGGCGACACGGCCGCCGGAGCCGCCGCCGACCGCGCGCTGGAACTCGTGCGATCACGCTTCGACGGGACGCGGTGGGGGGAGTTGTTCGAGCTGATGGGCGGCAACGCGGGCATCGGCCTCGGCGCGCTCATGGCCGGTGACGCCGAACTGGCGGTTCTCGCCGTGGAGCCGTATCTGCGGACCGCGGAGCGCACCCCGACCGGCGTCCAATGGGCCCACCGTCCGGGCACCGACTCCCGTCTGCATCATCTCTCGCACGGCACGCTCGGCATCGTCCTGGCGCTCGCCCGGGTCGGCCGGGCCACCGGCCGTGCCGACCTGGTCGATCTGGCACTGGCCGGTGCCGCGAACATCGTGGCGCGCGACGAAGGGGGCCCGGAGGGCTTCCTGGTGGTGCACTCCACTCCGCAGTACCTTCCCGATGCGATCGATCCTTATGGTTACGGCTGGTGCCATGGTCCGGCCGGCGACGCCCAGGTCTTCCGGCTGCTGCGGGACGTCACGGCCGACCCTCTCTGGTCCGCCCTCGCCGACCGCTGCTGGCACACGGTCACTCACTGCGGGCTGCCCCAGCGGCTGCGTCCCGGCTTCTGGGACAACAACGGCCGCTGCTGTGGCACCGCGGGTGTCCTCGCCCTGGCCTGCGACCGGATCGCCGAACACCAGGACCCGTACGACTTCGCCCACGTCCTCGTCGCGGACCTCGCCGCCCGCGCGACCCGGGACACCGACGGTGCGCGCTGGTCCAACGTCGAGCACCGGGCCACCCCGAGCGACCTCGAACCCTGCACCGGCTGGGCGATGGGCAACGCGGGCATCGTCCGCGAACTGCTGCGCTTCGCGCGGCTCAGCCGCGGAGGCGATCCCCGGTACGCGTTCACTTGGCCGGACCAGCCCTCGGTACCCCCTCAGGCTCCGATCGCCGCTCCGGAACGGACACCGTGACGTGCTGGATCGAGGATCAGGAGCAGGTCCGGAAGACCGCCGAGGAATGGCATGCCTGGCCGCGGGCTGTCCGGTGGTGGCACCATCTGTGGGATGCCCTCTTCCCAGAGGAGAAGCGGCCGTTCTTCCAGAACGCCGCGTACCTGTTGCAGCGGGCCGAACTCGACGCGATCGACGAGGTCAACCCGCAGGCGCGGTCCACGGTCATCGACCCGCTCCGCACCACCGGTCAGCTACGGCTGCTCGACGGCGACACCCCCCTGCACAGCGACATGCGCGTGTTCGCCACGCCCGGTCACACACCCGGGCACCAGAGCGTGCTCCTCACGTCGGGGCACGAACGGGTCACCGTCACCGGTGACCTGCTCGTGCACGCGATCCAGCTGCTCCATCCCGAACTCGCCTACGCGCACGAGATGGACGCCGGGCAGGCGAGGGCGTCGAGGGAACAGGTGCTCCGCAGTCGGGCCGCCGGCACCCTCCACCTCGCGACCCCGCACCTGACCGAACCGTTCGTCACCCGCTGACTCGCCGGCTCACCCTTCAGCGAAGGGTCATGATGCATCGTCTGCTGCGGAACTCGGCCTCGCTGCCTTGGGGCTGGGGGTCCTGAGGGACGGACGGCTCATGGTCCTCGTCCTCGCCCGTGTCCTCCTGAGGGAGCCACGGCAGCCAGGTAAAAGGGTCGTCGGTGGCGAGTGGGGCGATCGGGTTGCACGTGAATTCGGTGCCACGTGGGGGAGTGACGTTTGTCTGCGCCACCATGAAGGTGTCGGTCCGTAATTCACTGGATAACCCGAGCGGATTTCGCGTGACAGGCAAGACGTTACCCATTTCTGTTTTCCATCGAGTGCCTGAGTGGGGGACGCTTCGCGCATTGCAGTGGTCTACTTTCGGCCATCTCGTCGTGACGTGTTCGGTGCGAGAGGTCACGTATTCGGTGCGAGAGGTCACGTAGAAACATTAAGCAACAGGCTAAGACAGTCCCAAGGGCGATACAAGCGATAGTGGTCGACAGGAATGATTGACCGGAATCCGGCAAGCTCCGGTGTCCGCGATCGGGCATCTTTCCGTTCGTCGTCCGCGCATGTCTCCACGTGAAAGGTGCAGGGCAAGATGCCTGTCGGTGGGACTGCCTACCCTGACGGTCGCCCTGTTCGGATGTCGCAGTGCCCGTATGGGGGGTCGCGGCGAACCGGTTCATGCCCGTTTCGGTCCTTGGGCCCGCCGGCGGGGACGAAATCCGCTCGGCCGGAGCTGCCGGAGCACACCTGCGTCAGTGCGGCCGGCGTCCCGCCCGGTCAGTGGGACTGGCGGGACCGGGAGAGCATGTCCGCGGGGACGGGGCCGACCGGGGTCAGACTGCACTCCACGGCCCGCGCCGCCCGAATGGTGACGCCCACCTCCAGGGGGACGTCCGCCACCGTCTCGGTGAAGCGATACCGCTGGAGCAGCCTCGCCACCGCGAGCTTCATCTGCAGCATGGCGAAGTGGTTGCCTATGCAGGAGCGCGGGCCGCCGCCGAGCGGGAACCACGCGTAGCGCGGCCTGCGGCTCTCCTCCTCGGGGCGGAAGCGGTCGGGCGAGAAGCGCTGCGGGTCCGGCCAGTAGGAGGGGTGGTGGTGCGTCACCCAGGGCGACACGTACACGTAGGCCCCCGCCGGTATCGCGTACCCGTCGATGACCGTCGACTGCACCGCCCGGCGGATGAGCACCGGTGCCGCCGGATAGAGGCGCATGGTCTCCTTGAGAACCCGCTCCACGGACGGCAGCTCATCCAGGTCCGCCGGGGTGGGTCGACGTCCGCCGAGGACGGAGCGCACCTCGTCGCGTACGGACTCCTGGACGTCCTGGTGCTGCGCCAGCATGTACATGGTGAACGTGAGTGATGTCGCCGTGGTGTCCGAGCCCGCCAGCAGGAAGACCAGCACCTGGTCGCGGAGTTCTTCGTCGGTGAGCGGGGTGTCCTCGTCGCTGCGCGCGTTGATGAGCAGGGTCAGCAGATCGGTCCCCGCCTCCTCGCCCGAGGCGCCGCTCTGCCGACGCTGTTCGATCAGGCGGTCGCACAGCGCGTGCAGCTCGTCCTGGGCGGCGCGTGCCCGGCGATTGGCGGGGGTGGGGAAGGCGCGGGGCAGGTTCAACGGCATGAGGCCGCGCCGGAGGGTGTACGTGCTGAGGGCGGGCATGCAGCGCCGCACCACCTCCGCCGCCTGTTCGGCGTCCGAGCCGAAGAGGATGCGGGTGATCATCCTTACGGTGAGCCGACTCATGTCCTCGTTGAGATCGGGCCGCCCGCCCCTGGCGGCCTCCCATTCGGCGCACAGGACGTCGGCCTCGTCGCACACGGCCGTGCCGTAGTCCGCCACCCGCTTCTTGGTGAACAGCGGGGAGAGGAGCCGGCGCTGCCTGATGTGGTCGTCGTCGAGACTGCTGAGCAGGCCGTTGCCGAATGTCTGCCGCATCTCCTGGGAGAAACGGTCGTCCTTGCGGAAGTTCGCCGACTGGCCGGCCAGCACCTGCTGGGCGCCGGTGGCGGAGAAGACGAAGTGGATCGTCGTACGCAGGCCGGGCGGCCCGGACACGATCCGGACCACGTCACCGTGCTCGCTGCGGGCCCGTTCGTACACGCCCAGAGGATCTCGCCGCAGGTCCAGCATCGAGCCGAGAAGCGGCAGTCCGTCGACAGTGGGTACCTCGGTCGGGTTCGTCTCCATCTCCGGCATCCCTTTCCATGGCTCGGCGTGGCAGGCGGCGACCGGCCCGGCCCCTGCCGGGGCGTCGGCCCGTCGACCTCTGCGATCCATTGCACGCCGGTCCGTTCGCCGTCCGACAGGGCTTCCCGGCTCGCATGTGTCCTCTGCGGCCCACGCTTGTGCCCTTGTGCGCCGTGCCGCGGGCGGGTGCCGACGAACGGCCGCGACGGCGCCGGGTGTGCCCGACGGTCGCCAGGCGGCGGCGCACGGCTGTTCACACCGCGGGGGGTGCCGTTCATGCCGCGAGGCCCTCCGGGGAGCGCTTCACACCGCGAGACGCTCCGGGGAGCGCTGGTAGGTGGTGTAGCCGTCCAGACGGCCGAGGGCGGACCGCACGGACGGCCGCCGTGCATGGGGCAGCAGCCTGGTGCGCAGGTCAGCGAGCCGGTCGGCGGTGCGCGGGCAGCGGATCCGGCCGTAGTGGTCGAGCAACTGGTCGATGACGGCGCAGGCCCGGTCCAGCCGTCCCTCCAGCAAGTGGATCTCGCTGAGTTTGGCGAGCGTCAGCGCACGGGCACGGTGCGCGCGCGGCGATCGGTGCCGCAGGGAGGCGGCCAGTGCCTGACCGGCCCTGCCGTAGTCGCCGAGGCTCTGGTGCACATGACCCCTCTGGTAGTGCAGCGCGGCCATGGGGTAACCGCTGAACGGCGAGGAGGGCTCGCTCTGTCCGCCGTGCAGGGCCATCGCGTCGGAGAGCGCCGAGAGCGAGCGCCGTTCCTCCCCGCCCATCGCGTGCATCACGGCCAGATGACTCATCAGGTACGCCCGGATGGGCGGCGGGGCGTCCTCCGGCGCGGCCGACCACGCCGCACGGGCGAGTGCCGGGTCCCGGTGCCCCAGCTGGTTGGACTGCGCACTCATCGCCCGCAGGGTGACGGCGTACTGGGTGCGGTCCCCGGCCTCGATGGCCAGTTGCGCGGACACGTGGAAATACTGCTGCGCCACCCCGCTCTGACGGCAGTCCCCGCTCATACGGGCCAGCAGATGCGTCAGCCGGGACAGCTTCCCCAGGAGCAGCGAGTGGGTGCGCCGGTCGGTTCGGGCGGCGAGGAAGGCGGCGCCGTCCGTGGCGAGATAGGTGGCCAGCGCGGTGCGTCCGTGGGCACCGCCGTAGGTGTCGATGGTCTCCGCGTAGTACGTGATGGTGTGCGTCAGGGCCGCCAGGTCGCCCGGCCCGAGCCGCCAGTCGCCCCCCGTGGGCTGCGGCTCGGTGTCGGTCCAGGCCGGAGGGGTGCTGTTGGGCCGAAAGGGAAGGGCGCGAAACGCCGTCCGGGTTCCCGGACCGGTGTCCGCCGTGGTCAGCATCGCCAGCGCCTCCCGGCCGCTCCCGCCGGTCGCGTGCAACGCGTCCGTCGGCTCGTCCGGCACGCGCGCCAGTCCGGTCTCCTGGACGCTGATGTGCCGGCCGAGCCGCCGGGTCAGGATCTCGGCCACCAGCACGGGCACCGGAGCCGGCGGCCGGGAGCCCGCCAGCCAGCCGGCGACCGACTTGCGGTTGTACCGGAGCACCCGCTTGTTCTCCGCCGCGGCGAGATTGACGGACCGCGCCAGTGCCTCGCCCGACAAACCCGCTTCCCTCATAAGTCGTTTCAGTTGCTGATTCGGATGGCTGCGTGCCACGACAACTCCTCAGAGCGCATTTCGGTGGCAGAAACGGAAATCCGCCGGTGACAACTTTGTGTCGGCGGATGCCGCGACGCTGCGACCGCCCGTGGTTCCGTCTCATAGATCAAGAATCATTTGTCGTCTAACCACCCTGGACAAATATGTAACCGGTTTTTTCTGGCCACATTCCGTACGTGATATATGTCCGCACTTGACGGATTTGCCGGAGAAGCGGTGTGTCGGCTCCGCGGTCACAAGTTCACAAGAAAGCGACCCGTGAGACACCCGGACGTGTGGAAGTCGCTGGCACCGCGAAGCAGCTCCTGCTTGGCTTCTGGTGTCGGGTGAAACAGTGAATTCGACTTTCCGTATACGAAGCTGTTTCTCGGTCGGGATCGCACGGTGCGCCTCCCGGCCACCGGCACAGAGAAGAACGCGGCGCCCGCGAGGACCGGGTGCGCCGCCGGCACCGGAACCGGGCCGAGCCCTGTGCGACCGAGCACACCGGTCCTGAGCACCTGGGTGCCTGCGGTCACCGTACGAAGACTCCTCGCAGAACGGCCCGGTGAACACGCGGGCCATACGCCGCACCCGTCATGACCTGACCAGTGGGAGTGGAGACGACGTCCATGAACCAGACAGAGGTCCTCGGCGCCCCGGCCGCGGACACCGTCAGGGAGACGCTGGCCGAGTGCAGAGCGGCCACACTTCCCGCCCTGCGCACCGCGGTGGAGAGCCTGCACCCCCGGCTGGCTCGCATCAGCGCCTACCACCTGGGCTGGTGCCGCCCCGACGGCACGCCCACCGACGGCCACCCCGGAAAGCTGATGCGCGCCGCCCTGGCCGTGCTCGCGGCGCGGGCGTTCGGCGCGAGCACCGCGTCCGCGGTACCCGGCGCGGTCGCCGTCGAACTGGTGCACAACTTCTCCCTGTTGCACGACGACCTGATGGACGCCGACGAACTGCGGCGCGGCCGCCCCACCGCCTGGGTGGTCTTCGGGCGAGGGCCCGCCGTACTGGCAGGCGACGCGCTGCTGAGCCAGGCGCTCCGGGTCGTCGCCGAAGTCCGGGGGACCCCGGGGCGACCGGCGACCGGGGCGATGACGTCGGCGGTGGACGCCATCATCCAAGGGCAGGCCGCCGACCTGGAGTTGGACGGCTGCCCGGTGGACGAGGTGGACACCGACGACTACCTGGCCGCGTGCGCCAAGACCAGTGGCCTCCTGGGCGGCTGCCTCGAAGTGGGCGCGGTGCTCGCCCACGCACCCGCGCCGGCGGCCCGCATGCTCCGCTCCGCCGCCTGGGACCTGGGCGTGGCGTGGCAGATCGCCGACGACGCAGAGAGTCTGTGGGGTGATCCCGCCGCCAGCGGCAAGGACTCCTACGGCGACCTGCGCAGCGGCAAGAGGACCTACCCCGTCATCGCCGCACTGCGCTCCGGCACCGCGGCCGGGACCCGGCTGGCCGCCCGGCTCAGCGCCACCGAGACCCCCGCCGAGGCCGAACTGGCCTCGCTGGCCGACCTCGTCGAGGAGGCGGGCGGGCGCGAGGCGGCCGAGCGAACCGCCCGCCGCTACCTCGACCAGGCCCTGCACACGCTCAGCCGGGCGGGGGGAGAGGCCGGCGCCGTCGACACCCTGACCGCCCTCTTCCGCCATGTACTCGCCCGCCATGAACAGTGGACCACCAGGGTCCCGACCGCCCCTGACACGAAGGGAGCAATCCGTTGAACGCGGCCGAGGCCACAGACACGAAGACCGGCACGAACACACGCACCGCCCCCGCCGACGACGCCGAACCCGAGGCATGGCTCCACCACGCCAGGGAGGTGACCGACCCGGTGCTGCGGAAAGCGGGGGACTCCCTGCATCCGCAGGCACGCATGGTCGTCGGCTACCACCTGGGCTGGTGGGACGCGCAGGGCCGACCCGTCACCACCGGCTGGGGCAAGGCGGTACGCCCGGCCCTCGCCCTGCTCTCGGCACGGGCCCTGGGCGCCCCTCCCGGAGTCGGCGCACACTGCGCCGCCGCCGTGCAACTCGCGCACGACTCCTCGCTGTTGCACGACGACATCATCGACCGCGACGACACCCGCAGGCACCGGCCCGCCGCCTGGCGCGTCTTCGGGATCGGCGGCGCGCTGCTGGCCGGTGACGCCATGCTCGCCCAGGCGGTCTGCCTGGTCCAGCACGAGGGCCCGAGCGCCCCGGCCACCGCGGCGCTGAACGAGGCCGTACAGCAGTTCATCGGCGGGCAGTTCGAGGACATCGGGTTCGAGGAACGAGCCGACGTCTCGCTCACCGAGTGCACCACCATGGCGGCGCGAAAGACCGGTGCGCTCATGGGAGCCGCCTGTCGTCTGGGAGCCCTGGCAGGCGGTGCCGACCGGGCGCAGGCGGCGAGCCTGGACGCCTTCGGCCGGTCCCTCGGCCTGGCCTTCCAGCACGTGGACGACCTGCTCGGCATCTGGGGCGACCCCGGGGCGACGGGCAAACCGGTCGGCGCCGACCTCCATGCCCGCAAGAAGAGCCTGCCCGTGGTGGCCGCCCTGGGATCGGACACCCCGGAGGCCGTCGAACTGGCCGAGCTCTATGCGCGCGACCCCTCCCTGGACGACGCCGGCGTCCTGCGGCGCGCCGCCCTCCTCGTCGAGCGTGCGGGAGGACGGCAACGGACCAGCGGGCTCGCCCGCCGGCACCTGGCCGAGGCGCTGGACCACCTCGACGCCACCCTCCTGCCCGCCTCCGACACCCGGCCGCTGCGCAGGCTCGCCGAGTGGCTGGCCCTGCGCGACCACTGACACCGGCGCCGCGGCGGGCACGCCGGACCGCACACGACCGCACCGCCGGCCACCGCACCGCCGACCGGCGGGCCCACCCAGCGAGACTCCGCAGCCCGCAGCCCGCAAGCCCGCAAGCCCGCAAGCCGACCAGACCGTCCGCCCACCGGGCCGGCCCTCTGGCGTCGCTCCACCTCCGTCGGGCCGACGGCCCGACCGATCTCCGATCTCCCAGTTCTTCGCCGAGCCCGTTCGTGGGCCGGCGCCCACCCGGCCGACGGCCGGGGAAAGGAGAGACATCGTGCACAGCCCGGTCTCCGATCCGGTTCTCGACACCGTCCTGCCCCGATGGCCCTTCCCGGCCGCACCCGCCCGCGACCCCGGTGACATCGCCGCCGTCGAGACCGGCGGCGCGGAATGGGCCAGGCGCCTGGGTCTGATCGACTCCGGCGACCCCCGGCACCCGCTTCGCCGCCTGTGCGCGGGCGAACTGGTCAGCCACGGCTATCCGCGCGCGGACACCGGCATCCGCGTGCTGATCACCCAGTGGACGATGTGGTACTTCAACCTCGACGACCACTTCGAGGACGGTGCCGCCGGCGCGAGTGCCGCCGCCGCAGACCGGGCGGCGGCCCCGCTCAGGGGTCTGGTGGAGGCCGCCAGGCGCCGCGAGCCACTGCCCGTCCCCGAGGACGCCCTCCAGCGCGCGCTGGCCGACCTGTTGGAGCGGACCGCGCAGCACATGGCACCCGTGCAGTTCGGTGAACTCCTCGCACACCTGGACGACTACTTCACCTCTCTCGTCGTGGAGTCCGACTACCGGGCACGTGGTGTTCTTCCCGGCGTCGACTCCTACATCGCCCTGCGCCGGGACACCGGACCGGTGCTGCCGCTGCTGGACTTCGTGGAGCAGGCCGAGTCGGTACGGCTGCCGGCGCGCTTCTACGGCACTCCCGAGTACACCGAGATGATCGGCTGTGCGGCCGACATCGCGTCCTGGATCAACGACCTGTGCTCGGTGTCGAAGGAACTGGACCGCCCGGACGCCTACAACCTCGTGGTCCTCCTGCACCGACTGGAGAACATGTCGCTGCAGGACGCCGCCGCCGAGACCCTGGACCGGATCGAGCAGCGGGTGAGGGCGCTGAAACAGGCGCTGGAGCACGCCGGCGGACCCTCCGGCACGGGCGGCCCGTACACCGCCGCCGAGAAGGCGGCCCTGACCACCTGGGCCGACGGACTGCTCAGCTTCCAGAACCACGTCGAGTGGTATCTGCGGCACGGTCGCTACGACCGGGACGAGCCCCACTCGGAGGTCCCCGCGTGACCGGCCGCCGACCCGCGCCCAACGGCACGGCCCGCGCGGCCGCCCACCAGGCCGGACCGCGAGCGCACGGACGCCCCCACGTCGTCGTGGTCGGCGCGGGCATCGCCGGCCTCACCAGCGCCTTCCTCCTGCAGCGGCGCGGCTGCCGGGTCACCGTGCTGGAAAGCGGCGGGCCGGAGTACGTCGGTGGCCGGATGGCGTCCGTGCGGCGCGGCGGGTTCTTCGTCGACACCGGAGCCTCACTGCTGTCGCGGCGCTACCACACGATGCTGAAGCTCGCCGAGCTGGCCGGGGCCGGCGACCGGCTGCTGCCCTCCTCCGACCGCATCGGACTCATGCGCGACCGGCAGGTGCACCACGTACACGTCGGTTCCCTGCCACGCATGGCGGCCGGACTGCTGCGGTTCGCGCCGTTCCCGTCCGACCTGCCCAAACTGATGCTCGACCACCTGCGCATACGGCGCTCGCTGGACTGGTACGACATGTCCGCGGCGGCCCGCCACGACGGGGAGTCCGTCGCCGGCTACGCGGTCCGCCGCGGGCTGCGGCCGGGCACCGTGGACCATCTGCTGGACCCGCTGTGCATGCTCGCCTCGCTCCAGGACGTCGAACGCACCTCGTCCGTGGCACCCTTCATGCTGCTCAACTCCCTGCTGGGCGGCGGCGGCCTGTTCACCTTCCGCGACGGGGTCGGGGCGCTGCCACGGCTCCTCGCCGCCCAACTGCCCGTGACCTATGACGCCACGGTCCGCCAGGTCGAGGAGAGCGCCACCGGGGTCGCGGTCACCTGGCAGGCGCAGGACGGCACGGGCGAGCACACCGAGCGGGCCGACGCCTGCGTGCTGGCCGTGCCCGTCTCCCGGACACCGAATCTCTACGGCCAGATGCAGCGGCCGTTCAGCGAGTTCTTCCGGCGCGTCGAGTACACCGGCAGCGTCCACGTGGCTTTCGGCCTCGACCGGCCCACCGCCGAACGGGCCGTGATGGTGAACGTCCCGCGGTCCGAACACCCCGCGCTCGTGGGCGTGATCCTCCCGCACAACACCGCTCCCGGCCGCGTGCCGCAGGGGCGGGGACTGGTCATGGCGCACTTCCGGGGCTCCTGGTCGGACCGTCATCGCGACCTGCCCGAGGAACAGCTCGTCGACCACGCGCGGTCGGCTCTGCGGACGGTCGGACTGACGCCCGAGACCGAGAACCACACCGTCATGACCCACGTCATGCGCCCCGGACAGTGCGTGGTCTTCCGCAGGCCCGGCGACTACCGCGAGATCGCCCGGCTCAGCTCGGCATGGCCGGCCACCTCACGGGTCCGGCTCGCGGGCGGTGACTTCTTCACCCAGTCCAGCACGCATCACAGCATCTGCTCGGCGGCGCGGGTGTCCCGCCAGCTCTGGGAGCGGCTGGAGGCGGCGCCCGCGCCGGTCCGACCGCACCCAGCCGTATCCGTATCCGTCTCCGCTCGGACGAAAGGAACGCAGTGAACGCCACGGGCACCAAGGAACCGATCATCGTCGTGGGAGCCGGCATCGCCGGCATGACCGCGGCCTTCCGCCTCCAGCTGGCCGGGCACCCGGTCCGCGTCCTGGAGGCCGAGGACCGGGCCGGCGGCCGCATGCGCACGGTGGAACGCCGCGGCTACCACATGGACCTGGCCGCGATCCTGCTGATCGAGAACTACACGCAGATGCGCGACCTCGTCCGGGAACTCGGCATCGAGGACACCACCCTGCGCACCAACAACCTCGTCGGGATCCGCCGCGAGGGCCGGGTCCACCGGCTGCGGGCGGACCGGCCCACCGACCTCAAGCGCTCGGGGTTGCTCCCCTGGAGTTCGCTGCCCGCCATGGTGCGGCTGCAGTCGGACCTCAAGAAGTACGCGAACCGGCTGCGCTGGGACAGCGACATGGGCGAGGCCGCCGCCCTCGACACCGAGACGGCCGCCGCCTACGCGGAACGCCGGCTCGACGCCCGGTTCCGCGACTGGGTGGTGGACCCGATGAGCGCCATGTTCTTCAACTCACCCCCCGACCTGTCGGTGGTCAACTTCCTGTTCTCGATGCCGGCCGTGAACTCCAAGTGGTTCAACTTCCACGACCGGGTCGACACCCTCACCACGACACTCGCCGCCCGGCTGGACGTGGAGACCCGCGCCGAGGTCACCCAGGTGGAGGAGACCCCGGACGGCGTGCGGGTGCACTGGCGCCGGGAGGGCGAACCCGAGCACACCGAGGAGGCCGCCGCGGCGGTGGTCGCCCTGCCTGGCCCGGTCGCCGCCCGGCTGTGCCCAGGGCTGGCCCCGACCACACGGGACTACCTGGCGAACGTGCCGTACGTACCGGACATCCACGTGTACTTCGGCGTCGACCGCGTCCCGGACGAGACGGCCACCTGCGTGCTCTTCCCGCAGCGCGAGCACCCCGACCTGGGGGTCATCACCTTCAACCACAACTTCGCCCCCGGCCGCGCCCCGCAGGGCCACGCCCTGCTGACCAGCTACTACCGCTATCCGTGGGCGATGCGGCACTGGGAGGCCGACGACGAGGAGATCGAGGCGCTGACCCACGAGGTGCACCGGCAGGCATGGCCGGAGATGGCCCGGCACATCGAGGCCCACCAGGACATGGCGTACGTGCAGCGTTGGAAGAACGCGGTCATCCTGCGCAAGCCCGGCGACTACGCGCGGCTGCGCGACTTCAACCGCGGCCTCGATCCCCGCTCGCGCGTCCAGCTCGCCGGGGACTACCTCGCCTTCAGCGCGACCAACTCCAGCCTCGTCACGGGCCAGCGGGCCGCCGAGCGGGTGAGCGAGGTCGTCAGCACCGGCGCGGTCGCCGCCGGCCGCCGATAGAGAACGCCCTGCGGACCGCGAGGCGAGCGGCACAGACGCGCCGGCGGTCCCGTCCGTGGGCGGCCGGGGCGACAACACCGGTCGGCCGCCCCGCGGGAGGGACCGCCGCCCCGACCGCCACCCGGAAGAAAGGAATGCAGATCATGTCCACGCACTGCACGTCCAGGACCGAGGAGCAGCAGGTCGCGACGGGCGGGGCGCACGGCAAGGCCATCCTGCTCGGCGAGCACGCGGTGGTCTACGGTGCCCCGGCAGTGGCGCTCCCGCTGCCGGCGCTGACCTGCCGGGCCACCGTGCGCCGTACGACAGGACCCGGTGTCTCCCGCCTGTGCCTGGCCGCCCAGGGCGAGCACGGCGCCCCGAAGGAGGCGGAAGGGGACGTACCGGAGGAACTCCTCCTGCTGCTGCGTGCCTTCGCCGAACGGGCGGGCCTCGACGCGCCCCCCGCACTGGAGATACGCCTCCACAGCAGCGTTCCGCCGTCCCGTGGCCTCGGATCCAGCGCGGCGAACGCCCGCGCGCTGGTCCGCGCGCTCGACGCCCTCTTCGGGACGGGCCTGGACGACCAGGAGATCTTCGACCTCGTACAGGTGTCCGAGCAGTCGGCCCACGGCCTGGCCAGCGGCATCGACGCACTGGCCACGGGCCGCGAGCGGCCGGTAGTCCTCACGGACGGCCGGCCCCGCACCCCGTCGGTGGGCGCCGGATTCCACGTCGTCGTGGCCGACAGCGGCAGCGGCGGCGGCACCAGGAAGGCCGTCGGGATGCTGCGGGACGCCTTCGCGCGGAACCCGGACCATCGCACGCGGTTCGTCCAGCGGTCCACCGGGTTCACCCGGGCCGCGCTCGACGACATGGCGGCGGGTGACCTCCCCGCGCTGGGCCGGCACCTCACCGACTGCCACCGGATGCTCGCGGACCTCGGCCTGACCACGGACCGCACCGACGCGCTCGCCCGTACCGCTCTCGACGCGGGCGCGCTCGGAGCCAAGATGAGCGGCGGCGGACTCGGCGGGTGTGTCGTGGCCCTGACCGCGACCGCCGCTGACGCCACGTCGGTGTCCACCGCACTCGCCGACCGTACGGGCGCCCGCACCTGGACGGCCGCCGTCGCGAAGGGAGCCGGACATGACGGCCCGTGAGGCGGCGGTGGCCGTCGCGCACCCCAACATCGCCCTGATCAAGTACTGGGGCAAACGCGACGAACACCTGGTCCTGCCCTTCACCGACAGCCTGTCGCTGACCCTCGACGTGTTCCCCACGACGACCACGGTCCGGCTTGACCCGGACGCGGCGGCGGACCACGTGGTCATGGACGGCGCCCCCGCCCGGGGCGAGGTGCTGAGCCGCGCCACCACCTTCCTGGACCTGGTGCGCGAGCGCGCCGGGCGCCGGGAACGCGCACTGGTCGACACCCGCAACACCGTGCCCGTGGGAGCCGGACTGGCCTCCTCCGCCAGCGGGTTCGCCGCACTGACCCTGGCCGCGGCCCACGCCTACGGGCTGCCCGGAGATGCCGGGGAACTGTCCCGGCTGGCCCGCCGCGGCTCCGGATCGGCCGCGCGGTCCCTCTTCGGCGGCTTCGTCGTCTGGCACGCCGGCGACCCCGGCGCCCCCGACCCCGACCGTGCCTCCTACGCGGAACCGGTGACCGACGCCCGACTGGACGCGGCGCTGGTCGCCGTCGTCCTGGAACCGGGCCCCAAACCCGTGTCGAGCAGGGAGGCCATGCGGCGCACGGTCGCCACCTCGCCGCTCTACCCGGACTGGGTGACGGACAGCCGCGCCGACCTCGTCCGCCTGCGGAGGGCGCTCCGCGAGGGTGACATGGCCACCGTCGGTGAGACAGCCGAGCGCAACGCCCTCGCCATGCACGCCACCATGGAGGCCGCGCGGCCCGCCGTCCGCTACCGCACCGGCGCCTCCGACGCCGTGCTCGGGCATGTCCGCCGTCTGCGCGAGGAGGGTGTGGGCGCCTGGGCGACCATGGACGCCGGCCCCAACGTCAAAGTGCTCTGCGCCTCAGCCGACGCGGAACGGGTCGCCGACCGCATGCGGGAGGCCACCGAGGCCCGGGTGGTCGTGGCGCGCAGCGGTCCGGCCGCCGGGCTGCGGCAGGTGACGGCGTGATGGCGGCCCGGACCACCCGCCGCGCACCCGGAAAGCTCATGGTGGCGGGGGAGTACGCGGTCCTCGAACCGGGGCGGCCCGCTGTCGTCGTGGCCGTCGACCGGTACGTCACCGTCACCGTCACGGCCGCCGAGGGCGCGGACGTGGTGATCGGCTCGGACCTGTTGGACCACGAGCTGCGGCTCCGCCGCGGCGGACAGGGTCTCGAGGCGCTGCCGGGACAGGACCCGGCCCTCGTGCGCGGTGTGCTGGCGCACGTCGTGTCGGCCGTGGAGACGATCGAGGAGCTGCGGACCGAACGGCGCCTCGGCCTCGCGCCGGTGCGGCTGTCGATACGCAGCGACCTGCACCGCGGCGGTGTCAAGACCGGCCTGGGTTCCAGCGCGGCGGTCACCGTCGCCACCCTCCGGGCGCTGGCGGACCACTACGGGATGCGGTTGTCCGCCGAGGACCGTTTCCGGCTCGCCCTGCTGGCCACCGTCCGGGTCGATCCGGGCCCCTCGGGCGCCGACCTCGCGGCCGCGACCTGGCGGGGATGGGTGTCCTACCGGTCACCCGACCGGCGGGGCCTGCTGGACGACCTGCACCGGCACGGGGTCGCGCACACCCTGGGGCAATCCTGGACGGAGTGTGCCGTCCGGCCGTTGCCGCCTCCCACCGGTCTGGCTCTGCACGTGGGCTGGAGCGGCAGCGCGGCGTCCACCACCGCTCTCGTCGCCGACCTCGCCACCCGGCCGGGGTGGCAGGGCGTACCCAGGGCCCGCTTCCTCGACGACAGCGAACAGTGTGTGTCGGTCGTCGAGCGGGCCCTGCGGGGGGACGAACCGTCAGCTCTTCTCGACGCCGTCCGCACCGCCCGCGGTCTGCTGGCCCGACTCGACGAGGAGACCTCTCTCGGCATCGTCACCGAGCCCCTGCGCCGTCTCTGCGAGGTGGCCGAGTCCTGTGGCGCCGCCGCCAAGCCCTCCGGCGCGGGTGGCGGCGACTGCGGTATCGCCCTGCTCCCGGCGCACCGTTCCCCCGCCCTGCTGCGCCTGCGCTGGACGGCGGCCGGCATCACCCCCCTGCCGCTCGAAGCGACCTCCGGCGCCACCGCCGGTCCCGGCTCCGGCCCTGGTTCCGGTCGTGAGGACCCGCCCCTCTCCGACGTCTCCCCTTCTCTGCGAGGACACACCCGATGACCGGACACCGGAAGGACGACCACGTACGGCTCGCCCACGAGCAACACACCACCAAGGGGGAGCCGTCGGCCCCCAACGGGCCGCCGCGGACCAGCCAGTTCGACGAGGTGCGCTTCGTGCACCACGCCCTCGCCGGCACCGACCGCGAGAAGGTCTCACTCGCGACCCGCTTCGCTGGAGTCGACTGGCCGGTCCCGCTGTACATCAACGCCATGACTGGCGGCAGTCCGCGAACGGGGGAGATCAACCGCGATCTGGCCGTCGCCGCCCGTGAGACCGGACTGCCCATCGCCACCGGCTCCATGAGCCCCTACCTCAAGGACCCCGACACGGCGTCCACCTTCACGCCCGTGCGACGCGAGCACCCCGACGGTTTCGTCCTTGCCAACCTCAACGCCGAGGCCACCCCCGAGCAGGCCCGCCGGGCGGTCGGCCTGCTGGACGCCGACGCCCTGCAGATACACATCAACTCCGTGCAGGAGACCGTCATGCCCGAGGGCGACCGGTCCTTCGCCCACTGGGCCGGCAGCATCGAACGCATCGCTGCCGCCGTCGACGTACCCGTGATCGTCAAGGAGGTCGGCTTCGGACTGAGCGGACGGACCGTGCGCGAACTGGCCTCGCTCGGAGTGCGCGCCGCCGACGTGGCGGGCAGCGGCGGAACCGACTTCGCCCGCATCGAGAACAGCCGCCGCGACAGGCCCGACTACGCCTACCTGGAGGGCTGGGGTCTGAGCACCCCGGCCGCGCTCCTCGACGCCCGTGGCTGCGGTCTGCCGCTGCTCGCCTCCGGCGGCGTACGAAGCCCCCTGGACGTCGCCCGGGCCCTCGCCCTGGGCGCACGCGCCGTCGGCGCCTCCGGGCCTTTCCTCACCACGCTCCTCGACGGCGGGGTGGACGCCCTCGTACGGCACATCACCACCTGGCTGGACCAGCTGACCGCCCTCATGACCCTGCTCGGCGCGCACAGCCCGGAAGCACTGGCCGACTGCGACGTCTGGCTCACCGGATCGCTGCGCGCCTTCAGTCTCGACCGCGGTCTGATCACGACCGCGGAGAAAGGAGTCACCGCATGACCCTCATGGCAGAACAGCCGACCGACCTCGCGGCGGCAGGCGTCCCCCTGCGCTGGGTGGGCCCCGTACGCGTGTCCGGCAATGTCACCAGCACCGAGACCGAGGTGCCCCTGGCCACCTACGAATCCCCGCTGTGGCCCTCCGTCGGCCGCGGCGCGAAGATCTCCCGACTGGTCGAGGAAGGCATCCGCACCACCCTGGTCGACGAGCGGATGACCCGCTCGGTCCTGGTGGAGGCCGACGACGCGGCCGCCGCCCACACCGCGGCCCGCGCCGTCCAGGGTGATCTCCCGCGGTTGCGGGAGATCACCCGCGAAAGCAGCCGCTACGCCCGGCTCCTCGACGTCCGCCACGAGATCACCGGACCGCTGCTGTTCCTCCGCTTCGAGTTCGCCACCGGCGACGCCTCCGGCCACAACATGGCCACCCTCGCCTCCGACGCCCTGCTGGCGCACGTCCTCGCCACCGTCCCCGGCATCCGCTACGGCTCCATCTCCGCGAACTACTGCACCGACAAGAAGGCCACCGCCATCAACGGCATCCTCGGCCGCGGAAAGAACGTCGTCGCCGAGATCCTCGTGCCCCGGCAGGTCGTAGAGGCGCGCCTGCACACCACCGCGGACCGGATCACCGCCCTCAACATCAACAAGAACCTGGTCGGCACCCTGCTGGCCGGCGGCATCCGCTCGGCCAACGCCCACTACGCCAACATGCTCCTCGCCTTCTACCTGGCCACCGGGCAGGACGCGGCGAACATCGTGGAGGGTTCCCAGGGAGTCACCTACACCCAGGACCGCGACGGTGACCTGTACTTCTCCTGCACCCTGCCCAACCTGGTGCTCGGCACGGTCGGCAACGGCAAGGGCCTCGGTTTCGTCGACGCCCACCTCACCCGGCTCGGCTGCCGAGAGGACCGGCCCGCCGGCGAGAACGCCCGACGGCTCGCCGTCCTGGCCGCCGCGACCGTCCTGTGCGGCGAACTGTCCCTCCTCGCCGCCCAGACCAACCCCGGCGAACTGATGAAAGCCCACAACCGATTCGAACGCGCCACGGGAGACGCCCATGTCCGCTGAGACCGCCATCGGTATCCACGACCTGTCCTTCCGCACCACCAGCCTCGTCCTGAACCACTCCGAACTGGCCCGCTCCAACGGCACCGACGTCGCCAAGTACCACAAGGGGCTCGGCCAGCACGCGATGAGCGTTCCGACCCCCGACGAGGACATCGTCACCATGGCCGCGGCCGCCGCGCTGCCCCTGGTGCAACGGCACGGCCCCGATCGCATACGCACCGTCGTCCTCGCCACCGAGAGCTCCATCGACCAGTCCAAGGCGGCGGGAGTGTACGTCCACTCCCTGCTGGGACTGCCGCCGCACGTCCGCGTCGTCGAGGTCAAGCAGGCTTGTTACGGCGCCACCGCCGCTCTGCAGTTCGCGGCCGGACTCGTCCACCGTGACCCCGATCAGCAGGTTCTCGTCATCGCAAGCGACATCTCGCGCTACGACCTCGACAGCCCCGGCGAGGCCACCCAGGGCGCGGCGGCCGCCGCCATGCTCGTCTCCGCCGACCCGGCCCTGCTCGAACTCACCGGCCCCTCCGGCCTGTTCACCGCGGACGTGATGGACTTCTGGCGCCCCAACTACCGGGCCACGGCCCTGGTCGACGGCAAGGCGTCGGTCACGGCCTACCTCGACGCGGTCGAGGGCGCCTGGCGGGACTACCACGACCGCGGCGGCCTGCCGCTGGAGGACTTCCGCGCCTTCTGCTACCACCAGCCCTACACGAGGCTGGCCTTCAAGGCGCACCGGGCCCTGCTGGAGACCTGCGGGGCACACACGGACGAGGAGACGCTGAACGACGCCGTGGCCCCCACCACCGGCTACAACGAGACCGTCGGCAACAGCTACACGGCCTCCGTCTACCTGGCGCTCACCGCCGCCCTGGAGAACTGCTCCGACCTGGACGGCCGCACACTGGGCCTGTTCAGCTACGGATCCGGCAGCGTCGCCGAGTTCCTCGCCGCCCGGGTGCGCCCCGGCTACCGGTCGCATCTGCGGTCCGACGCGCACCGGGAAGCCGTCGGAACCCGGGAGGCCATCGACTACGAGACGTATCGCGGGCTGCGCCTGCAGAACCTGCCGACCGACGGCAGCTGGTACGAATTGCCCCATCAGACCCGGGGTCCCTTCCGGCTGGCGGCCCTCCGCGACCACCAGCGCATCTACGAGGCCGCTTGACCTGCGGCAGCCCTTCGGCGCCGGCGGCGCGGAGTCCGGGACCGGCACCGGACGTCCCGCGCGGCGCAGTGCAGCCTGCCCCCCATCCGGACCGATCGGAGACGAGTTGACATGACCAGCCCATCAGACGCTGTCCCCATCGCGGGAGCCGCCGTCGGCGTGCTCGGCACCGGTTCGTGCCTCCCCGGCAACGTCGTCACCAACGAGGAGGTGGGAACACCGGCCGGGGTGACGCCCGAGTGGATCGCGCAGCGGACCGGCATCCGTGCACGCCGCTGGGCCAAACCCGACGACGTCACCTCAAGTCTCGCCGCGACCGCTGCCCGCACCGCACTCGCGGACGCCGGCATCGGGGTCGGCGACCTGTCCCTGATCGTCGTGGCGACCTCCACCCCGGATTCGCCGCAACCCCCGACCGCCGCCGTGGTCGCCGCCGAACTCGGTGTTCCGCCCGGCACGCCCGCCTTCGACATGAACGCCGTCTGCAGCGGCTTCGTCTTCGCCCTGGCCACGGCCGAGCGGATGCTGCACGGCACCCCGGGACACGCCCTGGTCGTCGGCGCCGACATCTACTCCCGCATCCTCGACCCCGCCGACCGCCGCACCGCGATCCTGTTCGGTGACGGCGCGGGCGCCGTCGTCCTGGGCCCGGTCCGCAGAAGGGGCGTGATCGCCACCCGGCTGGCGTCGTTCCCCGACCACCGTGACCTGATCAGCGTCCCGGCCGGCGGCAGCCGGATCCCGGCCTCGCCCGAATCCCTCGCGGACGGTCTGCACTACTTCACGATGGACGGCCGGGCCGTACGCGCCTTCGTCGAGGACCACGTCGGACCGATGGTCGACGACTTCCTGCACGAGCACGGTGCTTCGGCGTCCGGCGAGGAGTCAGGCGCGCCCCGTGTGCACTTCGTGCCGCACCAGGCCAACGGCCGCATGATCGAGAAGCTGGCGGCCGACCTCGGCTTCCCGCCGGAACGCGCCCATGCGACCGTACGGGAGTACGGCAACACCGGTGCCGCGTCGGTGCCCGTGACCCTCGACCACACAGCGAGCCGGCTGGCACCGGGCGACCTCGTTCTCCTGGCCGGCTTCGGCGGGGGCATGGCCGCCGGACTGGCCCTCCTCGAATGGGAGCCCCGGCCCACACACCACACCTGACCGCGACCGCCCGGGGACATGGGGCACGGAAGCACGCAGACTTCGCGATCCGCGACATGGCGCACCTGCCGCGACGCAAGGCAGGTGCGCCATCGTGTCGTTGCCGGCGACACACGGGAACTGTCGGTTGTTCATCAGCGCTTCACAAGGAAGGCTCCGGCGCACCATATTGGGTCTGTAGGCGCCCCGACCTGCCGCGGTCGTGCGTGCGCTCATGTGCCCGCCCGGCCGCTCGTGTGCTCACGGCTTTCCTGTCACGGGGTGAGTGCTCCCCGCGCTGCTGTGAAGATTCGCTGGAGACTGGTGGGACCCCTCGGATCACGGCCACGCAATCAGCCGCCGGATGGCCGAAACAGCTGGTAACACCCCCTCGCACGACGGGCGTTGACGACATATCAGGTGTTATTGATCTTCCTGGTCGGACCCTCTCCGGTGATAGCATCGCGGCGTCTGCGGCCTTGATCCACTCAGCTTGGTGGTGATCCGAGGTCAGCCTGCTCTTCGTAGTAGCGCTCATGCAGTTCCCAGGTGCGCGCTGCGGATCTTTCCAAGGCGCGTTCCGGCGATGTCTGCATGTCGCGTCCCGGGAAAGGTATCGATGAATCGAGACGTGCTCATATGGTGCCTCGCTGTGACAGCGGTGATATCCACTGCCGCAGTCGTCGCGCTCATCGTCCGCACCAGAGCCCTAGGGGTCAGAAAGAGGCAGTTCGAAACCGAGTCGCAGCGCAGGCTCGCTGACGCCGATATGCGGCTGTCGGCCGCTGTCAACGACCTGCGGAAGTTCCGTGCCGAACAGGACGACGCTCTGCGAGAGGCGGAACGGACGGCTGAGGAGAGTACCAAGGCGGTCCTCAAGGGCGCCGTGCGCTTCCTGCAGAGTCTCGCGGCCGAGCAGACGACCCTCCTGGACGGCATCCAGCGCAGGTACGGCGGACACGCCGTCCTCTCGGACCTGCTGGACGTCAACCACGCCACCGCGCAGATGGCGCGCAAGGCGCAGGGCATCGCGGTCATGTGCGGTGCGCCCCTCGGCCGCCGCAGCCAGCCGGCGAGCGTCTACGACGTGGTGCGCAGCGCCCAGGGCCAGATCCGCAACTTCAACCGTGTCGAGATCATGCAGCAGAGCGGGATGGCGCTGAAGGCGTCCGCTGTCGCACCCGTTGCCCTGGCCGTCGCCGAGTTGCTTGACAACGCTGCCAGCTTCTCGCAGCACGACGCACCCATCGAGGTGACGTTCCAGCGTGTGCAGGACAACCTGTGCATCGTGATCGACGACGCCGGCGTCGGTATGAGTGACGAGGACCGGCAGAAGGCGACCGCGCTGTTGTCCGGTGACGCCGTCCCGCGCCTGTCGCAGCTCGGCGCCCAGCCGAAGTTCGGTCTGCCCGTGGTCGGTCTGATCGCGCGCCAGTACGGGTTCAAGGTGGACGTCACCGGGGTCTCCCGGTACGGCGGTGTCCGAGCGGTCGTCCTGCTGCCCAAGGAGCTGTGGACCATGGAAGAGACCCCACCGCCCACCCAGGACGCCCCGGTGAGAAGAATCCGCCGTATCCCCAGCGTGGAGGAGAACGCGGACGACACCCGCACGGTGCACGGCCTGCCGAAGCGGGGAGAGCGCCAGACCCCGACGGCCAGTGTCACCGACGCCGGGGGCGCGCCCGGCAGCGGGGCGCGACCGTTCAAGAAGGCCGGCCGGGGCAGTGGCGGTCTGGCCGCCATCCAGCGCGGCACCATGTCCGGCCGTGCCGTCGAGGCTCCGTCGTCCGAAGGGACCGAGGACGCATGACAGACATGTCGTGGATGGTCAGGGACATCGTGGACAACGTTCCCCGGGCCCGGCACGCCGTCGTGCTGTCCGCGGACGGTCTGCCGCGTGGGGCCACGGAGGGCCTGACGCAGAAAGACGTGAAGACGATCGCCGCCGCCATGTCGGGAATGCAGTCGTTGAGCCGGGCCACCGCGCACTTCGCCGGGTCCGCTGCGGAACGGCAGTGGAACCAGACGGTCATCGAGTTCTCCCACGGCTGGGTCTTTCTGATCGGAGCGGGCCAGGGCGCGTATCTGGCGGCTGCGGCGGAGCCGGATGTCGACCTCCAGCAACTCTCGTTCCGTATGAACCGGCTCGTCGCCCGGCTGGGCGACAATCTCACCTCACCGCCGCGCGTCGGCCTCGACGACCCTTCCCGGACCGCCGCGACACCGCCCTCGCGTACGGGACCTGAGAGCTCGGGCTTCGTCCTCAAGGAACTCGACGATGTCGTCGCCGAGGTGCGCGGCGCCCGGCACGCGCTGCTGCTCGGTTCCGACGGCCTGCCGCGCGGCGCGACTTCGGGCATCGGCAAGGACCTCGCGGACACCATGTCCGCGGCCATGACCGGCATCCACGCCTACAGCCGCGCAGCAGCGCAGTTCGCAGGCGGCGCCGAGGACGTCGAGTGGCAGCAGACGCTCATCGAGTACCAGCACGGCTGGCTCTTCCTCATCGCGGCCGGCGACGACGGCTTCCTCGCCGCCGCGGCCGAGCACGACTGCGACATCGAAGAGTTCACGACCCGCCTGTGCGACGCCGTACCCACCCTCTGGGCAGGCGAGGCGCACCGGCAGGAGAGGGCCGACCATGCCTGACAGCCCGGACGAAGAACTGGAACTGACCTCCCCCTTAGTACCGCTCTTCGTGATCACGAACGGACGTGACCTCCCCGCGGACCACGAGTACGAGCACACCGCACTGGTGACCGCACGCGACGCCACCTCAGCCGCTGCGGCACGCGCCCTGTCCCCGGAAGCCCGCAAGGTCATGGACCTGATCACCGACGGCTTCCTGTCGGTGGCGGAAGTCTCGGGCCACACGCACCTGCCGCTGGGCATCGTGCGGATCCTGCTGGCGCAGTTGGAGGAGGACGACCTCATCCTCGTGCGAAAGCCCATTCCGCGCGTGGAGCGAGCCGAACGCGAACTGCTCAGCGCCGTGCTGGACGGCCTCAGAACCAAATTCGGAGCGTAAGCCGTGTACCTGGATCCAGACATATCCAACTCGGTCAAAATCCTCATCGTGGGTCACTTCGGGGTCGGGAAGACCACGTTGATCGGCAGCATCTCCGAAATCGATCCCCTGCAGACCGAGGAGGAGATCACCGAGGCCAGCGAAGGTTTCGACGATCTCTCCGGAACCCCGAACAAGACAACCACCACCGTGGCCATGGACTTCGGCCGCCTCACCCTCAGCGACACCCTGGTCCTGTACCTCTTCGGGACGCCCGGACAGGAACGCTTCAAGGAGATGTGGGAGTCCCTGTCGCGTGGTGCGCTGGGCGCCCTCGTCCTGGTCGATCCCACACGGCTGCACGAGAGCTTCGCCGTCCTGGACCTGGTCGAGCGTTTCGGCCTGACGTACGCCATCGGCGTCAACCACTTCGAGGGCACCACCGAGTACCCGCTCGACGAAGTTCGCGAGGCCCTGAACCTCGCCGCGGACACGCCCATCGTGCACTGCGACGTACGCGACCAGAAGTCCTCGGCGCAGTCCCTCATCACCCTCGTGCAGCACCTCATGTCCATACTCGGCTAGGAGCCACGGCATGCAACAACAGATCAACTCCCATGGGACACCGCCGCCGGGGTGCCCCGCGCACGGCAACGTGCAGCTGTTCGGCCCCGAGTTCGGCTCCGACCCCGAGCAGCACTACGCCCACCTGCGCTCGCTGGGCCCCAGCGCTCCCGTCGACATCGCCCCCGACGTCCAGGTCGAGCTGATCACCAGTTACGACGCGGCCCTGCACATCCTGCAGAACCCCGCCTCCTTCGTCCGCGACTCACGGCGCTGGAACGCCCTCAACGAGAACCGGGTTCCGGCCGACAGCCCGGCCCTGCCCATGATGGGCTACCGCCCCAACGCGCTCTTCAGCGACGGAGCCGCCCACGCACGACTGCGCCAAGCGGTCACGGACAGCCTGGCCAGCATCGACGAGCTGCAACTCGTCCGCCAGACCCAGCAGTCCGCCGACTACCTGATCAACCAGTTCGCGACGGACATCCGCGGCCAGGCGGACCTGATGGCCGACTACGCCCAGCCGCTGCCGCTGCTCGTCTTCAGCAACCTGTTCGGCTGCCCGCCCGAGATCGGCGACCGCGTCATCGCCGGCATCAGCGGCATCTTCGAGGGAACGCCGGGCGCCGACCACGTGCTGGGCGGCGCGCTCGGCGAACTGATCGCCCTCAAGCACCGCCACCCCGGCGACGACGTGACGACCCGGCTCATGCAGCACTCCGCCGGACTCACCGACGAAGAGGTGCTGCACCAGCTCGTGACCCTGCTCTCCGGCGGCACCGCACCCCTGGCCGCCGCTATCGGCACCAGCAGCGCCCTGTACCTCAGCGAGGACTGGCAGGCCGGTCTGCCGGTCGAGGACGCGGTCGTCCAGACGCTGTGGAACTACGCGCCGATCGCCAACTACGCGGCCCACTACCCGACGCACGACGTCGAACTGGGCGGGCGCATCCTGCGGGCCAACGACCCGGTGGTCATCTCCTTCGCGGCGGCCAACACCGACCCGAAGCTGACCGAGCACCGCGAACAGCTCAGCGGCAAGGCGCACCTGGCCTTCGGCGCAGGACCGCACGCGTGCCCCGCCAAGGACCCGGCCTTCATGATCGCGGTCACCGCCGTCGAGGCACTGCTCAACCGGCTGCCCGACGTCGAGATGCGCGTGCGCTTCCAGGATCTCGCCTGGGTGCCGGCGCCCTGGAGCCGCTCTCTGATGAGCGTCCCGATCCGGTTCACCGCCCGCAACGCATTCCAGGCGGCCAGCGGCCCGTCCGCGGACCCGCAGGATCTTCGCCCCGGGGCCGCCTCTTCCGCGCAGCACAGCGGCACCCCCGCGTACCAGTCGGGAACCTCGCACACCGCGCCGAAGTCGAAATCGGGACTATTCAGTCGCTTCCTGGCGTGGACGAGAGGCGAGTGACGTAAGTAACCCTACGAGATCACAGTGTTACAGGATGCTTCAACCATCTCACGGGTACGTATGGCGGCTGTTGCTCAGAAAGGAGCCGCCATCGTGGGGAGCCTCACGACTCCGTCCTCCGACCGCAGGGCCACCGTCTCCCTCTTCTCCCGTCTGAGGACGGCGCAGGGACAGGCTGATCCCTTTCCTCTCTACACGGAACTACGGTCGAGGGGCGGGGTCAGCCCCGCCCCCTGGGGCGGCCTCCTCGTCACCAGTTTCGACACCTGCGACCGCATACTGCGCAGCGGCGACTGGCTGGAACCGGACAAGAGCTGGCGGGACCGACAAGGCCACAGCACCCGTTGGAACGCTCCGTCCGCACGCGAGATAAGCAACACGATGCCCGCCCTCAACCCACCGGAGCACACCAGCGTGCGCCGGGCGGCAGGCGGCTTCGACCGCACCACCATCCAGCGCATGGGTGAGACGGTGCGCGAGCTGACCGACGGTCTCCTCGACACCGTGGCCGACCGCCTGCGCGACGGCGAGGACGAGGCGGACTTCGCGGCCCTGGTGAGTGAGGAACTTCCCGTCGCCACCATCGGGGCCTGGCTCTCCCTGCCGTCCGCCGACTGGCCGCAGCTGCGTGAACTCACCCATGAACAGGTCTACACCCAGGAACTGCTGCCTTCGTCGAGCCAACTGGCGCGCTCCGACGTCGCCATGGCCGAACTGCGGTCCTACTTCATGGATCTGATCCGCGACCGACGCAGCCATCTGGGCGACGATCCGGTGTCACGCTGGATACAGACCTGGGACGCCAGGGAACCCGACCGGGACAAAGCCGATGAAGCGGTCTACTTCCTGGTCCTCTTCGTCCTCCTGGCAGCCCTCGAGACCACGTCCACGCTCCTGTCGACCACGGCGCTCATGCTCCTCGAAGAGCCGACGCGCTGGGACCTCCTCAGCACCCGTCCCGACCTGATACCCGCCTTCGTGGAAGAGACGCTGCGCTACGACCCGCCCATTCACGTGATCAGCCGAGTCGCCGCGAAAGACGGCTCCCTGAACGGAATGGAGGTCCGTGCGGACGACATGGTCCACCTCATGGTCGGAGCCGCCCACCGCGACCCGGTCGCGCACTCCGACCCCGAACAGTTCGACCCCCACCGCCCGACCAGCCACCACCTCGCTTTCAGCGGAGGCATCCACTACTGCCTCGGCGCCCCCCTGGCGCGGCTAGAAGCCCAGACGCTCCTGCGCCAGCTCGTCGGACGCCTACCCCGCCTCGCCCTGACCCGCCGCCCGCCGAGAGCACCCCGCGTGGCCTTCCGGCGGTTGCTGAGACTGGATGTCGCCCTCGCATGAACCACATACCCGCACCCCCCACCCCCCTCCGCACCGCTGTCGACGTCGAACAGGACGGCCCCGTCCTCCGGGTCCGTCTCAACCCGGCCCAGAAGGACGACGTCCTCGACACCGCCACTCTCGACGAGCTCATCACCCTGCTGGACGGCCTGCACGAACGACCCGACGTGCGCATCATGGTCCTGTCCTCCATGGGGCAGGATTTCTGCACGGGAGCAGACCGCAGCGAATACCTCGACGCCCTCGCCGCGGACTCGACGGGAAGCGCCCTGCGCCGTGCCGCGGACAAAGCCCACCGTCTGTGCCAGGCGCTCGAGAACACCCATGCCGTCACGATCGCCCAGCTCCACGGCAGAGTCATCGGAGCCGGACTCGCACTCGCCGCGTTCTGTGATCTGCGGGCAGGCGCGGACACCTGCCAGTTCCGCATGCCGGAGGTCGGACTCGGCCTCCCACCCGCCTGGGGCGGGGCCATAGGCCGACTGATATCCGAAGCCGGCGTCGCACGGATCCGTGAACTGGCGCTCACCTGCGAGATCTTCGACGCCCCCACCGCCCACCACATCGGCCTGCTCCACAAAGTGGTTCCCCCTGGCCAACTGGCCCGCGCCGTCGACGCATGGACCAGGCCACTCGCCCGGCGATCGCCCGAGAACCTCGTCCTGACCAAACGCATACTGGCCAGTTACACCCCAGCCCACGGAGCCGGCGGCGTCTCCCTGCTCGACTCCCACCTCTTGAGCAACGCCCTGAGATAGCCCCGGCGAGGTGGGGACGGGTCTGTCACACGAAGACGTCTGACAGACCCGCCGGCGGTTGCCGCAACGGTTCCGCCTCGTGGGTCAGTACCAAAGGTACAAGATCCAATGTCCTGCTACGTCCGGGCGGCAGTCGTAGGGATAGCCGAACCACTTGTAGAACCAATTACCGTTGTCAATACACTCGTTGATGTTCGGGTAGCCGTCGTAGAAATTCCATTCCGCAGGCACGGTCGAAGGAACCTGAACGGAGCTCCTTTCTACCGCCTGCGTCGCAGGCGCGGGTACAGCCGCTGCTATTCCTGCACCTGCCAGTGGCAGCATGCCGACGGCGACTACGGTCGCCATCCGACGGGCCCATGTAGCCCTCTTCATTTCTTCTCCCTTCCTCTGTTGCCGACCGCAAACTGGCACCGTGGCACGTGGCAGCTAAATCGGCGAGGGTATGCGATGCGTCAGATTGCTGTAGGCCATGCAATGCGGCTGTCTACCACCAGTCGGTGCATACGATCTGCCCGCTGGCCTCGCCACAGGCGCGCATCACGCGGCTGTTGTCGTCGAAGGCTGCGGTGTACAGACCTGTGTCAGTTCCCAGCATGCTGAAGCCGAGTTGGGGCTCCCACCTACCGGCACCCGCCTCATGTATGTTCAGGGCGCGGTCCAGCCAGATCGAATCGTATGTGCGGCCATTCGAAATCCGGCCCCAGGCACAGCCGGTGCCGTCGTGGTAGCGCAGCTCGTACAGCACACCACTGGCTGACTGTACCGATCGTGCGGTCCTTGGATTGGATTCCGCCCCAGCCGACCTCTGCGAACTCTGAGGTGTGCGGTTCCCACCGAACACCCACCCGATGAATCATCAGCTTGTTTCGCGTCACCGGTCCGGGCGACTTATTCGCTCTGCAGAGAGACCATGACCACGCGGCGATGGTCAGGCAAGGGAGAGCGCCTCTCTCCGGACGATCAGGCACCCCGGACAATTACGTGACCAGGCGTTCTACGTCGGTGATGACCCTGGGGATCAGGAGCGGCGGGCGACCCACGTGGTGCGGGTGGTCCGCACACTCAGGTCGCCACGGCGCGCGATGCTGTACGGCCGCGCTTCGTCGAGCAGGGCATCCAAGGCGGCCAGGTCGTCCGCGGCCAGGGCGCCGGCGGCGTGCGAACGCAGCTTGGCCAGACATGTCCGGGCGTACGCGTTCAGGGACGCTCCTGCCTGTGCGCGGTCGAGACGGATCTCGAAGGGGCGCCGCTCCTCGAGAGTGAATCCGGCATCCGTCAGCTCACCGGTCCACTCGTGGGGCGGCTGGGTGTTCGTGGCGGCGTGCAGGCGGGCCTCGAGGCCGGGCCGGCCGATACCGATGTCCTCGGGCAGGAACAAGGGAAAGAAGGGCATCTCCGTGACAGCGATGAGCCCGCCCGGGCGCAGGTGCTCGAAAGCCCGGGTGAACGTGCGGGCGGGGTCGGCCACATGGTGCAGGAACGCGGCGGCCCAGATCAGGTCGTACGGCCCGCCTTCACCGATCTGGGTCCAGGGCTCGTCGAGGTTCGCCTCCAGGGTGCTGATCCGGTCGGCGACGCCGTGCGCGGCGGCCTGTTTGTGCAGGCGGTGCAGCATCTGGGGGGAGATGTCCACCGCTGTCACATGCGCGGCGGGGAACTGGCGGGCGAGGGCGAGGCTGCCGGTGCCGGGACCGCTGCCCAGATCCAGGATCCGGTCCGGGGCGGGACCGGTGAGTTGTGCGAGCAGGTCGGTCAGCTCCGCGAGATAGGAAGCGAGGACCTCGGCGTCCAGTTCCAGCAGTTGTGCCATCGCGAGGTCGGAGCCCGTCGCCCGATCGTGCCCGATATGGTCGTGAGTGTCGCGGTGCATGTTCATAGGCCGACGGTAGAACGATCATTGTGACCCTGTCATAGGCTCTTGCCGGTGGAGCAAGAATCGACGTTGGACACCGCCGTCAGGATGCGGATCAGGTCGCTGCGCAAGACGCGCGGCTGGTCACTGGACAACCTGGCCGAGCGTGCGGGAATCAGTCCGTCCCAGCTCAGCCGCATCGAGACCGGGCACCGGCGTATCAGCCTCGATCAACTCATCGCCATCTCCGAGGCGCTGGGCAAGTCTCTCGACGAACTCGTCGAGTCCCCGGATGACTCCGACGTCGTCATCCGGCCCGAACGCAATGAGGCCCGCGGGCTGACCACTTGGCTCCTCACCCGAGGCGACAGCCCGCAAGGGCTGACCGTCGCCAAGATGCGCATCACCGACCAAGCGGGCAGCGTCACACCTGACGACTTGGGGGTTCATCCCGGCAGGGACTGGTTCACCGTGCTGTCCGGCATCGTCGTCCTGTATCTCGGCGAACGCGTCATCCGCGTCGAGGCCGGACAGGCTGCCTCGTTCTCCACCATGACCCCGCACGCCCTCCGCAGCGACCGCGGTCCCGCCGAGGTCCTGGTCATCCTCGACCACAACGGCGAACGCAGCCACCTCAACACCTGAGCCGACCTCAATGGCCGCCCAGAGAGCCGGGGTTACGCTCGTGCTGCACCACTCCGGGCTCCTCTTGTCGGGCTCGCTCCGGGCGCCGACGCCAGTCAGCAGGTTCGTGGGTCCGTGTCGCCGTCCTGGTCGGCCGAGTGAAGCAGTTCGATGACACGTTCCTCATAGCGGACGCGGGCCGGGGAGAAGTCGTACGGCATCTTGCCGACGGCCTCCATCGCGCTCATCCCCGCCCCGTCTCCTTCTTCGCCGGCGTGCTCGTCCTCCTGGTCCAGTAGGACGTTGAGGGCCTCTTCCAGGCCGGATCTTTCGATGGCGGCCGCCAAGGCGGTCTCGTGATCACATCGCTGGGCGGCCAGGTCTTCGATGCGGGGGTCGTCGGGGGACATGGTGTCGTCCAGGGCCGCCTCGGCCTCGGCCAGGCGGTCCTCCTCGGCCCGCAGCTCGGGGTGGGTGGCCAGGACGATGAACCGGTTGGCCTGCATAGCGGCGCCCAGAGGGCCGAAGATGCGCTCTGTGACCAGGAGGGTATCGAGGTCGGCGGAGCGCAGGGCTCCGGGAGGTAGGTCGCGCAGGCGACCAGTGAGCAGCGGTGAGAGCAGTCCCAGAGGGCTGCCCACCTCGCGGAGACGGGCCACGGCAGCCCGCTGGGCCTCGATGGCGGCCGCCTGGGAAGCGAGGGACTCCTCCAGGCGGGCCAGGGACTGCTCGATGCCGGTGGGGCCCTTGAAGGCTGCGTGGATGTCCTCCAGGGAGATACCCACATCGGCCATCCTGCGGATCCACAGCAGGCGGATCATGTCGTCGTATCCGTAGCGGCGGCGGTCATCGCTGCCCCGTTCCGGCTCGGCGAGGAGCCCGATGGCGTGGTAGTGGCGGATGGCACGGGGTGTGATCCCGGCGAACGCGGCAGCGTCGCCGATCTTGACCCGGCGGGGAATCGCAGGAAGGGGCATGCGAGGCAACCTCTCGATGTCGTGCTCGCCGCCCACTGGACCACATGCCGCTACGGCACATGCAACCCCTCTGCCGTGGGCGCGCCCGTACTCCCGCACCATCAAGGTCGTACGGACCGCTGCGCAGGTGGAGACGATGTCCTGGATGAGCAGACCTGAGGAACATCTGCGGGGTGGGGAACTGAATCAACGAGGGCCATCAGGGTGCGTCATTACATGGCACTGGCCACCAATGCGCGGCCGACACGTGGACCCGCGAGATGACGAGTATCGCTGCCCGGCACCGACGTGGCGTCTCACCCATGACGTCGATAAGGTCGGGGGTCCTGCGGACCGTTCAGGCGGCCCGGACCCGTGTCTTCACCTTTGCAAGGAGGTCGTCGATGCGTCTACATCCAGGCGAAACGGAGGCCGTTGGCTGGCGGGTGGTGACCGTGCCTGATGCCGTCCGGCAGCTGCGTGATGCATCACTCGGCGTCACCGGACGTCCGCGGGTGATCGCCATCGACGGCCGGGGCGGCGCCGGCAAGACGACTCTGGCCCAGCGGCTACGCAAGGCGGTGCCCAACTCCGCCGTCGTGCACACGGACGACATCGCCTGGAATCATGCCTATTTCGACTGGGGTGCCGTGCTCGTCGAGAACATCCTGCAGCCCCTGCACCGCGGTGAGGCGGTGGACTTCCGTCCTGATGCTTGGATCACCCACGACCGGCCCGGTTCGATCGTCGTCCCCGCTGGTGCCGACTTCATCTGGGTGGAGGGCACGGGCACCATCCGCACAGAGCTTGCCCCCTGGTTGGACGCTTCGGTGTGGATGCAGGGTGACCTCGATGAGCAAGAGCGCTTGTCAGACGTCCGCGACGGTGACTCCCCCGAGCAGCGGGAGCACGTGGCGAACTGGCTGCTGGAGGAACTGCCGTTCATGTTGCGAGAACAGCCGTGGGTCCGAGCCACCCTGATCGTCGCAGGTCCTCCGCACATCGACCACGACCCGGACACCGAGCTGGTCGTCGCTCCACCGACCAACCCATAGGTTTGAGGTGCTGTGGGCCCGCTGCAAGTGGCTGTCGAGGCGCGCGGCCGCATCAGTGAGGTACTCCTGATCCGTTACGACCACGGGTCCCAGCCACTCGACGCTGGCAAGCTGGTTGCTGCCATGGGCGCTACCAAGCAGGTTGGTGATAGCCCTCGTCCCCTCCAGAGTCGCGCAACCACGGCGGATGCGATGCCGCAGAACAGATCGTCCCGACCTATTCCTTCACCAGGTATCTGGCGAACACAAAGATGGCAAGAGCCCCCACCAGAGCACCAATGCAGGTCAGTACAAGGAGATCCCAGCTGAATCCCGAGGGTCAGCTTCATGTGGAGCATGCCGCCCTTGATGCCGGCCAGGCGCGTTTTGGCGTCGTCGTCGACGGAGGTCGGGGATGTGATGTTCAGGAGGGGGTCGCCGGTGTGGAGGCGGGAGACTTCAGCCACGGGGCGGAAGCCGAGGTCTCCGTCGGGTCGCATGGACAGTTCGATGGGGAGGCCGACGTTGTGGGCCCAGCCAGCGTCGTAGTGGGCGCGTTCGGTGCGCCGGTCCTGGGCGATGCTGAATACGAGGGAGCGCCCCTTGTAGTCGACGGTTCCGCTGGGACCGGTGAAGTGGTCGCCGTAGTCCAGCCCGCGTGCACTGCACCGCACCGGGTACGCCACACGGTCCGACCCGGCCGACCTCGGTGAGGTCAGCCCTACTTTCGACCTCACCGCTGCTCTGATCCCCGACACCACGGGGACGAGCGGACTGCGCCTGGTCACCTCCGCGGACGGCTCCGAGTACCTCGACATCACCCTCGACCCCGAGGCAGGGCGCCTCATCGTCGACCGCGGCCACGCATCACTGGAGCCTCGAGCACGCGGAGGCTCGTACGCCGTCCCGTGTCCGGCCGCGGCGCGCCCCGGCACCCCCGTCGAACTGCGCGTGATCGTGGACCGCTCGATAACCGAGGTCTATCTGGCCGACGGCCAGGTCCTGACCTCGAGGTTCTATCCGCTCGCCGACGGACCATGGCGGCTGCAGGCCCGCACGTCAGGCACCGGGCGCAGCGCTTTCGCCGCCGAAGCATGCGACTCGTCCCTGGGCGGCGCCCCTCGGGAATCGCTGCTGGCAGGCTGGATACTGGATAGGGGACGCGTGACTCTGCTTGAGAGTGTCTGCGAAGTTCCGTTCAGCGCACGCGAGTTGGTAGTCCCAGTGCTGGTGGGGCCGGGATGACCATGACACGACTTACGTATCGTGAACGGGACTTCTCAGACACCCGCTACTGCTCCGGATCAGAACGCGTATGGCCCGAAGCGGCCCCACGCCACGATCGCGGCCAGGATCAGCAGTACTCCGCTGGGTGCCAGCGCCGGGATCTCTCCCCGTCGCAGGTGCATCGCCACGGCGCCGATCATCACCAGGGCCAGGCCGGTTGCGGCGATCGGGACCAGAATCGGCGCGATGTCGACCATGGCGGGCAGGACCACGCCGATCGCGCCCAGCACCTCCAGCGCGCCGATCGCGCGGGGAGCCCAGCGCGGTGCGTCCTCGGCCCAGTCCTGGGCGGCGACGTACTTCTCGTGGGACAGAGCCAGCTTGAACAGTCCGGAAAAGAGGAATGCCGCGGCGAGAAGTGCCGCAATGACCCACATGACGATATTCATGATCTTCCAACCAAAGAAGGAGCTTGATAGGGGAGTCGACCGGACAACCGGGGAGGCGGCTGGCGTCATTGGAGGAACGCGGTCGCCGCCTTGGTGAACCAGCCGGGGTCTTCCTCGGCGACGAAATGCCCGGTCGGGGCGACCGCGCTCTGAACGTTGTCGGCGATGAGGGCCAACGCCTGGTCGGTGGCAGTGCCGGAGCGGGCGGAGGCGACGGCAAGGACGGGCATGGGCAGTTTCCGCTGGGCGAGCAGCGCGCGGTTCTCGCGTCCGTCGTCCAGGAGGGTGCGGTAGTGCTCGAAGCCGCCGCGCAGCCGCTCGCGCCCGGTGTAGGCCCGGGCGTAGGCGGCGAGTTCGTGGTCACTGAAGGTGCCCGGGTTGGACATGGCGGTGAACGTCGCGGTGAAGAACTCCAGCTCGTGGCCGTCGAAGAGCATTTCCGGAATGTGCGGGGTCATGAGGAAGCCGAAGTGCCACATGCCGCCCTCGGCGACGTTCATCGCCTCCTCCAGGCCGAAGCCGGGAAGGAGGGAGTCGACCAGAATCAGGTGCGAGACGTCCTCGGGGTGGGCAGTGGCCCAGGCGAAAGCGACCATGGCGCCGATGTCGTGACCGGCCACGGCCACGGGGCCGGTGAGGCTCAGGGCGGTGAGGATGCCGCGTATGTCGTCGGCCTGATTGGTTTTGGCGTAGCCGCCCTCGGGCCGGTCACTGTCGCCCGTGCCGCGCAGGTCGGGCACGATGACGGTGTGGTTCCGGGCGAAGTCCGGCATGACGCGGGCCCAGGCGCGTGAGGTCTGGGGCCAGCCGTGGAGCAGGACCAGGGTTGGACCGCTGCCGCCGACCGCGACCGACAGGCGGGTGTTGTTGGTGTCGACCTGCTGCACGGAGAAGTCATCGGGAAGCCAGTCAGCAGTGCTCATGGCAGGGGCCTTTCATGGAAGACAAGTGGTCAACAGGTGTACTGAGGGGGTGGCCGTATCGAGGCGCTGAAGGATGGAAGGCTTCGCCACGCCCGCCATGCCACGGCACGTGACGCGTGCTGGTGGCGAAGACGAGGTCACCCGGCAGGGGTGGCCAACCGGCGCAGGCGTTCCTCGCCGATCATGGTCAGCATGTCGGTGTGCCGGGGCTGCCAGCCCAGGTCCCGCTGCGCGCGGACGGCGCGGATACGGCCGGAGACGGCCATGATGAGGGCGCCGAATTCGCCCCACACGCCGGTGGCCTCGTCGGGGGTGAGGCCGCATGTCTTGACCCCGAGGTCGGCGGCGACGCGTTCGGCGATCCAGCGGTTGGGGGTCTCTCCGGCCACGGCGTGGTACAGCCCACCGGGCCGGCCCCTTTCCAGGGCGAGAGAGAACAGCCGGGTCACATCGTCGATGTGGACGTGACTGTAGGTGTTCAATCCTTCCCCGACGTAGCAGGCTGCTCCTGTCGCGGCCACCGACCGGTAGACCATCGACACGTGACCGTGATCGCCGGGCCCCCAGATCAGCCCGGGCCGGATGACCATCGCGCGCAGCCCGTCCTGGGCAGCGGCCAGGACGGCGTCCTCGGCGGCCTTGCGGTAGTCGGCCAGGGGCTCGGGCGTGAACGGGTCGTCCTCGGCGAACACATCCGGACTCCAGGCGCCCGCGGTGCGCTGTACGAGCACTCCGCTGCCGGACAGAAAGATCAGAGTCTTGTCCGTGCCGGCCAGGGCGCGGGTGAGGTCCTGAACGGTTGCGGTCTCCTGCTCCGATCCGGCCTGGGCGGCATAGATGACCGCGTCGGCGGTCCGGGCCGCCTCGATGACGGCGGCACGGTGTTCGGCCAGGTCGCCCGCCACAGGGGTGATGCTCCGGGACTCGAGGGTCGCGGCAGCGCTCTCGGTGCGGGCCAGACCCGTGACAGCGTGGCCTTCGGCGGACAGATACCGGGCCAGGGCGCCGCCGACGAAGCCGGTGGCGCCGATGATGAAGATGTTCACGGCGAGGCCCGTCAGGAGGGCAGGGTGCTGAGCTCGCCGCCGTCGGCGAACAGAACGGCGCCGTTGACGTAGGAGCTGGCCTCACTGACCAGGAACGAGACGATGTCGGCGATCTCGCTGGGTTCTCCGGCGCGGCCCCGAGCGTTGGTCTTGTCCAGCATCGCGGTGTGCTCGCCGAACATGGCCTTGGTGCCCTCGGTGTGCACGAGACCGGGCGAGACGGTGTTGACGCGCACGCCGGACGGGCCGAACTCGGTCGCCCAGTAGCGGGTGAGGATTTCCGCGCCGGCCTTGGAAGCGCCATAGGCGGCACCGATGGGGGCGGGCGTGCGGGCCGCGCTGGAACCGACGATCACGATCGAGCCCTGGCCGCGCTCGACCATGCCCGGTACCAGCGCACCGACCAGCAGGAACGGAGCGCGCGTATTGACCGCGATGTGTCGGTCGAAGCTCGCGGCGTCGCTCGCAGCCGTCGGGGCGAACTCGTACAGGCCCGCGCTGTTGACCAGGATGTCCACCGCCCCGGCCTCGGCGGCCAGGCGCAGTGTGTCGTCGGCGTCAGTGAGGTCGGCGGCGATGAAACGGGCACTGCCGCCCTCGCTCTCGATCTCCTTGACCAGGGCCTCGCCACGGGCCTGATCGCGGCCGTGCAGGACGACGTGCGCGCCCTGGGCGGCAAGGTTCCGCGCGATGGCCTTGCCGATGCCTGACGTTGCTCCGGTGACGAGTGCGGTACGGCCCCGCACAGTGCTGCTGGCGCTCATGGTGATCTTCCCTTTTGCGGTGCTCTCGGCGCACGGCAGGTATCGAGCCCGGCGCCCTTCCGTCATTCACTATGCATCACAGATGTTCTGCTCACAAGAACATCTGTCGTTGAGCGCATGTAGTACGATGTGCAGGTGAGCGCATCCACGTCCGAGAACAAGAAGCCGCGTGCCGAGGTGGAATCCCTGGCGCTGGACACCGATCTCGGCTGGGCGATCCGCATGGTCTCCACCGCGTTCCGCCGCGTCGCCACCGACTCCGTCGCGGACCTGCCCGGCGGAGCCCGCGGCTACCTGGTCCTGGTGGCACTGGCCGGCGGGAGCGAGCCGCCGTCACAGCTCGCCCTGGCCAAAGAGGTGAGTCTCGACCGCACCGTGATGACCTACCTTCTCGACGACCTCGAAGCCCACCAGCTGGTGACCCGCAAGCCCGACCCGCGCGACCGGCGCGCTCGCCAGGTCCTCATCACCGACACCGGGCGCGCTCGTCTCGCGGAAGTACGGCAAAGCCTCGGCTCCGCCGAAGCGCGCCTCCTCGCCGACCTCGACCGCAAGGACACCGAGCAACTGCGGACACTGCTGGCGCGCGTCGCGCAGACCGCGCAGCGAGAAGTCATCGCGCCCGACGAAGCGGAGTGCTAGCGCCGCGGCCCCATGAGTTCGGGCTCTGCAAGCCGCCCGATGCCCCGCGGGCGTCGACGTGGTCCCGCGACGCCCGCGGGTCGCTCGCCGGGGGCGGCGTTCGAATTGTTCAGGAGTTGCGGCAGCGCCGGTTGCCGGGGCTCAGTGGCGGTACGCGGCTATCGCGAGCTCGACGAAGGATCGGATCAACGGGTTGCTGTCACCTTCGTTCCACGCCGCCACCACTCGGCTCGGCTCCAGGTCGATCAGCGGTACCACGGCCAACTCCGCGGGCAGATCGTGTCCGAGTGGGGCCAAGCCGACCGTGCCGCTCCACAGCACGGCCTGCAGGCATTCCTGGACGGCGCGCACCGTCGGGCCCGTGCGCAGCCGGCCGCCGTTCCAGTACGACTGCCAGACGGGGTCGGTTCCCGCAGGGAACTGAAACCATCGACGGTCGCTCAGATCGGCCAGGCGCAACCGGTCTCGGCGGGCCAGCGGATCATCGGCGCGCAGGACCGCGCCGACCGGATCGGCCCGTAGCGCACGCACCGTCAGGGCGGTCTCGTCGAACGGAGCCCGAGTCAAGGCGGCGTCGACCAGTCCGGCGCGCAGCCCGCACGTCGGGTCGGTCAGATCGGTGTCGCGGATGCGGATGTCGATGCCGGGATGGCGTCGACGGTAGGCGGCCGCCAGCCTGGTCATTCCCGGGTCGGCCCCGTCACCCAGGATGCCGACGGTGATGGTCGCGACGCCGGCCGCCGCGCTCACGCGTACACGGACGCTGTCAGCATGATCGAGCAGGGCCCGCGCCTCGTCGAGCAGCACCGAACCCACCGGAGTGAGCGTGACGCCGACGGACGAGCGGGTGAACAGCAGGGCCCCGACACCGGCCTCCAACTGCCTGATCGCCCGGCTCAGCGGCGGCTGACTCATGTGCAGCCGTGCGGCGGCCCGGCCGAAGTGGAGTTCCTCGGCGACCGCCACGAAGTAACGCAAGGTCCGTAGCTCCACGCTGCAACGATACCGGCGAGGTATCGGCACCGCAGGATGGGTCTTGGACACCGGCAGGGCCCCGGCTGTGCACTGGTGAGCATGACCGAAGAAGTCGAGACCAGCGAACCGCAGGACGACCCCGCCGTATCCGTGGTGGGTCCCGCCGAAGGCGAGATGATCGTGCTGGGCACCACGCGCATGCGCGTCCTGGAAGATGGCAGCCACACCGGGCACCGCCTCGCGATCGCCGAGTCCGTCCTCGCCCCGCACACCCAAGGGCCACCGCAACATCGCCACGGCCGGCACGACGAGGGCTTCTACATCATCTCCGGCACCGTACGGTTCACCGTCGGGGCCGAGGACTACGACGCCACCGCGGGCACGCTCGTGATGGTTCCGCCAGGAACCCCGCACACCTTCGCCAACATGAGCGACCAGCCCGCGGTCATGCTCAGCACATTTACCCCGGACCTGTACGTGCAGTACTTCCGCGACCTTCAGGACGTACTCGCCGGCGGCCGGCCGCTGACACCACAGGCCAACATCGAGGCGATGAGCCGCTACGCGACCGAGCCCGCCACCGACCTCCGCTGAAGCCGACTGAACGGCACGGCCACCCTCCGTTCGGTCGGCAGGGCCGTGGCGCTCCCACCTTCAGCCGACCAGGCCCCTCAGACGAAGGACCTGGTCTTCTCCAGACCTCTCCTGGCAATCGACGCAATCGACGGGCCCGCGCACCGGTGGCCCATGAACGGGAACCATGAACATCGCCTATTGGATCGTCGCGGGACTTCTCGCCCTCTTCTACTTCTACGCGGGCGCGGTGAAAATGATCCGCAGCGGCGATCAACTCCGACCGATGATGGCCTGGGTCGACCGCGTACCCATGTCCGTCGTAAGGGCGCTGGGGGCGGTCGAGATACTCGGCGCGATCGGACTGATCCTGCCGCCGCTGACGGGCATCGCTCCCTCGCTGGCGCCGGCCGCGGCCATCGGCTTCCTGCTCCTGCAGATCGGTGCGGTCGCCGTCCACCTGACCGGCGAAGACCGCCGGATCACACTGAACGTCGGACTCATCGCCGCCGCGGCCGTGACCATCTGGCTGGCCATCGGACGGTGATCGACCACAGTTCTCGTCGCTTCGCCACACCGATGGCCACACCGATCGGGCGGCGGAGCCGTCGGGTCGGCACTCTTGCTCGCCGTCACTGTGGATGCGGGTTCTGCCGTTCGGGTGTGGCAGCGGGGCGGCTGGTCGGGTAGTCGAGGTCGGGGACCGGGCAGTTCAGCACGGACAGGCGTGCGACCACCTGGGCGGGGCTCATGCCTGTCCTGTTCACCATGTCCAGGATGTGCTCGACCGGCACGGCGCCGCCGAAGGGGGGAAGCGTCTCCAGCAGGTCGTTGTCGTCCACGGAGACTGCCGGGGACACGTGCACGGGGTGGCCCAGCCGGGTGAGCCGTTCCGCGACCGCCTGGGGACTGCGGCCGGCCGCCCGGGCGGCGCGCAGTACGTGTTTCACCGGTACGACCGTGTCGGGGTCGAGCCAGGGCCCACGAAGGCCGACGTCCTGGCTCAGCAGGATGATGTCCTCGTCGTCGAAGCGGTCCACTTCGGGCAGGGCGGGGGAGCGGTGGCCGAGTTCTCCGCGGCGGTCGTTGATCTCGGCGGGGGTGCGGCCGAGGTCGCCGACCTCCGCCTGTTCCGGAAGGCTCGCGGGGTCGGGCACGCGGTAACCCAGTGCGGCGTACCGGGCAGCGATGTCGGCGGGAGTCCGCTGCAGAACATGTGCCGCCCAGAGGATACTGCTCCTCAGCCGGGGATCGTCCTCGTCCTGCCAGGGCCAGCCACCGGAGAAGCTCTGGCTGGCCAGCGACAGGTCCTCCTGCTCCACGCTCTCCGGGAGGTGTTCCGGGCGGGGCACCTGGAGGCCGAGTTCGGCGTAGCGGGCCGCGATGTCGGCGGGGGAGCGCTTGAGCCGTCTGGCAGCCTTGAAAACGTGGCCTCTGAGCAGGAGACGTGCTGCGGTCCGATGAAGGGAGCGCAGCCGTCGAAGTGCTGGCTGAGCAGCTTGAGGTCGTCTTCCGTGACGGCGGCCAGCTGTTCAGCCGTCGGCACCCGGTGGCCGAGTTCGGCGAGTCTGGTACTGATCGAGGCGGGGTCGCCGCCGTGTTCGGCCGCAGCGCGCAGGATGTGGCTCAGCGAAACGGCGTCGGCGGGGTCCAGCCAGGGAGCATCGGCGTTCAGGTCGCGGCTGACGAGGATGCGGTCGTCACGGTCGACAGGGACCGGGAAGTTCGGCACAACGGCCTTTCGAAGCAGGTCGGGACACGGGCGGGGCGGTCGCGTCGGCGACGGCGGTCACTCGGCGACGGGGACATAGCGGTTCTCGTCGTCCCCTTCGTCCTTCTGCTGGCCGGACAGGTCGACTCGAACACCGAGCGGTTCGAAGGCGTCCCACTCCCGCAGCATCATGGCGTCGCTGAGGTAGTGATGGTGCAGATCGAGGAACCGCAGGTGGGTGAGGGACTGTCCGTCCAGCAGGGCTTGGGCGCCCTCGTCGCCGAGCGTGCCCATCGACAGGCGCAGGGACTCCAGACGCGCCGGCACCGGGGCATGCGCCATGGCTGCGGCGATCTCGTCCTGGAAGAGACTGTTCTGCAGGCCCAAGTGCCGCAGTGAGGGCAGACGTTCCCCGCTGAACAGCGGTGCGAGGTCCTCCATGGTCGTGTCGCAGCCGTACTCGTCGTCCCCCAGCCACAGCTCCAGATACTCCAGGGCCGGCAGGTCGCAGGCGGCCACGCTGCGCGTCACCGTGCCGGGCAGTCCGCCGGACTCCATCCGCAGGAAGCGCAGATTCTCGTGGCGGGTCGAGGTGAACTCCAGTTCCTCGGCGCCCCGCACCCCGAGCTCACGCAGCCGGGGGTACGCCTCCAGGACGGGACCCACATCGCACTGAATCAGCCAGGACATCTCGCTCTCCTCGTGGTCGACGTCTCCCAGGAACAGCGCTTCGAGGTTGGTCAGCTGTGAGCTCATGTCAACGACAGCGCCGACCGCGCCCTCGGGCCATCCGTCGCTCCCGTACCATCGGCTGCCGATGACCAGTGCTCGGACTTCCTCCATCGGCACGGCCTCGCAGAAGCGCTCCAGGTACACGTCGGAGTCTTCGTCGCCCTCCATCAGGCCGGTTCGCAGACGCCACGCCACCGAGGCGGCGCCGGGCAGAGGGCCTTCGTCCAAGGCTTGCGGGAAGGTCAGGACGGGAAGACCGTGGAATTCGTCCAAGTGGTCTGCCCGCCGCGGGTGTTGAGGCACATCGGCACGAAGCTGCACATCGGTTCCTTGAGGGTGTCACCGTCGAAGTTGCGCCCTGTTGTATCAGCACCGAGTGACAACGGCTCCGAACAGGCGGCCACTCCTCCGGACACCCCCGGGAAGCCACCGACATCCAGGAAGAAGGCATCGCCATCTGCTTCCAGCAGTTTCCTGACGTCGAGGTCCTCCCCGACGACAGCCGCCTCGGGCCTCGCCGTGATCACCCTGGGCAGGCGGTGAACGGCGATGTACGGGGGACCCGCGTGTGCGCGGTGGAGGTGGGTGCGGGCACCCGTGCCGCACCCGCTCCACCGGCGTCTCAGCGGCCCTTGTGGGCACCGCGGCGCAGCACGAGTGTGCTGCGACGGCCGAGCCTGGGCCGCTGCCCGGCGCCGATCGTCCGCCCCGTGGCGAGGGCGCGGACCGGTCCGAAGTGCTGCCGGACGGGCAGGGTGGAGGTCTTGGCCGTCACCCGTACCCGCGGTCCGGTCGTCGCCCGCCAGGCAGTTCTCCCGCTCCAGGGCCGGGCGGGGCCGGAATCCGGGCGGAATCCAGCCGGAGGACCCCGCCGAGCCACAGCACCCAGCCACAGCACCCCGCGGGCTCACTCTCAGGCGCCGGCACCGCCGTCGACCGGCACGATCGCGCCGGTCACCATCGAGGCGCGGTCGCTGAGGAGCCATGCGGCCGCTTCGGCGACCTCGCGGGGTTCGGCCATCCGTCCGAGCGGGATCGATGCCGTGATCTGCTCGACGACCCCCGGAGTCGCCGTCTCCCACGCGTCGATCATCTCGGTGGCGGTGCCGCCGGGGGTGATGCCGTTCACCCGGATCCCCTGAGGACCCCAGGTCACGGCCGCGGTCTCGGTGATGCTGTTGAGCGCGCGCTTCATGGCACCGTACGCGGGCAGGGCGGGGTTCGCGCGGCGGCTGCCGATGCTGGAGGTGTTGACGATCGCCCCGCCACCACCGCGTCGCATGAGCGCGGCCTCGGCGGTCATGGCGGTCCAGTGCGAGCGGAAGTTCACCGCGAACTGCTGGTCGATGTCCTCCTCGCTCGTGGCGTCGAGCGGGCCGGGCTGCTGAATCGCCGCGCCGTTGTTGAAGGCGCCGTCGAGCCGTCCGTGCAGCTCTTCGACACGGTCGACCGCGGCGCGGATGCTCACCCGGTCGGCGAGATCCAGGGTGACGGCGTCCGCGACGCCGCCGTCGGCGCGGATCTCCTGCACGATGCTGTCGAGGGCGTCCGTGCTGCGGGCGGCCAGTACGACGGAGGCGCCCTCCTTGGCGAAGAGCCGGGCCGATGCCGCCCCGATGCCGCGGCTGGCGCCGGTGATGAGGACGACCTTGCCGATGAGCAGTCCGATGGGTGCGTTGTCGGTGGTGTCGGTGTTTTCGGTCATGGCATCAGTGTCAGGCGGACCCCGAGGCCGGTACAGGCACAGGCTGTACCGGGATCCGTGACCGTGCGGCGTGCAGACTTCAGGTATGGACAAGCAGGAACTAGGGGCATTTCTCCGTAGCCGTCGCGAGCGGCTCCGGCCGCAGGACGTCGGCCTTCCGGCGGGCTCGCGGCGCCGGACACCGGGTCTGCGCCGCGAGGAGGCCGCAGTCCTCGCCCACATCTCCACGGAGTACTACATCAGGCTGGAGCAGGGCAGGGCGCCGCGGCCGTCGAGCGAGGTTCTCGCCGGGATCGCGGGCGCGCTGCGGCTCACCGACGCCGAGTCCGACCACCTCCACGTCCTCGCGGGTACCGCGCCGACCCGTGACCGGCTGCACCGGCGCGACGTCCGCCCGAGCATCCTGGCGCTCCTCGAAAGGCTGCCGCAGACAGCCGCCATCGTGATCTCGGCCACGTTCGAGGTGCTCGCGTGGAACGATCTGGCGGCCGCGCTCATGGAGGACTTCACCGAGCTCGCCCCGGCCGAACGCAACCTCGCGCGCCGGGCGTTCCTCCGGCCAACGGGACCCGACACGATGCCGTACGGGATCTCCGACGCCGCCGAGTTCCGTCACCAGGTCGTCATGGAACTCCGTGCCGCCCTCGCCCGCTACCCGACGGATTCCGAGGTCACCGGCCTGGTCGACGAACTCCGGGAGGTCAGCCCCGACTTCGCCCGGCTCTGGGAGCGGCACGACGTGCAGGCCGCGCCGATGCTCACGAAGACCTTCCGCCACCCGGTCGTCGGGGAGATCACCGTCGACTGCGACACGCTCCTGCTCAAGGACCGTGACCAGCACCTCGTGCTCTACAGCGCACCGCCGGATTCCCCCGACGCCGAGGCCCTCGCTCTTCTGCATGTCCTTGGAGCCGACGCCGACACCTATACGCGGTAGCGCCGCAGCCGGCCACGCCGAGCGCTCTCCCCGACGCGGCCGTCGAGAACGCACAGAACCGGTGACGACCCACCGCCACCGCAGTCCCAGCCAAGGACCCCGAGCCGCCCGCCACCCCGGATCAGTTGCTCTCGTAGCCGTGCTGACGGGAGACGGGTCGCGCGATCAAGTCGAATCGCGTACCACGAGTTCGTTCGGCATGATCACCGGGTCTGTGGGGCCGCCGTCTATCAGGTTGAGGAGCAGGTGGACGGCCGCGGTCGCCTGGTCCGCCATCGGGCTGCGTACCGAGGTGAGCGCGGGGCTGGTGTAGGACGCGGCTTCGATGTCGTCGAAGCCGATCACCGCCACGTCCTCCGGAACGCGTCGGCCCGCCTTCTGCAGGGTGCGCAGCGCTCCGATCGCCATCAGGTCGTTGGACGCGAACACCGCGTCGAGGCCGGGATCGTCCTCCAGGAGCTGGCGCATGGCTTCGGCGCCGGAGACTCTGGTGAAGTCGCCCAGTGCCACGATCGAGCGACGGCCGGTGTCCCGCAGCGTCTGCCGGTAGCCGTCGAGGCGCTCACGCGCCTCGTAGAGTTCGAGCGGTCCGGTGATGGTGGCGATCCGGCGCCGGCCGCGCTCCAGGAGGTGGTGTACGGCCAGTGCCGCTCCGCCGACGTTGTCCAGCGCCACGTACGGGACGTCCTGCGCGGAGGTGCGGTTGAAGGACACGACGGGCAGACCCTGCCGGGCGAGCGCGGCCGGCAGTGAATCCGCACCGTGCAGGGCGACCAGGAGCACACCGTCCACGTGTCCGCCGGCGATGTACTGCACCACCCGGGTCCGGCTCTGGTCCGATTCCGCGAGCATGAGCACGAGCCGTTTGCCCGCCTTCTCCAGCTCTCTGCTGACGGCGCGGACCACGGCGGAGAAGAGGGGGTCGTCGGAGACGACTCCCTGCGGCGGGTCGGAGACCACCACGGCGAGGGTGTCGGTGCGCCGGGTGACGAGGTTGCGGGCCGCCCCGTTGGGCACGTAACCCAGTTCGTGCACCGCGCGCATGACGACGTCCCGGATCTCCGGGGCGACCGTAGTCTCGCCGTTGATGACGCGGGAGACGCTCGATTTGGACACGCCCGCCCGGGCGGCGACCACTTCCAGAGTGGGGCGTTTCATACCTGTCCGTCCCCCGTGCCGCCGCCCGGGTTCGTGCGCGGGGCGGGTTTTCTCATCAGGGCGACCTCCGGCTCAGCGTCATGACGTTGTGGGCAGCGTATCCGCAGGTTGAGGCGTCATGAGCATGTCTATGAGCCTTTCGTCCCCCGTGCCATCTTCGGGCCGGCAGCCCACCACGGGCATCGTCAGGGATCGCTCCCTGAGAGGGTCAAGTGCGTTACACCGCTGTTTATTCAAGGTGAAACAGCTCTTGACAGCTTTCACGCGTCCCTCCATTCTCCCCTTCAGGGAGCGCTCCCTCACCTCGCCCCCCACCTGAGGAGTCGCCCATGCAAGCGCTGCTGCGCCGCTTCGCCTTATTTCTGACACTTGCGGCCTCACTACTCACTTTCATCGCTCTCCCCGCACCTTCCGCACAGGCTGCGGAGGTCCTGCTCTCGCAGGGAAAGACCGCCACCGCCTCAAGCACCGAGGGGAACTTCACCGCGCGGAGCGCCGTTGACGGAGACCCCGGGACCCGGTGGTCCAGCGCCTTCGCCGATCCGCAGTGGATCCAGATCGACCTCGGGGCAAGTGCCGCGATCAGCCGGGTCGTCCTCAACTGGGAAGCCGCGTACGGCACGGCGTTCAGGATCGAGGTGTCGAGCGACGCGCAGCAGTGGACCACCGTCCACCAGACGGCCGCGGGCACGGGCGGCACCCAGACCCTGACCGTTTCCGGCACCGGCCGGTATGTGCGCATGTATGGAACACAACGTGCCACCGCCTACGGCTACTCGCTGTGGGAGTTCCAGGTGTACGGCACCGCCGGCGGTTCCGGCGGCGACCCCGGCAGGCTGCTCTCCTACGGCAGGCCGGGCGCGGCGTCCTCGTCCCAGAGCGACGGGAACTGCTGGGAGTGCACACCGGCCAGGGCGTTCGACCGGGATCCGGCCTCCCGCTGGGCCACCAGCTCCACCACCGGATGGACCGACCCCGGCTGGATCTCCATCGACCTCGGCGCGACGGCACAGATCGACAAGGTCGTCCTGCAATGGGATCCCGCCTACGCCAAGTCCTTCCAGATCCAGGTCTCACCGAACGGCACCGACTGGACGCCGATCTACTCGACGACGTCCGGCACGGGCTTCAAGCAGACACTCGCCGTCTCCGGCTCCGGCCGCCATGTGCGTATGTACGGCACGGAACGTGCCACCCCCTACGGCTATTCGCTGTGGGAGTTCCAGGTGTACGGCACCGGTGGGGCCCCCATCACGCCCCCGCCCCTGCCGAGCGATCCCGCGAACCCGCCACAGCTGGTGTGGAGGGACGAGTTCGACGGCGCCGCGGGCACCAAGCCCGACGCCTCGAAGTGGCGGGCCGACCCGGGCACCGGGCCGAACAACGAGCTGGAGTACTACACCGACCACCGCAACGCCTCGCTGGACGGGTCGGGACACCTGGTGATGGAGGCCCGCAAGGAGGCCACCGCCGGATCGTCGTGCCCGCGTGACCCGTTGAGCGGCAGCACCACCTGCCAGTACACCTCGGCACGGATGAACACCGGCGCGACGTTCCAGTTCACCTACGGGCGCGTCGAAGCACGCATCAAGGTGCCCAAGGGCAACGGTCTGTGGCCCGCGTTCTGGATGATGGGCGCCGACTTCCTGACGGGCAGGCCGTGGCCGTACAACGGTGAGATCGACATCGTGGAGGTCCTCGGCAAGGACGTGAAGACCGCATACTCGACCGTCCACGCGCCGGCCTACAACGGCGGAGGCGGAATCGGCTCGCCGTACACCCTGCCCGGGAACGCCGACTTCTCCGACGACTTCCACACCTGGGCCGCCGACTGGAACAGCAAGGGCATCACCTACAGCCTGGACGGCCGGACCGTCTTCTCCCTCGACAAGGACCAGGTGGAGCAGACACGCGGGCCGTGGATCTTCGACCACCCGCACTACATGATCCTCAACCTCGCGGTCGGAGGTGACTGGCCGGGTCCGACGGACGCGAGCACACCCTTCCCGTCCAAGATGCTCGTCGACTTCGTACGGGTCTATCAGTAGCCGTCGGTTACCGGGCCGCTCCGCCCCGTCCCCTCGGGCGGAGCGGCCCTCCGGCAGGAAGCACCCCCCCCCCCCCCCCCCCCCCCCCCCCCCCCCCCCAGGGGGGGGGGGGGGGCCGGGGCGGGGGGGCCCCCCCCGCGGCACCCACTGGGGGGAGAGCCCC